>NZ_JADWYX010000058.1:8668-56449 GCF_016786355.1 Frankia sp. AgB1.9
CGCGGCGGGGCGGCACGGACCGCGCGGGGCCACCGGGGCCGGGGCGCCTCCGGGGCCCGGGCGGCCGGGGGGGGGCGGGGCGGCGCCGGTGCCCGTCGTCGTGCCGGGCGCGCACGGCCTCGCGGTCGGCCCGAACGGCGCGGTCTACGTCAGCGTCCCGGCCCGCCACGTCGTCCTGCGGATCGGGCCGGACGCCGGCGTGTGGCCGGTGCTCGGCACCGGCGAGGCTGGCTTCTCCGGCGACACCGGCTCGGCCCGCCGCTCCCGGGTCGACACCCCGACCGGCCTCGCCGCCGGCCCGGACGGCTCGCTGTTCGTGGCCGACAGTGGCAACGGTCTGATCCGGCGGGTCGACGTCGGCGCGGACCTGGTCGACACGGTCGCCGGCGGCGCGGCCAGGGCCAGGCCGGACGGCGCCGAATCGCGCGGCTGGACCAGCCTCGACCCGGCCGACCTCGTCCTGCGCGGCCCGCGCGGCCTCACCGTCGACGTCGCCGGACGCCTCGTCATCGCCGACACCGGCAACCATCGGGTCCTGCGGGTCGACCTCCGGCCGGCCGGCGCCGCACCAGCGAGTGCCTCGCCTGCCGGCCAGCCCGGCGACTCCGGCGACGGCGGCCCGGCGGCGAGGGCCCGGCTGCTGCGGCCGTCGGGGGTGCTCGCGCCGGCGGACGGGCGGGTCCTGGTCGCGGACACCGGCAACGGCCGCGTCCGCGCCGTCACCCCCGCCGGGCAACTGCTCACCGTCGCCGGCGGCCGGTACCAGCCGCCGAGTGACCCACTGGCCACCTCCTGGGACGGCGCCGGACCACGGCTGACGGCGCCCGCCTCGCTCGCCGTGACGGCGCGGGGCCAGCTGGTCGTCGCGGACAGCGTGGCCGGTCGGCTCACGGTCCTCACGCTGGACGGCTCGGTCGGTCAGGCGCCGGCCGGCCACGCCGGCGGCCCGACGGCCACCCGGCCGAGGCCCGCGCACCCCGCCACGCCCCCGTGGCCGTCGTCCTCAGGGCCGAACGCGCTGGCGGTCTGGCCCGCCGGCGACGGCGAAACGATCCTGGCGACCGGTGCGGCGGACGGCCGGATCACAGTGCTGCGCGTGGACGGCACCGTCGGCGCGCTCGCGGCCATCGGCCCCCGCTGAGCGCCGGTTCAGCGGGAGAGCTGCGGGATCCGCTGGGTGGCGATGGCCGCCCAGGCCGACGGGCCGGTGAGCGGGGTGAACCGGGCCGCCGCGTCGGTCAGCGCGGCGTACTGGTCGTCGCTCAGCGCGATCTCGGCGGCCGCGGCGTTGGATTCCAGTTGCGCCACGCTGGAGGCGCCCGGGATCGCGATCACGCACGGGTTGTGGATCACCCAGGCCAGCGCGATCTGCGCGCAGCTCGCGTCGTGCGCCGCCGCCACCTCGCGCAGCACGTCGAGCAGCGGGGTGACCCGGGCCAGGTTCTCGGTCAGGAACAGCGGGTTGCCGATCCGGACCTTGCCGGCGGGCTGGTTAGTCACGTCGTACCGGCCGGAGAGCAGGCCCTGCGCCAACGGGCTCCAGGCGATGATCAGCCGGCCGGACCGTTCGGCATACGGGATCAGGATCTCGTCCGGGGCCCGGTGCACCAGGCTGTACTCGACCTGGTTGGACAGCACCGGCCCGCCGAGCGCCGTCTCGGCCGCCTGCCAGCGGGTGAGCGAGTAGTTCGAGACGCCGACGTGGTCGATCAGCCCGACCTCGCGCAGCCCGCGCATGCCGCGCATCGCCGGGCCGTCCTTGATGATCGGGTTCGGCTGGTGCATCTGGTAGAGGTCGAGCCGGCGGATCCCGAGGCGCCGGGCGCTGGCGAGGCCGCGCTGCTCGACGACCGAGGCCACCGGGACGACCGGGAGGATCTTCGTCGCGATGAAGGCGGTCTCGGCGAGCTCCTCGCCGGCGTCCCGCAGCGCGGCGCCGACGATCCGCTCGCTCGCGCCCATCCCGTAGATCTCGGCGGTGTCGATCACGGTGATCCCGAGCTCGAGCGCGCGCCGCAGGATCTGGTGTGCCTCACGACGGGCGTAGTCCGGGCCGTAGCCCCAGTTGCCCGACCCGAACTGCCAGGTCCCCAGCCCGATCTTCGAGATCTTCTTCGAGCCCTTGACCGCGTCAAGCCCTGTCACATACCGCATGGACACAGTCAACACAGCTGCGTCGCCCGACGCTGTCCGACGCGCGACCATGTGCGCGCGAATCGGCACAACCAGGTTGCCCACCGGGCCGGCACTGGCACGGGTGACGGTGCGCGGCCCGCGCCCGCGGGTCCGGACGAGGACGACAGATGGCCAAATTGCATACTGTGCACGTGAGCGCGCCGCTGAGCGGAGTCATCCGGCTGCCGGACGGCACCCACATCCGGGGGCGGGGCCAGCGGGACGGTCTGCCCGACGGGCCGCGCCCGGAGCACGGCCTCTACCTGGGACGCGCGGGCGGGACCCCACGCCGGTCGGTGCGGCCGTCCAGCCAGCCCGCGGCCCCGACGGCCGCCGGCGAAGGCGACTGGCCCGCGGTCTGGCTCGACTGGCCCGACTTCCGTACCCCGCGCGACCCGCACGCCGCCGCCCAGGCGATCGGCGAGGCCTACCAGCTGGCCCACGCCGGCCGCCGCGTCGAGGTCGCCTGCCGAGGGGGCACCGGCAGGACCGGGACGGTGCTCGCGTGCATGGCGGTCCTCGCCGGCCACCCCGCCGAGGACGCCGTCGCCTGGACGCGTCGCCACTACCGGCCCCGCGCCGTCGAGACTCCTGGCCAGCGCCGCTGGGTCCGGTGGTTCGCCGCGCTCACCGAGGCCGCGCGGCCCGAGTGAGCTCGGCCCCGGGACGTGCCCGGGTGATCCCCTTGTGAGCCAGGCCGCGGTCGCCTATCGTCCGACCCAGTCGGTGGAACGTGTTCTAGTTCACTGGGAGGACCCGTTGTCGGAGTCGGTCACGGAGCCGGGGTCGCTCGTTGAGACCACCGAGCCGGGGTCGCTCGCCGAGGCCCCAGAGCCGCTCGTGCTCGCCGAGGCATCTAAGCCGCTCGTGCTCGCCGAGGCCTCTGAGCCGCTGGTGCTCGTGGAGGCTGACGGTGCCGTGCTGACGGTGACGTTGAACCGGCCGGCCAAGCGGAACGCCACCAACGCGGAGGTGCTCTGCCGGCTCTACGACGCCTGGCGCCGGCTCGACGAGGACGACTCGCTGCGGGTCGCGATCCTCACCGGGGCGGGCAGCACGTTCTGCGCCGGCATGGACCTGGGCGAGATCATCCGGCTGCGCCAGGGGGTCCGGGACAACGAGTGGATCATCCGGCTGCAGGACGACCCGGGTATCTCGCTGAAGGCCTACCTGAAGCGGTACCGGCCGACGAAGCCGGTGATCCTGGCCGTGGAGGGCTTCGCCCGGGCGGGCGGCACGGAGATCCTGCAGGGCACCGACATCCGGGTCGCCGGGGAAAGCGCCGTGTTCGGGGTGACCGAGGTGCAGCGCGGCCTGTTCCCGATGGCCGGCTCGGCGGTCCGGCTGCGCCGCCAGATCGGCTACGCCGTCGCCGCGGAGATGCTGCTGACCGGCGCGGACCTGACCGCGCGACGCGCGCACGAGCTCGGCCTGATCAACCACGTCGTACCGGACGGGCAGGCACTGGCCAAGGCCCGCGAGATCGCCGACCGGATCGCGCGCAACGGCCCGCTGGCGGTGCGTGCCATCCTCGCGACCCTGCGCGAGACGGAGACACTGCCCGAGACGGACGCCTTCGGCATCGAGGAGCGCCAGGGCGGCGCCGTCATGCGCTCGAAAGACGCCATGGAGGGCCCAATCGCCTTCCTGGAGAAGCGCGACCCCGTCTTCACTGGTACTTAGACCTGGAGGGGAAGGGGTGTCCGGATGCTGAGCGTCTTCTGTTTCGACCGGCTGGCCGTGACCGTCAGGGATCTGTACTTCGTCGATCCGGACCCGGCGCCCGGCCAGGAGGGGCCCGAGCGCGGGGTGCGCGTCGAGCTGCGGCTCGTCGAGCCCCAGCCGTGGCGCGGGTCGATCTACGCCTCGCAGCGGATCGTCGTCGACACGTCTTTGCTGCGCGTCGATCTGCTGGAGTCCGTGGAGCGCGGACCGGGCAGCCGCGACCGGGTGCACCACCACCCGGTGGTGACCGACAACGAGCCGGGCGAACGGGTCTTCGACCGGGCCCTGACCGGCGACCCGGTCGCCTGGCTGCGCGACCGGCTGGCCGACCCGATGGCGCTGCTCGCGGCGGCACAGGTCGACGACCTGGCCGACTATGAGGAGTCGGCCACCGAGCTGACGGCCTCACTGCCGCAGGTCGTCGAAGCGGTCGCCAGCAGCCTCGAACGGGTCCGCGCCGGCGAACTGGCCCTCACCCGCACCCGGGGCACCTGAACACGTCGCCGCCCACCCGGTCCGACAGCGCCACCATCCAGTAGTCCCAGATTTGGGAGTCCCAAATCTGGGACCTTGACGCATACCGGACCCGGTAAGCCTGCACGGGCAGTAGAACCGGTTCTACGATCGCGGGGTGGAAGAGCTTGGGCACCCCGTGTGGGACGCGGACAACCACTACTACGAGGCCGTCGACGCCTTCACCCGGCATCTGGACCCGCGGGACGGGCCGCGCTGCGTGCAGTGGGCGACGATCAACGGCCGGCAGTACCACGTACTCGGCGGCCAGGTCAGCCGGGCGGTGTCCAACGCGACGTTCGACCCGATCTCCAGGCCGGGCTGCCTCGCGGCCTACTTCCGGGGCAACCCCGACAAGGCCAACCCGCTCGACCTGATCCGCGACAGCGAGCCGGTCCGGGCCGAGTACCGCGACCCGGCCGCCCGGCTGCGGGTCCTCGACGAGCAGGGGCTGGAGGGCTGCTTCCTGTTCCCCACGCTCGGCATGATCTACGAGGAGCCGCTGCGGCACGACCCGGTGGCGGTGACGACGACGTTCCGGGCGTTCAACCGCTGGCTCGCCGAGGACTGGACCTTCGACTACCGGGGACGAGTCCTCACCGCGCCGTACTTGACGCTCGCCGACGTCGACTGGGCCGTCGAGGAGCTGGAATGGGCCATCGACCACGGCGCCCGGATGGTCGTCATGCGGGCCGCCGCGCCGACGACGGCGCTCGGCCAGCGCAGCCCGTTCGACCCGATGTTCGCCCCGTTCTGGGCCCGGCTGAACGAGGCGGGGCTCGCGCTGGTCGTGCACGCCGGCGACAGCGGGGTGTCGTCCGACGGGTACGGCCCGGACAGCCACAGCTTCAGCTTCTCGGGCGCCGGCTACGGCCCGACGATCGCCAGCTTCGCGATCGAGGAGGCGGTGCACAACTACCTGCTGACGATGGTGCTGTCCAACCACCTGGCTCGGTACCCGAACCTGCGGGTCGCCTCGGTCGAGAACGGTGCCGAGTTCCTGCCGGACCTGTTCCGCAAGCTGCGCTCGCAGGCGCGCAAGCTGCCCGGCTGGTTCCGCGAGGACCCGGTGGAGATCTTCCGCCGGCACGTCTGGATCAACCCGTTCTGGGAGGACGACCTGGCCTCGGTGGTCGGCTGGGTCGGCGCCGACCGGGTCCTGTTCGGCTCCGACTGGCCGCACATCGAGGGCCTGCCGGCACCGCTGGACTACGTGCCGGAGACGAAGGCGCTCACCCCGACCGATCGCCGGCTGGTGCTGCGCGAGAACGCCGTCGCGCTCGCCACCCCGCGCCCGGCTTGACCCCCGGACAACGTCCCACGGGCCGCCCGCTCACAGGCGGCGGGTCAGCCGGAAGGACTTGATCGAGAAGCCGTTGCGGACGTACAGCCGGTGCGCGTCATACCGGTGGGTGCCGGCGTCGAGGTGCACCTGGACGCAGTGGTGGTAGCGGGCCTCGCGCTCCAGCCAGGCCAGCAGCCGGGACGCGTGGCCCTGGCCCCGGGCGGCGGGCACGGTCGACAGTTCGTCGACGACCAGAACCCGGCCGTGGGCCAGCATGTGCTGCAGCCGGAAGCCGGCCGCGGCGACGACCCGGCCCGAGGCCGCGTCCCAGGACCCGACGATCCGGTAGCCCTGGGGTCGCTGCACCTCGTTGACGAGCCGGACGAACCCGGCCGAGGTCAGGTGCGGGCGCAGCTGGCGCATCGCGTCGTACGCCTTCTCGGTCCCGTCCGCTCCCAGCTCCTCGATCTTCACAGTTCGTATTCTGCCAGTTGCAAGGCGTGATGGAGGGATTGGCCCACGCAAGGCCGCCTTGTCGCGACCCGTCCGCTCGGCCCGCGGACTGTGGTCCCGCTGGGCCTTCGGGGACCTGCCCGACTGGCCGGCCGGTCAGATTCCGTGGGCCTGCAGCCACATCTCCAGCAGGCCGACCTGCCAGAGCGCGTTCGCGCCGAGGTTGGTGCGCTCCTCGTTGGGCGCGGCGAGCGCCGCCGTCACCCACTCCGCCCGGTAGAGGCCGCGGCGGCGGGCCGCCGGGTCGTGCAGCGCCGCCGCCACCCGGTCGAGGATCGGGCCGGACAGGTGACGGATCGCGGGCACCGGGAAGTAGCCCTTCGGACGGTCGATCACCTCGTCCGGCAGCAGCGTCCGACTGATGTCCTTCAGGACGCCCTTGCCGCCGGAGGCGAGCTTGTACTCCGGCGGGCAGGCGGCCGCGAGCTCGACCAGCTCGTGGTCGAGGAACGGCGTGCGCGCCTCCAGCCCGGCGGCCATCGTCATGTTGTCGACCCGCTTCACCGGGTCGTCGACCAGCATGATCGTGGAGTCGATCCGCAGCGCCGCGTCGACGGAGGTCTGCGCGCCGGGGTACGCGAAGTGCTCGGCGACGAAGTGCCGGCTCGCGTCGGCCTCGATCAGGTGGTCGGGCGAGACGACCGCGGCCAGGTCGGCGTGGGCCCGGTCGGCGAAGACCCGCAGGTAGTTCTCGACGGCCTCCTCCCGTGGCACGGCGGCCAGCGGCCGATACCAGGAGTAGCCGGCGAACACCTCGTCGGCGCCCTGCCCGGACTGCACCACGGTCACGTCCTTGGCGACCTCCTGGGACAGCAGGTAGAACGCGACGCAGTCGTGGCTGACCATCGGCTCGCTCATCGCGTCGATGGCCGCGTCCACCGCGGGCGCCAGGTCCACGTTCGGCACGAGGATCTGATGGTGGTCGGTGCCGAAGTGCTTGGCGACCAGGTCGGAGTAGTGGAACTCGTCGCCCGTCTCGCCGCCGGCCGCGTCGAAGCCCACGCTGAACGTCGCCAGGCCCGCCTGCCCGGCCTGGGCGAGCAGCGCGACGATCATGCTGGAGTCCAGCCCGCCGGACAGCAGCACGCCGACGGGCACGTCGGCGACCATCCGGCGGCGCACCGCGACGCGCAGCTTCTCCGCGACGGCGTCGCGCCAGTCGAGCGCCGACCAGCTGGCGTGCTCGGCGCGGCGGGTGAAGTCGGGCCGCCAGTAGACCTTGTCGGTGCTGGTCCCGTCCGGCTCGATCACGCGGACCGTCGCCTGGGGCAGCTTGCGCACCCCGCGCAGGATCGTGCGCGGCGGCGGGACGATCGCGTGGAACGACAGGTAGTGGTGCAGCGCGACGAGGTCGAGCTCGGTGTCCACCCCGCCGCCGGCGAGCAGCGCGGGCAGGGTCGAGGCGAACCGGATCCGGCTGGCGTCGGCGCTGACGTAGAGCGGCTTGATGCCGAGGCGGTCCCGGGCGAGCACCAGCCGGCCGCTGTCACGCTCGTGGACGGCGATCGCGAACATCCCGGCGAAGTGGTCGACGAAGCCGACCCCCCACCGGTGGTAGGCCTTGAGCACGACCTCGGTGTCCGAGCCGGAGAAGAACCGGTAGCCGGCGGCGGTCAGCTCGTCGCGCAGCTCCTGGTAGTTGTAGACGCACCCGTTGAACACGACCGTGAGGCCCAGCTCCGGGTCGGTCATCGGCTGCGCGCCGCGCTCGGACAGGTCGATGATCTTCAGCCGACGGTGGCCGAGCGCCACCGGGCCGGCCGAGAACAGGCCGACGCCGTCCGGGCCGCGCCGCTCCAGCGCCGCCGTCATCCTGGCGACCGCCGCGACGTCAGCCGGCTGGCCGTCCAGCCGTAGCTCCCCGCTCAGCCCACACATGTCCGCTCCCGATCATCGCTCGTCCGGTCGTCGACTGCCGGTCGCGCCGCTCGCCCCTTTGCTCCGTTGTGCCCCGGATCGACCGGGGCATACCGGACCAGGTCAGCTCCGCAGTAGCCAGGTGTCCTTGCAGCCACCACCCCGGGACGAGTTCACGACGAGGCTGCCGGCCGGGGCGACCCGGCTGAAGGCCGCCGGCGCCACCACCGTCTGCTCGCCCTGGTACACGAACGCCCGGAGATCGACGGCGCGCGGCTCGAACCGGCCCTCGCCGGCCCCGGCCCCCGGGGCCTCGGCGGCCGTGACGTCGTCGACGGCCCAGGTCGGATGGGTCGACAGCGCGACCACCTCCTGGCCGATCCAGCGCCGCGGCTCGGCGAGCAGCTGCGCGCGAGCCTCCGTCAGCTCGTGCGCCTGGGCGCGCGGGCCGATCAGGACGCCGGCGCCGCCGTACCCGTCGACCGGCTTGACGACCAGCTCGTCGAGGTGGGCCAGCACGTGGTCGAGCTGCGCCGGGTCGCCGCAGACGTAGGTCGGGACGTCGTCCAGCACGGGCTGCTCACCCAGGTAGTACGGGATCAGCCGGTTGACGTAGGCGTAGACCACCTTGTCGTCGGCGACGCCGTTGCCCGGGGCGTTGGCCAGGCTGACGGTCCCGGCGGTGAGCGCGGCGGCCAGCGGGGGGCCGAGCGGCGCGCCGTCGGCACCGAGGGCGGCGTACAGGTCGTCGTCGTCGATCCGCCGGTAGAGCACGTCGACCGGCCGCGGCGCTCCGCCGGCCGGGTCGAGGTAGCGGACGGCACCGTCGTCGACGACGAGGTGACGCGGCTCCAGCAGCGGGACGACCATCTGCTCGGCCAGGAACTGGTGCTCGAAGTACGCGGAGTCCTCCGGCCCGCTGGTCAGCACCGCGACCGCCGGAACGCCGTGGCTGTCGCGGCCGCGGGCCCGGGTCGGCGCCGCGGCCACGAGCGCGGCGTGCAGCAGGGCCGGCACCGCGTCGAGGCCGAGAATCCCCGGCCGGACCGACAGCTCGGGCAGCGCGCCGCGAGTCAGCCAGCGCGCGGCGACCGCGTAGGCGGCCCCGGAGGGGATCCGCAGGTTGTCCTCCAGCACGAGCCACCGGCCGTCGCCGCCGCGAACCAGGTCGATGCCGCTGACGGTCGCGCGGATGGCGCCCGCGGGAACAGCGTGCCCCCAGTGCCGCAGGCCCGGCGACGCCGGCACGGCCCAGGCGGGCAGAATCCCGTCGGCGACGGCATGCCCGTCGGCGTAGACGTCCCGCAGGAAGGCCTCCAGCGCCCGGACCCGCTGGACCAGGCCAGTACCGATCATCGCCCAGTCGGCGGCGTCGACGATCCGTGGCACCAGGTCCATCGGAAGCGGCCGGGTCTCGTCCTCGCCTGCGACGCGGAAGACCATGCCCTGGGCGGTCTGGGTGGCCCGGCGGGCCGCGGCCCGCTCCGCGAGCGCCGCCGGGCCGATCCGTTCCAGCGTGCGCAGCACCCCCCGGTAGCTCGGGCGGACCAGGCCACGGGCGTCCAGGGCCTCGTCGTAGCCGTCCGGCTGGAAGTCCGGCCGGCCCTGGTACCCGGACAGCAGCGCCGGCGCGACCCGGTCGGCCCGGGCCAGCGCGGTGGAGTCACCGGAGCCCGCGGCGGCCGCCGAGCCGGTCAGGCTCGGCTCGGCCTGGCGGGTGCGGGCGAGCAGCAGGTCGGCGGCGTCCGTCAGCAGGCCGCGGCGCAGGAAGGCCCGGCGGGCCGCGGCGGCGGCGCTGCCACGCTGAATAGCCTGCTCGGCGAGCTCGGTCAGCAGCTCCCAGTCCCCCGCCGCCTCCAGCTGGGGCCGGATCTCGGCGAGCAGCCGACCCAGCAGGTCCTCGGCCGGCACCGGCCCCGCGCCGCCGCCCGACGGCTCTACGAGGTCACCCTCCAGCCCGGAGCGGGCGGCCCGCCAGGTGGCGGCCCGCAGCAGCTCGGCGCGCGGCAGCTCGACGGGCGCCCCGGCCTCGATCGCGGCGACCGAGTGGCTGACCAGGCCGCGGAACAGGCCCGCGATCAGCACGACGGTGTCCACGTCCGGGCAGGCGTCGCAGACGCGCAGCTCGACGGTGGGCAGGTGGGCCGACGGCCGGATGTCGAAGTAGACCATGCCCGGGTCGCTGATCACCCCGGACTTGACCAGGTCGGCGACCAGCTGGTCGTACTCGGCGGCGGTCTGGAACCGGCCGGTCACCCCGGCGGTCGGCCAGCGCTGCCAGACCATCGTGCGCATGCTCGCGTAGCCGCTGTCGGCGCCCAGCCAGAACGGCGAGCTCGCCGAGAGGGCCAGGAACAGCGGCAGCCAGGGGCCGACCCGGGCGATGACCGCCATGGCGGTGTCCCGGTCACCGACGTCGACATGCACGTGCGCCCCGCAGATCACCTGCTCCCGGGCGAGGATCTGGTACTCCTCGGTCATCTGCAGGTAACGCGGGTCGCGGCTGACCTCCAGCCGGTCCGGGTCGACGATCGGGACGGTGCCGGCGGCGACCGGACCAAGCCCGAGCGGCTCGGCGGCCGCGGCCAGCTCCTGACGCAGGTCGACCAGGTCGGCGCGCAGCGCGGCCAGATCGCGGGTCGGCGCGCTGTTCGTCTCCACGACGGACTTGAGGAGCTCGGAGGTGAAGCGCCCGGCTGGCAGTGCCTCCAGAATCTCCCCGGCCCGGGGGACCAACGCCCGGGTGACCAGATCGAGGATGTGGAACTCCTCCTCGACGCCGACGGCCGGAATCGGCGTGTCGCTCATGGTCGCCACGCTACGTCTCCTCGGTTGCGGCGGCATGTGGCGGGTGTGAACCGCCCGCCCGTCCAGCGCTTCGTGCCCACCGGCCGGTCGTCTCACCCGTCGCCGGCCACACCGGTCGCCCGGGAGCCGCCGGCGTCTGGGCAGGCAGTGGCGCTGGCCGGCTCGTCAGGCCGCCCGGCACCCGGGTCGAACAACGGCGAGCAGGATGGGCGGAAGGACTCTCCGGCGTACTGTGGCGAGCATGCCCGTGAAAACCCCAACGAATGCGCCGGAAATGATTTCGGAAACCGTTTCGGCGCCTATTCCGGTGGGTGTCCTGGAAATCACGCTGAACGCGCTGGACGGCCGGAGGAACGGGCCATTCCGCCACCGAGGGCATCGGTGACCGGTCCGACGAACCACGCGGCCGACGAGCAGCGCAGTCCGCGCCCGCACGCCGGCCACGGCCCGGACGGCGCGTCCAGGACCGCCTCCCCGAACGTCTCGCCGGCCGCCTCCCCGGCCGCCTCGCGGCACGAGGAACGACCCGACGCGGGCCACCCTGAGCCCGACCACGACCAGCCTGGCGGCGGCCACGACGGTCACCACCATGGCCCAGGCGGGCATACCCACCGGCCGTCGGCGTCGGCGGACGCCAGGCTGCTGACCGCGGCGCTGGCCCTGATCGGTGGCTTCCTGATCGCCGAGGCGATCGTCGGCTTCGCCGTCGGCTCGGTCGCGCTGCTGTCGGACGCGGCGCACATGCTCACCGACGCGGGCTCGCTGGCGCTGGCGCTGGTCGCGATGCGCCTGGCCGCGCGCCCGGCGGGCGGCCCGCTGACCTACGGCTGGCGGCGAATCGAGATCCTCTCCGCGCAGGCGAACGGCTTCGCGCTGCTCGCGCTCGCCCTGGTGCTGGCCGTGCCGGCGATCGGCCGGCTCGTGCACCCGACCGGCGTCGCCGGCCCGCCGGTCCTGGTCACCGCACTCGTCGGGGTCGCGGTGAACGTCGGGGCGACGACGCTGCTGGCCCGCGCCGACCGGCGCAGCCTGAACGTCGAGGGCGCCTTCCAGCACGTGCTCACCGACCTGTTCGCCTTCCTGGCGACGGCCGCGGCCGGCCTTGTGATCATCCTGACCGGGTTCACCCGGGCCGACCCGCTCGCCGCGCTGGTCGTCGCCGCGATGATGGTCCGCGCCGGGTACGGCCTGATCCGTGACACCGGCCGGGTCTTCATGGAGGCGGCCCCGGTCGGCGTCGACCCGGCGGAGATCGGCCGGGCGCTGGCCGCCCTCGACGAGGTGGCCGACGTGCACGACCTGCACGTCTGGGAGGTCACCTCCGGGATGGCCGCGCTGTCCGCGCACCTGCTGGTCGACCCGGCCGGGGACTGCCACCGGATCCAGGACGCCGCCCGCCACCTGCTGCGGGAGCGCTGGCGGATCGACCACGTCACCCTGCAGGTCGACCACGCCGAGCCGACCCTGCTGACGATCACCCTCGGCCCCCGCTGGCAGTGCTCCGTCACCCCGACACCGCCGGAGCCGGGCCACGACGCGGGTGAGGGATAACCGGACACCGCCGACATCCCGGCGCGGGAGAACCGCGCGGAGAACAACGCCGCGTGACGACAGGAACTGGCGGGTGACGGGAGAACGGGGCCGGTGTCCCGGCACCGGCCCCGTTCTCGGATCCAGTGTCCGTCCGCCCGCGGGCGCCGGCGCCGGCGGGTCTACTCGGCGCGGCCGGTACACCACGCGCGATCGACACGCGGACATCCGCGCACACGGGCGGAACGCGCAATTGCGACATTTATGGCTGAACGGTGAGCGTGCGACGCGGCACCGGGAACGACATTCACCCATCCCGGAGTGAGGCACGTCACGTGACCGGGACCATTTATTCAGTAATCAGCTGAAGCCTGCTAGACACAAGCACGTGATCGGGGACGAGGCGGGCATCCTGACCGCCGGGGGCGCGACCGAGGCCGCGGCGGGCACCGCGCCCGCCGACGAGGCCGCGCGGACCGGCGTACCGGTGGGCAGCCCGTTCGCCGACGCCGCCGGCGCCCGCCTGCTCACCACCGCCGCGGGGCGTGCCACCGCCACGATGACCATTCCGGCCTGGCTCGCCGGCCCGACGCCCGGTGGCCACCTCGGCACGGCCGCCGTCGCCGCCCTCGCGGAGATCGCGATGGGTGCCGCGGGCAACGCCGGGCTGGCGGCCGACGAGCTGACCCAGACCGCGGCTCTCCAGCTGCACACCCGCGGCCCGGCCGAGGGCTGGCCTGGCCTCGGGGCGGCCGCGCCCGCGGTGTCGGTGTTCGTCCCCGCGCAGGCGGCCGGCCGGACCCGTCCGCGCCAGGTCGAGCTGCGCGCCGAGGCGCGGGTGCAGGACACCGAGGCGGACGAGGCCGGCGCGCCGCTACGCCGGGTGACCGCGACCGTCAGCACCCCGGCGGCCGCCCGCTGGCGACGGCCACCGCGATCCGCGCCGTCATCCGGTCGACGAGCGCCGACCGGGACCGCGCCGAGGACGCCGCCGGGCTGGCCGACCGCGCCGGCCCGACCGACCGCGGTCAGGCGGACGCGGCGGCGCGGCAGACACCCGACGGGCTGGTCCGCCACCGGCCGCCGTCGCATCCCCTGCTCGCGGAGCTGGCCGCCGACGTGGACCACGACGGCGACCGGGTGACCCTGCGGCTGACGCCGCCGGCCTGGCTCGCCAACCGCCTCGGCCGGGTGCACACGGCCGCCAGCTGCGCGCTCGTGGAGGCGGCGATCGGCACCGTGCTCGCCCGGCGGCTGCCGACCGGCTCCACGGTGCACACCCTGTCGCTCGACCTGACGGTCGTCCGCTTCCTGACGCTGGAGGCGGAGGTGACGGCGGTGGCGACTGTCCGCCACCTCGGGCGGCGACTGGCCGTGGTCGACGTCGAGGTGGGTCAGGCAGCAGCGCCACCGAGCGTGCTCGGCAGGGCGACGGTCTCCCGCACCAGCCACCGTCTGTCGCAGCCGTAGAATCCCTGGTTGAGACGCCAGCTGACGGCGGTCGGCAGCGGCGGAACCAGTAGTCCGTAGGCAACCTACATTTACGGATCGTAATCAGGCATCTTCACAGTGTGTTACATTCTTCGTATCACACCGTGGTATTACGCGACCCGTGACCGAGTGACTACAACTCCCCTGCAAGACTCACCGCGACATCGCGAGAGCGAGCTCGCGGCCTGGGCGGCAGGCCGCCCAGCCACCCACAGGGGGACGAGTCATGGCGTTACTGCAACCGGCCACCAATCTCGACACGGCCCGCCGGAGCGCCCACCCGGTGCGCATGACCAGAGTGGGCGGCCCGATGGGCACAGCGGTGGGCGCGGCCGCGCTGGCCGGCGGAACGGGTCGCCCCGCCCCGCCGTCGCTGCTGGACGACGGGCGGGTCGGGCGCCATGTGCGGGTCCCCAAGACCGCCGAGCTGGTCGCCGCGCACCTGCGCCGGCAGATCGTGCGCGGCGAGCTGGTCGAGGGCGACGCCCTGCCTCCCGAGGCGGTCCTCATGGAGCAGTTCGGCGTCTCCAGGCCGACGCTGCGCGAGGCCTTCCGCGTCCTGGAATCGGAGGCGCTGATCTCGGTCCGCCGCGGCGCGCACGGCGGCGCCCGGGTGCACCGGCCGGACGGTCACGTCGCGGCCCGCTACGCCGGGCTCGTGCTGGAGCACAGGCAGACGACGGTCGCCGACGTCCAGCACGCGCGGGCGTCCCTGGAGACGCCAGCGGTACGGATGCTGGCCGAGGCGCCGGCCGGGCCGGTGCTGAGCCGGCTGCGGGCCGCGCTGAGCGAGTCCGCCGCGGCGATGGACGGCGACCAGGTGACCGCCGCTCCGGCGGCCAGCCAGGACGGCACCGGCCCGGACCCGTGGGCGGCGCTGAACGGCTTCCACCACCTGCTCGTCGAGCTGGCCGGAAACCAGACGCTCACGGTGATCGACAACATGCTCCGCCACATCCTGCACACCGCGGCGACCGGCCACCAGCCGGCGGCGGGCGAGCGTCCCGAGCTGTCGGGCCCCGCCGACGCGGAGGGCCGGGACGAGCTGGGCGCGCACCTGGACGTGCACCGGCGCCTGGTGGAGCTGATCGAGCAGGGCGACCCGGACGCGGCGGAGGCGCTCTGGCGCCGGCACGTGGCCGAGGCCGCCGACGAGCAGTCGGCTGCGCTGCTCGACCTGCTCGGCGGCTGAGGCCCGACCTCTGGTCACGCCTTGGTGCGGGACCGCGGCAATCGCCGTGGTCCCGCACCCAGGACCGGCCCGGACGGCCTCGCGCGCACCGCGCGCACAAGTCGTCGCGCCGATTCGCCCATCCGTGTGGTGGAGCCCCCGTCCCGGGGTCTAGCGTGTGGCGCCATGGCGCCTGCGGGTCTTGCCTGGCAGACGCTTCCCGAGCCAGGCGTGCTGGCGCTCGTGGACACCGTGTCCCGACGCGCAGCCGCTCTCGCGCGCCCGGACCCGGCCGACCTGCCCATCACCGAGCTGGTCACCGTCGAGCAGCAGGTGGCCCGCTGGCTGGATCCGACCACCCGTTCCGACGCGGAGACCGTCCTCGCCGGCCGCCTCGCGGGCGACCCGATGCCGACGCTGCGCTCGGTGTGCTGGCTGATCGCCTCGTGGGCCGTCGTGCTGCACCTGCGGACCGGGGCGGCGCCGTCCGAGGTGCTCGACCGGCTCACCCTCTGCGGCATCTGGCGCGGCCCACAGGCCCCGGAGACCGAGCGGGTCTGGGAGCTGCTGACCGCGCAGGTCCGTACCGGGGCGCTCGCCGCGCTCACCGACGACGTCGGCACGGCCACGGCGTTCCGCGCGGCGGCTCACACCCGGGTCGCGGGCTACGCCGAGTGCCTCCTGCACCACAGCCTCATGCTGATGTCGAGCCTCTGGCTCACCCTGGGCGCCCACGGCCTGGAGCCGCCGGACGTCGCCGCCACGCTGGCCGTTTACACCCACGACGGGTACGACCGTCCGCAGGGCTCGTTCCGCCCGCTGGGCTGACCGGCCCCCGGGCGGTGGTCAGGCCGAGCGGGTCGGGGACCGCAGGGAACGGCTGACCGCGCGGGTGGCCGGCTGGTGGGCCGCCGCGCGCGGCCCTCCCCTGCTGGTGGCCGCCCGGCTGACCGCGTGGGCCGGCTCCTCGTCCAGCTCCGGCTCGGCCAGCGGCGCCTCGTGCTCCGCGGCGTCGGCCGGGCCGCCCGCGCCCGTGCCATGGCACGCGGGCGCCGCGGGGCTCGCCAGGCGATCGGCGGCGTCACCGCCACCGTCGACGCCCGCGCCCGGCGCGCCGTCCCAGCTCTCGGGGTCGATGTAGATGGCCCTGGTCATCCCGCCGTGGCCGTGGACGGCGAGCAGGGTGTCCATGTTCGGGTAGATCGTGGTCGACTCCAGGCCGGACGCCCACCACAGGACGCAGGTGCCGTCCGGCGACTGGGCGCCGTAGGCGACGGCGCCGGTCCCCGACACCCCCGACACGTCCACGTCCCGTTCGAGCTGGAACCTGCGCACCTGCCGCGCGGACATCGGGTGGGATGACCTCCTCGTGGGGCGCGAGCGCCCCCGCGCCACCTGGCCGGGCCGCCGAAGTGCGCGACCGGCACGGCACCGGCCGTGCGGCCCGCCTGACGACCAGGCACGGGCCAGTCTCAGCCCGGTCGGCATACGGTAACGGGTCCGGGCACGCGCGGTCATTCTTTTCGCGCGCACGGCCACCACCGGGCCGGTGCACCGTGATCGGATCCGCAGGTGGGACCGCCCCGGCCCGGCCAGCCGGGACCACAGCCGCGATGCCGCCGGCTGGCCGCCGGCGGTCAGGGCGCCGTGCGGACGGTGACCGGTACCGGCAGGGCCGCGGACGCGGCGGGGGTCAGGAAACGTCCGTAGCGGGCGTCGCCGCGCAGGTAACGCTCCAGGTAGGCGACGGTGTACCAGCGGGCGATCTGCTGTGCCTGGGCGGCCACGACCATCGGCGGCAGGCAGGTGACCAGCGCGCCGAGCTGCAGGCGGACGCGGATCCCCTGTGGTACGAGTCCGTTCGCGGCCAGGTAGGCCTGGTCGCACAGGTCGGTGAACGAGTTGTGCGTCCCCTGCGGCACCCGGACCTCCAGCCGGTCCGGCGCCGACGTCAGCTCGCCGAACGTCTGGTCCGCGTTGTGCTCGATCGGCGTGAGCGGGTCGACGGTGCCCCCGATCAGCAACGTCGGCACCCGGATCCTGGCGACGACACCGGCCGGCAGCACCTCGCTCGCCGGCGAGATCGCCACGACGACCCGCACCCTCGGGTCGCCGGGCGCGTGCACGAACCCGACGGGCGAGACCAGCGCGGTCAGCCCGCCGAAGGAGAATCCGACGACCGCGACCTGGTCGGGGTTCAGCACCGGCCCGAACTCACGGTCGGGGCACAGCATCCAGTCGATGACCGCGCTGACGTCCAGCGGCCGGTCGCTCGCCTCGCCGATCTGGGACTCGTCCCGGCCGGCCGCGAAGTCGGCCATCGTGTCGCCCGGGTGGTCGGGCGCGGCGACGACGTAGCCGTGGCTGGCCAGCACCTCGGCCAGCGACGCTAGCTGCACCCGGTTACCGGCACTCCCGTGGGAGATCACCACCAGCGGGAAGCGCCCCCGTTCGACCGGTGCGTCCGCGACCGCCACCCGGGACTGGATCCCGACCCTCGGCGCGATCTCGTAGCTCGCCGGGTTCACCGACCCGCCGGCGGTGCCACCGGGTCTGGGCAGCCGGGCCTCGGACGGGTACCAGACGGCGGTGGTCAGCGTCCGGTTCCTGAACTCGTCGACGATCGTCACGGTCTGGTAGCCGACGCCGTGACCGCCGAGCTCGTCCGGCGCCGGCAGGTCATCGCCCGCGGCGCTGGCGAGGGCCGGGGACGCGAGGGCGGCCAGCGGGACCGTGAGCCCGGCCGGCCCGGACGCGGGCCCACTGCCGGCCAGCGCGAGCGCGGCGACCACGGCAAGCGCCGCGACGGACACCCTGCGACGGGATGAAACGCCCCGTACTCGCAGGTCCCCACGACCGGTCGGCGCCCCCACGCTACTGACGGTAGTCGAATTGCCGGCACGTCACGGCCCGACCACCGGGGCCGGTCACGACCGGCCGCGCCGAAACGGCTGGCGCGCTAGGGCTTGCGGGCGACGGCGCCGTAGATGATGTTGCCGCCGGCGATTGCCTCCGGTGACGGCGCGAGGTCGTCCGGCCGCCACAGGTGGGTCGGGGTGAGGCCGGGAGCGACGACCTCCAGGCCGTCGAAGAACCGCAGCGTCGCGGCGTGCGGGCGGGCGACGCAGGTCAGGCCCTGCGCGTGGTAGACGCCGACGGCCGTCTTCACCGGGCCGGGGTCGAAGTCCGCGGTCAGGCAGCTGAGCGTCAGGTAGCTGCCCGCCGGCAGCGCGGCCATCAGCTGCCGGACGATGTCGTACGCGCCGTCCTCGTCGTCGACGAAGTGCAGGATCGCCACCAGCGACAGCCCGACGGGCCTGGTCAGGTCGAGGGTCTCCAGCACCTCGGGCGAGGCGAGGATGCGCTCGGGGTCGCGGACGTCGGCGTCGAGGTAGGCGGTGCGGCCCTCGGGGGTGCTCGTCAGCAGGGCCCTGGCGTGCGCGAGGACGATCGGGTCGTTGTCGGCGTACACGATCCGGGCCTCGGGCGCGACGCCCTGCGCGACCTCGTGCAGGTTCGGCCGGGTCGGAATGCCGGTGCCGATGTCCAGGAACTGCCGGATGCCGGCCTCACGCGCGAGGAACCGGGTCGCGCGAACCAGGAAGGCCCGGTTCTGCACGGCCGACTGCGGCACCGCTGGCAGGACCTCGCGGACCTTCTCGCCGGCCACCCGGTCGGCCGGGAAGTTGTCCTTGCCGCCCAGATACCAGTCGTACATCCGGGCCGAATGCGCGACGTCGGTGCGCAGATCCACTGACTGAGCCGGCTCCGCCACCGCCACCGACCCCCCACTGTCCGCATCACCGAGTTTCGCAATCATAATCCGGACGAAACCAGCTGCGACGAACCGGCCCGGATGTCTCAGACCGCCAGCAGCCGGACGAGGTCCGCGTTCTGGAGGTCGGCCGCGGTGCCCGCGTGCGCGACGAGCCCGGCGTCGAGGACGATGAAGCTGTCGGCGAGCTTGATCGCCGTGTCGACGTACTGCTCGACCAGCAGGATCGCGAGCCCGACCTCCTTGTGGAGGCGTTCGATGACCTCCTCGATCTCGGCGACGATCGACGGCTGGATGCCCTCGGTGGGCTCGTCGAGGATCAGCATGCGGGGGCCGGTGACCAGTGCGCGGGCCATCGCCAACATCTGCTGCTGGCCGCCGGAGAGGAACCCCGCGCGGCGGCGCAGGAACGGCTTCAGCCTGGGGAAGACGTCGAGGGCCTCGTCGATCGCGCCCTTCTTGCCCTTCGCGGCCTCCCAGGTGACCTGCAGGTTCTCGTAGACGGTGAGCTGCGGGAACGTCTCGTGGCCCTGCGGGCAGTACCCCATCCCCCGGCGGACCCGCGAGTACGTGGGGACCTTGGTGACGTCCTTCCCGTCGAACTCGATCTTCCCGGCGGACGGGCTGAGCACGCCGAGCAGGGCGTTGAGCAGGGTCGTCTTGCCGACGCCGTTGCGGCCCATCACGCAGACCAGCGAGCCGCGCGGGACCTCCAGGCTGACGCCGAACAGCACCTGGGCCCGGCCGTAGCCGACGTCCAGCGACGTCACCCTCAGCATCAGGTCGTCGGTCATGGTGTCGTCGGCTCCGTTCGCTCGTTCGTTGCAGCGGTTCCCGGGCTGGCGGCCGGGCGGGCGGCCGGGCGGGCGCCCCGGCTCACGGCGCCGCCTCCAGCTCCGCGGCCGCCGCCACGGGGCCGCCGGCCTCCTCGGACGCGCGGCCAAGGTAGACCTCCTGGACCCGCCGGTCGGCCTGGACCTCGGCCACGGTGCCCTCCATCAGCACCTTGCCCTCGTGCAGGACGGTGACCAGCCGGGCGAACCGGCGCAGGAACTCCATGTCGTGCTCGATGACGACGACCGTGTGCTCCCTGGCGATCTGCTGGAGCAGCTGGCCGGTGCGCTCACGCTCGTCCTTGGTCATGCCAGCCACGGGCTCGTCCAGCAGCAGCAGCCGTGGGTCCTGGGCGAGCAGCATGCCGATCTCGAGCCACTGCCGCTGGCCGTGCGAGAGGATGCCGGCCTTGCGGCTCGCGAGCTCGGTGAGCTGGGTCGTCTCCAGCACCTGGGCGACCCGGTCACCGATGCCCTTGCGCCGGCGGAACAGCGCCGGGACGGGCGTGCGGAAGCTGGCCGCCAGGTCGATGTTCTCCAGGACCGTCAGCTCCTCGAACACGGTCGCCGTCTGGAACGTCCGGCCGATGCCGAGCCGGACGATCCGGTGCTCGCGCTGGCCGACCAGCTCCGTGCCGGCGAAGGTCACCGAACCGCTCGTCGGCTTCGTCAGCCCGGTGATGACGTCGACGAGCGTCGTCTTGCCCGCGCCGTTGGGGCCGATGAGGAACCGCAGCTCACCGCGGTTCACCGTGAAGTCGATGCCGTCGATCGCGACGAAGCCGTCGAAGACGACCCGCAGCCCGCGGACGGCGAGCAGCGCCTCGTCGGCCGGCGCGTCGGCTGGGGGGTCGACCGGGGCGGGGGCGGGCGCGTCCGTGGTCATCAGGTCATTCCCTTCGCGCCGGACGTGCTCTGGTCGGGGATCAGCACCGCGCTCGGGTTGGGGGCCGCGTCGAGGACGCCGGCCGGCGGCCCGGAGGCTCTGCCCGCGCGGTCCCCCGGCAGCCGCAGGCCGAGCCGCCCGGCGGCCCAGGCGGCGTTGTCCCGGATCGTCCAGAACAGCCCGGAGATGCCGCGGGGCAGGAACGCGATGACACCGATGAACAGCGCGCCCTGGAAGTAGGTCCACGCCGACGGGTAGTCGTCGGAGAACGTCGACTTCGCCCAGTTGACGACGATCGCGCCGACGACCGCGCCGACCAGCGAGTACCGGCCGCCGACGGCGACCGCGATGACCAGCTCGATCGACGGGACGATGTCGAGCATGCCGGGGTTGATGATGCCGATCACCGGGACGATCAGCGCGCCGCCCACCGACGCCGTCACCGCGGACATCGCGAACGCGATCGTCTTGATGACCGTCGGGTCGTAGCCGAGGAAGCGGACCCGGTCCTCCCCGTCCCGGATCGCCAGCAGCAGCCGGCCGAACCGGCTGAGCACCACCAGGCGCAGCAGCAGGAAGATCACCAGCAGGACGCCGGCGGTGATGTAGTACAGCTCGCGGCGGCCGTTGTCCGCGTAGGTGTCGATGCCGAAGAACGAGCTGAAGTTGGTCAGGCCGTTGGTGCCGCCGGTGTAGCCCTGCTGGCCGATGAGCAGGATCACGAACGCGGCCGCGAGCGCCTGGGTGAGGATCGCGAAGTAGGCGCCGCGGACGCGCTGGCGAAAGACCAGCAGGCCGAGGAGCGTCGCGACGATGACCGGCGCGACGATCACCGCGACCAGCGCGACCACGGGGCTGCGGAACGGCTCCCAGAACGCCGGCAGCTTCTCGACGCCGCTCCAGTTCATGAAGTCCGGGACCTTGCCCGGGCCGGCGTCGTGCAGCTTGAGGTACATGCCCATCGCGTAGCCGCCGAGGCCGACGAACAGGCCCTGACCGAGGGTCAGCATGCCGCCCTGGCCCCAGGCCAGGCCGATGCCGATCCCGATGATCGCGTAGCACAGGTACTTGGTGAACAGCGGCAGCTGGTACGACGCGCCGAGGAAGAGCGGAGCGATGGCCGCGACCACCAGCACGACGGCGAACGAGGACAGCCAGCCGGCCCGTGCCGTCAGCAGCTTCGAGCGCCAGCCACCGCCGGGGGCCCCGACCGGCGCCGGCACGTCGGCGGGGGCGCTCATGTCAACGCCCGCGAGCGCAGCTGGAACAGGCCCTGCGGGCGAGCCTGCAGGAAGGCCACGATCGCCACGAAGACGATCACCTTGGCGAGGCTCGAGTTGGTCCAGAACTCCGAGTAGCTGTTGAGCAGGCCGAGCGCGAAGGCGGCGATCACCGCGCCGCGCAGCTGGCCGAGGCCGCCGACGACGACCACGAGGAACGCGTCGACGATGTAGCGCTGGCCCAGGGTCGGGCTGATCGTGCCCACCAGGGTCAGGCCGACCCCGGCGACGCCGGCGAGGCCCGAGCCGAGGAAGAACGTGAGCTGGTCGACCCGGTCGGTGCGGACCGCGCTGCAGGCCGCGAGCTCGCGGTTCTGCATCACGGCCCGCATCCGCCGGCCGGCCGGGGTGCGGCTCATGTAGAGCCAGATCGCCGCCAGGCAGACGATCGCCAGGGCGAAGATGAACACCCGGTTGTAGGGAATCCGGACGCCGCCCCAGTCTGCGCCCCCGATGAGCCAACCGGGGGCGACGACCTGGACGCCGCGGTTGTCGATCAGGTCCCGAACCAGCTGCTGGAGGATCAGTGAGACTCCCCAGGTGAGCAGCAGCGTGTCCAGTGGTCTCCCGTAGAACCTGCGGATCAGCGTCCGCTCCAGGATCACACCGAACAGGCCCGCCACGACGAACGCCACCGGCAGGGCGGCCAGCACCGCCTCATGCCCGGCCCAGCTCTGCAGCATGTAGGTCGTATAGGCGCCCACCATGATGAACTCGCCATGCGCCATGTTGATGACGCCCATCTGACCGAAGGTGAAGGTCAGACCGAGCGACGACATGAGCAGCACGGCCGCGATACTCAGCCCGATCGGCAGCTGGTTCAGGAACCCGTTCACGTCAACCCAACCATTTCCCTTTGTCGACCCGTCAGGTGCCTAGGAGAGTCCCGCTGCCCACGGGTAGCTCTTCAGGTACGGATCGGGTTTGATCGGGCCGGGCGACGACCAGACGGCCTTGATCTGGCCGTCGGTGCCGATGAGACCGATGCGGGCGGTCTTGTAGACGTGCTGGGTGGCGCCGTCGATGGTGACGTGGCCTTCCGGCAGGTCGAGAGCGATGCCGCCGGCGTCAGCCGCGGCCTTTACCTTCGCGACGTCGAACGACCCGGCCTTCTCGACCGCGGCCTTCCACAGGTAGACGGCGTTGTACGCGGCCTCCATCGGGTCCGACGTCACCTTGTCCGAGCCGTACTTGGCCTTGAACGCGGCGACGAAGTCCTTGTTCGCGGGCGTGTCGGTCGTCTGGTAGTAGTTCCAGGCGACGTACTGGCCGGCCAGGTACTGCGTGCCGATCGCCTTGACCTCCTCCTCGGCGATGGACACGGACATGGTCGGGATCTGGTCCGGGCCGATGCCGGCCGACTTCAGCTGCTTGAAGAAGGCCACGTTCGAGTCGCCGTTGAGCGTGTTGAAGACGAAGTCAGGCTTGGCCTGCTGGATCTTGTTGACGATCGTCGAGACCTCGGTCGCCCCCAGCGGGAGGTACTCCTCGCCGTCGATCGTCATCCCGTTCGCCGCCGCGTAGGCCTTGATCTCCTTGTTGGCCGTCCGCGGGAAGACGTAGTCGCTGCCGACCAGGAAGATCTTCTTCTTGCCCTGCTCCTTGATGTAGTCCAGCGCCGGGATGATCTGCTGGTTGGTGGTCGCGCCCGTGTAGAAGATGTACGGGCTCTGCTCGAGGCCCTCGTACTGGACCGGGTACCAGAGCAGCGCCTTGTTCTTCTCGAACACCGGCAGCATGGCCTTGCGGCTGGCCGACGTCCAGCCACCGAAGACGGTGGCCACCTTGTCCTGCGAGATGAGCTTCTGCGCCTTCTCGGCGAAGGTCGGCCAGTCCGAGGCGCCGTCCTCGACAACCGGCTCGATCTTCTTCCCGAGCACGCCGCCCTTGGCGTTGATCTGGTCGATAGCGAGCATCTCGGAGTTCTTCACCGTGACTTCGGAGATGGCCATGGTGCCGCTCAGCGAGTGCAGCAGGCCAACCTTGACGGTGTCCGACGACGACGAACCGCCGGACGATCCCCCCGACCCCCCACAGGCCGCGAGCAGAAGAGCAGGCAGCACCGCGAGCGGCGCCAACCTACGCCAGGACTTTCGAAACAATTCCGTGCCCTCCCTAGGACGCTGGTAACGATCAGTCTAGGGAGACCCGTTACCGCGGCAGCCTCGCCGAGTTAAGCGAACGTTAATCCGGCGAGGGCGGTGTTTTTCCGGGCCGGTGCCACCGGGAACGCGCCGGGCGAACGACCGCATCCCCGTTGACAAGGAATGCGAGGAGAACACACACACGTTAGGGCAGAAGCCCTCGGCGCGCCTCGCCCAGGGAAGCACGTCATGAGATTGTTACGCTCAGCAGCAGGTGTTTCCGGGCCGTTTCTCGAACGGCCCGGAAAATCCGGCGGTGACTCCGGACGTCGTTCACCGTGTGTTACGTACTCGTTCATCGAGTCGCGCGGCCGGTGTCTGTCGGGTGGGTCACACCCGTGCCCTGAGGACGGCCCAGGACGGCGGGGACCCCCACGACGAGGCCATTGGTGGCCGCCGGACGCCTGGCGTTCAACGCCGTGGGCGCGGCCGCTCCGGCTCAGGCGGGATCGGCCGGGCTACGGCCAGCGGTACAGCCCGTTGGACGGGCCGCCTGCCTCACCGTTGTTCAGCGTCACGACCTGCGTCTCCGCCGCGTCGCGGGCGGGCGGGCGTGGGGCACCGCCGGCGGGCTCGCCACCGGCCACCCGGGTCTCGTCCTCGTCCGCTCCGGCGCCGGCGGGATCCACGGCGTCCGCCGACCCGGCCGCCGCTGCCCGGGCCGCGGCCGCGGCGGCGCGGGCGTCGCCTGGCTGACGCCGGCCCCAGGGCAGCGACCCGCCGCGGCGGGTCGGCCGGCCACCATCGCCACGCGCGTCCGGCTGGCGGTGTGCACCGCGTCCGCCGGCCCGGCCCTCGTCGAGCGCGCGCGGCTCGTCCACGCCGTCGTCCGCGCCGGGAGGACGACCACCGTGGGTCTCGGGTCCGGTCCACTGGCGTCCGACCGAGCCGACATAGCCGTCGTACTGCCCCGGCCAGCCCGACCCGGCGCCGGCCGCCGGGCCGCGCGTCACGTCGTCGCCGCGACCGCCGGGCTGGACCGGGCGAACCGGCCGGGCGACGTCGTCCGTGTCGTCGTCGGACGCGGCGGCCGCGCCACCGAAGCCGCCGAGACCGACGATGCCGCCGATGTCGAGTCCGTTACGGGGGACGGTCTGGCCGCCGTCGGCGCCCCTGCCCTGCTCGGGGCCCCTGACCTGATCCTGGCCCCTGACCTGGTCCTGGCCCCTGACCTGGTCCCTGACCTGGTCGGAGCCTCGGCCCTGGTCAAGGCCGGAGCCGGAGCCCAGGCCGGCGCCGGGCCCGGCCGCGACGACACCGCCGACGGACACGATGTCCCACGGGGCCGGGCCGGCGGCGCCGGGCGTGTTCCACCCGCCGGCGGGCGCGGCGGACGTCGGGCCGGGTGCTGTCTGCTCGCCGTCCGGCATGGTGCCGCGCGGCCCGAACAGTGGGTCACGGCCGGCCTGGCCCACCCGGTCGAGCCCGAGCGGGTCGCGGCGCGACGCGTCGTAGCCGCCGTAGCCGCCACCCTCGTAGCCGTCGCCGCGCTGCTCACCGCGGTAGTCGCCGCGGGAGAAGCCGCCGTATCCGCCGGCGCTGTACCCGCCACCGGTGAGATCCACGCCGGGCATCCGCATGCCGCCGCTTGGCGGGCCGCCGAGGGCGAACCCGCCGGTCGGGGGGTAGTCGGGAACCTGGTCACTCGGCGGCAGGGAGGGCGGCGGCGCCATCGACGGGTAGGCCGGCGGCACGGGCGGCACCGTGGCCGGCCCGTCCGTCCAGCCGGTCGGGCCGGCGCCGTCGGCCGGTCGCCCGCGGTTCACACCGCCCGCCGGGTCCGCTGGCGGCGGCGCGGGGCGGCCCGGGCCCGGCTGCTCCCAGCCGGGCGAGCCCGTGGACCACGGCGCCGGCGGACCGGCCGCGCCACCGGGAACGAGGTCGTCGAACCCGGGGTTCTCCCAGGACACCGAGCCGCGGTGCTCCGCGCGGCGCCGCTCGGCCTCGATCCGGTCCCGCCGGGCCCGGTCCCGTTCGACCCGCTCGCGCTCGGCCCGCTCCAGCTCCGCGCGCTCCCGTTCGAGCCGCTCGCGCTCGGCCCGGTCGGCCTCGGCGCGCTCCCGCGCGGCCCACGCGCGCTCGGCGCGCTCGCGCTCAAGCTCCGCCCGCTCGCGCTCTATCCGCTCCAGGTCGGCCCGCTCGCGCTCTGCTCGTTCCAGCTCGGCCCGCTCACGCTCGACGCGCTCACGCTCGGCCCGCTCCAGCTCCGCGCGCTCGAACTCCGCGCGCTCGAACTCGGCCCGCTCACGCTCGACGCGCTCGCGCTCGCGCTCGGCCCGCTCGCGCTCGCGCTCGGCCCGCTCGAACTCGGCCCGCTCCAGCTCCGCCCGCTCGAACTCGGCGCGCTCCAGCTCCGCCCGTTCGCGCTCGGCCCGTTCACGCTCCGCGCGTTCCAGCTCGGCCCGCTCCAGCTCCGCGCGCTCATACTCCGCGCGTTCCAGCTCGGCCCGCTCGTGCGCCGCTCTTTCCAGCTCGGCGCGTTCGGACTCCGCGCGGTCCAGCTCGGCCTGCTCCCAGCCGGCGTGCTCCAGGCCGACGGCCGCCTCGTCGGCCAACAGCCGCTCGGCCAGCAGTTCGGTGAGCGGGCGCGGCGGCCCGATGTGGAATCCCTGCGCGTAGTCGACCCCGATGTCGGCCAGGACGCGGGCGAGGGACTCCCGGTCGACGTTCTCGGCGATCGTGTACATGCCGAGCGTGCGGGCGATGCGCACCACCGCGTCGACGAGGGCCATGTCCTGCGCGTTCTCGTCCGCCTGCCGGACGAAGTCACCGTCGATCTTGACTCCGCTGAACGGCAGGGTGCGCAGGTGCACCACCGAGCCCATCCCGACCCCGAAGTCGTCGAGGATGAACCGGCAGCCGGCCGCGGTGAGCTTCTCGGCCAGCCGGCGGGCCGGCTCGACGCTCACCAGGGTGGACCGCTCCGCGATCTCCAGGCCGAGCCGGGTCGGGTTGACGGCGCTGCCGCGCAACGCGTCGAGAACGAAGTCACCGAACCCGGGGTCCTCGACCGAGCGCGCCGAGATGTTGACGTGCAGGTACAGCGACCCGTGCGGCCCGTCGGCGGCGAGGGCGGCGACCGCCTGGCCGACGACCCACCGATCCAGCCGCAGCACCAGCTCGGTCCGCTCGACCGGCTCGAGGAACTCCCGCGGCGACAGCTCCGGCAGCAGTCCGTCCCGCAGTCGCACCAGCAGCTCGTAGCCGATGACGCGCCGGGCTCCGAGATCGACGAGCGGCAGCGCGTCGACGGCGAGCGTGCCGCTCTCCAGCGCGGCCCGGACCCGCTGGGTGACCGACACCCGCCGTTCGGCCTGGGAGTACTGGGCGTCGGTGAACAGCCGGGCCCGGTCCCGGCCCGCGTCCTTGGAGTCATAGAGCGCGAGGTCGGCCTGGGCGAGCGCCGCGGTCTCGTTGTCGACGTGCGCGAGCGGGACGACGCCGATGCTGACCGTGACCCGCAGGGCCAGCTCGTCGACCGGGACCGGGGCCCGCGCGACCGCCTGGCAGACGCTCTCGGCGACCGCGAGCCCGGCGTCGCCGTCACCGTCCCGCAGCAGCACGGCGAACTCGTCGCCGCCGAGCCGGCCGAGCAGCGCGTCGGGCAGCTCCTCGCGCAGCACCTGGCTCAGGCCCCGCATGACGATGTCGCCGACGGCGTGGCCACGCAGGTCGTTGATGTCCTTGAAGTGGTCGACGTCGATGATCAGGAGCGAGCCGGACCGGCCGGCGGGGGTCTCGGACAGGTGGTCGCGCAGCGCCTTGTTGATCGCCCGGCGGTTGAACAGCCCGGTCAGCGCGTCCCGCTCGGCGAGGTGCGCGAGCTCCTGCTGGACGCGGTGCAGGTCGGTGATGTCACGCGAGGTGCCCAGCACCCGGGCCGGGTTGCCGGCGTCGTCGGTGATGACCTCGCCGAAGCACTCGAAGACCCGCTCGCCCTGGCCGAACCGGTCGCGCAGCGAGTGCAGGTAGGTGAAGGTGCCGGGCGTCCGGATCGCGGCGGCGACCGAGGACCGGATCGTGCTCATGTCCAGAGGCGGCAGCAGCTGCTCGATCTGGTCCAGGTCCATCTCGTCGCCATCGCGGAAGCCCAGCAGTTTCAGCTGGTTGCGCGAGAAGCTGACCGAGCCGGCGATCAGGTCCCACTCCCAGGTGCCCGTGCGGGTGAGCTCCTCGATCCGGTCGAGACGGTCCGGGCCGGACAGCAGCAGCATCGCGGCCCCGCGCGCGCGCGGGTCCCGCGCGAGCGGCTGGCCGGCCTCGGCGACGCCGGCCGCCGGGGCGGGCTCGGCCTCGCCGGGCGGCAGGACGGACGGCCGCGGGACGACCGGCCGGGCCATCATTACCGTGTCGTCGGTGAGCGGCGTGCCCCAGGCCGCCTGGTCCCATTCGGGGGTGCCGCGCCACGCCTCGTCGCCGCCGGTCGGGGCGGCCCAGCCGGCGGCCGTGACCGCGACGGCCGGGTAGGCGTCGGTGACGTCGAAGACCTCGTAGAGCACCAGGCCGTCGGCCCAGCCGTCGCCGGGCGGGGTGAGCCGCTGGCAGCGCAGCCGCAGCCGGCGTTCGGCGCCGTCCGGACCGATCCACGGGACGTCGACCGGGTCCGCGCCGACGACCAGCCCGGACAGCGGCAGCCGGGCCTCGGCGACGGCCCGGCGAGCCAGCGCACGGGACGACTCGGGCATCGGCTCGCCCAGGCGCTCGGCGAACCTGTCGTCGACCCTGCCGCCGCCCGCCGCGGCCAGCCGCGCGCCCGGGTCTCCCGGGGTCACGCTCAGGCCGGTGGCCTCGGCGACCGGCTGCCCGCTTGGGTCCGTGGCCGCCAGGTCGGGGCCGGCGTTCTCGGCGGCCAGGTCCCGACCCTGATCTCCAACGACCAGGCCCGGGACGGGGTCTCCAGCGGCAAGATCCGGACCGGGGCCTCCAGCAGCCTGATCCGGGCCGGAGTCTCCCGCGACCAGGCCCGGGACGGGGTTCCCGGCCGACACGCTCAAGCCGGTGTTCTGGGACGGGTCCGGGCCGGTGGGTCTGCCGTCCGCGACGGCCGGTTCGCGGACCGCCGGCGCGAGACCGACGACACCCGCGAGCGCCGCGTTGACCCAGACGACCCGGCCTTCGGTGTTCACCAGCAGCAGGCCCGCCGAGACGGCGTCGGCCACCAGCCCTGTCACCCCGGCGACCAACGCACCTCCCACGCAGCTGTCGGCCTGGGTCGCGCCGGGCGCCCTGCTGGATCGGCGAAGGCCGATCTGGTGGGTCGCATCGACGCTGGCCAGGCCCTCCGCTGCGCAGTCTAGCGGCAGTCGTCCGAGTACATTCCGTTAGGGGCTCCGGACCCTGCGGAACAGCCCGCCTGCCAGGGAGTCTCGCGTCTCTAGTCGCCCGAGCCGTGCTCGTGGATCTGCTCGGCCAGATACTGCGGCGCACCGAGCTGGCGGATCAGCTCCAGCTGGGCCTCCAGCCAGTCGATGTGCTCCTCCTCCTCGGAGATCAGCCACTCGAGGAGCGTGGCGGAGCCGAAGTCCGACTTGCTCCGGCTCAGGGTCACACCCTTGCGCAGGGTCTCGACGTTCTCCAGCTCACGGGCGTAGTCGAGCTCGAGCATCTCGGGCACGTTCTCGCCGGTACGCAGCGGGTGCAGCCGCTGCAGGTTCGGGTGGCCGTCGAGGTAAAGAATCCGATGAATGATCTTGTCGGCGTGCTTCATCTCGTCGATCGACTCGTCGCGATAGTGATGCCCGAGCCCGTGGAATCCCCAGTGCTCCTGGATGCGGTAGTGCAGGAAGTACTGGTTGATCGCGGTGAGCTCGTTCGTCAGCACCGCATTCAGGATCTCGACAACCTCGTCGTCACCACGAACCACCCAGGGCCTCCACTTGTCGTCACGCCGCCGCGACGCTCCGCAGTGGTCGTCGCCGGTCGGCCGGGTCCGGAGCCGTCACGCGGCCCAGACAGCGCCAGCGACCGGCACCTCACGGAGATGGCGGGAGAGAAGGTCCGCGATCTGTTCGCGACATCCCCCGCAGCCAGTGCCGGCGTCGCAACGCTCACCGACCTCATCGGCGTCGCGCGCACCCGACTCAATGACTTTCCGTAGCGTCCGGTCGGAGACAGCAAAGCACGAGCAGACCAGCATTGCACCCTCACCACGCGGACGGGCCCGGCGACAACCTCGCGACCAGGCAAGTTCATTCGGCGCAGGACTTCCTAGCCACCAACATCGCTTAGCTAAGGCTTCCCTAAGAGCAACAGAATGCCACGTTAGGCTGCCCTAACACAAGGCGGCCTAAGTAGCGGCGCAGCTCACACCCAGGACCCGCCGGCATGACCGGGGGAACGGCCGGTGAGGGAAGACGGCGCGGGCCGAACGCGGGGGCCGCCGAGCGAGGTAGGCAGTGCCACGCCTCGGCCAAGGTCGGCCTCGTGCCGGGACCGGCAAGATCGCTGTTTTCGCCCTCGCGTGGCTGTAACGGCAGCGGTTTTGTGACCACTTGAGGGCCGAAACGGCGATCATGCCCACGGGCCGGAGACGGCAGTGGCGGGCAGTGGGCGTCAGGAGCCGGCGTCGACGACGATCTCTACGCGGCGGTTGGCGGCGCGGCCGGCCGGGGTCGCGTTGTCCGCGGCTGGGCGGCTCGCGCCGTAGCCGACGGCCCGCAGCCGCTCGGCCGGCACGCCCCGGCTGACGAGGTAGCCGACCGCCGCCTGGGCCCGCCCGAGCGACAGGGCCTCGTTGACGGAGGCAGGCCCGGTGCTGTCGGTGTGACCGGCGACCAGCGCCGGGGCCGTGCCCGCCCGCAGCGCCGCGGCGACGAGGTCGAGCGCGTCCCGGTCAGGGCCGGACAGCACCGCGCTGTCGGACGCGAAGGTCACCGGGTGACCCGAGGTGGCCGCCGCGAGCGCCGCGCCGTCGCCACCAGACCCCTGGGGGCCACCCGTTCCGGCCGCCGGGGCGTCCGTGGCGGGGACGCCCGGCGCAGCGGCGATGACGAGCCGGTTGTCCAGGTCGATCCTGGTCCCGCCGACCCGGCCCGCGGTGAGCACGGCCGCGCCGAGGCTCGTCCGGCTGCTCTCGTTGGCGACCGTGCCGGTCAGTACGAGGTGGCCGCCGTCCAGGGTGAGGGTGTGCGACCCCGGCGCCCGGGTCAACGCCGTCACGAGGCCGGCCAACGCCGGGACAGCAGGCTGCGCGGCGCGCGAGTCGACGGCGATGTCGCTGGTCAGCTGCCCGCCGGTGGCGTCGACGACGGCGTCGAGGAGGGCGGTGCGCCGGGCACGGTCCGGCACGGTCGCGCGCACCGTCAGCCGGCCCCGCTCGACGGTCAGCACGACCGGCTGGGCCGGCCTGGTGGCAACGAGCGCGTCCGAGCCGAGCCGGGCTGAGCTCACCCCGTTCACCCTGGCCGCGCGCAGGGCCGCGTCGGCCGCCGCGACGCTGGCGAAGTCCCCGTGCAGGGTGGCCGCGGTGCCGGCGACCGTCACCACGACCTGGGCCACGCCGGACTGGCGCACCGCCTCGTTCGCCCGGTGGGCGAGGTCCTTCTCGATCGGCCCACGCCGCAGTCCGACCGCCAGCAGGGCGAGCACCAACCAGGTCAGCAGCAGCGAGACGGCAAACGCGACCGGTCGGGGACGCTTCAGCTGCGTCACCGCGGACAGGACCATGAACCGACTCCGAGCTGGGAATCCGAATGAGCGAAGACCGGGCGAGCGGCGAGCGGCCAGTCGCGACGCGGACGGGCGCGAGGCTCGGAACGCGGGCTCAGCTGGCCGCGGGACCCCCGCGACACGGGCAACTCTCGCACATCGGTACCGACCCGACGCACACGCCACCCCGACACGCCGCAACAAACCCCATCAGCGGCGCAATACGCACAGACCCGGCGTGGCGGACACCCACCGGCCGTTCGGCCACGGCCCTTCCGGCCCGGGGGTGGTTGGCCCCGCGGGCGCGCCGGCCAGGACGGCCAGCCGGCGCGGACCGCGGGCGCGGCGTCGCCTATGGATCAGCGTCGCTTAGCTCAGGGTCGCCTAGCTCAGGGTCGCCAGGCCCCCGGCGGCGGACCGGGACGGGTTCGTCGGGCTCGGGACCTGCGCTGGGTCGCCGGGCGCGGCCGTCGACACGGTCGCGGCCAGCGAGTCGGCGGCCACGGCGCCCGCCGCCGCGCCGGACGACGGCAGCGGCAGGTCACCGGGGGCGGGCGCGAGGTCGTCGGCCGGCAGCGCGGCCACGCCCTGGCGTGGCGAACCGCGGGTGAGCGCGATCGCGGCCGCCGCCGAGACGGCCAGCACGGTCCAGCCGGCGATCGCGTCCAGGATGTAGTGGTTCGCGGTCGCCATCACGACGAACGCTGTGCAGCACGGGTACAGCACGCCGAGCACCCGCAGCCACAGCCAACGGGCGTGGCGGGCGATCAGCAGCCCGCACCACAACGCCCAGGCGCAGTGCAGCGACGGCATCGCGGCGTACAGGTTGGCGACCTTGTCGAGGCCGTGCGGCGCGGCGCTGGCGCTGGCGCTCCACCAGCCGTAGTTGCTGAACCGGGACATCGTGTCCACGAAGCCGGCGTCCGGCAGCAGCCGCGGCGGCGCCGTCGGGAACAGGAAGAACCCGAGCAGGCACAGGAGCGTGGTGAACACCAGGGTCCAGCGGGCCCGCGAGTAGCTGGCGCCGTGGCGGCGGTGCATCCAGAGGATCACCGTCGGCGTGACGATGAAGTGCAGCGTCGCGTAGTAGTAACAGCAGATCACCGCGAGCACCGGCACCGTGTCGAGCCAGTGGTTCAGCGACAGCTCGACGTCCAGGTGCAGCGCGGACTGCCAGCGCAGCAGGGTCTCGCCGGTCCGGGTGGCCTCGGCTACGGAGCCCTCGGCGAAGCCCCGGGTCCCCGTGTAGCAGTAATACAGCGCGAGCAGGATCAGGATCTCGACCCACCACACCGGCCGCCGGGTAATCGGGTCGCGGAAGCGCCTGCGCCATCGGTCCCCGCGCGTCTCCGCGCCGGCGGGCGCACGCTCCCCGGGGGCCGCGCCGGGCACGCCTGCGGCCGCCGCGAGGGCCACCGGGGCCGCCGCGAGCTCGGCCGGCGGCGCGGCCACCTGCCCCGTGTCAGCCGGCTGCACCACGTGGGCGCGCGGCCTCGGGGTACCTGCCCCGTCCTGACCCGTTGCCATCCCTCTACTCAACCCGATACCTCCGACAGATCTCCTACCACCCCCACCGGACGGACCCCGGCCGTCCGAACCAGAAACGCTGCAGGGGACCGGTTCCGCCGCCCCGAGGCGAGGCCGCGGTACCGATCCCCTGTGACGAAGCGCACGCTGTGGAACTCCCCGGCGAAGGTCAGGTGCCGGGGTGGGTGCCGGTCGCGGCCGGGCTCGCCGGCGCCGCGACCGAACCGGCGCCGGCGGCACCGGAGGTCGCCGTGGCGGAGGCCGGCAGGGCGCTGCCGGCTACCCAGGTGGACCACGGTATCGACCAGTCGTTGCCCAGCTGCGAGGTGTCCGCCGGCCGGCCGCTGTTGAACACGTTGACGATGTCCCCGACCTGGCTGAAGTTGTAGAACCACTCCGCGTCGGCGGGGGCCGCGTTCACGCAGCCGTGTGAGACGTTGACCCGGCCCTGGTCGGCCACCGACCAGGGGGCCGCGTGGACGTACTGGCCGCCGCTGGTGATCTGCACGTTCCACAGCACGGTCTCGTAGTAGTAGTCCGGGTCACCCTTGGGGATGCCGACCGTCGCCGAGTCCATGATCACGGACTGGGCCTTGTCGATGACGTTGTGCGGCCCGTCCATGGTCAGCAGGGTCTGCTTGCCGCCCTTGCCACCGCTGATCGGCATGGTCTTCACCAGCGCGCCGTTGCGGTAGACCTTCATCGTGTGCGCGGCGATGTCGACCTGGCTGAGCTGCGCGGCGCCGATGCTGAAGTCCATCGTCCGGTCCTTGACCCCGAGCAGCCCGTTGCCGGCGTCCAGCCCGGCCAGGTTCGCCTCGACGTGGACCTTGGTGCCGGAGGGGTAGTAGTCCTTCGGCCGCCAGCGGACCACCCGGTCGGTCAGCCAGCTCCAGGAGCCCTCGAGGGCCGGGGTGGTGGTGATGGACAGCCTGCTCTGCACGGCGGCACGGTCGGTGGTCGCGCCGCTGAAGGTCAGGACGACCGGTGCGCCGACACCGACGACCTGGCCGTCGACCGGGTCCCAGGAGACCTTGAACTGCTTGGCCGGGGTTCCGGTGGTGAAGCCCACGTGGCTGGTCGCCGTCCCGGTGACGCCGGCGGCCGGCGAGGTCGACGCCGTGACCTGGTACTGGCTGGCCGCGTACAGCCCGCCGGTCGAGGTCCAGGTCCGGTGGTCGGCCGAGTAAGCGCCGGCCAGGGTGCCGGCGTCGGTCTTCTGCGAGGTGCTCGCGGCGCGCGCGACCTGGACGTCGACGAGCGGCGCGTTGGCGGTGACGACGACCTTGTCCGTCACCGCGATGCCGGTCGCACCGTCGGCCGGAGTCACCTTGACGGCGGCCGCCGGTATCGCGGGCGTGCTCGCCCCGCCACCACCCGCCTGGGCGGGGCCGCTGCCGCTGCCGCAGGCGGCCAGGACGATCGCGAGCAGAGGTATGACCAGCGCGACGAGGGACCTGGGAAAACCACCGCGAACGGCGGGCCGGCCAGGCCGATGATTGTGCTCGCTCGCGGAGAAGACCATCGTTCGCCTTCTTCCGATCTCCGGGACTGCTGATAGCACGTCCGTGCGAAAACTCTGAGCCGGACGGTACCCACCGGCTCGGCGTTCGTCGCGGCGAGCAAGCGAAATAGCCCTGTCGCCCGGGCGACCATCACCAATTGACCACGATGCCAATACGGAGAGTCGCGCTCTCCTGGCAATATTCACGAAGCCCTCCCACACCGCGCGACCGACGCCTACCGCCGCACGGACCGTTCGTGATCCGACAACCTGCCCACCGCGCGAGCGACCGGCGATTTCCCACCGGTCCCCGCGCCGCCGTCGACACATAGGGCCCGCCCGGAACGCCTAACCCAGGCCGGACGGCTCGCATCAACGACAAACGACGGCCACCGCGCGTGCCGGCTCCGCTCCCCCGCGGCGCCGGCCGATAACCGAACTCGCACCAGCGTGCCTCACGAGAACCACCGGGCGCACCGCCTGCTTCCCACCGGCGACGGGACCGTGAACAACATCCGCCCGCCTCGGGTCTAGCGCGCCACTATGCGGTGGAGGCAGCCCGGCGATGTCACGAATAACGCCCCGCCTGGACGCGGAGAGTTAGCAGACAAACGAGGATCGGCTGACCGCGAGCCGGGAATCCCGAAACATCCACCGAACAGGGCCGTGACCTGGACCGCGACCGGGCGGGCGAGGATGGCGCGGGGAGCGCGGCCACGCCCTCGGGGCGGCGGCGGTCGCGTGGCCCGAAGACCTTGAGGGACAGGAGGCGTCATGGCGATCGTTCTCGGGCCGAACCAGTTCGGGAAGGCGGAGGTGCGGCTGGTCCACCTGGACCGCTCGACCCCGGTGCACAGGATCACCGACCTCAACGTGTCGACCGCGCTGCGTGGCGACTTCGCCGCGGCGCATCTGGTTGGTGACAACGCGCACATCCACACCACCGACGCGCAGAAGAACACGGTCTACGCGTTCGCGCGGGACGGCGTCGGCGAGATCGAGGAGTTCGGGCTGCGGCTCGCCCGGCATTTCACCGGATCGTTCGGTTGGATTACCGGCAGCCGGATCGAGATCGAACAGTACGGCTGGGACCGCATCCCGGTCGACGGCGCCGGACATGACCATGCATTCAGCCGGGCCGGCGCCGAACGGCGCACCACGGTCGTCACGGTGGACGGCGACGACGCATACATCGTTTCCGGCCTCGCCGGGCTCGTCGTGCTGAAGTCGACCGGTTCGGAGTTCTGGGGCTACGCGACCGACCGCTATACCACGCTCGCCGAGACCACCGACCGGATCCTCGCCACCGAGGTGACCGCCGGCTGGCGTCTGACCGGCACGGACCACGACTACGGGAAGCTGTTCACCAGCATTCGGACGATCCTGCTGGAGACGTTCGCGTCGGTACACAGCCTCGCCCTGCAGCAGACGCTCTACAAGATGGGCGAGGAGGTGCTGACGGCACATCCCGAGGTCGCCGAGATCAGGATGTCGATGCCGAACAAGCACCATTTCCTGGTCGACCTGGAACCGTACGGTCTCGACAACCCGAACGTCGTCTTCTACGCGGCCGACCGCCCGTACGGGAAGATCGAGGGAACAGTGACCAGGGACGACGCTCCCCCAGCTGGACCGGCGTGGCTCTGACGGCTCCCGAGTTCCGTTGAACCGGGCCGGTCAGCTGGCCCGCAGGGTCACGACGTCGCCGGGGGCCAGGCCGAGCCGGCTCGCGGCGGCGCCGTCGCGCACCGCGAAGGCCGCCATCCCGGCCGAGTCGACGTAGAGCACCAGCTCGCCCGGCCCGACGGACCCGAACGTCACCCCGACGGGCATCCGCAGCGGCGTGCCCGCGGCCGAGGTCAGTACCTCGGCCCGGCGGCCGGGCACCAGCCCGACGTCGGCGAGCAGATCGCCGGTCGCGGCCAGCTGGACGTTGCCGAACCGGTCGACGAGCACGACCTCGGCCTCCAGCTCGGCGGCCGGGTCCTCGGCCGCCCGCACCCGGGCGAGCACCGGCGGGAGCTTGACCAGGCCGGCCGGGTCGACCCGCGCGCCGAGCGCCTCGGGTGCCGTGCCGTTGGCCAGCTCCGCCGCGGCGGGCGCGAACACGTCCCGTCCGTGGAAGGTCGCGGGCACGCCCGGCCGGGCCACCAGCGCGACAGCGGCCCGCACCCCGCCGAGCACCGCGGCGGCGGGGGCGAGCAGGCCGTTGTCCGGCCCGACCAGCATCCCGCCCGGCGTGACCAGCACGATGCCGCGCCGGCTGGTGCCGACTCCCGGGTCGACCACGGCCAGATGCACCGGGACCGGCAGGTAGCGCACCGTCTGGGCCAGCACGGCCGCGCCGCGCCGCACGTCGCCCGGGTCGATCAGGTGGCTGATGTCCAGCGCCCGGACCCCACGCCGCAGCAGCACACCGTGGCACGCCGCGACGAACCCGTCGGCGAGCCCGTAGTCGGTCAGGAAGCTCACGTGCGGCACAGCATCCATGCTCTCTCGCCACCCACCAGCCGCCAGCGGGGCCGCGCCGTCCGGCCAGCCGCCGTCCAGCCAACCGCCGTCCGGCCAGCCATCATTGCGCCAAGCATCGTCCAGCCAGGCGTCGCCCAGCCAAGCGTCGCGGCGAGCACCCGCCGCAAGTCTTGATCACAAATCCTATGCTCAAACCGGACAGAAACCGGGCAACCCGCCCGGTCGTGGCCGCGTCGCCGGGCCGCTCAGATAGCGCCGTCCGCGCGCAGCCCGGCCAGCTCGGCATCGTCGTAGCCGAGCTCGGTCAGGATCTTCTCGGTGTGCTCGCCGAGCCCCGGCACCGGCTCCAGCCGGGGTGGCGCGTCCGGGAACTCGACCACGGGGCGCAGCTGGCGGACGGGCCCGGCCGGCGAGTCGATCTCGACCCACCGGTCGCGCGCGGCCAGCTGCGGATGGGTGAGCACGTCGGCCATCTCGTTGACCCGCCCGTAGGCGATCCCGGCCGCGTCGAGACGGGCCGTCACCTCCGCCGTCGGCAGCGCGCCGACGACGCCGGCGACCAGCGCGTCGGTGCGGGCCCGGTTGCGCACCCGTTCCCGGTTGGTCGCGAACTCGGGGTCCTCGGCCAGCTCGGGGCGGCGCAGCAGGCCGGCCGCCAGCCGGGCCCACTCCCGGTCGTTCTGCACCCCGATCAGCACGCTGTCGCCGTCGCCGGTGGTGAACGCCTCGTAGGGGGCGATCGACGGGTGCCCGACGCCGGCCCTGGCCGGGGCCCGGCCGGTGTGCTCGGCGAACTGCACGGCGTAGCCGTTCCACTCGGTGATCGCGTCCAGCATCGTCAGGGCGAGCGCCGCGCCCGCGCCGGTCCGCTCCCGGCGCAGCAGCGCCACCAGGACGGCCTGCGCCGCGTAGGTGCCGGCGGCGACGTCGGCCGCGGCGAACCCGGCCTTCGCCATGTGCTCGGGCGTGCCGGTCACCGACACCAGGCCGGACTCGGCCTGGATGAGCATGTCGTAGGCGCGCCGGTCGGCGTAGGGACCGGTCGGGCCGTAGCCGGACAGGTCGACGGCGACCAGCCGCGGGTAGCGCTCCAGCAGCCCGGCCGCGTCCAGGCCGAGCCGGGCGGCGGCGCCGGGCGAGAGGTTCTGGGCGACGACGTCGGCCCCGGCGACCAGCTTCTCGACGGCCGCCCGGCCGGACGGCACCTTGATGTCGACCGCGAAGGACTCCTTCGACCGGTTCAGCCAGGAGAAGTGCGCTGACATCCGGCCGCGGACGGCGTCGTCATAGGCACGGGCGAAGTCGCCGGCCCCAGGCCGTTCGATTTTGATCACTCGGGCGCCGTACTCGGCGAGGTGACGGGTCGCGAATGGCAGCGCGACCGCGTGTTCCAGGCTGACGACGGTCATTCCGGCAAGCGGCAGCACGTCCAGCACACTAGGGCGGCGGCGACCGATGCGTCGCCCGTTCGCCCGCTCCGGGCCCGACCAGGCGTCCGCGGCGCGGAAGGCGGACAATGGTCGGTTGGCGGCAGTTTGCGGGCGCCTCGGCCATGAGCCCCCGCCGAGCGGGGCGACCAGCTCGGCCGAGACACGGGCGCGAGCCGAGACACGGGCGCGAACCGAGAGACCGCGAGCCGGGAGACCGTGCCGAGAGACAGGGAGCGGGCGTGCGTATCTGGCGGCGGCGACAGCCGGTGCTGATCACCTCAGCGGCCGACCCGCGCCATGTCGACATCCGCCGCCGCGAGGGCCAGTACCTCTTCTGGATGGCCGTGCGCGTGCTGTGCTTCGTGCTCGCGGTGCTGCTCTTCCACGGGTGGGCCAGGTTTGTCGCGATCGCGGCCGCGCTGGTCATCCCGTGGGTGGCCGTCGTGGTCGCCAACGGCGGGCCGGCACCGTCGCGGCGCCGCCCGGCTGGCTACGCCGACGCGGCCCACCCCCTCGGAGGCGGCGCGAGGCCCCTGGAGTCCGGCCGGCATACCGTCGTCGACGCCGACGATCCGCGAGCGGATCCGGGCCAGGGCCAGCCGCCGGAGCCTCCCGTCGAGGACAACCTCGCCGGCCCGTGGCCACCCGAGGACCAGCCTCCGTTCGCCCCGCCCTACGTGCCCCCGCCGCCGCGGGGCGAGGTCGGCTTCTTCGGCCCCCGCCGCCCGCCGCGCGCCGACCGCCGCCGATAGGCGACGGCGGGCCTCGTCTGGCAGGCCAGGACCCGCGCCCCGACGGCTGCCCGCTCTGGGGGCCGGTTCAGGTGATGCGGGCCAGCTCGCGCCACAGACCGAGCACGGCCGGGTCGCCGTCAACCGTGAGCCGCTCGGTCCCGACCCGGTTCCACAGGAACAGGTACAGGTCGCCGGCCCGGCCCGCCAGGGCGCAGTCCGCCGGCTCGACGGCCTGGACCACGGTCCGGGCGCCCGGACCGATCCGGATCGTCCAGCCGGCGTCGGCGTCCGCGGCCCGGATCGAGAGCGCGACCGGCTCGGGCGAGACCAGGCCACGGTGGCGCTGCGCGTAGAACCCGCCCAGCAGCTCGTCGATCCCGTCCGCGGCGAAGGCCGTCGGCACGCCCGACGGCTCCCCCGCGTCGCCGGAATAGATCTGTCCGGACGCGGCGAGCGCGAGCTCGGCGTCCACCCGGTGGACCGCCGTCTCATGTGCCTGCCGGCGGGCCCAGAACGCCAGCGGCGACGGCGCGCCCGGCCACAGCGTCCAGCAGGCCACCGCCGGGTCGGCGTTCGCCAGCGCGTCGACGAGCGCCGCGTGCCCGTCCGTGAACCAGGCGAGCAGCTCGCCGTCCGGCAGGACCAGCTCGCCGTCGCCCTCGATCGGCCGCGGTGCGCCGTGGCCCTCCTGGACGTAGGACGCCGCCCAGCGGTGGACGCAGCCGGTCTGGGTCACCAGGTCGCGGACCCGCCAGCCCGGGGCGGACGGAACCTCGGCGTCGAACCCGGCGAGCGCGGCCGCCGCGGCCAGCCGGGCGCCGTCGTCGCGCAGCGACGCGAGGTGCCCGTCGATCCCCATGGCCACGATGTCGCCTTTCCCTGGCACCGCCGTCCGTTTGGGCGACATCTCCGCGACGGACGGACATCGCGGACGTCCTACGGCACGGCTAACAAAGCCAGCCCACCGGACAAGCACTACTTAGCTGTGGCGCAACGTTCATGTTGTGGCCGACTGATGGTATTCGTCTGCGCCACCAGCCCTGTCACCGTGACGTTGTGCGCGTAGCGGTGGTCACCGAATCGTTTCTCCCTCACGTGGACGGGGTGACCAACACCGTCTGCCGCGTCCTGGAGCATTTGAAGGCCGAAGGGCACCAGGCTCTGGTGGTCGCGCCGTCGCCCGGTCCCAGGGCGATCGCCGACGCACCCCGGATCTACGCGGACGCGCCGGTGCTCTGGGCCCCGTCGGCCCCGCTGCCCGGCTACCCGCAGTTCCGGTTCGCGACCCCGTGGCCCAGCCTCACGCCGACGCTGCGGGCCTTCGCCCCGGACATCGTGCATCTGGCCGCTCCCGCCGGGCTCGGCGCGCAGGCCGCGTATGCGGCCCACCGGCTCGGCGTGCCGAGCGTCGCGGTCTACCAGACCGACCTCGCCGGCTTCGCCCGCCGCTACGGCCTGGCCGCGCTCGACCGCGGCATCTGGCGGTGGCTCGCGACCGTGCACCGGCTCGCCGCCCGGACGCTGGCGCCGTCGTGGGACGCCGTCGACGCGCTGGTCGGCGCGGGGGTGCAGCGGGTCGCCCGCTGGCGGCGCGGGGTCGACCTGGAGCGGTTCAACCCCGGGCACCGGGACGAGCAACTGCGCGCCCGGCTCGCGCCGGCGGGCGAGGTGCTCGTCGGCTACGTCGGCCGGCTGGCGAAGGAGAAGGGCGTCGAGCTGCTCGGCGCCGTCAGCGACCTGCCCGGCACCCGGCTGGTGGTCGTCGGCGACGGGCCGGAGCGGGCCCGCCTGGAGCGGCAGCTGCCCGGTGCCGCGTTCCTCGGCTTCCAGTCCGGGCTGGAGCTCTCCTCGGCGCTCGCGAGCCTCGACGTGTTCGTGCACACCGGCCAGTACGAGACGTTCTGCCAGGCGGCCCAGGAGGCGAAGGCCAGCGGGGTGCCGGTGGTCGGCCCGGCCGCCGGCGGGCTGCTCGACGTCGTCGAGCACGGCCGGACCGGACTGCACTACCGGCCGGGCGACCCGACCGCGCTGCGTGCCGAGGTCGACCGGCTGGTCGGCGACGTCTCCAGCCGGGTCGCGATGGGCGTCGCCGCCCGCGACTCGGTGGCCGACTGCGGCTGGCGCGCGATCGGCGACGAGCTGCTCGGCCACTACCGCGACGTGCTCGGCGCCAACGTGGGCGCCGCCCGCGACGCCGACGCCTGGCGATGAGCCGGGCGCGGGTGTCGACGGGACCGCTCCGCCTGGCCGGGCGACGGGGCCCGGCCACCATCTGTCCGGGCCACCGTCGGCCCTGACGACCGCCACTCCCAACCCCCACCCCGACGAACCGGACCGGACCTGCCGCGCCGCGGCCAGGCGCCGGACCACGCTGGCCTGCCCTGACCCGGACGGCCGACCCACCTGCCCCGCCGGGGCGGTGGACCGACCAGAGAGAGCACCAGCCCGCCGCGCGGCGTCCGCCGGGGCGCGCGGGCCGACGGAAGGTGGGCCCGATGAGGATCGCGCAGGTCGCCAACTTCGTGGCGCCGACGTCTGGCGGCATCCGCACGACGCTGCGGCACCTGGCCGCGGGCTATGTCGCCGCCGGCCACGAGGTGGTCCGGGTGCTGCCGGCCCGGCGCGACGGGGTACGCCACGTCGACGGGGTCACCACACTGATGGTCCGGTCTCCGTTGGTACCCGGAACCCCCTACCGCATGATCACCGAGCCGTGGCGGGTCACGGCGATGCTCGACGAGGCACGCCCGACCCACCTCGAGGTGCACGACCGCACGACGCTGCGCCGGCTGGGCCGGTGGGCGCGCCGCAACGGCGTGCACTCGCTGGTCGTGTCGCACGAGCGGCTCGACCGGCTGCTGGGCGCCAAGACCCCGGCGTCGCTGCGTGGCGTGCTGCCGGTGCGCGCGGCCGCGGACGTCACGAACCGGACGCTGGCCGCCGGCTACGACACGGTGGTGACGACGACCCGCTGGGCCGCGGCCGAGTTCCTGCGCCTCGGGGTGAACAACCTGCGCCAGGTGCCGCTGGGCGTCGACCTGGACCGGTTCGGCACCGAGTGGGCCGACCGGTCGCTGCGGCGGGCGTTCGCCCGCGACTCGGACGTGCTGCTCGTCGCGATCAGCCGGATGGACCCGGAGAAGCGGGTCGACATCGCGATCGACGCGCTCGCCGAGCTGGTCCGCCGCAAGGTGCCGGCCCGCCTGGTGCTGGCCGGCGACGGCAGCGGGCGCAAGGAGCTGGAGCGCCGGGCTGCCGGGCTGCCGGTCGTGTTCCTCGGGTTCGTCGCCGACCGCCAGCGGCTCTCAGCGCTGCTGGCCAGCGCCGACGTCGGCCTGGCCCCCGGGCCGGTCGAGACGTTCGGCCTGGCGGCACTGGAAGCGATGGCGAGTGCCACGCCGGTGGTGGTGCACCATGGCAGTGCGATGGCCGAGCTGCTCGACCCGCGCTGCGGCCGGGTCGCCGCCGGCTGCGGCTACGGTTTCGCCGACGCGATCGAGGAGGTCCTCGCGCTCGACGAGGCCGACCGGCGAGTGGCCGCCCGCGCCCGCGCCGAGATGTTCCCCTGGTCCGCCACCGTCGAGGGCTTCCTGTCCGTCCACGGCCTGGCCGTGCCGCCGGCCCAGGCCGCGATCGCGCTGCCGCCAGCCGACGGGACCGACCTGCCCCGCGCCGCCTGACCGGAGCCGGCCCCGCCCGTCCGGGCGCCGTCTTTGCCGACCGCCAAAGGGCCGGCGGCGGCCCCGCACGCCGGTTACCTGGACGAATAACCCGCGGTAGGGCACGTTCTGTTCCGGTCGGGGCCACATCTCGCGCCGGAAGTGCCTACCGTAGGCGCGTGTACCACGCACTGCTGCCCGCGCCCCGGTCAGGACTCCTGACCGGGTGGGGCAACGCCTGGCTGGCCGGGCTCGTCGGCTCCGACGACGTCCTGACGCATATCCACGGGACGCTCGGGCCCGGCCGGCACACGATCGGCGACGAGCCGCTCGTGCTCGGTCTCGGCGCGCTGCGCTCCGCCCGGGCCGAGCGGTTCCGCCTGATCCTGCCGGTGCCGGGCGACGTGTCCGGCCTGCCCGGCCCGCCGGAGGTCAACGCCGACGCGCTCGCGGCCGGCGAGGCGGTGCTGGTCCTCGGCCCCAGCCCGTCGCTGCTGCTGGTGCCGACGGTCGAGGTGCACGGGCCGGCCGTCGAGGGAGCGCTGGAGTCGGTCCACTGGCGGGTCCTGCCCGCCGCCCGGGTGCCGGCGCCGCCGGCCCCGGTCCGGGCCGCCGAGTACGAGCTGGCCCAGGCGATCGCGTCGACGACGTCGGCGCTGCTGGACCTGGACATCGCCGCCGCCCGTCCCGAGGTGCTCGCGCTGCTGCGGGACCGGGCCGAGGAGGAGCCCGGCCCGGGCCTCGGCCCCGGGTACCCGCCGGTCGCGCACGCGCTGCTGGCCCGGGCCGAACGGCTGCACGCCCTGCTGGACCTCGCGGCCCTGGACGACGGTGCCGCCGTCACGGCCGGCGAGATCGGCCGCCGCAGCGCCGCGCTGCGCGGCCTGTCCGCGGCCGTCCGCCGCGCCTATGAGGCGGCCTACGACGCGTTCGACCCCAACCACGCGACATCCCCGCCGTCCCGCTGACCGGAGCCGGTTACGGCCCGCACGGAGCCCCTCGCGAGGTGGCCGCGAGCGGCGACCGGGCGCTGGCCGTCGACGCACAGGGCAAGCCGGTCCCATCGGCGCAGGACCTGTACCGGCGGCGCGCCGAGAGGCACGCCGCCGGTAACCCCCCGCCCGGTAGCAAGGTCCCCCCGCTTAAAGACCTTGCATTAGAGACCTTAGTCCCTATGGCGCAGTGCCACTCAAGCCCCCGACCGGGTGCCGTTAGCCGCGGCATTCTTCCCAACGTTCGGGCGCCCAAAGGTGGGAATACGACGAGGCAGTAGGCCGGAAGCCACGGCGGCGCGCGAATATCGACCGAGAATGAGCCGGGCGCAGCCTATCGAGGCGGCGGCGGGCCGGAAACCACACGAGACCACGTCGTTTGGGACTGACGGCCCGGCTCAGTTCAGGCGCGGACAGAAGTGGCCGTCCGGGCCGTCGGGCCGGCCGCACAGCACGCAGGACGGCCGGCCGGCGGCGACGATGCTGCGCGCCCGCTCGATGAACGCCCGGGTCTGCTGGATCGAGAGCCCGACCCGCAGCGAGTCGAGGTCCTCCTCGCTGACCGGGGTCCCGAGCTGGCTCTGCGAGAGCCCGGCGGCCTCGACGAACACGCGCCGGCCGTCCCACGAGACGGTCAGCTGGCCGAGGTGGAAGTCCTCCTCGAACGGCGCCTCCAGCGGCGCGAGGTCGACCTCGACGTCGGCGGCGGCCGGAACGGGGACACCCTGCTGCTGGCCGACCTGGCCGAGCAGCGCCGACAGGCCCTCGGCCAGCGCGGTCACCTCGGCCTTCTCCAGGCCGATGGTCACGAGCTGGCCGGACTGAGCGGCCTGAAGATAGAAGGCGCGCTCGCCCGGCTGCCCGACGGTCCCGACCACGAACCGCTCCGGCGGGTCGAACACGAATCGTTGCATGCCTGCGTACACTCCGTCAGTTCCGGCCACGGGGTCGTTCCCCGAGACGCGTCACGGCCTCCAGAAGGTCGACCGACCTTCCTCGAACAGGGTCTGTTCGGCCGGTATTCCGGCCGGGTCCACGGTATCCAGGCGGATCACGTGGCACGCCCTGCGACCTAACGCCTGTGCCGCCTCGGCGGGCCGGCCGGACGCTCGAAGGATCCTACGTCCAGTATCCCCGCCCAACGGGCGGACCGCCCGGGCCCGCGGCCGGGCCACCCGGGCCTGGCTACCGGAGCACCGGGCTCATCGGGACGTGGCACTCGTCGCGAGGTCGCGTTCAGGCGCGCGGGGGGCCGACGCCGGCGGCCGGTCCGCCGGCCCGCGCGAGGAGGCGGCCGCGGCCCTGGGCGTCGGCCGGGGTGCCCGCCACGGCCGGCGCCCGGTCCTCGACCGTCGGCGCCGAGCAGCAGTCCGTCGGGCAGACCTCCGGGAACGGCCCGAGGCCCGTCCAGGAGCGGCGCGGCCGGTCCGGGTCACCCCGCTCGGCGAGCAGCTCGGCGACCATCCGGACGAACCGGGGCTCGGCCCCGACCGTCCCGGCCCGCACGGCGCTGATCCCGGCCTTCTCGGCTCGGCCCAGCGCGTCCCGGTCGAGGTCCTGGATGACCTCCATGTGGTCGCTGACGAAACCGACCGGCACGATCACCACCGCCCGGGCGCCGGCGGCCGCCAGCTGCTCGATCCGGTCGCCGACGTCTGGCTCCAGCCAGGGGACGGTGGGCGGCCCGCTGCGGCTGCAGTAGGCGACGTCCCACGGGTGCTCCCGGCCGCCCCGCCCGGCGACGGCCGCGGCGACGGCGCGGCTGACGGCGGCGAGCTGGGCCGGGTAGGCGCCGCCGCCGGGCCCGCTCTCGGCGGCCTGCCGCCGGGGCACTGAGTGGGCGACGAACAGCAGGTGCGCCTCGTCGCGGACCGCGGCGGGCAGCCGGTCGAGCCCGGCCTCGACCCGCTCGACCATCGGCTCGACGAACCCCGGGTGGTCGAAGAACACCCGCAGCTTGACCAGCTCGGGCCCCGGACCACCGGCCGGCAGAGCGGCGAGGCCGTCGGCCAGGTTCTCCCGGTACTGCCGGCAGGCGGAGTACGTCGCGAACACCGACGGCACGAAGACCGCGGCCCGCCGGACCCCGTCCGCGCGCATCTCGGCCAGGGCGGCGCCGAGGTAGGGCTCCCAGTTCCGGTTGCCCCAGTAGACCGGCAGCGGCGCGAGCTCGGCGCGCAGCGCGGCCAGCAGCTCGCGGCTCTGGTCGTTGATCGGGCTGCGGCCGCCGAGCCGGTGGTAGTGCTCGGCGACCTGGGCGATCCGCGCCTCCGGCACCCCCCGGCCGCGGGTGACGTTGCGCAGGAACGGCAGCACGTCGGCCGGCCCGTCGGGCCCGCCGAACGTCAGCAGCAGCAGCGCGTCAACAGCGCCGGTGCCGTTGCCGGACGGCGACGCGGAGCCCACGGCGTCGATGACCGACCGTGACCGGTGCTAGTGGCCCATGCCGACGCCGCCGTCGACCGGGAGGACCGCGCCGGTGATGTACGCCGCACGCTCGGAGGCGAGGAACGCGACCGCGGCGGCGACCTCCTCCGGTTCGCCCATCCGCCGGCCCGGGACGCTGGCGAGGATCAGCTCGCGCTGGGCGTCCGTGAGGGCGTCGATCATGGCCGTGCGGATCGGGCCGGGCGAGACGACGTTCGACGTGATCCCGCGCGGCGCGAGCTCACGGGCCAGCGAGCGGGCGAAACCGATGAGACCGGCCTTCGACGCGGCGTAGTTCGACTGCCCGGCGTGCCCGGACATGCCGACGACCGAGGAGATGAACACCAGCCGGCCGTAACGGCGCCGGAGCATGCCGCGCGCCCCGCGCTTGGCGACCCGGTAGGCACCGAGCAGGTTCGTGTCGATCACGTCCCGGAAGGAGTCCTCGGACATCGTCAGGAGCAGCGTGTCCTTCTCGATTCCCGCGTTGGACACCACGATCTCGACCGGACCGAGCTCGGCCTCGACCTCGGCGAACGCCTTGTCCACCGACTCGACGCTCGTCACGTCCATCCGGACGCCGAACAGCCCGTCAGGCGCCTGCCCGCCTCGGCTCGCGACAGCGACCCGCTGGCCGTCCGCGGCCAGAGCCGCGGCGCAGGCGGCACCGATACCCCGGTTGCCCCCGGTCACAAGCGCCACTCGACCCTGACCCGCGTTTTCTGCCATACAGCGAATCGTAGCCGTCCCCGACCCGTCCGGACCGAAACCCCGGGCGCCACGATCCGTGGCCACACGACACCCGCTCCCGCCCGCCCGGGACATGCCGCCCAGGTCGGCACACTGGCCAGCACGTACGGTTTGCGCGGGCCTGTCGTGGTCGCGGCAGGTCACCCGAGCGGACCCGCGTACCCCGCTCGGCGCACGACGGCCAAGATTGATGCGGGGTGGCCGCAACGCACCGCCCGCCCCGCGCGTCCGGACTGGAGTGGCAGGCGTGGTGTTCAGGCCAGGGATCCGCCACGTCGAGTATCGCCCGCGGGAATGGTCCTTCGAGCCGCCCGGGCGGACCGGCTCGCCGGTGGACGAGACCGCGGTCGCCGGCCCCGGCGACGACGTGGCAGCCGACGACGTGGCGGCGGACGACGGGCGGTCCGCGCCGCGCCGCCCGCCGCCTCGGCCGGCCGAGGTCGCCGACGAGGCCGCCGCCGGCTGGCCCCTCGAACCCGTGCGGCCGACCGGGCACCCCGTGCCCTGGCCCGGGCAGGTCGAACCGGGCACCGGACCGGCGCCCCAGCTTCCGCCGGCGCCACCCGAGCCCACCCCTGCGCCGGCCCTGACGGTGCCCGGCGCGATCGTCCCGGGGCCGCCCGGCGGGGGGGGGGGGGGGGCGGGCCCCGGGC
>NZ_JADWYX010000059.1:0-14379 GCF_016786355.1 Frankia sp. AgB1.9
ACCTGCTGCGCCGCGCGGGCGTGCAGATCGACCTGGGCGACGTCGACGCCGGCTGCGCGCTCGCCAGCCAGGCGGTGGCGCGGCGCCCCGGCCCCCCGCCCCCGCGCCCCCCCCCCCCCCCCCCCGGCCCCCCCGCCGCGCCGCGGGCGGGCGCGTCTGTACCGCCATCCCGGTCCCGCCACCCGGTGCCGTTCGGCGCCGGTGCCGTTCGACGCCGGTGTCGTTCACGACCAGATGCCGTTCATCGATGAGGAGAGACAACGTTGCAGATCAAGAGCGGCGCCCGGCTCCGTAGCCAGGTCGATGCCACCGAGCTCGTCGTCGTGCGCCCGATTCCCGGGGACGTCGAGCTGACCTGCGGCGGCCACCCGGTGGTCGACATCAAGGCCGACCCGAGCCCCGGCCTGACCGCGCTGGCCAGCGCCATCGGCGGGACGCTGCAGGGCAAGCGCTACACCCTCGCCGACACCGGCCTGGAGATCCTGGTGACCAAGGCCGGCACGACCTCCCTGGCCATCGGCGCCGAGCAGCTCGTCCTCAAGGAAGCCCGCCCCCTGCCCGCCAGCGACTGACCTCGGCGCTCACCAACATCGATTTGATCGCCGTCTCCGCCCTCAACTGGTCGTGAAACAGCCGCGATCGCAGCCACCCGAGGGCCGAGACGGCGATCAAGCCCCGCGCCGAACGGCGCGGCCTCGTCAGGCGCCGACGATGTCGCAGAGGTTGCCTTCGGGGTCGGCGGCCTCGTCGAGGTCCTCTCGTGGATCACGCTTCAACGCCCGTTTCCCTACCCAACTCGCGATCACGGGCGGCCTACTTCACCCCCGAACTCCATGATCGAGAACTGCGTAGGGAAACGGGCGTTCCGTGCCCTGGTTTGCACCTTTTTTCCCTGCGCAATTCGCAATCATGACCGACCGGGGGCTCGACGCCGAGCCAAGATCCGCGTCTGGGTAGGGAATCCGGCGTGGATACGCCCGGTGGCGTATCCACGCCGGGGCCCATCAGGCGCCGACTATGTCGAACAGGTTGCCCTCGGGGTCGGCGAGGGTCGTCCAGACCGAATGGTCGGCCACCCGCTTCGCGCCGAGGCCGATCGCCCGGTCGACCTCGGCAACCGGGTCGGCCGCGGCCAGGTCGAGGTGCAGCGCGTTCTTGCCAGGGGTCCGGTCCGGGACGCGGGCGAAGCCGATCGGGGGTGTCGCGGCGACCGTGGCCCAGTCGGAGCTGGCGCCGTCGTCGATCGGCGCGCCGAGCAGCTCGGACCAGAAGCGGGCGAGAGCGAGGGCGTCGGAGCAGTCGACGACGACGCTGGCAATGGCGAGTGACATCGGGGATTCCCTTCGTTCGGGCATGGCGCGGCCAGACCAGGCGGCCTGGGCGTTCGGGAGCACCTGACCAGGCCGGTCCACCTGGCCAGGCCAAAGGCTGGCCAAGCCGGAACGGCTGGTCAGGTCAGCAGCCGCGGCCAGACTGACCGGTCGGCTGATGTTCGGGCGGGCTCAGTCGGCGGCTGGACCCAGCCAGGTGAGCTGGCTGCCCGGACCGGCCAGACAGACGGGGTAGGCCAGACGGGTCAGGCGGCCTGGACAGGTCAGGCGGCCTGGACGGGCCAGTAGACGTCGGTGCGGTACGCGGACGGGTCGGCGACGTCGGCCGGGCCGACGCGGTAGAACTCGCGGATCGGGTCCGAGAGCCCGACCGCGTGGCGGACGACGTGGCTGCCGAGGGCGCCGTACGTCCGGTCGAAGTCGTCGAACCCGCCGAGGTGTTCCGCGACGGCGAACCGCCCGCCGGGAAGCTCGGTGCTCGCTACCCCGTCCGCCGCACCCGATCGGGCCCCGGCCGGCACCGGCACGAAGGCGACGACCTCCCCGCGCTCGTCCTCGAAGTACTCGTGCGCCCACGTCGATCCGTGCGGACCGGCCGCGCGCACGCCGGCCTGGCCGAGCGCGGCGTCGAGGCGAAGCCGGGCGTCGTCGTACCACTGGCCGGCGGAGGCCGCGTCGACGACCGCGCGCAGGGCGAAGACCGGCTGTGCCGGCAGGTCCAGGAAGGTCACCGCGAGCGGCGGCGCGGGCGAGAGCAGCTCGCGCAGCGAGGCGACGACGGCCCGCGTTCGGGCGAGCTCGGCCTCCATCCGTTCGAGGTGCGCCCGCAGGGTGGCGTCCCGCGATGCTTCATCGGGGGCGAGCAGGACGGCACGCACGTCGGCCACCGGCATGTCCAGGTCGCGCAGGCGCCGGATCAGGTGCGCGCGTCCCACCTGGTCCAGCGAGTAGCGCCGGTAGCCGGTCGACGGGTCGATCGAGGCCGGGTCCAGTAGGCCGACCTCGTGGTAGTGATGCAGCGTCTTCACGCTCAGATAGGTCAGCCGCGAGAACTCACCGATCGGCACGACGTGGGCTGGCTCGAACATGGCCCCAGCCTCACCCCTCCGGTAACCGGAGGGTCAAGCCGGGTCATCGCCCAGTCCGCCCCGCGATCTGGTGACTTCAGGCCGCGCCGAGGTCCCCGCGCCCTCGCGAGCCGCCGCCTCTCGTGGCCTCGGATGGCTGAGCCGGAGCCGGCCGGCTCGGGCACCAGCGGCTACGAGCCATGGCCAAGCGGGGCGCCGAGTGGCCGGCGGGCCAGATCCGGCTGGCTGGCGCGGCGGGCCGGCGGTCAGGCCCGACGATGAGGGTGGGGGTCAGGCTGGACGGCGAGGGCGGGGGGCAGGCTGGACGGCCGGCGGCCAGGGCAGGACCGATCAGGGCTCGACGACGACGCGGAAGGTGCCCTTGGATCTGTCGCGGGCTGCCTCGAAGGCGGCGGGAGCGTCGTCGATCGGGTAGCGGCCCGTGATCAGCAGCTCGGGTAGCTCGGGGCGGGCGACCAGGAGGTCGGCGACCTCTGCGAACTCGCGCCGGCCGTCGAGGCTGCCGCTGTAGCCGAGCGAGGGCCGCAACGCGACCTCCTTCAGCGCCAGTTTCGAGTGCGGCAGTGCCACGTCCTCGAAGATCCCGACGTAGACCACGGTTCCCCGCTGCCGGGCCAGCTCGATCGCCCGGTGCAGGGCGGCCTCGCTGCCGCCGGTCTCGATGACCACGTCGTAGAACCCTCGGGGCTCACCGGCGCCGAGCCGCTCCCGTGCCGCGTGCTGGTGCGGGTGGCGAGCCTCGACGGCCACCTCGACGGCGCCCAGGGCCTGGGCCGCGGCGGCGGCGAGGATGCCGATCGCGCCGGCGCCGACGACCGCGACCCGGCTGCCGGGCCCGACCCCACCGAGCCGGCAGGCGTGCCAGGCGACCGACCCGGGCTCGACCAGGCAGGCGTCGCGGACCGCGAGCCCGGCGGGCAGCTTCAGCAACGCGCGGCGCGGGGCCAGGAAGTACTCGCACATCCCGCCGGGCGCGGTCATCCCGAGCGCGGTCTCCAACAGGTTCGCGCAGAACTGGTAGTCGCCGTCGGCGCAGTGCGCGCAGTGCCCGCACCCGGTGATGGCCTCGACCGCGACGGGGGTGCCGTCGGCGAGGACTCCGGCGATCTCGTGGCCGGCGATCTGCTGGCTCCCGTAGCGCAGGTAGAGGAAGTCCGAGGCGCAGATGCTGACCGCGGCCACCTTGACCAGCTCACCGTCGCCGGTCGGTTCCTCGACCTCGACCACCTCGACACCTGGCGGCGCGTTGCGGACCGCCTTCATGCGCCCGCCTCCTGCCGGGCTGAGCCGCGACGCCGACGAACACCCGCCGGCTTGGGTCCGGTCGCGGTCATGCGTCCGCCTCGTGGACGTCGGCCGGCGTCGCGGCGAGCAGCACCTGCATGTCGCTCAGCACCGAGCGGTTGACCACTTCGATCCGCAACCCGGTGCCGGTCGAGTGGTATGCGAACCCGCTCGGCCGGGTCGGGCCAGACCCGCAGGTCTCCAACGGCAGGCCGGCCTCGGCCAGCGCCCGGGACGACGCGACGAGGTCGTCCACGAAGTAGCCGACGTGGTGGAGGCCGCCTCCCGGCGCCGGCATCCAGGTCGTGCCCGGGACCTGCTCGATCAGTTCCAGACGCGGCTCGTCCAGCGAGTAGACCATCCGCAGCGGCACTGCCGACTCCCCCGCCGGGGTCCAGACGTCGGTCAGATGCTCGATCACCGGCATCCAGCGGTAGCCGGCCAGCCGGGTGAGCTGCTCCATCGAGGCGCGCAGGTCCTCGATCACGACGCAGGCGTGGTAGAGGTCGCCCGCGTGCAGGGGTAATGGACAGGACTGATCCATCTAGGACCTCCGCAGCAGGATCGCGCCGGCGGGGGCGAGCCCACCGGTGCTGACGGCGACGGCCGAGCAGCCGTCGACCTGGCGGGCTCCGCCCTCACCGCGCAGCTGGACCACGGCCTCGTGGATCATTCCCATGCCGTGGGTGCGGCCGGCCGAGAGCTGGCCTCCGTGGGTGTTCAGCGCGACGACCCCGCCCTTGCGGGCGATGTTGTGGCCACCGGTCACGAAGTCGGCCGCCTCGCCGATGCCGCAGAACCCCAGCGCCTCCAGCCAGGAGAGGCAGTTGAAGCTGAACCCGTCGTACAGCTCGGCCGCCTGGACGTCGGCCGGCCGCAGCGAGGTGCGCGACCACAGGTGGGCCGAGGGCCCGAGCGTCTGCGGTTCGTGGCTCATCGTGCTCTGGTGCCAGAGGAACCGCTCGGTCGTCTGGGTGCCGACCGCCTCCACCAGAACCGGGGGCTTAGCCAGGTCGGGCGTCGTCTCGATCGCGGAGACGACGCAGGCGAGGCTCCCGTCCATCGGGACGTCGCAGTCGTAGAGCCCGAACGGGGTCGTGATCATCCGGGCGCCGAGGTAGTCGTCCATCGTCAGCGGCTCGCGGTAGACCGCGTGCGGGTTGAGCGCCGCGTTCGCGCGCTGGTTGATCGCGATCCAGCCGAGCGCCTCGCGCGTCGCACCGTAGCGGTGGAAGTAGTTCGAGGCGATCATCGCCAGGTTGATCGCGACCGAGCCGACCCCGTACGGCGCGACGTAGCCCTGCGCCCCTTCCACCCGCCCGACCCGGCCGATGCCGTAGGGGCTGCCCCCGCCGGGGTTGGCCGCCCGCGCCCGCGCGGCGTACGTCGCCTGCCACACCGTGCGGAAGCACAGGACGTGACGGGCCAGCCCGCTGGCGACGGCGAGCATCGCGGAGACGACGGCGCCGCCCGGGCCGAAGGTCTCCGAGCCGCCGTTGTACCAGGTCGGCCGGATGCCGAGGGCGTCCGCGACCGCGGTCACGCCACCCTCGGTGAAGCCGCCGAGGATCTCGCCGCCCGGATACGTCGAGAGCCCGTCGATGTCGGACAGCTCCAGACCGGCGTCCGCCACGGCGGCCTTGGCCGCGGCGACGGCGAGCGTGATCGGCGGCAGCATGAGCCGGCGCCCGACCGGGGACATCCCGATCCCGGTGATCGCCACCCGGTCCTCGAACTTGTCGGTCCGCGCCATCGGCCGGATCTGGCCGGCGTGCTCGGCCGGGGAGATCGGGTCGTCGGGCAGATCCCAGACCACAGTGCCGGCGTCGTCCCGGACCGGCGCGAACACGGGAAGCCAGACGTCCTCCGCCGGCTCAAACCGGACCCGCACCCGCATCCCGACCGCGGCCTCGTCGAGCGCGACGTCGACCAGGTTCGTCACCAGCCGCACCCGAGGGTCGTCATCGAGGGCCACCCACGCGACGACGAACGGCGGTGGGAACGCCGGCTCCCACGGCTGGTGGTTGACGGTGGTGCCGACGACCGTGCCGAGCCCGCTGACCTCGGCCGGGTCGAGACGCTCCGAGTGGCAGTAGCAGCAGACCGGCTGCGGCGGGTGCACCAGAGACGCGCAGTCCCCGCAGCGCTGGATCCGCAGGACGCCGTCCCGGCCGGCGGTCCAGAAGAAGCCGTTGAGATCGTCGAGCGCCGGCAAGGGGCGGGGCGGAGGGCCCACGTCGGACGTCATGGGCAAATAATATATTTTCGACTTGAGACTTGCTACTTTAGATCCGGCGAGTCCGGATCTGGCTGGCAGAGACCTGACCAGCGCGGATGCCGAGATCGCGGATCTTGTGACGTGCGACAGTGGCCGACCACGGAGGCGCTACGTGTGGGAGTTCGAGACCGAGCCCGAGTTCCAGGAGAAGCTCGACTGGGCCGAGAGGTTCGTCCGGGAAGAGGTCGAGCCGCTGGACGCGCTCTGGCGGCACCGGGTGTTCGAGCGCCCGATCGACCCGACCATCGGAAAGATCGCCGGCCCGCTGAAGCAGCAGGTGCGTGACCAGGGCCTGTGGGCCTGCCACCTCGGCCCCGAGCTCGGTGGCCCCGGCTACGGCCAGGTGAAGCTGGCGCTGCTGAACGAGATCATCGGGCGGGCCGCCTGGGGACCGGTCATCTTCGGTACGGCGGCGCCCGACACCGGCAACGCTGAGATCCTCGCCCACTACGGCACCGAGGAGCAGAAGCGGCTTTACCTGAAGCCGCTGCTGGACGGCGACATCGTCTCGTGCTTCGCGATGACCGAGCCGCAGGGCGGCTCCGACCCCCGGGTCTTCACCACCCAGGCCGTCCTCGAGGGCGACGAGTGGGTGATCAACGGCCTGAAGTTCTTCGCCTCGCACGCCAAGTGGGCCGCGTTCTACATCGTCATGGCCGTCACGAGCCCGGACGTCGACATCCACCGCGGCGCGTCGATGTTCATCGTGCCGAAGGAGACGCCGGGCATCGTCATCGAGCGCAACATGGCGCTGTTCGGCCACGAGCCGGTCGGCGAGGGCACGCACGGCCTCGTGCGCTTCACCGACGTGCGCGTGCCGGCCGCGAACATCCTCGGCGGCGAGGGCCAGGCGTTCGCGATCAGCCAGACCCGGCTCGGCGGCGGCCGGATCCACCACGCGATGCGCACGGTCAGCCAGGCCCGCCGGGCGCTGGACATGATGGTCGAGCGGGCGCTGAGCCGCGAGACCCGGGGCAGCGTGCTCGCGAAGAAGCAGTCGGTCCAGAACTACGTCGCCGACTCCTACGCCGAGCTGATGCAGTTCCGGCTCTTCGTGCTCTACGTCGCCTGGCGCATCGACAAGATGAAGGACTACCAGGCGGTCCGCCACGACATCGCCGCGGTGAAGGTGCTGACCCCGCAGGTCATGCACAACATCACCCAGCGGGCGCTGCAGGTGCACGGCGCGCTGGGGACGACGAGCGACCTGCCGCTGAACGAGTGGTTCTCCGGCTCGATGATCCTCGGCCTCGCCGACGGCCCGACCGAGGTCCACCGCCTCACGGTCGCCCGCGCGGTGCTCGCGCAGGGCAAGCCGGCCGAGGGCATGTGGCCGACCGCGTGGCTGCCGCAGCGGCAGGAGGCTGCCCGCAAGAAGTGGGCCGAGTTCCTCGACGCCGACGAGGTGGACGCGTGAGCGCGAGCGGGGTCCCCGGGCATGCGGAGCATGTCCGGGGGGCGATGAGCGAGCGGAGTGGTCGTCCGACGGAGGAGGACGGCCGCGAGCAGGGTCCCGGTTCGGCGCGGATGCGACGAATGGGGGGGCGATGAGTGAAGCGACGGAGCGAACCCGAGACACCGTGACCGTGGACCAGACCAGTGAGACGTCGACCATCGACGTCGCCGCGCTGGGGACCTGGCTGGACACGCTCGACCTGCCAGGGAGCGGGCTGCCGGTCGAGGCGCGGCTACTGTCCGGCGGGCGGCAGAACGAGATCTTCGAGATCCGCCGGGGCGACTTCGCGGCCGCGCTGCGCCGGCCGCCCGCGGCCGCCCCGGCCGAGCGCGATGCCGGCATCCTGCGGGAGTGGCGGCTGATCGAGGCGCTGACCGGGACCGACGTGCCGGTCGCCGACGCCATCGCCGCCTGCCCGGACCCGACCGTGCTCGGGCGCCCGTTCTACCTGATGGACGTCGTCGACGGCTGGTCGGTGATGAACACGCCGGGCTGGTGGCCGGCGCCGTTCGAGAACGACCGCGCCGCCCGCGACCAGCTGGCGTACGAGCTGATCGAGGGCATCGTGCGGATGGGCGCCGTCGACTGGCGGGCTCGCGGCCTCGGCGACCTGGGCCGGCCGGACGGCTACCACGACCGGCAGGTCGAGCGGTGGACCCGCTTCTACCAGCGCATCCGGGCCAGGGAGATCCCCGGGCTGGACGAGGCGACGGCCTGGCTGGCCGTGCACCGGCCGCTCGACTTCGTGCCGGGCGTCATGCACGGCGACTACCAGTTTCCCAACGTGATGTTCCGCCACGGCGCGCCCGGCCGGCTCGCGGCCATCCTCGACTGGGAGATGGGCACGGTCGGCGACCCGAAGGTGGACGTCGCCTGGGCGTTGCACAGCTGGCCGGAGACCCCGGACGGTCCGTCGGACAACGAGTTCCTGGTCGGCATGCCGGGCCGCGCCAAGCTGCTGGACTTCTACGCGGAGCGCTCGGGGCGGCAGGTCGACGACTTCGACTACTACCTGGTACTGGCAAAATGGAAACTCGCGATCGTCCTCGAGCAGGGCTACCAGCGGGCGAACGGCGATCCCAAGCTCGAGGACTTCGGCGGCTATGTGGTCAAGTACATGCGGGAGGCGGCCGACATTGCCGAGTCGAGCGACTACCCCGCCTTGTCGTGACGGAGATCTGTCGTGACGGACATTCTGTCGTGACGGAGATGAGGACATCGGTGGCAACGGCCCCGACCGGGCCCACCGCCGTGTTCGGGCCGCCTCGGCCCGGCGCGTCGGCGACGCCGGCTGACCGGGCGGCGAGCCAGCCGTGAGCACCCATGACGCCGACCCGAGGCTCGCCTCGGGTCGGCGCCCCTACGGCAACCTCAAGGACGAGGCCGCGAGATTCATCCGCGACGCGATCGTCTCCGGGGCACTCCCGCCGCACAGCAAGATCGACCAGGACCAGGTCGCGGACACGCTCGGGATCAGCCGGGCCCCGGTCCGCGAGGCCCTCATCGAGCTGGCGCAGAAGGGCTTCGTCGACGCGATACCGCGCCGCGGCGCTTTCGTCGCCGCAGTGACGGTCGAGGACATCGAGGACCACTACGAGGTGGTGGCGCTCGTGTCGGCGATGACGGCGAAGCGGGCGGTCAAGCGGCTGACCCCGGCCCAGATCGACGAGCTGCGCCGGCTGGACCAGGAGATCGCCGCGACCACCGACCTGACCCGCGTGCGGGACCTCGACCGCCGGTTCTTCCACCTGATCGCGAACGCGGGGCGGTCACCGCGTCTCGACACGATCCTGCGGTTCCTCGGCGGCGCGCTGCAGGGCAGCTTCTATTTCGACGCGCCCGGCTGGGCCCCGCACGAGGCCACCTACCGGGAGCAGATGCTCGGCGCAATCGACGCGGGCGACGTGCTGGCCGCGGCCCGGATCAGCGAGGAGCACGTCCGCCGCTGCGCCACCCTGGCCGTCGACCACCTCCGATCCCGCGGCTACTGGCCCGACGCCGCCTGAGCGCTGGGCCGCAGGTCCGATTCCCGCCGGGGGCACGCTTAAATGATCTTTGTGTGGCTATTTGCGCAGGTCAAATACATTGATCGATTTAATGGTCGAAATCCATCCTCGAAGCCACAAGCGCGCGATAGCGATCTCCACCTGCGGTTTGCTGCCGGCAGACTGCCGCAGGTCCGTGCCCTCCGGGGTGTTGGCTCCGACATGGCCCGGTCGGCCAGATGACGATTCCGCGCTTGAGCCTGGCCGCCAGCATTGCCCTTAGCTGTATCCGCGCCTTCAGATTTCGAGTCCCCGACGGCCCACTACAGAGCACCGCGAGCTTCTGACCTGGGCAAATAGGTTCGACACCTCGACCAAGCGTGATGCGGGTCCTAAAGGTGCAGGTACTCGGGCCGAGTGTCGGCTCGTATCGATAGTGGTCCCCGGCCGATGGGTCCGGACGGTGACTACGAGTACACGAGCGCTGTCCGCGTGGCCGATCCTGCCGGAGATTCATGGCTAGTTCTGGGGGCTGGTTGCCGGCTGGGCGCCGCGTTCCTGAAGCCAGCTGATCAGGTTGTCTCGGCGGGTGCCGCGGTCGTGTGCGGCGTCGAGGGGGGTGCCTGCCGCGTAGTCGGGCACCCAGTTCGGATCGGCGCCTGCGGCGAGGAGCTTCTCGGCGGTTCGGCGTTGGCCTGCGGCGCAGGCGTGCCAGAAGGCCTGCGAGATCTGCTCGGCGGTCGGGTTGGCCGTGTCGAGCAGCTCCTGGACGCGGTCGAGCCTGCCGAGCGCGCCGGCGTGCCAGAGCTTCTCGACGCGGGCGACGCGGGCGCCGCGGGCGACGAGCAGGGCCGCGACGTGCCAGCAGCCGTAGCCGATCGCGTTGTCCAGCGGGCTACCGATCGATCCGTCCGGGGTTTCCAGGTCTGCGCCGCCGTCGATCAGGGCAGCGGCGACGTCGGCGTCATCGCTGCTGGCCGCCCAGTGCAGCGGGGTCTCCTCGCCAGGGCTACGGCCGTCGGGGTCAGCGCCCGCCGCCAGCAGCAGGCGAACGATCTGCGGGCCGTTGGGGAAGTAGCCCGGCCAGTCGGCCACGACGTGCAAAGCGGTGCGGGTCTTGAACGGCCCCCCGAGCGGGCCGCTGACCAACTGGGGCGTGGCGGCGACGAGGCGGCGGACGGCGTCGAGGTCACCGGCGTGGATGGCGGCGCCGAGCTCGATCGCGGGGTCAGGTTCGGGCGCGCCCACCTCGACACTGTCCGGGCAGATCAACGTCGCGGTCAAGCGTGTCCGCGACGGCGACTCCGCCCTCGGGTCGATCCGTCCTGCGGCGTTGACCGGCCCATCCACGTCCGGCAACCGCCTACGCCGCGAGCAAAGCTGCGGGCGACGAGCTCGTCCGCGTCCTCGCGAGGGAGCTCGGGCCGCGCGGAATCACCGTGAACAGCGTGCTGCCCGGCGCGACCCGGACCGAGGCCTTGGCCGCCGGCCAACCACCGGCTGTAGTTACGCAGATCGCCGCGCAGAACCCACTGCGCCGGCTGGGCGAACCCGACGACATCGCCGACATCGTCGCGTTCCTCGCCTCCGACGCCGCCCGCTCGCTCACCGGCCAGACCGTCCACGCCGGCGGCGGCCTGTTCTGAGCGGTCCATACTCCGAGGCTACGACCGCTGCGGCGCAGGACGCGCGGATGGCAGCGGCAGGGGCTGGACTCCCACCGGCTACAGCCCTCAACGCCCCTCGGCGGCCTCCCAGGAGGGCGCTAGCTTTGGATGGAACTTTCGGTATCGCGCGGTGCGCGGGAGATGGCCTTGGGCTTTCCGTCGCGGTTGGGCCTGGCCCGTTGGGCTGGGGTTAGGTTCGCCGCCCGCCGTTGACACCGATGATCTGGCCGGTGATGTAGGAGGATGCGTCGTCACAGAGAAATGCGGTGGCGTTCGCGATGTCCTCGGGGCGGCCGGCTCGTCGTACTGGGGTGAGCTTGGCGAAGTGGTCGAGGGAGTTCGTGAAGTTCCCCTTGGAGATCTCGCCGAGTAGCTGCGGTGTCACGACCATGCCAGGGGGGATGGTGTTGACCGTGATTCCGTCTTTGCCCAGCTCGAGGGCGAGCGCCTTGGTGAGCCCGATGAGGCCGGCCTTGGAACTCACGTAGGCGGCCATCCGTTCCTGGCCGCCCTGAGAGCTGGATGACGAGATGTTCACGATCCGGCCCCACCTGGCCGTGCGCATGTCGGGCAGGACGGCCTGGGTAACGAGGTAGGGACCGCGCAGGTTGACGGCCATGACGCGTTCCCACAGGTCGTCCGTGATCGACTCGAATCGGTCGAACTGCACGACGCCGGCGTTGCTCACCAGGATCAGCACTGGACCCAGCTCGGTGCGCGTCTGCTCGACGGCACCGGTCACCTGGGCGCGATCCGAGACGTCGACGACGTGGCCCCGGACGGTGTCGCCTTGTCCGCGCAGACGCGCGACTTCGGCTTCGAGCCGGTCGGCCTGGATGTCGAAGATGGCGACCTTGGTACCGCGAGCGGCGAGCGCCTCGGTGATCGCCAGTCCGAGACCCGAGGCCCCGCCCGTCACGATCGCGGTGGTCCCCTCGAAGGCCATGTCGGTCCTCTCGTCGGTGAAGCGCGGCTTGACAGTGCCCGAGTGTGGCGCGCACCATCGCGTTAATCAAACGATTGATTTGAGGCACCTCGCACGATCGGTCCAGTGCTGGGCGTTGGCATGGACCTGATCGGCGCGGTACCCGCCCGCCGCCTCCGAGACGCGGCGCCGGCCTCGCCGCCGCGGTGGGCCAGCCCTGTCGCTGGCGACCCGCGGTCTGCGCCGCGCCGCACGGCGCGGTCCCCACAGCACCTTCGACCCGCTGTCTCGCCCCTGCGTGAGGAGAACGGACTGATGACGATCGAGGCAACACGACCGACCCTGCCAGGAGACTGGCTCGATGATGCCGAGCTCGGCCTGTCCGGCCTCGACTGCGAGGCCGGCGACCTGTCCTGGAAGATCACGACCGAGCGGTACACATCGCCCCAGATCGCCGCCCACGAGCGGGACCTGATCTGGATGAAGACCTGGCAGGTCGTCGGTCGGGTGGACGAACTGGCGAAGGCCGGCGACTGGAAGACCTACCAGCTCTTCGACCAGTCATTCATCATCGTGCGCGGCCGTGACGACATCATCCGCGGGTTCGTGAACGCCTGCCGGCACCGCGGCAACCTGCTGTGCGCCGAACGCAAAGGCAACTCGCGACAGTTCCTCTGCCAGTACCACCTATGGTCCTACGACCTGCAGGGCGACTGCCGGGGCATCCTGCGCGAAGGCCGCTCCGGCGTGGACAAGAGCGACGTCTCGCTGCTGCCGGTGCCGGTGGACACCTTCGGTGGGTTCATCTTCCTCAACCCGGACCCGGACGCGAAGCCGCTGGCGGAGTACCTCGGTCCCGAGGTGGTGGAGCTGCTCCGGCCGTACCGCATGGAGCAGTTCGTGACGGTGATGGACGTCGAGGAGGCGCTGGAGTGCAACTGGAAGGTCGTCATGGACGCCTTCCAGGAGGGCTACCACCTCTGGGGCGTGCATCCGCAGCTGCTGAACGTGATCTACCCGGACCCCGAGAAGGGCCGCTACTGGTTCCTCGGTGACCACGGCGTGGCCACCACGCCGTTCGACGTGCCCCGGGGCGAGACCTTCGGCCCCGAGGAGCAGGTCGCCGGAATCCGCAAGCTCCCCGAGACCTTCCCCGCGGTGCCGTTGATGCTGCCACGCTTCGAGGAACTCGTCGCCGAGTACCGCGGCGACGACGGGGTGCTGGTCTTCCCGGAAGGCGTCACGGCGCGCACGCTGCTGCAGCGGGCGACCCGCGACACCCTGACCGGCATGGGGTTGTCCGTCAGCGGGCTGACGGACAACCAGATGACCGACAACCAGGGCTGGGTACTGTTCCCGAACTTCTTCATGACCGTCCGCGCCGGCGAGTGCCACATCGTCATGCCCACCCCGCACTCCTCCGGTGACCCGAACAAGTGTGTCTGGCGCGTCGCCAGCTACATGTACCTGTCCGAGGACCTGGCCGCGCTGGCGAAGGCGGAGCCGGTCGTCGTCGAGGAGCCGGGCAGCTACGCCTACTTCGAGGCGCTGCAGCAGGACTACGAACAGATGCAGCGCCAGCAGGCCGGCCTGCGCAACAACAGGCTGACCCACGAGACGATCACCCGCGAGGAGATGGTGGTCGCGAGATTCCACCACGTCCTCGACCGGTACCTGGCCGCCGCCGAATCCTGACGCCTCTCGACGGGCAGGGCCAAGCGCGGGTCCTCACCGCCCGACAAAGCATTGTCACGAATCTCCACCCTCACTCCGGAGCAGGACTAATGGCACCAGCATTACGCGATCTCGATGAGGTCATCGACGACTACACGGGTCTCTCCCGGGCCGTCCTGGACTACACCCAGCTCATGAAGAAGATCGTCGACGGCGGCAAGGATCCCGGATTCTCGGAGAAGAACTGGGCGCCGATCGCCGAGCTGGTCGCGGTCGACTCCTTCGAGCGGATCGGCCCGTTCAAGGAGGTCATGAACTGGCCGGAGTACGCCGCCTTCCTGACCCAGTGGGCGCGTTCCTCCGAGTGGGAGTGCTCGTTCCGGCGGGTCACCGAAGTCGGCGATCTGGTTCTGCTGGAGCTCGAGGAACGCAGCACGGTAGGTAGCTTCAGCAGCGCCGTCAACTCCGCGACGACCTACCAGTTCGACGCGGCCGGCAAGGTCATCCATCTCGCGGTGTACCTGCAGATGCAGCTACCCGACCCGGAGACGCTCAAAAGCTACGAGGGCATCCAGATCACCGAATGAAACAGGTCCCCGGGCGTCGCGGCCAACAGACCGCGCCGCCCGGAGCGCTCGCCAATGCCCTGCCGGCCCCGGCTAGTCGGGGCAACGCCGGCCCAGCCTGCCGG
>NZ_JADWYX010000059.1:14389-54111 GCF_016786355.1 Frankia sp. AgB1.9
GCGCGGGGCGCGCCCCCCCCCCCCCCCCCCCCCCCCGGGCGCGCTCACCAAGGCCCGCCGGCCCCCGACTTGGGGGGGCAACGCCGACACTGCCTGCCGGGTGGATACGCGGCCACCAGCGAAAGAGGACGATCTCATGATCGACGTCGACGCTGTCGACTTCTTCACGAACGGCAAGGTGCTGCACAGCCCGTACGAGTATCTCGCCGCCATGCGTGCGGAGTGCCCGGTGCGGCGCGAGCCGCACCACGGAGTCTTCATGGTCACCGGGTATGACGAGGCCGTTCAGATCTACAACGACACCGAACGGTTCTCGGCCTGCAACTCGGTGACCGGACCTTTCCCCGGCTTCCCGATCCCTCTCGTGGGCGACGACGTCTCGCAGACCATCGCCGCGCACCGCGCCGAGCTGCCGATGAGCGACCAGTTACCGACGCTGGACCCGCCGGTGCACACCGACCACCGGGCGCTGCTCGCGCGGATGATCACGCCGAAACGGCTGAAGGAGAACGAGGAGTTCATGTGGCGGCTCGCCGAGCGTCAGCTCGACGAGGTCCTCGCCGACGGGAAGGTTGAGTTCAACGGGCAGTACGCCGGCCCGTTCGCCATGCTCGTCATCGCCGATCTCCTCGGTGTCCCCGAGTCCGACCACGAGGAGTTCCGCGAGGCCTTCCACGGCGGCCAGGCCGGCACCATGGGCTCCACCAAGGGTGAGTCCTTGCCGCACACACCCCTCGGCTACCTCTACGAGAAGTTCTCCGAGTACGTCACCGGCCGGCGCGACCACCCGCGCCCTGACGTGCTCACCGGGCTCGCGTCGGCCACATTCCCCGATGGATCGCTGCCCGAGTTGACGGACGTCGTCCGGGTCGCCGCGAACCTGTTCGCCGCCGGCCAGGAGACGACCGTCCGGCTACTGAGCTCGGCGGTGATGGTCCTTGCCGAGAATCCCGAGCTGCAGATCCGAGTGCGCGCGGACCACGGGCTCATCCCGAACCTCATCGAGGAGACGCTGCGCTGGGAGAGCCCAGTACGCGGTGACTTCCGGCTTTCGAAGGTCCCGGTGACCGTCGGCGGCGTCCACCTCCCTGCCGGCACGACCGTGATGGTGCTGAACACCGCGGCCAACCGTGACCCGAGGAGGTTCCAGGCCCCCGACGAGTTCGATCTCGCCCGGCCGAACGCCCGCAGTCATGTGGCGTTCGGCCGCGGGGTCCACGCCTGTCCCGGCGCGCCACTCGCCCGCGCCGAGACCGTCGTGAGCCTCACCCGGCTCTTCACGCGCACCTCGCGCTTCTGGATCGACGAGGACAGGCACGGCCCGGCGGGTGCCAGGAGGTACCGCTACCTGCCGACCTTCATGCTCCGGGGGCTGACTCGCCTGCACATCGCCTACGACGAGTGATTCGCCCGCGTCCATTCAGACCGGGACCACGGCCTGGAAATCGCCCTGGTCCACGTGATAGTCCCCCTGAAGGGAGCGCCCGTATGGCGCGTGTCAACCCGCTGCCGCCGGGCCAGTTCCCGCCCGAGATGCGTGCCGCGCTCGCGGCCATGGTCCCCCCGAATCCGCGTCATGACATGCCGGCCGCGAACGGACAGCCCAGACCGATGGGCATGCTGGGCACCTTCGCGCACCATCCGGAGCTCGCGCGAGCCTTCTTCACGTTCAACGGCCAGGTCCTGCTCGCGACCACGCTGACACCCCGGCAACGCGAGATCCTCGTGCTGCGCGTCGCCGCGCGTCGTTCCTGCGGCTACCTGTGGGCGGAGCACATCCATCTCGCCGCCGCTGCCGGCCTCACGGCCGAGGATGCCGCCCAGATCTCCACCGGCCCGGCCGTTTCGTACTTCGGCCACCTGGACGTAGCTCTCCTGACCACCGTCGACGAGGTCCTCGCCGCCGGAACGGTGACCGACGAAACCTGGTCGGTCCTCAGCGCCGCATTCGACGTGCAGCAACTGCTGGACGTCATCTTCACGATCGGCGCCTACGAGACCGTGGCGTCCATGCTGTGCAGCTTCGGGATCGAGCCCGACGACCCCATCTCGCCAGAATGACCGCCGCCCCGCCGGCCTGACAGCGGCGACCCCGTACACGGACAGGGTGCGGCACCGGTCGACTGATCGCGCGTGTGACACTCGGGTGACACGACAGCGAGGAGACCGTGGTGAGCACCCCGCCGCTGCTGGGGAGGCCGGTCGGCGCCCGCGGCGACCAGACGCGGCAGCGCCTCATCGACGCGACCCTCCGCTGTGTCGCCGAGGTCGGCTACGCACGCGCCACCATCCGCCAGATCGCCAGGACCGCGGGCATGACCAGCGGCAGCCTTTACCACTACTTCCCCAACAAGGGAGAACTGGTCAAGGAGACCTTCCGCGAGATCGCCCAGCAGACCGTCCCGCGGTTCACGGCAGCCGTGGCGGCCGCCGACGGCGTCCTCGACAAGCTCATGGCCGTGCTCGACGAAGCCGACCACATGGTCCACGACAATCCATACGCGGTGCCCTTCGACCGCGCGATCCGCGTCGAAAGCGCCGCAGACCTCAACCTGGCGCAGAACAGCGACACCATCGTCGCGTCCATCCACAGCGTCGTGACCGGCATCCTGCACGACGCCGACGAGCAGCACGTACTGGCCGACGGCATCGACCTCCAAGCCGCCACTAACGTCATCGGCGTACTGCTCATGGGCCTCTACGAACAAGCACTGACGGCACCCACCGCCGAGTACCACAGCACTATCCAGGCGCTGAAGCTGATGATCCAGGGAAAGTTCTGGGCCACGCCCGGCCACCAGACCGTCGACAGCACGGACCGCCCGCCATCGAGCGATCCCCGCTGAGGGCGCGCGACCGCTAGTCGGTGAGCACCGCTCCGCACCAGTAACCGTGGACGTCAAGGGCCGCGGGAGGGGGTACCGCGGCGAACGTCCTGCCTGTCGGATCGACCTTGATGAAGTTCTCGCAGGTGGTCGGATTCTTCGGCCGTGAAAGGTCGACCGGGGCGATCAGACCACCGCCCGTGAAGTCGGTGACCTTGCGCAGATTCTGGATGAAGGCCGCGCGCGTCGGGCACTTACCGGCCAGTTGCAGGCCTTGGATCATCTCGTCGGCCGCCAGGTAGCCAGCGACGGCAAGCTCGTCGGTCGGATCTTGCTGCTCCGGCGCATAGGTCCGCATGGCGGCCTCGTACGCGATCATGGCCGGGGAGCCCTGCGCGGCGAGCGGCGAAATGATCGACATACCACCCATATCCTTGCCGCGCGCAGTGAGCAGGCTGGGGCTGAAACCGGTGGAGTTCAGCGCGACGGCGATTCTGGCCCCGAGCGACTTCGCCTGCGCGTAGATATCGATGAAGGGGCCCGACTGGGCAGCGCCGACGAGCGTGTCGGCGCCAAGGTCCTTCAGCTGCTCGGCGACGCGGGCCGCGCTTGTGGCGCCACCGGCATAGGTCACCTCACCGACGACCTGAATGCCCCGACTCCGCAGGCTGCGAGTGAACCGCGCAGCGAGGTCCCGCGACGCCGCGATGACCGGGTCGATGACGACGAGTGCCTTCGTCCCGCCCTGGGCCCTGACGAAGTCACCGAAGACAGAGGCGTCCCCGGCGCCGAACAGCCCGCCGAAGCTGAAGAGGTTCGAGTTCTCGCTCCACACCCCGCTAGTGGCCGATCCGGTGACAGGAATACCGCCCTGCCGGAGCCAGCCCGCCGACTGATCCAGAACAATCGTCGCGGTGATGAGACCAAAGACCTGCTGCGTGTCGACGAGCTGGTGCGCGACCTGGGAGAACGTGCTCGCGCTGGACTGATCGTCACCCCAGGCCAGATCGATCATGCGGCCGTCGAGCCCGCCTCGGGCGTTCTGCAGGTCAACGCGTGCCTGGACTCCGCTGCGAGAGCCCTGGAAGGCTGTCACGATCTCGTGCGGCCCGCTGTCAGGGAAGATGAATCCGACCTTGATCGAGCGGGGAGTGACGCCCGGCATCGGCGTCGAGCAGGAGCTGGCTAATCCACCCGCCGGGCGCGATGAGTCCCCGCACCCGGCGAGCGCGCCGGGTAATCCGACTAGCACCGCCGTGGCCAGCGCCGTCGTCCATGCCCGCAGGCGCCAGGGATTCATGACGCGCAGCCTCCCGTTTGAAGATCAACACGAGCATCGCTCCGAGGGAGGTCGGGCGGTCTCCAGGCGCGAGGTCCAGGACGGGCGAACCGGCCTCCGAGGCACCGCACCCTATCATTAATCAATCAGTTGATTCCCCTGTTCGGAGTCCTGACCCCGGTCCCGCGACCGAAGCCCGGCGGGGCCCGCGTCGCGACGCTCCGGTCCGACCGCCGACCCGCACGTCCTTGCGAAGACGGTTCGTCGACACGTGCCGCCGGCCGCACAGGGAGACGGCGCGCACGAGGCCACCCTCGCCGACGGCAGCGACCGGGCGGGATTGGTTGCGTGAGCGCCGTCCACCTGTTAATCATCTGATGATTAATTCTGACAGCACGGCGACGCGGAGGACGGACGAGCACACACCCGCGGTCAGCGAGGGACACCCTGAGCAGGTAGGCCGCCATGAATCGGGACGAGAAGATCGCCTTACACCAGCAGGTGGCGGCCCGCCGCCGGACGGCTACCTCCAACAGGGCGCCATGGACGCGCCGAGTTACCACCGGCGGAGGTTCGCGACCACAGCCGGTGCGACGGCCGTCCGTTCAAGCCCTCCTCGCGTGCATGGAACAACGGCGTCAGCCAGCTCCTGCGCATGCGATGAGCAGACCGGCATCCGAGATCTAGTGACATCGCATCGCGGGTACCGGGCGACCAACACACGTCGACCTGGCCCGCATGACAAAAGGAGCTGACGCCATGACGGGACGGTTTGAGGGCAAGGTAGCGCTCATCACCGGCGCCGGCTCGGGCATAGGCCGGTCGATCACGGTCCGGCTGGCTTCCGAAGGCGCCGCCGTGCTGGCCGCGGACATCAACGAGGACGGCCTGGTCGAGACGAAACGCCTCGCTCAGGGGGCGGTCAGCGTCCGCCCGGTCGACGTCGCCGACCCGGAGGCATGCGCGACCGCGGTGGCGGCGGCGGTCGCCGAGTTCGGCCGGCTCGACGTGCTCGGCAATGTCGCGGGTATCTACACCCCGGCGCACACCACCGAGACCTCCGTCGACCTTTACCGGCGGACCCTGGCGGTCAATCTCGACGGCCCCTTCTTCCTCTGCAGGGCCGCGATCCCCCACCTGCTCGCGGCGGACGGCACCATCATCAACATCGCGTCGAACGCGGGCATCCAGGGAGTGCCGTACTCGGCGGCCTACGCGGCCAGCAAGGGCGGGATCATCGCGCTCACGCGGTCGCTGGCGGTCGAGTTCATCAAGACGCCGATACGGGTCAACTGCATCGCGCCTGCCGGGACGCTAACGAACATCGCGAAGAGCGTGACATTCCCACAGGACCGCGACGCTGACCTCTCCCGCCGCATGGCCGGCTACCGCGGCGTCGCCATGCCGGAGGAGATCGGGGCCCTGTTCGCCTTCCTTGCCTCCGAAGAGGCGCGGTCAATCACCGGGGCCGTCTACGTCGTCGACAACGGCCTGACCATCAGCTGACCCGGCCCACCCGCCGCCAGAGGAAGAGGAAACCCATGGACCTGCAAACGCTCTCGGACAAGCTGGAGATCCAGGAGCAGCTGGCGCGCTACGCCCGCGGGGTGGACACGAACGATTTCGACCTGTGGAAGTCGGTCTTCACACCCGACGCCCTCATCGACTACACCTCGACGTCGAGCACGCTGCCCGTCTCCAGACGTGACGACATGGCGAAGTACCTGGAGCAAGGTCTCGGCAAGATGCCGATGAAAATCCACTACATCACGAACATCGAGATCACCCTTGACGGCGACACAGCCAAGGTGATCGCCCAGTTCTTCAACCCGATGCAAGTGCACGGCATGGCCGAACAGAGCTCCTGCGGCGGCTACTACCACCACGACTTCGTGCGCACCCCAAACGGCTGGAAGAGCAAGAATCTCGTGGAGAAACTCGTCTGGTTCATCAACCAGCCCGCGGCGGTCTGACCATCCGCGTCGCCGATAGTGGACCACGTTAGAGCCTGGCGCCCGCAGCCTTCGACGCCAGTCCAACCGTCGCGTCGCAGCGGACGCCGCCGTCGGTAGCGCAGGTCATCCGATGGACGTCGGTGGCGGTCATGAGCCCGACGTTCCTCCAGGTGTCCGGCGGGATCGTCTCGGCGGTAGTCGGCGGCCACCTCGGCGTTGATCACCCAGTCGCCTTGGGTGAGCCCACCGCCGAGCACGGCGCTGGAGATCATCCGTACGGGCGCGACGAACCGCCAGACCAGCACCGGACGTCGCGCGCCCGCCTCGGCGTCCCGGTAGTCCAGCTGACGGAGTTCGACGCTCAAGGTCTGCTCGACCGGCAGGTCGGGCGGACTGAGTACTCCGCCATGGCGAGCGCCCATCTTCGCAATCCGCCCAGGAGTCCCGCCGCTCACACGGGCGGGATGAGGCCGCCTGTCAGGCTGCCGGCATCGGACCTAGGACGTCCCACCCAGGCGCCCGGTTGTCGAGGGTGCCGTGGGTGTCGGAGCGGAGTCGGGTGACCAGCCTCCGAGCCTTACGGGAGCCAATATGGAGGCGCTAGCCGAGGCTCTCCGCGGAGATCGGCCGGTGGTACTGCTGCCAGTGCAAAACGTCTTCGGCGCGGGCCCGATGGAACAGGTCCTGCTCCCGCGCCTCCGCATCGATCTGGGCCTGCGAGTCCCTCAGCGGCTGCGCCTCACCGTCGTCGATCATGCCGGCAACGGCTGATTTCGCCTCGTCCCCTTCCAGAACGACATCGCCCTGGGCAGCCCTCGGCACGGTCGGCGGCTTGTCACCGCCGACTTGCAGGAGCGGGCACCACGGTGGGATCTGGCGTCGCCGCGGCTGGCCGCGTGGGTCGGGGCTCGGCCATCGCGCCGAGAAGACCCGGGCCCACCTCCCCCCAGCCGATCAGCAACAGCGGGCCGACCGCGTCGAACGCGGCCTTCCCCGGGTTCCCCGCCAGCGCCGGTTCGGCGACGTTCAGCGCGAGCGTCACCACACTCGCGAACAGCAACAACCTCCGCGCGGCCCGCACCTCCCGAACCGGAGCACCCCGCACAGCCAGCTCACGGATCGCCACGAGCAGCCCGAGCACGGACAGATCCACTGCCGGCGCCACCAGCGGGGCGACGTAGCTCGGCACCCCGAGCCGCAACGCCAACAGCCACACGTTGCCAAAGCCGAAGAGAAAGGTGAGACTCACTACCGCCGACATGATCACCGTCACGGCGTGGAACGCGGCACCCCGCGCCTCGACCCGCGGCGACGCGGTCACCGCGCACGACCCGGGAGCTCGAAACTGGCCTCCAGGACCAGCGTCCCGACGGAAAACGCCTGGTCAGCGCTGCACCCTTCTACCGAGTGCCCCGCCGGGGGCACACCTAAATGATCTTCATGTGACTATTTGCGCAGGTCAAACATATTGATCGACTTTAGGGCCGGAATTGGTCGCTGGCGTCGCAAGCGCGCAACAGTGGTCGCCACCTGCGAGTTTGCCGCTGGCGCGTTACCGCAGGTCCGCGCCCTCCGGGGTGTTGGCTCCGACATGGCCCGGTCGCCCAGATGGCGCGGGTGCGCTTGAGCCCGGCCGCCAGCGTTGCCCTTCTGGCTGTGTGCGTAACTCAGGGTTCCGGTACTTGACGGCTCATCACACTGCATTACGTCGTGGCGTCCGTGATCCTCAGCTGGCGGTGATGGTTACGGGCATGCGTTTGATGCCGTTGACGAAGTTGCTGGTGAGGTATGCGGCCTGGCCTGCCTCGATGGTTTCGGCTCGCTCGGCGAGTCGGGTGAAGAGGGCTCGGAGCTGGGAGCGGGCGAGGCTCGCTCCCAGGCAGAAGTGGGTGCCGCCGCCGCCGAATCCGAGGTGTGGGTTGGGGTCGCGGGTGATGTCGAACGTCTCGGGTGCGTCGAAGACCGTTTCGTCGAAGTTAGCCGATTCGTAGAACATGACGACGGGGTCGCCGGCGGCTATCTGAGCGCCGGCGAGTTCAGTGTCCTGGGTCGCGGTGCGGCGGAAGTGGATGACCGGGGTCGCGTACCGCACGACTTCCTCGATCGCGGACGGCAGCAGCGTGGGATCGGCTCGCAGGCGTCGCCACTGGTCCGGGTTCTCGGCGAAAAGGCGGACGCCCTGGCTGGTGCTGGTCCGGGTGGTGTCGTTCCCGGCTGTGGCGAACAGGACGAAGATGCTGCGCAGCAGCTGCTCGTCCAACGGCTCGCCGTCGATCTGAGCGGTGACGAGGGTGGACAGGATGTCGTCGCCCGGGTGGGCACGGCGGTCGGCGACCAGTTCGGCCGCGAGTCGGTGCAACGTCATGGCCGCTTCGAGGGCGAACGTCGCGCTGTCCTTCCCCGCTCTGGCGTACTCGGGGTCCTGGGCGGCAATCTGTCCTTCGGCGGCGCGGTAGAACTCGGCGCGCATGGATTCGGGGACCCCCATCATGGTCGAGATCGCCCAGAGCGGCAGCTTCATGGCCAGGTCCTCGACGACGTCGCCGCCGCGGTCGACGAACTCGTCCACGATGCGGCGGGCCTCGGTGGTGATGTCGGCCTCGAAGCGCGCGACCCGCCGTGGGGTGAAGGCGCCGCTGACAATCCGGCGGATCACGGTGTGCTGCGGCGGGTCCATCACCAGAAACGAGGCGTTGAGCTCCAGGATGTCCGGGGGCAGGTCACCGAGGCCGACGCCCTGACCGGAGCAGAACAGCGCCGGGTTTCGGCTCACGTGCTGCACGTCGGCGTGGCGGGTGACTGCCCAGAATCCGCGCCGCTGCGGCGCCAGGGTGAAGGCGCTGGGTTCGTGGAGGCTGACGGGAGCGATTGCCCGCAGCTCGGCGAAGTGCGCTGCCCGTTCGGCGCGGGGCCGCGTCCAGAAGTCTCGGCTGGACAGGGGGGCGGAGACGGACATCGTGAGCTCCAGGGTGCGGTCTGTGGACAACTGCGGACGCCGCCGCGCGGGCGTGGCCCGCGGCGACCCGACGGATGGTGACTGGTCGCCCACCGATATTCGGCGTCGGCGCCGGGGCGTCAGATCGCCGCATCACGGGCCCAGGCAATGTCGTCGAGCAGGTGAGCGAGGTGCTCCGGTGCTGAGCGGGCGGCGTTGTGGCCGGCTTCGAGAGGGCGAATGCGGTGGGCATGGATCGCCGCGGCGAGCCGTCGCTGGGCTGGGGCCGGATAAAGCCGGTCGTGGAGCGGCTGGATGAAGGTTCGCGGCAGGTCGGGGGCGACTCCTGCCCAGGACGTGGGGACGCAGCCGAGGTTGAGGGAGTCGACGCGGGTGAGGGCGAGCGGGTCGGTGAGGGGTCGCAGACCGTCGGGTAGGTGGTCGTCCGGGTCGGCGTAGCTGGTCGCGCGTAGCTGCGCGCGAAGGCTGTTCGCGGCGGCGAGCAGGTTGTCGGCGAACTCGCGTGAGGCGGTGGCCAGGGGCAGCTCGCCGTCGGCGGCGGCGACCGCGGCGATGTGCACGAGGTGCACGACGCGGGAACCGAGGGAGCGCAGGATTCCCGGGGAGAGCGCTCCGCCCATGGAGTGGGCGACCAGGACGAGAGGGCCGGCCGTCAGGGCCTCGATGTCCCGGAGGGCCTGCTGGACGGCGGACTCGAGGGTCACAGCGGCGAGGTCGGCGGGGTGCTGACCGCGCCCGACGAGGTCGAGCGCGACCGACGGCCCGCCGAGCGAGGCCTGGACGGACTGCCACACGTCGGCGGTGTCACCCGCGCCGTGGATGAGGACGACCGTGGGGACCGCCACTCGCGTCAGCTCTGACCGGTGACGACGGGCAGCGTCTCCCAGCCACGGACGGTGGAGGTGCGCGCTTGGCGGGCGTTGTCCCAGTCGACGTCCCAGGTCGGAAAGCGGGTGAGGACCTCGTCGAGGGCGATCCGGCCTTCGAGGCGGGCGAGCGCGGCGCCGAGGCAGTGGTGCAGCCCGTAGCCGAAGCTGAGGTGCCGGCCGTCGGCGCGGTGGATGTCGAAACGGTCTGCGTCGCGGAAGCGGCGATCGTCGCGGTTCGCCGAGCCGTTGAGCAGCAGCATGATGCTGCCTTCCGCGACGGTCTGGCCGTGGTACTCGACGTCGCGGGCGACATAGCGGGCCTGCACGGGTGAGGGTGCCTCGTAGCGGAGTAGCTCCTCGACGGCGTTCGGGATCAGGGACCGGTCGGCGGCGAGTTGCTGGCGCTGGTCGGGGTGCTCGGCGAGGACTTTCCCGGTCCAGCCGATGAGACGGGTGGTGGTCTCGTTGCCGGCTCCGGCGAGCAGGTTGACGTAGGTGAGGACCTCTTCGCGGGTGAGCCGACGGGTCGTGCCGGTCTCGTCCTCGAACTCCGCCCGCAGGAGTTCGGTCATGAGGTCATCGGACGGATGTCTGGCCCGCCAGTCGATGTAGTCGCCGAAATGCTCCGGGCTGAAGCGGTCGGGAGAGAAGTCGCGCTGTAGGCCGTCTTTCAGGCGGAGGTTGTCATCGATCCTGTCCCGGATCGCTTCCTGGTCCGCTTCGGGGATGCCGAGCAGGTAACCGATGGTGCGCATCGGCATCTGCGCGCCGAGGTCCTTGATGAAGTCGAACCCACCGGAACCGACGAGCGGATCAAGCGCCCGGGCGCAGAACTCCCGGATCTTCGGCTCCAGCGCGTTCATCTTCCGAGGGGTGAAGACCTGCGCGAGGATGCCGCGGTGAACATTGTGGATGGGGGGGTCCTCGAAGAGGATGATGCCCGGCGGGAACTGGATGTTCGCCTTGATGTACTCCAGGATCGAGCCCCGGCCGGACCGGTAGGTCTCCCAGTCGATGAGCGCGGGTTCGACGTCGTCGAAGCGGCTCAGCGCGTAGAAGTCGTGCGCATCGTTGTAGTAGAGCGGCGCCTCGTCCCGTAGCCGCTTCCAGACCGGGTACGGATCGGTGTCGATCTGGGTGTCATAGGGGTCGTAGTAGACCGCGCTGGCGCTGGTCACCATCACAGATCTTCATCCTCGGGAAGCGTCGGGGGTGGCGGCCCGCTGGGCTCGATCATCCGGCAGGGTGGTGGGTGCCGCGGACGAGTCGTCCGGGGAGCCGTCCGGTCCAGGTGCCGTTGGTGTAGACCTCGGTGCCGCTGACGAAGGTGTGCAGGTAGCCGTCGGCCTCCTGCATCACCCGCCGGCCGCCGGCGGGCAGGTCGGCCACGATGTGCGGCGGGCGTACGGCGAGGCGGTCGAAGTCGATGACGTTGACGTCGGCCTTGTAGCCGGGGGCGAGCAGGCCCCGGTCGGTGAGCCCGACGTGCTGCGCGGTCGCCCGGCATTGGCGGGCGACGAGCCACGGCAGCTCGAAGCGCGGTCCGCGGTCGCGGTCGCGGCCCCAGTGGGCAAGCAGCGTGGTCGGGAAGCTCCCGTCGGAGATGGTGCCGACGTGCGCCCCGCCGTCGCCGAGCCCGGGAATCGTGTGGGGGTGCGCGAGCAGTTCGTGCGCGGGGTCGAGGTTGCCGTCGAAGTAGTTGAGAACCGGCATGTAGGCCGGGCCCCGCAGCAGCACGTCGTAGAGCAGTTCGTCGGGCGAGCGGCCTTCCCGCTGTGCCCGGGCGGCGATCGAGGCCGACGGTGCGGGCTCGTAGTCCGGCCGGTCACCGAGCTCGAAGATCCGGTCGTAGCCGCGTCGGAAGCCGCCGGCTGTCTCGGTCTCGGCGAGGATTGTCGCCTTGACCGCCGGGTCTTTGAGGTCTGCGCCCGACCGGAAGGTCACCGACGTGGCCCATGGGTTGACGGTCCCGTCCAGGGTGATCAGAACCCCGATGGCACGGGCGGGCACGACTCCGGTCATCCGTAAACCATCGGCGTTGGCCTGCTCGATGGCGCGCAGCGTCTCGCGGTAGCCGGTCCCGGGTTCTTTCTGGGAGAGGGAGACCGACATCGGCCGGCCCGAGGCGCGCATCATCGCGTACAGGGTCTCGATCTCATCGTCGAAGTCGGTGAAGTCCGAGACGACCTGCAACACGCCTTGGCCGGTAGCGCCCATCGCCTGCGCGATACCGACGAGCTCGGCGCGAGCCGCGTCGAGCGAGGGCGCGGGTGCGCCCGTGCTGGTGCGGTGGTTGACGGTCCGTGAGGTACTGAACCCGAGCGCGCCGGCGCGGATGCCCGCCGCGGTGATCCGGCCCATCTCGGCGATGTCGTCCGGCGTGGCCGGCTCCCGGTCGGCGCCACGCTGGCCCATCACGTAGAGGCGCACGGGGCTGTGGCAGACCTGGGTGGCGAAGTCGATGTCGTGGGGGCGACTGTCGAGGGCATCGAGGTACTCCTCGATGCTTTCCCAGGTCCAGGGCAGGCCCTCGTGCAGGACGGTGCCGGGCAGGTCCTCGACGCCTTCCATCAGTTCGATGAGGGCGTCGCGGTCGGCGCGACGGACAGGCGCGAAACCGACTCCGCAGTTGCCCATGACGGCGGTGGTGACGCCGTGCGCGGCTGAGGGCTGCAGGAAGCTGTCCCAGGTGGCCTGTCCGTCGTAGTGCGTGTGAACGTCCACGAACCCTGGGATCACGAGTGCGCCGGACACCTCCAGCTCGCGGTCCGCGCGCCCGTCGACCGCGCCGACCTCGACGATCAGGCCGTCGCGGATCGCGACGTCCGCGGTCCGGGCCGCGGCACCCGAGCCGTCGATCACGGTTCCGCCACGCAGCACGATGTCGTAGCTCATGTGCCCTCCCTGACAGTGACTCCGGCGGTCTGGCCGCCGTCGATAACGAACTCGGCTCCGGTGATGAACGTCGAACGGTCCGAGACCAGGAACAGCGCCAGCTCGGCGATGTCAGCGGGCAGCCCGGCCCGTCCCAGCGGTGTACGGGCCAGACGATTGGCCGCGTTGAGGTCGTCGGGACGCACGACCATCGGCGTGAGAATCGGACCGGGAACGATCGCGTTCACCCGGATGCTGTGCTCCGCGAGCTCAAGGGCCATGACCTTGGTCAGCCCGCGCAGCCCCCACTTGGAGGACACATAGGCGCCGTGCCCGCTCCACGCCGTCGTTGCCGCGGTCGACAGCGTGTTGACGACCGTGCCGGCGCCGCTGGCACGCAAGTAAGGAAGACAGGCCTGGACGCCGAGGAAAGGTCCGAGGGTGTTGACCCGCCAGATCGCCTCGAACGAGGTCGCGGTCTCGTCGTCGAGACGCACGCGGCGCAGGACGCCCGCGTTGTTGACCAGGGAATCCAGCCCGCCGAAACGCTCGACGCCCTGGCCGACCAGGTCCTCCCACGCGTGCGGATCGGTGACGTCGAGGCTGCCCGCGTGGATGCGGCCAGGCCATGCGTCCGCGAGTTCGGCGACCGTGTCGAGGACGTCACCGGCCACGACCCGGGCCCCGGCGGCGGCGAGCCGTTCGGCGATCGCGCGGCCCTGACCCCGCGCCGCCCCGGTAACCAGGACGACTCGATCCGCCAGCTCCTCCGGTCCGCCCACACCGCGGTCAGCTGACGTGGTGGTCATCGGGGACGACCCTCCCCGTCATCGTCCAGTAGTCGACCAGCCGCCACGGGCACAGCACGTAGACCTTCCCGTCGGCGGCCTTGTACCAGGAGTGCTCGATGGAAGGATGTCCCCACATGAGGGTGGCGATCTCGGCCTGGAGCTCTTGCTGGTAGCGGTCGTAGGCCTCCTGAGTCGGTTCGATCGCCCGGTGGTCGCCATCGACGAGGGTCCGGATCGCATCGCCGATGTACCGCATCTGACACTCGGTCGTCAGGATGACGCTGCCCGCGTGCGCGATCCCCGTCCCGGGCCCGGCCATCATGAAGAAGTTCGGGAATCCGGGCACCGAGATTCCCCGGTAGGCCGCCGGCTTGCCGTCCCACACCTTCGAAAGCGGCACACTGTCCCGGCCCACGATCTCCATCGGCCAGAGCAGCTCGCTGGCGCGGAACCCGGTCGCGAGCACGATCACGTCGACGTCGAAACGCCCCTCGGCGGTCGTCACCGACGACGGGCCGATCCCGGTGATCCCGTCGGTGACGAGCTCGACGTGCGGCCGGCGCAGGCAGCGCAGCCAGCTGCCGTTGTCCTGGAGCATCCGCTTCGCCATCGGCGGGTAGTCCGGCGTCACCTGGCCTTTGAGTACCGGGTCGTCACCGACGTGCTGCTCGATCCAGCGGCTGAAGACCTCGCGGCGGGCCGCGCTGGCGGCGTTCGCGGTACGGGGGAAGTCCGGCCAGGTCTCGTCGGCGCGGACAAGTTCGAGGAGCTTGTCGCTGGACTGCCACATGAGCATGAAGCGGTACCAGCGGGCGAACCCGGGCAGGTGGCGCATCGCCCACCGCTCGCCGGGGGTGACCGGGGCGTGGTAACGGGGGTTGGGGGCCATCCACTGCGGGGTGCGCTGAAAGACGACGAGCCGTTCGACCTCGTCGACGATCGCCGGGCCCACCTGGAAGCCGCTGGCGCCGGCGCCAATCAGCGCGACCCGCTTACCGCGCAGATCGACCGAGTGGTCCCACTCGGCGGTGTGGAACACCGGGCCCTCGAACCCGTCAAGGCCGGGCAGGTCCGGGATGAGCGGCCTGCTCAGCAGGCCGACAGCCGAGATCAGCACCCTTGCCGAACGCGTCTCGCGCAATCCCTGCGGCCCGCGGATCGTCACCTGCCAGCGGCTCGCCGTCTCGTCCCACGCCGCCCGCTCGACCTCGGAATGCCAGCGGACATGCTCGGCGATTCCGTGCTCGTCGAAGACCCGGCGGAAATAGCGGTACAGCTCGGGCTGGCGGGCGTAGTACTCGCTGAACCCGTCGTTCGCCTCGAACGAATAACTGTAGTAATGCGTCGCCACATCGACCCGTGCGCCCGGGTAGGTGTTGTCCAGCCACGTCCCGCCGACGTCGCCGCTCTTCTCGATGATCTCGAACGGGATACCGGCCTCCTTCAGCCGGATACCCGCGAGCAGGCCCGCCTCGCCGCAGCCGATCACCAGGACCGAAAGCTCCTCCCGGTCGCAGGCCGTCGCGCGGACCGGGAGCGCGCGCGGGTTACGCCCCGCGAGATCCATCTCCTCCAGGTAGAGCGCCGCATAGTCGTCCGGGACCGGCTCGCAGGCGATCCAGTCCATCACCTCGCGGACCAGCGCGGTGCTCAGCGGTGCGACCGGTGGGCAGCCCGCGTCCCGCCAGGCCCGAATCGTGTCCAGCGCACGGACCCGCAGCTCGGCCTTCTCGTCCTCCGCGAGCATGCCGTTGAACTCGTTGAGGACGAACTCCCGCGGACGGATCGGCCCACGCACGAACGACGGGTCGCCGGTGATGTGCACGGCCGCGGCGGTCAACGCCGACACGGATATCGAGGCAAGTGCCCGCGCGATCGCCGCGTCGTCGTCGTGGATCGGCTCGGTCCGCAGATGCCGGCTCACCGGGCACCCACCGCGCGGATCGCGTTGGCGACCAGGCCCACGGCCTCCTCAGCGCGCGGCAGGATCGCCGGGTCCAGCGTCAGGAAACCGTGAATCTGCCCGGAGAACAGATGCAAATCCACCGAAACACCGGACTCCCACAGGTGCTGGGCGTACGCGAACCCCTCATCCGCCAGCGGGTCGCAGCCGCCCAGCAGAATCGTCGTCGGCGGCAGATCCGAGACGTCGGCCAGCAGCGGCGCGACATCGGGGTGGGTCCGCATGGCGTCGTCCGGGACGTACTGCTCGAAGAACCAGGCCCGTTCGTTGTCGGTCAGCGGCCACTCCTGGCCCCACGGGCCCGCTGACGGCGCCCGGTCCGCCCGCGTGCCCGGATACGCCAAAATCTGGCGGGCCACGACCTGCCGACCGGCGGCGACGAGCCAGCGCACCGCTACCGTCCCGATGTTCGCGCCGGCCGAGTCACCGAGGACGATCAGCCGGCGGGCATCGCCTCGCCACAAGTCCGACTGCTCCGCCGCCCACAGGATCGCGGCCTCGGCGTCCAGTACGGCCGCCGGGAACGGATGCTCGGGCGCCAGGCGGTACTCGACAGAGATCACGATGCAGTGCGCGGCGCGGGCCAGACGGCGGCAGAACGCGTCCGACGCCGTGATGCTTCCGATGACCCAACCCCCGCCGTGCAGGTAGACGACGATCGGGAGGGCCTCGGGCGACGCCGACCGGTAGACCCGGACGGCAATCGACCTCTCGTCCGCCGGAATGGTCGCGTCGCGCACCAGCTCGACGTCCGGGCCCGGACTGCCCTGCGCTGCCCGCTCCTCCAGGTAGGCGCGCGCACCCTCCACGCCCAGGGCCGACAGTGGCGGCTGGCCCCCCGCACGGATCTTGCCGACCAGAGCGTCCGCGTCCGGATCCCGGGTCGCGCGGTCGGTAGACAGCACCACGTGAACAACTCCTCTCACAATGACATGGGCAAGTGTTAACATGGCATTTATGAGTGTCAAGTGCTCGGCGGTCGCCAGCCAGGCCACCGGCGGCTAGGCCTCGGCCGTGTCCGCGACTCTTCGACCGACCACCCTGGCCAGGCGGCAGGCCGCGGTCGACGACGCCCTCACCGCGGCGCGGCGCCTCGTCATCGCCGAGGGCCTCGGCGTGACGATGGACCAGATCGCCGACGCCGCGGGCCTCAGCCGCAGCACCCTGTTCCGCCTCTTCACGGGCCACGACGAGCTGATAGCCGCGGCCTTCGAGGCGGCGATGGACACCTTCGAACGCCACCTACCGGCCTACGACGGCGATCCTGAGCGGTGGCTGCGCGCCCTGTGCGACACCGTGCACGAGCGGAACGCCGCATTCGGCCTCGGGTACTGGGAACTGCAGTCCCGGCCAGACCTCTCCCCCGTGCTCGCCGCGACCGAGCGGAAACGACGCACCGGCCGCGGCCAGGCCATGGAACGGATCACAGCCACGCTCTGGCGGGCCATCGGCAGGCACGACGCCCCGCCACTCCTCGTACTCGCGGTCGTCAGTGCGCACCTAAGCGCCCACTTCACCGCGGCGGTGATGACCGAGGCCGGCAGGTCCTGGCAGACCGCCGCTGACGAGGCCCACCACGCCATCCGCGCCGTCCTGCTGCTGGATACCCTGCCGGCCGGGAGCACGGTCCGGACGACATCCGCCGATCCCGGACCGGCGCAGGCAGAAAGTGCCAGCGACCTGCTGGAACGTGGCCCCCGGACATCCGCGAGCGGCCAGCTGCTCGGTGACCGGCTGCGCCAGACCGCGGTCGAGCACATCCTCACCGCGACCCGCCGCCTCGCCGTCCGCCACGGCCTCGGCGTGACCATGGACGAGATCGCCCAGGCGGCGGGAACCAGCCGACGCACACTCTTCCGACTGTTCACCAGCCGCGACCACCTGCTGGCCGCCGCATTCGCGGCAGGCGACGAGCAGTTCGGCCGCCGGCTCCCCGCCTTCGACGGCCACCTCGAAAGCTGGCTGCGATCCACCTGCACCGCGACCCACAGCATGAACTCTGCCTACGGCCTCGGCTACTGGGAGCTGCTCTCCCGCCAGGACCTGCCAGCCGAGCTCGCGGCCGAGGCGAACAAGCGGCGGCGAATCCGCGACCGCGCCATGGAACGCATCGCGGTGACGCTCTGGCACGCCGACGGCCGCGGCGGCGGCCCACCGGAGGCACTTGTCGCCTCGGTCAGCGCTCACCTCAGCGCCCACTTCACCGCCGCCGTCCTCGCCGACACCGGACTGGGCTGGGAGATCGCCGCCGAACTGGCCTACATCGCCATCCTCGCCTCACTCCGCCGAGACATGTCGGGCCAGACCGCCCACTTCACCGACCTGACACCCGCTCTCGGACGGTCGTTTCAAAAAGAAGAGGCCGTCGCGGGCAGAGACTCCGTGGCGGGAGCGGAGGTCGACACTCACCACGATCGGGTGATCGGCGACGAGCTGTGGGAGCGTCTCGCGCCGCTGATTCCGGCGCGGGCGCGCAGGACCCGTCATCCCGGCCGGCTCCCAGCAGACGACCGGGACGTCCTGGAGGGAATCCTCTGGGTGCTGCGCAACGACGTGCCGTGGCGCGAGCTACCGACGGCGCTCTTCGGTGTCTCGGGAGTGACCTGCTGGCGGCGGCTACGCGACTGGCACACCGACGGCACCTGGCAGCACCTGCGCAAGGAACTCCTCGCCGACGTCGGTCTGCTCACGCTCCAGGACGCGCTGCTCGACTCCACCCACCTCCGCACGCTGGACGGCGCTCCGCGACGGCTCCGCGCCCGCCATCCGCTCCCCCACGCGGCGGCCACACCTTGATCCGTCGTGGGGGCCCGCCGAACGACCCAGGATCAACCCTTCTTCATTATGAAACGAAACGCCGATGTTGGGACCGGCTGCTCGCCGCGGGTGAGCGGGTCCTCCGGATTCCAGACGAGGAGGCATGACATGCCGGACGCAGTGATCGTGGAAGCGGTGCGCACGCCGGTCGGCAAGCGCAACGGCGTGTTGTCAGGGGTGCACGCGGCGGACCTGTCCGCGCATGTTCTCAACGCCCTGGTCGAACGGACGGGGGTCGACCCCGGCGCTGATCGACGACGTCGTCTGGGGGTGCGTCTCGCAGGTCGGGGAGCAGACGGCGGACATCGCCCGCACGGCGGTGCTGACCGCCGGCTGGCCGGAGTCGGTGACCGGAGTGACGGTGGACCGGCAGTGCGGGTCCTCGCAGCAGGCGGTGCACTTCGCGGCGGCAGGTCTGATCGCGGGGCAGTACGACCTGGTCGTCGCGGGCGGTGTCGAGTCGATGAGCCGGGTACCGCTCGGCTCGACGTCTGCCCCGGGCACCGGCTCGCTCTACTCGAAGGCGTTCCTCGACCGCTACGAGGGACGGCGGCCTCATCAGGGGCTCGGCGCCGAGATGATCGCCGAGCGGTGGGGCCTGTCCCGAACGCAACTGGACGAGTTCGCGGTCGCCTCCCATGAGAAGGCCGCCGCGGCGCGCGCCGAGGGCCGGTTCGACGATCAGATCACCGCGGTAAGCACCGACGCCGGACTGGTCGCGCACGACGAGGGGATCCGCGCGTCGACCGTGGAAAGGCTGGCCACGCTCAAACAGGCCTTCAAGGAAAGCGGCGTGATCCACGCCGGGAACTCCTCGCAGATCTCCGACGGATCGGCCGCGCTGCTGATGACAACCTCGCAGAAGGCCCAGGAGCTGGGGCTAAGGCCCCTCGCGCGGATCCACACCGCCGTGCTCGCCGGCGCGGATCCGCAGATCATGCTGACCGCGCCGATCCCCGCCACCGCGAAGGCACTCGCGAGATCCGGCCTGTCCATCGGCGACATCGGCGCGTTCGAGGTGAACGAGGCGTTCGCCCCGGTCCCACTCGCCTGGCTGGCCGAGACCGGCGCGGGTGAGCCTGACCTGGAGCTCGTCGAGCGGGCCGTCGTCGTCGCCGCGGACGCGTCGGCCGTCGCATTCGTCGGCGTCGGTGGTGGGAGCGCGCTCGACACGGCGAAGCTCGTCGCCTAGCGCCGCGTCCGGCGTAGCGGCCCGCGACCTGAAAGGCCGGGTCCCGCCAGTGCCCGGGTTTGGCCCGCTCGTGCTGGTGCCGACGACGGTGGGCACCGGGGCGGAGGCGACCCGGGTGGCGATGTACTCCGTCGACGGTGCCAAGCAGGCGGTTCTGTGCCCGCAATTCGTACCCGCCTTGGCCGTCCTCGACGAAGACCTCGTCCAGGCGCTGCCGGCCGCGGTGGTCGCCTCGACGGCGCTCGACGCGCTGTCACACGCCATCGAGTCGATGATGTCGACGGCGTCGAACGAACTGACGTGGATGTTCTCCGGTGAGGCCGCCCGGCGGATCTTCGCGGCGCTGCCGGCGGCGTACGGGGGCGACCGGCGGGACCGCTCCGAGCTGCTCTACGCGTCGTTCCTCGCCGGCGTCGCGCTGAACGCGGGCGTGGTCCTCGGCCATTCGATGAGCTATGTCCTCGCCGCGCGCCACCATTTGGCCCACGGGGTGGGCTGCGCACTCGCTCTGCCGTACTGCCTGGCCTACAACCAGACGATGCCGGCGAGCGCGCGCGCCGAACTGGCGGCGGCGGTGCTCGGCCATCCGGGCGCGACGCTGCGAGACGTCGCCGACGCCGCCCAGGCGCTCGCCCGGTCGGTCGCCGTACCTACGGACCTGCGGACGTTCGTTACGGACGCCGAGGAGATCCCAGCACTCGCCGCGTCCGTGGCCCGCGACTACCCGCGTCCGACCAACCCGGTTCCCCTGGAGCCCGGCCGGCTCGCCACCTTGCTCACCTACCTGCGCGCCGGAGACCTTCCAGGCGCCTGGACCGCGATGGGAGACCCGCCATGACCAGCGCCCGCAGCTATCAGGCACATCTGGCGGGCCACTGGACAGGGGCCAGCTCCACGATCGAGGTCCGGGATGCCGCCGACTGGGACACCGTCGTCGCCCGCGTCCCGGCACTCGACGCCGCCACAGTCCGCGCCTCCTATGCCACAGCCCGCGAGGGCGCGAGGGTCTGGGACACCACGAACCCGATCGACCGCGGCCGGGTCCTCTTCCGCGCCGCGGGCCTGCTGCGCGACCGCGTCCGCGAACTGGCGGACGTGCTGGCCCGCGAGAACGGAAAGACCCTCGCGGAGGCCACCGGCGAGGTCGGAAAGGCCGCCGACTTCTTCGAGTTCTACGCCGGACTGGGCCGTCTCCCCCACGGCGAGCTGATCGCCGACGCGCGGCCGAACACGACCGCGACGGTCCGCCGCGAGCCGGTCGGCGTCGTCCTCGCCATCACCCCGTGGAACGACCCGCTGCTCACGCCCGCCCGCAAGCTCGCCCCCGCCCTGGCCGCCGGCAACGCCGTCGTCCTCAAGCCCGCGCCCGACACCCCCGCCATCGCACTTGAGCTCACCCGTGTGCTCCTGGACGCGGGCCTACCGCCCGAGACCATCACCACGATCACGGGCGACATCGGCGAGATCGGCGACGCCCTGCTCGACTCGGACGAGATCGACGCCGTCACCTTCACCGGGTCGACCGCCGTCGGCTTGGGCCTGCAGCGCACGACCGCCGGGCGTAACCTGCGAATCCAGTGCGAGATGGGTGGGAAGAACGCCGCGATCGTGCTCGCCGACGCCGACCTCGACCTTGCCGCGCAGACGATCGCCGCCGCCGGGTTCGGCCAGGCGGGCCAGCGCTGCACCGCGACCAGCCGCGTCCTGGTCGAGGCCCCGGTCCACGACGAACTCGTCACGCGGCTCGTGGATCTCGCGCGCGCGACGACTGTCGGGCCCGGCCTCGATCCCACCACGGCCGTCGGACCGCTCGTCAACCGCCGCCAGCAAAGCCCGGTGCTCGGCCAGGTCCGTACCGCCGCTGCCGAGGGCGCCGTCGTGCTGACCGGCGGCACGGCCGGCGACGGCCTGATCCTCGCCCGCGGCTGCTACGTCCTGCCCACCGTCCTCGACGACGTCACCCCCGGCATGACGATCTGGAACGACGAGGTCTTCGGGCCGGTCGTCGCCGTGAAGACCGTATCCGGCCTCGACGAGGCGATCCGCCTCGCCAACGCCTCGCGCTACGGCCTGTCCGCCGCCCTGTTCACCAGGAGCCTCGCCGCCTGCGAGGAATTCCTGCGCCGCATCGACGCGGGACAGGCCGCCGTCAACCTCCCCACCTCCGGCTGGGACGTCCACCAGCCGTTCGGCGGCTACAAACTGTCCGGATCGCCCTTCAAGGAACAGGGCCACGACGCCATCGCCTTCTACACCCGGACGAAGACCTGCGCGGTCCGGTCCACATGACCGCATTCCGTCTCGACGACCGGCACGTCGTCGTCACCGGCGCGAGCCGCGGGCTTGGCAGAGCCATCGCGCACGCGATCGCCGCAGCGGGCGCCTTCGTGACTCTCGTCGCCCGGAGCGAGGCACAGCTCACCGAGACGAAGACCAAAATCGAAGCAAGCGGCGGGGCGGCACGCGTGCGCGCCGCCGATCTGTCCACGCTCGACGCCGCGGCGGAACTCGCGCGCGATCTCACCACCAGACCTGTCCACGGCGTCGTGCATGCGGCAGGCATCACGCACCGCGCGGACGCGCAGGACTTCGACGACGAGGCCCTGCGCCGCGTGCTGACGGTGAACCTGCACGTGCCGATCGCCCTCGCACGCGAGCTGACGAGACACCGCGTCGGCAGCACGCCGTGCAGCCATGTTTTCATCGGCTCGCTGGGCAGCTCGATCGCGATACCACGCGCCATCGCGTACACCGCCTCCAAAGCTGGCATCCTCGGCGTCGTGCGCTCCCTGGCAACCGAATGGGCCGCCCTCGGAATACGGGTCAATGCGATCTCTCCGGGTTACTTCCGCACCGACCTGACAGCCGACCTCCTCGACCAGGCCGCCGAACTCGCCCGCATCGAGCAAAGAATCCCGATGCGTAGACTCGGCCGCCCCGAAGAACTGGGCGGCGCCGCCGTCTTCCTGCTCTCCGACGCGTCGTCGTACGTGACCGGCCAGCAAATCATCGTCGATGGCGGATGGCTGGCGAACTGACCGCCAGCCGCGTCGCCGGTACCGGCCCTATCGCTTCGCAGCTCGATCCCGATGCCCTTGTCGGTCACAAGGCCACCCACACGGCGGCAGGGCTCGACTCGGTCGGGCGGCTACTCGGGTCGACACGGTTCCCGGCGACCGAGGCCGGATACGCCGGGCTGCTCGGCTGGATGCGCGGCTTCGGCGTGGTCGTGAAGGTAGGGGTCGAAGGGACCGGCAGATACGGCAACGGGCTGGCTCTCATCTCGCGATGGCGGGCATCGTGATACCAAGATCGATCGTCCCGACCGTAAGGCGCGGCCCTGGCAGGGCAAGTCCGACCCGGATCGATACCGAGGCCGCCGCCCGTCTTGTGTTGGCGGGCCGCCGCACGGGACGCCAAAGGTTCGTGATGGGCAGGTCGAGGCGGTACGGGTGCTGCGGGTCGCCCGCCGCGGCGCGGTCGCCCCGCGCAAGCGTGGTCAGCAGACGAAGGCGCTGATCCTGGCCGCGCCGGAGCCGGCCGGAGCAACTTTACCGGCGCCCCGTGCATCGCCAGATGGCGCGTGCCCAGCAGAAAAGTCCCACCAATCAGAATTCGCTTTCGACGGACGGCACCCTGGCCTGCCCTAGGCGCTCGTCCCGTGTAGCCCGATCAGCCTCGTCGCACATCGCCGCGGCCCCAGAAGCGCTGGCGGCGCGGCGCTGTGCGACCCACACGCAGATTTCCCTGATCGCGTCTGCCTCCGCCCGGGCCAGGTGATCTCCCAGCTCTCCGGTCACGAACTCGACCTCGAAGACCATCTCAAGGGGCTCACGAGGACCACGCCCGCCTTCTTTCCACCAGCCATCGGCACCACCTCACCGCCGTCACAGGGCGCCCCGGAACGCCCCTCACGCGATCAAGATCGCGGCGACCCTGACTCGGCACAAGACCGCGGCGTAGACGTACACCCACAGACCACGACACCTCGGCCAGAGCCGACGGCGACCGCGCCGTCGGTGGTGAGATGATGACCTTCGCGTTTGCGGCCCTGGGCGGCTGCCAGCGGAGCGTTACGGGGGTGGCGGCCGGTGGAGGGCCTGTCGCGCGAGGAGATCGCGGAGTTCGCGCGTGTGTTCGCGACCCCACTGGCGGCGCGGCACGTGCTTGAGGAAGCGGGCTGGCCTCCGGAGCGGATTCCCGGCTGGCAGCCAGAGGATGCGATGCAGTTCTGGCGTGAGGTGGCCAAGGAACTGGCTGCCGGGCGGGTGACCAACGGGCGACACCTGTTGTTCGCTGCGGCGGCCGAGGGCTACTCGGGTAACCACGTGTTCGTAGCCGGAACCGGGACCCTGGCGGCTCGGCTTCGGCAGGTGCCACCGGTGGACCTGCTGCCGCAGTTGCCCGTTCGGTTTGTGCCACGAGAGGTCGACGCGGAAAGGGTCGGCGAGCTTCTGCGGGATCCGGCCGCGGGGCAGGTGGTCGCGCTGGTCGGGATGGGTGGCGCGGGAAAGTCGACGTTGGCCGCGGCGGTCGCGCAGGATCGGGTCGTCGCCGAGGCGTTCCCTGATGGGGTGGCGTGGGTCGGGATTGGCCAAAGCCCGGTGGTGGCGAACAGGCTGGCCAAGGTGCTGACGCTGTTCGGAGACCCGGCGCCGGTGCGGGACGCCGAGGAAGGGATCCGGCGTCTGCGTGCGTTGTTGACGGGAGCGCGAGCACTGATCGTGCTGGACGACGTATGGGACGTCAGCGTGCTGGACGCATTCGATGCGCCGTCGGGGGTGCGGCTGCTGGTGACCTGCCGGTCGAAGGACCGGTACACCTTATACACGGGTACGACAGTTCACGACGTGGCCGAGCTTGACCACGACACAGCGCGGCGGATGCTGGCGTCCTACGCGCAGCGCCCAGTGGGCGGTCTGCCGCCAATAGCGGACGAGTTGCTCGCCCGTTGCGGCGGTCTGGCGCTGGCGCTGGCGCTGGTCGGCGCGATGGTGGCGACGAACCGGGGACGGTGGGAACGGGTCGCCGAGCGGTTGCGACTGGCTAGCCTCATCGCGGTGCCCGGCACGTTCAGGGGCTACCCACATCCGACGCTGTTCGCGGCGATCGACGCCTCGGTCGCGGCGCTGCCGGCGGAGCAGGCACTGCGGTTCCAGGAGCTGGCTGTCTTTGGAGGACGCAGCACGGTCCCTGAGGCCTTGGTGATCGGTCTGTGGCAGACGACCAGTGGGCTGGGTGAGCTTGCCGCCGCCGACCTGATCAGCCAGCTTGAGCAGCGCTCGCTCGTACAGATCGACCCGGAGTCCGGCGCGGTCCGGGTCCACGACTTGCTCGTCGAGTACACCCGAGGCTCGCTCACCAAGGAGCAAGTGCGAACACTGCACGGCCAACTCGCGACCTGGCTACTGAATCGCTGGGGCGGACTCGAAGCCGCGCCGCCGCTACCCCGGCTCCCCGAGGTCCCAGCGCGCGACGGTGTCGATCGCTATGGACTCACGAACCTCGTTACCCATCTGATCGCGGCCGACGACCCGGCCGCAGTCGACCAGCTCCTAGCGGCCGAACGGACCACGCCCGACGGACGGCCGGAGAGCGTCTGGTACGCCACCCACGAAAACCAGGACACCACCGCCACCTACCTCACGGATCTCGACGCGGCCTGGCACTACGCCGGCAGCCGGCAGACCACTGACCCCCAGGTCTTCGTTCGCCTGGCCAGCTACGCCTTGATTCTCGGCTCGATCACCAGTATCGCCGCGAACATGCGGGCATGGCATCTAACTCGCCTCGTCGAGGCTCGCATGTGGTCTCCTGCCCGTGCGCTGACATTCGCCCGGGCGATCCCCGACCCTGCTCGACGCGCAGAGGCCCTGATCACGCTGGCACCCCACCAGCCTCAGGATCAGCGTCCTGCCGTGCTCCGCCAAGCCCTGAACGCCGCAATCGCTATCACCGGGTCATACGAGCGGGCATGGGCCCTGACGATGCTGGCGCCGCACCTGCCCTACGAGCTGCTCGGGTTCGCGCTGAATGCCGCTACCGCTTTCGACCTACCGGCGCATCGGGCTCGGGTTTTGACGGCGCTGGCACCGTGCCTGCCTGAAGGTCAACGCGCCGAGCTGCTAGAGCAAGCCCTGAATGCCGCCACCGCCATTGACCACTCTGACGAACGAGATCGGGCGCTGATGGAGCTGGCACCGCACCTGCCCGACGGCCAGCACTGGCAATCGCTGGGCGGCACCGCCGTCGTGGACTGGCCGGAGAGCACTGTCCACACGCCGATTCAGCTGGGGCCGGACCTGCTCGACGACTTGCGCGGGCTGATGCTGAACGTCGCTATTGGTGCTTTTGTCGACCAACCCGAGGACCGGGCTCGGGTATTGACGGCGCTGGCACCACACCTGCCTGAAGATCAGCGCACCGAGCTGCTAGAGAAGGCCCTGAATGCCGCCACCACCATTAACAACCCGAAGGTCCGCGCCGAATTGCTGATGGCGCTGGCTGAATACATGCCTGGAGATCGGCGTTCGGTTGTGTTCGGGCAGGCCCTGGACGCCGCAACCGCTATCCCCTGGCCGGACGATCAATCCGAGATGTTGACGGCGCTGGTTCCACACCTGCCCGACGAGTTGCTTGGACCGGCTCTGAACCTCGCTACTGCTATCGACGCGCCGACAAGCAGGAGCGGGGTGGTGACGGAGCACGCACCGCACGCAGTTGAGGAGTGGTTCGGTCAGGCCCTGAAATCACTTGAGCAGGCCCTGATCGAGTCGCCAGAATACCGAGCCAAGGAATTGACGACACTGGCAGCAGGCCTGTCTGGTGATCAGCGGGCCGTCGCGCTCGAACAGGCCCTGAACGCCGCCGCCGCTATCGATCAGCCCGACCGCCGAGCCGAGGCGCTGACCGTGTTGGCACCGCACCTTCCAAACGATCAACAACCCGCCGTCCTTATATCGGCGTTGGCCGCCGCGGCACGGACTGGGAGAGCGGCTGTCGCCAACATCATCTCTTCGGTTCTTACAGCGGGGACAGTCGATCCGGACGTGGCCGGCGTGGGTGTAGCTGAGGCGGTGCTTCGGGTGCAGCGGTGGTGGCCGTGAGCAGGTCGCCGCACCGCGTCCAGGCGGGCGCCGGTCGTGCGGCGCCGGGCGACCCAGCACGGATCTCTTCGATGATGTCGGGAGCCGGCGCATCTCCGCGTCCTCGTCGCTAGCGGGCTAAGGTGTTAGCTAAGGAGGTGGGGCTGATGTCCGAACCCGCCATGCAGTTCAACATCCACGACGCCAAGACGAACCTGTCACGCATCGTCGACCGAGTCGAACAGGGCGAGGAGATCATCATCAGCCGAGCCGGTACGCCGGTGGCCAAGGTCGTCCCGCTGCGCCGTTCCGTGAATCGGACCGGGCGCGGGTCGCTGCGCGGCACGCTCGTCCTCGCGGATGACTGGGACACGGCCGAGACAAACGCCGCCATCGGCACCGATTTCGGCCTGGCCGACGAGTGAGCCTCCTCCTCGACACCCACGTCGTGCTCTGGTGGCTAACCGACGCCACGACGCTCACGGACGACGTCAAGGAGCGGCTGGACCACGAGCCCGACGTCTACGTCAGCGCGGCGACGCTGTGGGAGGTCGGGATCAAGCAGTCGACCGGCAAGCTCAAGGCCCCGACGGACCTCGCCGAACAGATCCGAGGCTGCGGTTTCCGCGCTCTACAGATCACCTTCGAGCACGCCGTGGCCGCGGGCCGGCTCCCGCTACTACACCGCGACCCGTTCGACCGCATGCTCATCGCCCAGGCTCAGTGCGAGGACCTGACCCTCGCGACCCGCGACGCGTCCATCCGCGCCTACGACGTCACGACCCTCGACGTCTGACCTGCGCTCACCCTCAACAGTTCGACGCCAGCCCTGGCCGAGGACTGGCTGGAGCGGTAGGCGTGTCCTCTCTCAGCTCGGCGAGGGTGCGGCGGTTGATCTTGCCGGACTCGGCGCGGCCGACGTCGTCTACGAGCTCGAAGGTTCTGGGCACCTTGTAGTGCGCGAGGTGGCCGCGGCAGTGTGCGCGCAGCGCGTCGGTGAGGCCGTCGCGCTCAGCCTCGGGGCGCGGCTGGACGATCGCGTGGACCCGCCGGCCCCACTCGGGGTCGCGCAGGCCGATCACGACGGCGTCCTCGACGTCGGGGTGGCGCAGCAGCGCCGCCTCGACCTCGGAGACGTAGACGTTGGCGCCGCCGGTCTTGACCATGTCGGTTCGGCGGTCGGCGATGTAGAGGTAGCCGTCCTCGTCCACCCGGCCGAGGTCCCCGATCGAGAGGTAGCCACCGGGTAGGGAGCGCGGCGCGGCGGCGCCGACGTAGCGGACCTCGCGGGTCCCCTGGACCGGACGGAAGTAGAGCTCGCCGACCTCGCCGGCCGGCACGGGTGTGCCGTCCTCGCCGACGACGAGGACCTCGGTTCCCGTCGGGCGCCCGCCGCTGCCCGGGTGGCGTAGCCATTCGTCCCCGCGGATCTGGGCGCTGCAGACCCCTTCCGACGATCCGTAGCCCATGATGAAGCGCTCCGGGCCGACCAGGTCGATCCATTCTCGGACCACCCACTCGGGGCAGGCGCCGGCGCCCTGGATGACCCGGCTGAGGCTGGACAGGTCCCGGTCCCGGATACTCGGGCTGCGCAACAAACGGATCAACATGGTCGGCACGAATGCCGCCATCATGACCCGCTCGGACTCGATGAGATCCAGCACCACTTCCGCGTCGAAACGAGAGACCAGAACGTTCCGGTAACCATCGACCAGGGTGTGGTGCAGCATGGCGAAGCCCTGGGTATGGTAAAGCGGCGAGCAGACCAGATTGACAGGACTGACGGATTGGCGCGCGCCACCGTTCTCGTGGAAAAGCGCGGCGCCGACCGAACGCGCGCCGGCGGGCACCACCGTCGACGCCGAGGAGGCGATCAGCTTCGGCGCCCCGGTCGAGCCGCCCGAGGCGATGAGCCAGGCCGGGTTCGCCACGACGGGTGGGAGCGCAGCAGCCGGTCCCTCGTCGTCGCCCAGCAGCCGCGCGGCGGAAATCTCCTGGTCGGCGCGGGGCTCGCGGTCCACGATGACGACGGCGGCGCAGGCGAGCGCGATGAGGCGCTGACGTTCCGGTGCCGGCAGGTCCGGGCGCAGCGGCAGCACCGTGGCACCCAGCCGCCAGGCCCCGAGCGTGCACAGGACGTGTGCGGAGCCATTGGGCAGCTCGACGCAGACGACGTCTCCCGGGCGAATATCGCGCTCGTTCAGGTGTGCGGCCGCGCGGATACTGCGCCGGGCGAGCGCGCCCCAGGTAAGGGTTTCGCCCCCTAAAGCGGTGGTCCTCAGGGCAATGATTTCCGGATCGGCCGCGGCGAGCTCGTCAATACGCTCCGGCCACGTCAGGTGACCGACCGGCGCGGCAATTCCCGTCATGAACAGATCCTACGGCTCGCCCCACAGACAATCCACGGAATGACGGCCGGCAGGAATGGCGGACACCGATTTCGGACCGGCAGGCGACGCCCGGTGACGGGCGGCCGGACACCGTCGGCCGGCCGGATCGCGGCGTCGTGGCGGTACGCGTGGACGAGCCTCGCGACGGCCGGGACGACCCGACGAGGAAGCCCGGTCTCGGCGCTGGTTCCGAGCGAGCCTCCGTCGAACCTCTTGACCCTCGGGCCGGCCACGCGTTAATCAGACGTTCAGTGCCGCCGATCCGTGGCCGGCACGCCGACGCCGACCGCGGAGGGTCTCATGACCGACGTTTCGATGATCATCGACGGTGAGCGCCGAGCGGCGCCGTCTACCTTCGGTGTCGTCAACCCCGCGACGGGCGCGGTCCACGCCGAGGCGCCGGACTGTTCGCGCGAGCAGCTCGACGAGGCGTTCGCCGCCGCGTCGAAGGCCTTCGTGAGCTGGCGCCAGGACGAGGACGCCCGGCGCGCGGCGCTGAAGGCCGCCTCGGCGGCTATGCGGGCCGCGGGCGACCGGATCGCCCCGGTCCTGACCGCCGAGCAGGGCAAGCCGCTGAAGTCGGCGTACATGGAGGCGGCGGGCTCCAGCTACTGGCTGAAGTACTTCGCCAACCTGCCGTTCACGCGCGAGGTCATCCAGGACGACGCGCGCGCTCGCGCCGAGGTGGTGCGCCGCCCGATCGGCGTCGTCGCCGCGATCACCCCGTGGAACTTCCCGGTCATGCTCGCGACCTGGAAGATCGCCCCGGCGCTGCTCGCCGGCAACACGATGGTGCTCAAGCCGTCGCCGTTCACCCCGCGCAGCACGCTGCTGATGGCCGAGATCCTCAGCGAGGTGCTCCCGCCCGGCGTCCTGAACGTCGTCTCCGGCGGCGACGAGCTGGGCCGGTGGATGACCTCCCACCCGGTCCCCCGCAAGATCAGCTTCACCGGCTCGGTCGCGACCGGGAAGCACATCGCGACGTCCGCGGCCCCTGACCTCAAGCGCGTGACGCTGGAGCTCGGCGGCAACGACCCGGCGATCCTGCTCGACGACGTCGACCCCGCCGCGATCGCCGGGAAGCTGTTCGCCGGAGCCTTCGACAACAGCGGGCAGATCTGCTCGGCCATCAAGCGCGTCTACGTGCCCGAGTCGCTGCACGACGCCGTCGTGGAGGCGCTGGCCGCGCGGGCCGCCGCGGCGAAGGTCGGCGACGGCATGGACCCGGAGACGGAGCTCGGCCCGGTGCAGAACCGGCCCCAGTTCGAGCGGGTCCGCGACCTGGTCGCCGAGGCGCTCGCGGGCGGCGCGAAGGCCGCCACCGGGGGGGCGCCCATTGACGGGCCCGGCTTCTTCTACCAGCCGACCGTGCTCACCGGCGCCGCCGAGGGCACCCGAATCGTCGACGAGGAGCAGTTCGGCCCGGCGCTGCCCGTCATCCCCTACCGGGACATCGACGAGGTCGTCGCCCGCGCCAACGCCACGATGTTCGGCCTGTCCGGCTCGGTCTGGTCCGCCGACCCCGACCGGGCGGGCGCCGTCGCCGAGCGCCTCGACTGTGGGACGGCCTGGGTCAACGCCCATGTCGCCCTCGGCCCGCACCAGCCGTTCGGCGGGTTCAAGTGGAGCGGTCTCGGGGTGGAGAACGGCCCCTGGGGCCTGGCCGGCTTCACCGAGATCCAGGTCCAGTACCGCGCCAAGGGCTGACCGGAGTGGCCCGGCTCCGCGCGGGAGCCGGGCCACCCGGCCGTCTGCCTAGGCGACGACGCCGTTGACCTTCAGCTCCACGATGGCGTCCCAGTCGAAGCCGAGCTCGGCGAGGATCTCGTCGCCGTGCTCGTTGAACTCGGGAGCGTGCCCCGCGGGCGCCGCCTTCCCGCCGAACCGCACCGGTGCGGCGACCATCTGGAACGGCTTGCCGGCCGCGGTCTCGGTGTCCTGGATGTAGCCGTTCGCGACCGACTGCGGGTCGGCCGCCGCCTCCAGGGTGTCCTGGACGACGGTCCACTGGCCGTCGAAGTCCGCGAGCAGCTCCCGCCACTCGGCCAGCGGCCGCGCGCGGAACACCGAGCGCAGGACGTCCCCGGCCTCCAGGCCGTTCGCCATCAGCGTCTGGTGGCTGTCGAACCGGGGGTCGGTCGCCAGCTCGGGCCGGCCGACGGCCGCGCTCAGCGCCGGCCAGTACTTGCCCGCCTGCAGGCAGCACAGCGAGACCCAGCGACCGTCCGCGGTCTGGTAGTTGGCGACCAGCGGGTTCGTCCGCATCATCTCCGCCGGCGGCGGCTGCCAGGGCACGTTCATCAGGAGTGACAGCGCGAACGCCTGGCCCATCGCCCACATCCCGGTGCCCAGCAGCGAGACGTCGACCTCGGTCGTCTCGCCGGTCCGCTCCCGGTGGAACAGCGCCCCCATGATCCCGCCGGCGATCGTCATCGCGCCGATCGAGTCACCGAACCCCGGCCCGGGCGGCGAGACCACCTGGCCGTACTCGGGCCGGCTGAGCCCGACGGCCGTGCCGGACCGGGCCCAGAAGGCCAGCGAGTCGTACGAGCCACGGTCGGCGTCAGGGCCTTCCTCGCCCTGGCCGGTGCCGCTGGTGTAGATGATCCGCGGATTGTGCGCTCGTACGGAGTCCAGGTCGATCTTGAGCTTGTTCCGGACCCGGGGCAGCTTGTTGGTCAGGAAGACGTCCGACGTGGCGATCAGCTTGTGCAGGATGTCGAGTCCCGCCTCGCTGGTCAGGTCCAGGCCGAGGCTGCGCTTGCCGCGGTTGGAGTGTTCCAGGAGCACGTGGACGTCGGAGGGCAGGTCGACCACACCGCTGGACGCGAGGCCCCGCATCGCGTCGCCGCGCTCGACGTGCTCGATCTTGATGACCTCGGCGCCCCAGTCGGCCAGCAGCGCGGACGCCGCCGGGACGAAGGTGTGCTCGGCGACCTCGAGGATCCGAACACCGTGCATGATCGCCGTCATCGACCATCTCCCATGCTTTAGGCCGCTACGGGCCAGAAAATGAGCCACCAGGCGCCCGAGCCCGCGGAACGGCGCAGGTAGATCACCTGAAGCGGCCGCCTCGGCAACGCTAGACGGATGCTCAGTGCAATGTCGAACAGTTGCCCAAATCGTCCCGGGACCGAGCCGGGCCGGGAGTCGCGGGGCACCCGCGGGGTGCCGGCCGGGCCTCTCGGTCGGCCGGCACCCCGCAGCTGGTGTCCGCCCGCGGCTACTTGATCAGCGTGCCGGCGTCGACCGGCAGGGTCACGCCGGTGATGAACCGGGCCTCGTCGGAGCACAGGAACAGCGCAGCGTTGGCGATGTCCTCGGCGTCCACCCACGGCGTCGGCAGCACGTGCAGGGCCTGCGACCGTGCCGCGAAGTCGTCGACGGTCGGGTTCTCCAGCTCGGGGCAGAACATCTTGTAGGTGAGGTCGTGCAGCACCATCGGCGTGCTCACCTGGGTGGGATGCAGCGAGTTGACCCGGATGCTGTGCCGGCCGAGCTCCAGCGCCAGGGTCCGCATGATGCCGACCACGCCGTGCTTGGCCGTGACGTAGTGGCCGACGAACTGGTTGGCCGACAGCCCGCCGACCGAGCTGGTCAGCACGATCGAGCCGCCCCGCCGGCCGGCGATGATGTGCGGGATCGCGACCTTCGTGGACAGGAAGACACCGGTCATGTTGATGTCGATCGTGTCCTGCCAGGTCTGGTGGTCCATCTTGTGCATCAGCGAGCCGTTGGGACCGATGCCCGCGTTCGCGATGACGATGTCGAGCCGGCCGAACTCGGCCACCCCGTCGTCCACCACGGTCTTCATCGCGTCGTAGTCGCGCACGTCCGCCTGCACGGCGTGAATGCGCCGGCCGGTCTTCTCCACGAGCCGGACCGTCTCGGCCAGGTCCTCCGGCGTCGACATCGCGAACGCCACCCGCGGCAGCTGTTGGCAGACGTCGATCGCGATGATGTCGGCGCCCTCCTGGGCCAACCGGACGGCGTGGGCACGCCCCTGGCCGCGCGCGGCGCCGGTGATGAAAGCGACCTTGCCCTCGACTCTTCCCGCCATCGTTCCCTCGCTGTTCTGTCGCGCGGGCCGCCGCCACGGCTCCACAAGATCATGCTGAGCGACCGCCAAGCACGTCTGCTCGCTGTCTAGCACCCCACGGACCGGCTCTCAAGGGATCGAGTGGCCTCAGCCGAGGAACGGCTCCCAGATCCGGCGGGAGACGGGCTCGGGGTCAGCGACGACGTCGATCGGAACGTCCCAGCGGCGGACCAGTCCGCCCTCGGCGGAGCCAGCCACGCCACCTTCGGCGGAGCCGACCACACCACCGTCGGCGGAGCCGACCACACCACCCTCGGCGGAGCCGACCACACCACCGTCGGCGGAGCCGAACGCGGGCCACCCGGGGTCACCGTCCGCGGCGAACGCGAGCCAGGCCTTGCGGATCTCCTTCGACAGCACGGCAGCCTCGGGCGGCGTCGGGCTGCCGAGCAGCAGTTCGGTCAGCCCGCCGGCCAGATTGCCGAACGTCAGGCCGACCTCGATGCCGTGACAGGCGCCGAGCGCGCCGCCGAACGCAGGCGACGGCCAGGTGAACTCGTAGCAGAACGCCCGGCCGGGGTGGTGGCGCGCGCACCACAGCGACGGCATCCGGAAGATCCGGTCGCTCAGGATGAGGTTGTGCAGGTCGAGGTCGGAGATGCCGGGGTGGGCCGCGCGGTACTCGGCCAGCGCCGAGGGCGGCAGGCCGACGCCGGCCGCGGTCGCCACCGGGTCCGCCTCGGTGAGCCCCTCCAGCATGGCGAACAGCCGGAACTCGTCCCTGGTGAAGCCGACGACCAGGTCGACCTCGCCGCGCAGGTGATGCCAGGGCAGCCCGAGGACCAGCTCGCCGTCGAGCACCGGCCCGTACGGGGTGATCTCGCCCGGCCGGCCCTGCACGGCGTGGATCGCCTCGGCCGGGACGGCGGCGAAGCCCTCGTCGGTGGCGGGCACCCCGAGCGCCGCGGCGATCCGCCCGGTGACCGCGAGGGCCTCGTCCTCGGTCTTCACGGTGCCGGCGACACTCTGCCCGATCGCTCGGCGGAACAGCCCGCGGCCGGCCTCGGCGGCGACCAGGGTCACGACGGACGTAGCCCCGGCAGACTGGCCGAACACCGTCACGTTGGCAGGGTCACCGCCGAACGCCGCGATGTTGTCCTGGACCCAGCGCAGCGCGGCGAGCTGGTCGCGCAGCCAGCGGTTGGCGGGCCGGCCGGGCAGCGCGCCGAAGCCCTCCAGGCCGACCCGGTAGTTCAGGGTCACCACGACCGCGCCACCGGCGGCCAGTATCGCGCCGTCGTAGTCGGGCTGGCTGCTGGAGCCGATGATGAACGCGCCGCCGTAGAGCCAGACCAGGACCGGCAGGCCGGCCGACCCCGGGTCGGGCGTCCAGACGTTCACGCTCAGGCAGTCGTCGCCGTCACCCGGTGTCCACAGCGGCGGCGGCGCGCCGACGAACGCCGGCTGCGGGACGCCCGGGCTGAACCGGCTCGCGTCCCGCGTCCCATCCCAGCGCTCGGGCTCCCCCGGCGCCTCGAACCGGGCAGGCCCCGCGATCGGCGCCGCGTACGGAATGCCCTTGAAGGCGTGGACGCCGCCGGCGGCGGTGCCCCGTATGGTGCCGTGGGTGGTCAGGACGGTAGGCGCCTCGCTCGGCATACAGCCACCTCCGATATCCGCACGGCCGCGCGGCCGCTGGGCCGAGTCTCGACGTGCAGTACCGAATTTTCTAGACCTGGCCGATTGAAGGACCCGAAAAGCCATCCCGGCCAGGCGCGGCCGTCACTGGGCTGGCTCGGTCACTGGGCTGGCTCGGTCATTCGGCCGGGAAGAGGTGGGCCATGAAGTGGGCCGACCAGTCCACCGGGTCGGTGGGCACGTAGTAGCCCTTCTCGTCGTTGATGGCCGCCCAGTTGGCGGCCACGTCCTCGACGCCGACGTGGGCCGGGTCAGGGCTGAGATAGCCGTCGGTGACGCCGACGAAAAGCCGGGAGAACCGGCCGCCGCCGGCCAGGTACACCTCGCCGCTGACGTCGCAGCTCTCATGACCGAGGTAGGCGACCATCGGCGCGACCGCGGCGGGATCCAGCTCCGGGATCGGCTTGAAGTCGCTGCTGGCCGCCTCGCCGCCCGGCTTTCCGGCCAGCCGCGTCAACGCGTTCGGGCCGATGCAGTTCACCTTGATGTTCTTGCCGGCGGCCGACGCGGTCATGCTCCTGGCCATGCCGAACATGGCGGCCTTCGCCGTCGCGTAGCCGAGGTTGTCCTCCAGCCCGAACATGCCGATGGACGTCGTCAGCACGATGCGCCCGTAGTCCTGCTCCAGCATGTGCGGCCACGCGGCGCGGGCGGTGTTGAACGAGCCCTTCACGTGCACGTTCAGGTGGGATTCGAGGTTCGCCAGGTCGGCATCGGGCAGGCCCGCCCACACCATGTTCCCGGCATTGTTGACGACGACGTCGATGCGCCCGAACTCCGCGAGCGCCGCGTCGATGACCGACTGGCCGCCCTCGGCCGTCGAGACGTCGCTGAAGTTCGCGACCGCGGCGCCGCCGGCGGCGCGGATCCGGTCGACGACCTTCGTCGCCGGCGCTGTGTTGGCACCCTCTCCGGTTGGGCCGCCGCCCAGGTCGTTGACGACGACCTGGGCCCCGAGCTGGGCGAACAGCACCGCGTACGCACGGCCGATGCCGCGCCCGGCGCCCGTCACGGCCACGACGCGACCGTCGAAGGTGAACCTGCTCATCGGCTGGCTACCGTTCCTCTCGGCTGTGGAGCTGGGCTAGTCTTTGTTGGACCGACCGGTCAGTCAAACGACCAACGGGAGACGGCAAGATGAGCTCCGACTACGGCGACGCCGCGGCGCGGATCCGGGACACCATCGCGGCCTATGCGCAGGCGGTGGACGACGCCCGCACCGAGGACATCGTCGCCACGTTCCTGCCCGACGGCTGGGCGTCCTTCCCGGGCGCGGAACCGGCCCGGGGCCACGAGGGCATCCGGGCGACATACTCCGCCCTCACCTCGGACCGGGTCCAGCGACACGTCGTCACCAACATCCTGATCAGCGACTTCGATGGCAAGTCGGCCAAGGCGACGAGCGACCTGCTCTTCCTCGTCAAGGGCGAGAAGGGCTGGTCGGTCCGGCTCGTCGGCCGCTACACCGACCGGCTGCGCCAGGACGGCGACGCGTGGCTGTTCGAGAGCCGCGAGCTGGTCTTCCTCTGACCGGACCGAGAGCCGGGGCCACCGAGTGGCGGCCCCGGCCCGGTCGACGTTCGGGTCAGGCAAGGAAGCCCGCGTAGTCGCCCTCGGCGGTCTTCGTCATCACCCGCAGCAGCACCGGGCGGCCGGCCGGGTTCAGCAGGAACCGGCGCGGCTTGCCCGGCACGTTCTCCCCGTAGTACTGGCCGTGCTCTACGAAGCTGGAGTACGGCAGGGCCTTCGCCATCGTGTCGGCCCACCGCTCCTCGACCTCCAGCGGGACCTCGACGCGGTTCTCACCACGATCGCGCGCGTGGTTCAGCAGGTCGGCGACGAAGTCGACCTGGTCGCCGCCGTAGCGCGGGTTGTTGCCCGCCGCGCCGTGCGGGCCACCCGGGAAGAAGAAGTTCGGGAACTGGTGGCACATGAGGCCGAGGAAGGTGCGCGGGCCGTCGGCCCAGTACTCGTTCAGCGACAGGCCGCCCGCGCCGCTGATGCCCATCCGCAGCATCGCGCCGGTACCGAAGTCGAAGCCGGTCGCCCAGACGATGAGGTCGAACTCGCGCAGCCCGTCGGTCGTCTCGATGCCGGTCGGCGTGATCCGGACGAACGGCGTCTGCCGGGTCGAGACCAGCTCGACGTTCGGCTTGTTGAACATCTCGTAGAAGCCGACGACGAACGGCGGCCGCAGGGCACCGTAACCGTGGTCGGGAACGAGCCGGTCGGCGACAGACTGGTCGGCGACGATTCCCCGGATCTTCTCCTCGAGGAAGTCGCACCACTCCTTGTTCGCCTTCGGGTCCAGCACCATGTCGTCATAGTTACTGGACATCTTGGCGAAGCCGGGGCTGTTCCAGATGGTCTCGTAGAACGCCCAGCGGTCGTCCTTCGAGTCGTCGAAGGTCTTGCGGCCGGAGGACTCGTGCAGGAAGCCGGCGACCGCCACCGCGAGGGCGTCGCGAATCTTCTCGTAGCTGCCCTTGAGCTCGGCCTGCTGCTCGGCCGAGATCGGGTGGTTGTTCAGCGGGGTGCACCACGACGGGGTGCGCTGGTACACGGTCAGCGAGGCGGCCTCGTCGGCGATCAGCGGCGCGACCTGCACACCGCTGGAACCCGTCCCGATGACCGCGACCCGCTTTCCGGCGAGGTCCACGGGCGTCGCCGGCCAGCGCCCGGTGTGGTACTGCTCGCCGGTGAACGTCTCGCGGCCGGGGATGTCCGGGTAGAACGGCACCGAGAGCACACCGGTCGTGCTGATCAGGTAGGTGGACCGGACGACGTGACCGTCCTCGGTCCGCGTGGTCCAGGTCCGCGACTCCTCGTCCCAGTCCGCGGCGACGACCTTGCTGCCGAACCGGATCGACTCACGCAGGTCGAACCGGTCGACCACATGGTTGACGTAGCGCTCGGTCTCGGGCTGGCCGGCGAACTCCTCGGTCCACTCCCAGTCCCGCCAGAGTTCCGGGGAGAAGAGGTAACCGTAGGTATAGCTCTCCGAGTCGAAACGGCACCCCGGGTAACGGTTCCAGTACCACGTACCGCCGACGCCGTCGCCCTGTTCCAGCAGCTGCACGGAGTACCCGTCCTGGCGCGCACGGTAGAGCTGGTTGATCCCGAGGATGCCCGCACCCACGATGACGATGTCGACGCGTGCTTGTCCCATGTCTCCTACAGCCACATCGCAGTAGTGCCCGCACCGGTTACGGTGGTGCCCGCACCGATCTTTTGTACCAACCGGTCCATAGAGGAGCTGACCGTATCCGACCCCTCCAGGAGGGTCAAGGAGTCAAGGTCCCGCCCCGGGCCGGGTGGTATCGACCATTGAATCGGCGGCTCGATGCCGCTACCGTCACGCTGTTTGTACCGGGCAGTCAAACCGAGGGCAGGCGAGATGAGTACTCCGGACATGAACTGGGTCGGCGTCCTGGAGCACCACGCGGCCCGCGCTCCCGAGAAGGCATTCGCCCAGTACGAGGGCGAGACGGTGACCTACCGGCAGGCGCTCGACCGCGCCACGGCCGTCGCCGCAGGCCTGCGGGAGCGTGGCATCGGCCGGGGTGACGTCGTCGCGCTGCTGGCCTACAACAGCACGGACTTCCTGACGACGATCTTCGCGGCCAACTACCTCGGCGCGGTCGTCATGCCGCTCAACTGGCGGCTCGCGGCGCCTGAGCTGGAGTACATCCTCGACCACGCCCAGGCCCGCGCGCTCGTGGTGGACGAGGACCTGCTCGCCCTCGGAGGCGACGCGACCAAGCAGCTCCCCGACCTCGTGCGCGTCGTGCGGGCACCGCTGGCGCCGGACGGGTGGACGCGGTTCGACGACCTGGTCGCGGGCTGGGCGGGCTCGGCCGACTCGGCCGAACGGCGGCAGGTCGCCGGCGACGACATCCAGCGGCTCATGTACACCTCGGGGACGACCGGGCGTCCCAAGGGCGTGATGATCACCTACGCCAACCTCGCCTGGAAGAACTACGCTCACATCACCGAGTTCGGCTTTACCGCGGCGGACATCGGCCTCGCCTGCGGCCCGCTCTACCACGTCGGCGCGCTCGACCTGGTGACCACTTCGATCATCGCCGTGGGCGGGACGACCCACATCCACCGGACGTTCGACGCGGCCCGCGCGGTCGACGACATCGAGGCCGCGCGGATCACGGTCGTCTGGCTGGCTCCGGCGATGGTCCGCGCGATCCTCGACCTGCCCGGGATCGAGGACCGCGACCTGTCCAGCGTCCGCGTCCTGATCGGCGGCGGCGAGAAGATGCCACTACCCCTGATCGACCGCATCCAGAAGGTGTTCCCGTCGGCCTGGTTCGCCGACGCCTACGGCCTCACCGAGACGGTCTCCGGCGACACGTTCCTCGACGCCGCCAGTATCAGGGCCAAGCGCGGCAGCGTCGGGCGCGAATGCCTGTACCTGGAGCTCGACATCTGGGACGACGCCGGCCGCTCGCTGCCCGCCGGCGAGGCCGGCGAGATCGTCCTGCGCGGCCCGAAGGTCTTCAAGGGCTACTGGCGCGACCCCGAGGCGACGAACCGGGCCTTCGTCGGTGGCTGGTTCCACACCGGCGACATCGGCATCCGCGACGAGGACGGCTACGTCTTCATCGTCGACCGGCTCAAGGACATGATCCTGTCTGGCGGCGAGAACATCGCCGGCTCCGAGGTCGAGCGTGTCCTCTACGAACACCCGGCGGTGCTGGAGGCCGCCGTCATCGGCCGCCCGGACGAGAAGTGGGGCGAGGTGCCGGTGGCGTTCGTCGCGCTGCGGCCGGGAACCTCGGTGACCGCGGACGAGCTGGTCGAGCACTGCCGCGGCAGCCTCGCGAAGTTCAAGGTGCCCAAGGCCGTGACGTTCATCGAGGCGCTCCCCCGCAACCCCTCGGGCAAGGTCCTCAAGCGCGAACTCCGCGACCTGAACACCTAACAGCCCTCCGGCCCCCGTCCTGCAGCCTCGGGCCGCGCGGGCCGAGGCTGCAG
>NZ_JADWYX010000005.1:0-109732 GCF_016786355.1 Frankia sp. AgB1.9
CAGCCGGGCGCGCGCCGCGAGACCGACCGTCGCGCGGTCGTGCTCGCGGCGACAGACCCGGCGAACCCCTACGGCGCCGCGCTGTCGTGGCCGGCCCGGTCCGAGGATCCCGACGGGCCCGGCCACCGGCCCGGTCGCAAGGCGGGGGCGCTGGTGGTGCTGGTCGACGGCGACCTGGTGCTGTACGTGGAGCGGGGAGGGAAGACCTTGCTGTCCTGGCCGGAGCCCGCGCGTGCCCTGCAACCCGCGGTCGACGCGCTGGCGTTGGCGGTGCGCGACGGCTGGCTCGGCCAGCTCGCCGTCGAGCGGGCGGACGGGCGGGCGATCACGGGCAGCGCGCTAGGCGACGCGCTGGTGCGCGCGGGCTTCCACCCGACGCCGCGCGGCGGCCTGCGGTTGCGGGGCTGAGCGCGTGACCGCTCTCGCGGACCGGCCGCGTACCGCGCCCCCGGCCCGGATCTGGGGACCCGAGCTGCGGATCCTCAGCATCGGGCTGGTCTCGACCATCACGCTCGTCGCGTTCGAGTCGTTGGCCGTGCTGACCGTCGCGCCCGCGATGTCGGCCGACCTACGGGGCCTGAACCTCTACGGCTGGGTCACCGGGGCCTTCTTCCTCACCACGGTCGTCGGTGCCGTGCTGGCCGGGGCGGCGACGGACCGGACGGGAGCGGCCCGGCCCCTGCTGGTTGGCCTGCTGGCGTTCGGCGTGGGCCTCGCGGTGGCGGCGACCGCTGTCAGCATGCCCGTGGTGATCGTCGGCCGCGGGTTACAGGGCCTGGGCGCGGGCGCGATGACCGCGATCAACATGGCGACGATCGGCCAGATGTACCCGGCCGAGATCCGGCCGAAGATGTTCGCCGTGATCTCCACGGCCTGGGTGGTACCGAGCCTCGGCGGTCCGGCGGTGGCCGCGTTGGTCACGGAGCAGGCTGGCTGGCGCTGGGTGTTCGGCGGCCTGATCCCGCTGGTCGTGCTCGCCGGCGGCGTCACGCTCTACGCGATGCGCGTCGCCGCCCGCCGGCTGGCCGCCGGGCCCGCCGACCTCGCCGACGGTCCGCCGGCCGACGAGCTGACCGGTTCCGGGCGGCCCGTCGCGATGACGGACATCTGGCCGGCGGAGGAGACGGGAAGAACTCCGCTGCTGCGGGCAGTGCTGGTCGCGGTGGGAGCCGGCCTGGTGCTCGCCGGGCTGACCAGCCGCTCCCTGTTCGGGATTCCGCTGGTCGCAGCCGGCCTGCTGGTCGGTCTGCGGCCGTTGCGCCGGCTGCTGCCCGCCGGGGCGTTGCGCGCGAGGCCGGGGGCGCCCGCGGCGGTGATCTCGCGCGGACTGATCGCGTTCGTCTACTTCGGCGCAGAGGCCTTCCTTCCGCTGACCATCACCTCGCATCGGCACTCGACGACCGGCGTCGCGGGCATCGGCGTCACCGCGGCCGCGATCATCTGGACCTGCGGGTCCTGGACCCAGGCCAGGCTCGCCGTCCGCCATTCCGCGCGGTTCCTGGTCACGGCCGGGATGGGCCTCATGGTCGTCGGTATCGCCGGGGCCGGTGTGACGCTGCTCGACTCGGCGGTCCCGCTGCCGGTCGGCCTCGCGTTCTGGTCGGTGGCCGCGTACGGAATCGGCCTCTCGTACTCGCCGTGCATGAACGTCGCACTGAACGAGGCGCCGCCGGGCCGGCAGGGCGCGGCGAGCAGCTCGGTCTCGCTCGCCGACAATCTGGGCACCGCGTTCGGGACCGGCCTGGGCGGGGTCGCGGTGGCCGCCGGCAGCTCGGCCGGTCAGGGCGGCCACGTCGACTCGGCCGTACAGGCGGCGTCGCCGACCGGCCTGGCCGCGGCCTTCACCATCTCCGTCGCCGTGGGCCTGGTGAGCATCGTCGTGGCACGGCGCCTGCCTGCCACGCGGCTGGCCGCCGGGCAGCCCACCGAACCGCCGGCCACCGTCGCCGGCTAGGTCCGGGGCGGCTTCCAGCCGGTCTGGGCCCCGGAACTCGGCCGTCCCCCGGCCAGCTCGCGCAGCCCGGCGGCATAACCGCGCAGGTTCTCGGCCTGGGCGGCCAGCCCCTCGAGGTCGACGGGCGACATCCCAAGCCCCGCGGCGCCGACCGGTCGCGGGCCGGCGACCCCTGCCAGCGGGAGGCCGCCCGCCGCAGCGCCGGCACCGACGACCTCCGCCGACGCCGCGACGAGCTCGTCGAGCGCGCGCATGGCGGCCTCCATCTCCGCGACGAGCGCCCGCGCCGCGGCGTTGACCTGGGCCCGCCCCGCCGGGTCGGTCACGGCTCTGGCCGCCTCCTCACAGGCGATCACCCGGCTCGCCCGCAGCCGCAGCCCGTCGACGACCTCGGCGGCCGACGCCATCGCGCCACGGACCACGTCCGCGGTCGGGCCCGGTGGCAGCGGCCGGGACAGCGCGAGGAAGGCCGTGATCGCTGCCTCGCCGCGCCGCAACGGACCGGCGGCCGCCGAGCCGGTCAGCGCCCGGACGCCTGGCGCGGGTGCCACCGGCAGCGGCGGCCCCGGGTTGCGCAGCCGATAGCGGGCCGCGTGCGCGACCCAGACGCCGCCGTTGACCAGCGCACCCGCTCCGATGGCCAGCCACAGCCACCCGGCCGACGGGTCGATCGCCTCGCCGATCCCGGCTGTGACGACGCCGAACCCGGCCCACCAGCCGGCCGTCCAGTGCGCCCGGCGGACATACCGGCCGGCCGCGCGGGTCTGCCGCCAGACGGCGCGCCGTTCCAGGTCCGCGCCGACGGCGTCCGGCACCCTGGGCCTGGTCCTGCGCCAGTCCCAGCCCTCCAGCCGCATCCAGGGCCGCCGCTGATCCGCGGCAGGTCCGCCGGGCTGGCCGGTGGGATGGGGAGGCCACTGCGGTCCGGCGGAGTACGGCGCGGACCACTGGGGTGTCGACCACGGCGGGTTGGGACCGGTCTTACCGAGCGGGTCGGGCCCGCTCGGCGGCCTTGGTGGGCCCGCGCCCGGTGTCGTCATCGTCCGTTCCCCCCGCGGCCCAACTCAGTGGCCGTTGGTCGCCGGGCCCGTGGCGCCCTGGTTCTCCGGGGTGCCGTGCGTGGTGGGGGTGCCCGGCGCGGGCTGCTCGCTCTTGCCGAGGGCCACCCGGTCGGCGCCGGCCGCCACCTGCTGCGCCGGGCCGCCGGCCTCGCCGTGGGCCGCGCCCGCCGCGGGAGGGAGGCTGGCCCGCAGCTCGGCGAGCCGGTTGGTGGCCCGCGCGTCGATGCTCGCCCGGCGGACCTCCAGCATCCTCGCCTCGACGCCGGAGGAGGCGAGCTCGTGGCGACCCAGGGCGACCGAGTACCGCTTCTCGACCTTCTCCCTGATCTCCGCCAGCGTCGGCGTGTCGCCGGGCGGAGTGAGCTCCGACATCGACTCCATCGCCTTGCTCATCTGCTCACGCATCGCGGCGTGCTCGATCTGGGTCAGCAGGCGGGCCCGCTCGGCGAGCTGCTGGCGCAGCCGCTCGGTGTTGTCGTCGACCGCCCGGCGGGCCAGTCCACTGGACTGCTCGGCCTGCTGGTGCAGGGTGCGCATGTCCTCCAGCGCCGCCTCGGCGGAGACCAGCTCGCTGGCGAAGGTCTGCGCGGTCTGCTCGTACTGGGCCGAGGTCGGCGCGTCACCGGCCGCCCGCGCGTCATCGGCGAAGGTCAGCGCGGTGCGCGCCGACTCGGTGAGGTTCGCGACGTTCTCGATCTGGCGAGCCATCCGCATCTCCAGCTGGCGCTGGTTACCGAGCACGAGGGCGGCCTGCTGGCGCAGCGCCTCATGCTGGCGACGGCTCTCGTCGATGGCCTGGTCGATCTGCACCCGCGGATCGGCCTTCTCATCGAACTTCCGGTTCGCCGACGCCGACAGATAGCGGAAGGCCCGGCGGACGACATTCGCCATGCTCCGATCGTCGCACGTCCAGGCGCCGGAGAAACCCCCGCGGCCCAGGTCGGCTGTGCGAGATATGTCCGAGATCAGACACGCACGCCGCTGACCAGGCAGAACTCTCGGCCAAAGAGACGGTTACCGCGTCGGGCAATTCGGGCGGAATGGGAACAAAGCGACTCCGCCAGCCGGCGAACAACTCGCCGGCCGGTGAAACGTCGGAGCGGTCAGGCGGCCCGGTCGACCATCGGTGCCGGCGGGCGGGCGGACACCACCATCGGCGCGCCGACCCGTGGCGGGCCGGTCGCGAACTCGGCCAGCTCCACGTCGTCACTGACCTCGCGGAGCAGATCGGCCAGCCGGACGCCGAGCGCGTCGCAGATCGACGCGAGCAGCTCGGAGCTGGCCTCCTTCTGCCCCCGCTCGACCTCGGACAGGTAACCGAGCGAGACCCGCGCCGCGGAAGACACCTCGCGCAGCGTGCGGTGTTGATCCTGGCGGCGGCGGCGGAGCGCCTCGCCGATCATTCGTCGGAGCAGGACCATCGCGCCTCCCCCTTCGTCCACGGGCTGAGCTTCACCGTATACCTACCGACGCGGCCGTCGGGCCGTCGTTAACGGGACCGTAGCCCTTCGTCGACCAACCCAGACCGAAGACCGAGGATTCCCTACACGCCATCCGACCAGCGCCGCGGCCGCCGCGGGCTTCGCCACCGACGGCCGGGACATCCCGCGGTCTTATGCCGATTTGGCGAAGGTTCCGGCCCGAGGGCGGCGGAACCATCTCAGCTCCCGCATTCCGCCCCGCCGCGGTCAGGCGGAAGCGAGAGCTTTCGCCCCCACTCAGCAAGTCCCCACCTTGGTGGGGCGCGGCATACGGGTTCATCTCGCGATCATAGTGGAGATCCATCATGACCGCGCCTCCTCGACCGTTACCTGTCCGGAAGCTCCACGGCTCCCGACGGACCGGTGCCCGCCACCGGCAGTCCCGAGAGCGTACGACGTAACACGTCCAGCGCCTGGACAACCGCGAAGGTCTGGATGCGCGGCCGGTCACCGGGCAGGCGCAGCGAGCGGGTCGTCGTGCCGTCCGGGCCGGCCAGGCCCAGGTGCAGCGTGCCGACGGGCTTGCCCTCCTGCTCGTCGGGCCCCGCGACGCCCGTCGTCGCCAGCCCCCACGTCGCACCGAACAGGTCTCGGACGCCGACCGCGAGGGCCGCCGCGGCGCGCGCCGACACTGCCCCGTCGGTCGCCAGGATCTCCTGGTCGACGCCGAGCACGGAGGCCTTCGAGTCGGTCGCGTAGACGATCGCGCCGCCGCGGAAATAGGCGGAGGCACCGGGCGTCTCGGTGAACGCCGCGGCCAGCCGGCCGCCGGTCAGCGACTCGGCGACGGCGATTGTGGCGGTTCGGGTGGTCAGCTGCCGGCCGACCACGCCGGCGAGCGTCTCGTCGTCGACGCCGTAGACGGCGGGGCCTAGCGCGGCGCGCGCCGCAGCCTCGACCGGCGCGATCAGCCGATCGGCCTCGGCCCGGTCGCCAGCCCGCGCGGTGATCCGCATCCGGGTCTGCCCGCCGCTGGCGAGGAAGGCGATGGTCGGGTTCCCCACGCCGCGCAGGCGCTCGACCTCGCCGGCCACCGCCTCGGCGACGGCCGACTCCCAGATCCCGGCCGTGCGCAGCACGCGGTGCACGACGACCGCGGGCTCGCCGGCTCGACGCAGCAGGTCCGGCAGCACGCTCGCGGTGAACATCGCGTACATCTCGTGTGGCACGCCGGGCAGCGCGTAGACCACGGCCTGGCCGATCTCGACGCGGACGCCCGGCGCGGTGCCTGGGACGTTCGGCAGCGGCTCGGCGCCCTCGGGTAGGTCGGCCTGCCGGTAGTTCATCTCGGGCACCTGGCGGCCCAGCTCGCGGAACCGGCGGCGCAGCTGGGCCTCGAGGAAGTCGTCGCGCCGCAGCCCCACCCCGGCGGCCGCGGCGAGGCCCTCGCGGGTGAGGTCGTCCTGCGTCGGGCCGAGGCCGCCGGTGACGACCACGACGTCCGCCCGGCCGGCGGCGGCCCGCAGCGCCTGCTCGATGACCGCGACGTCGTCGCCGACGACGACCGACCGCTCGACCCGCACACCGACGTCGGCGAGGTGTCGGCCCAGCCAGGCCGCGTTGCCGTTGATGATGTCGCCGTAGAGCAGCTCGTCACCGACCGCGACGACCTCAGCCAGCATCGACGTCCCGTCCAGCCCCATCCGGTGCCTCCTCGGGCCTGGCCTCGGCGGGCTGCCGCGCCGCCCTGGCGGTGTTCCGAAGCTTCAGGGCCCGGGCGACGTAGTCGACGCCGGTGGCGACGGCCACGACCAGCGCGACGGCGAGCACCGCCTTGCTGACGTCCGCCGCCAGCCCGGTGAGCGGCAGCACCGCCAAGCCCAGCGAGATGTTCAGCAGCAACGTCTTGATCTTCCCGCCGCGGCTGGCCGCGATCACCCCGTGCCGGATGACCCACAGCCGCAGCAGGGTGACGCCCAGCTCTCGCATCACGATGACCGCGGTGACCACCCACGGGATCTCGTTCAGGATCGACAGCGACACCAGCGCCGCGCCGGTCAGCGCCTTGTCCGCGACCGGGTCGACGAACGCCCCGAACTCCGTCACCAAGCCGTGCTTGCGGGCCACCGCGCCGTCGATCTGGTCGGTGACGGCGGCGACTGCGTAGGCGGCGAACGCGGCGAGCCGCCAGACGTCCTCATGCGGCCCGACGAACAGGAACACGACGAACACCGGCACCAGCACGAGCCGCATGATCGTCAGGATGTTCGCGATGTTGAGCAGCCGCGCCTCGGACGCGACCGGCTCGGTCTCGGCGGCGGCAGGCACGCGAGCGGCCGGAATGGCCCCGTCGACCGCGACCGGTACTGCGTCGGCGGGCGGGGCAGTGCCGACGGCCTCGTCATCCGGCGCCGCCGCGCCGTCGGCCGTGCCGGCCACCGTCACGGACGGGCCCCGGCCGCTACCGGCACCGACCCGCCGCGGGCCCGGTCCACCACCTCGACGAGCTCGGTCACCAGGTCCACGCCCTCGGTGCCGACGACCCGGGCCGCCACCAGGTCGCCGACGGCCACGGGCACGTCGCCGGCACCCGCCGAGAGCCGCACGGAGCAGGCACCGTCGGCGTCACGCTGCTGATGCGCCGCGCTGCCGTAGGCGAACCTGGCCGTCGCGGCGTCGAGCGTCGCGCCCCGCTCGAGCGTCGCGTCGGGGTCGATCTCCTCGACCAGGACCTCGACGGTCTCGCCGACCCTGCGCTCGGCGCGGGCGGCGGTGAGCTGCTCGACGAGGTCGGCGATCCGGGCACGGCGGTCCTCGATCTCGGCCTCGGGGAGCTTGCCGGGCAGGCCGACGGCCTCGGTGCCGTCCTCGTCCGAGTACCCGAAGATCCCGATCGCGTCCAGCTCGGCCTGTTCGAGGAAGTCGGCGAGAACGTCGAGGTCCTCGGGCGTCTCGCCGGGGAAGCCGACGATGAAGTTCGACCGGGCGCCCAGGGCCGGCGCGAAGGCTCGGCCTCGGCGCAGCAGGTCGAGGAAGTCGGCGGAGCCACCGAACCGGCGCATCCGGCGCAGCACCGTCGGGCTCGCGTGCTGGAACGACAGGTCCAGGTAGGGCGCGACCCCCGGCGTGGTCAGCAGCACCTCGAGCAGCGTCGGGCGCGTCTCCGCGGGCTGCAGGTAGACCGTGCGGACCCGGACGATGCCGGGCGTGGCGGCCAGCTGCGGCAACAGCTTCTCCAGCGCGCGCAGGTCGCCGAGGTCCTTGCCGTAGGAGGTCGAGTTCTCGCTGACGAGCACCAGCTCGCGGGCGCCCTGGCCGGCCAGCCACTCGGCCTCGGCCAGGATGTCCTGCGGTGGCCGGGAGACGTGCGAGCCGCGGAACGACGGGATCGCGCAGAAGCTGCACCGCCGGTCGCAGCCACTGGAGATCTTCAGCGCCGCCACCGGCCCGTCGTCCAGCCGCCGGCGAACCACCGCGGCGCCCACGCTCGTCGGCGCGTGCGTGCCGTGGCCGGGGACGACCACACCCGCGGCGGCCGCGCCACGGTCGACCGGACTGATCGGCAGCAGCGACCGGCGGTCGCGCGGCACGTGCGCGGCCGGCCGGTTGCCGGCCAGCACGGCGGACAGCCGGTCCGCGATGTCCGGGTAGGCGTCGAAGCCGAGGATGGCGTCGGCCTCGGGCAGGCTCTCGGCGAGCTCGGCACCGTACCGCTCGGCGAGGCAGCCGACCGCGACGACGGCCTGCGGACCGGAACCACTGCCGCCACCGCCGCGTAGCCCGTCCGCCGCGAGCAGGGCGTCGATCGAGTCCTTCTTGGCCACATCGACGAAGCCGCAGGTGTTCACGAGCACGGCATCGGCGTCGGCAGCGTCGTCGACCAGCGCGAAACCGCCCGCCGCGAGCCGGGCGGCGAGCTCTTCCGAGTCGACCTCGTTACGCGAACAACCCAGCGTGACCAGAGCGACGCGATGGGCTTGACCGGCGGGCACCAGGTCAGGCTACCGGGCGGGACCGGTCGGGCGCTGCCGCGCCCGTGCGTCGGACACCCGACGGACCATTCCCGGGCGCCGGGCTATCCCCTGGTGAACCCGCCCCTGGTGAACCCCGGCGGGTCAGCGCACCGGGTTCGCCGACGCCGGGTTGCCCTCGACCGTGCACGCACCGGCGTCGCCCAGCCCGACCTGCACCGTGATGACCTGCCCCGGGCCGCCGAGTGAGCCCAGGTCTCGACCGTTGCAGTTCAGGCTCATCGCGCCCGCGTTGCCGATCCGTACCCGCAGGGCCTTGGCCGTCAGGGTCTGGGAAGCACCCTTCGTGAGGATCTGCTGGTAGAGCACCTTGTTCGAGTCGTCGCTGACCTGCAGCCAGCTCGGCGCGTTCACGGCTTCCAGCCGCAGGTTGACCTGGGTCGGCGCCGGCGTCGTCGGGGCGGGCTCGGCCCTGGCCGGTGCCGCGGCGACGGGGGTGCGGGAGCTCGACGTCGCGCCGGGCTGCTGGCTGTGAGACGGGCCCGGCCGCAGCAGCGTGAACACGAGGACAACGCAGAACACGACCGCGGCCACGACCATCGCGGCCCCCCAACGTCGGCTACTCCCGCTGGTCGCGCCATGACGCAGCGGGTCGAACGAGTTGGTCGGGGTGCTGAACGACGGGGTCGGGCCGCCCGGCTGGGCGGCGTCGAAGGCGGCGACGATCGGCTGCGGATCGACGCCGAGCGCGCGGGCGATGCCGCGAAGGTGGCCGCGGGCGTACACGGCACCACCGACCGCAACGAAGTCGTCCTCCTCCATCTGGCGGATCAGCGTGGCCCGGATCCGGGTGCGGGCGCTGACCTCCTCGATCGACATGCCGGCGGCCACCCGGGCGGCGGCCAGGCGCGCGCCGCAGGAACCCGCCGGATCGGCGGACCCGGGGGTCGTAGGAGTCACGGGCTCGGCAGCCGGGCCGTCCGGCGACGGGCCGGGAATTTCGGCGCGTCGCTGGTCGCGCGGCTCGTCGATAGCCACCACGGGCGAACCTCCGCACGCGTCCGGCGCTGGTCCGCGCTGCCGCGACACCGATGACCCGACATCGGCGACCGGCGTGGGGACGACGGCCAGCCAATGACGATCAACGGAGCGCGGGGAGAGAGCGGCCAAGCGGCGATGAACAGACGTTGCCTGAGTTTACGATTCAACGCCGCCGGTCGAAACCCGCCACAGGACCCGAGAGGACCAACTGACTGACGTCAGCCACTCCGCAGCGTAACTAGAAGTCCTTCTAGCTCATCTGGCATCACCAGGACATCACGGGCCTTCGAACCCTCGGTGGGTCCGACGATCCCGCGGCTCTCCATCAGGTCCATCAACCGGCCGGCCTTCGCGAAACCCACCCGCAGCTTGCGCTGCAGCATCGAGGTCGACCCGAACTGGGAGCTCACGACGAGCTCGACGGCCTGCAGGAACAGCTGCATGTCGTCGCCGATCTCCTCGTCGATCTCCTTGCGGGGGCCGGCCTCCCCCTCGAACACGTCCTCGCGGAACGCCGGCACCGCCTGTTCCTTGGTGTGGTCGACGATCGCGGCGATCTCGTCCTCGGAGACGTAGGCGCCCTGGATACGGGCCGGCTTGCTGGCCCCCATCGGCAGGAACAGGGCGTCGCCGAGGCCGACCAGCTTCTCGGCGCCGGCCTGGTCGAGGATGGTCCGGCTGTCCGCCAGGGACGCCATGGCGAACGCCAGCCGGGACGGGACGTTGGCCTTGATCAGGCCGGTGACGACATCCACCGACGGCCGCTGGGTGGCGAGCACCAGGTGGATGCCGACGGCACGCGCCATCGCGGTGATCCGACAGATCGCGTCCTCAACGTCACGGGGAGCGACCATCATCAGGTCGGCGAGCTCGTCGACGATCGTCAGGATGTACGGGTAAGGGGTGTAGACGCGTTCCGAACCGGGCGGCGCGACGATCTCACCGTTTCGCACCTTGCGGTTGAAGTCGTCCACATGGCGAACACCGCAGGCCGCGAGATCCTCGTATCGGTTTTCCATCTCCTTCACGACCCACTGCAGCGCGTCGGCCGCTTTTTTGGGGTTCGTGATGATGGGTGTGATGAGGTGGGGAATTCCTTGGTAGCTCGTCAGTTCTACGCGTTTCGGGTCGACGAGCACCATCCGCACCTGGTCGGGGGTGGCGCGCGCCAACACGCTCGTGATGAGCGTGTTGATGCAGGTCGACTTGCCCGCGCCCGTGGCGCCCGCGATGAGGATGTGCGGCATCTTCGCGAGGTTCGCGAGGACGTAGCCACCCTCGATGTCCTTCCCGAGGCCGACCAGCAGCGGTGCCGGGTTGCCGGTCGCGTCCGAGCTGCGCAGCACGTCGCCGAGCGAGACCAGCTCCCGGTCGGTGTTCGGGATCTCGATGCCGACCGCGCTCTTGCCCGGGATCGGGCTGATGATCCGGACGTCGGGGCTCTTCACCGCGTAGGCGATGTTCTTCCCCAGCTGGGTGATCCGCTCGACCTTCACCGCCGAGCCCAGCTCGACCTCATAGCGGGTCACCGTCGGGCCACGGGTGAAGCCGGTGACCCGGGCGTCCACCTTGAACTGGGTGAGCACGTCGGTCAGCGAGGCGATCACCGCGTCCGTCGCGGCCGACCGCAGCTTCGGCGGCGTGCCGGACTTCAGCAGCGTCGGCGACGGGAGCACGTAGTCGCCCTCGACGGGCACCGGCACCAGGTGCTCGATCTCTTCGTCCGCGTCGGCGGCGGCCGGAGCCGACGCCGCGGCGCGCTGCCGTGGCGGGCGCCGGGTGGCGGCCGGCGGCGCCTCGTCGGCCTCCTCGGCCTCCAGGCCCGGGCCGAGGTCGAGGCCCAGGTCGAGATCGAGGATGTCGCCGGCCTCCACCGCGGGACCGTGGCCGCCCGGCGGTGCGACCCGCCCGCGACCGACGGCGGCGTCGATGTCGTACACGTCGTCGACCGACTTGCCGGCGCGGCCGCCCCGGGACCTGCCGCGGCCCCGACCGGTCGGGGAACCTGTCCCGCCCGTCCCGGAGCCTCTGGAGAGCAGCTCGTCCGCGAGCCCGGCTCCGTCGTCGAGATCGTCCAGGCCGGTACCGGCCCTGGCGCCTGCCGTTCCGCCACGGCCGGCGGCGTCCTCGCGCAGACCGGTGGCCAGCCGGTCGGCGAGACCGCGGAAGACCACCGGCACCTGGCGCAGCGGCGTCCGGGTGACCACGAGGACGCCGAACAGTGCCAGGAGGATCAGCAGCGGCGCGGCGACGTACGGGGTGACGGCGGCGGCCAGCGGCGAGGACGCGACGAAACCCGCGGTGCCCCCGGCGGCGCGCAGCCGACGGGTACCGCCGGAGTAGTCGGGAATGCCGCGCACGATGTGGTAGAAGCCGAGCGTTCCCAGCGTCGTCGCGGCCCAGCCGATGACGACGCGGCCACGGCTTTCCGGGTCCGCCGGGGCCCGCACCAGCCGCCAGGCGGCGACCAGCCCGATCAGCGGCAGCAGCATCGCGCCCGCGCCGAACAGCAGCCGCAGCACGAGGTTGAGCCCGGAGCCAGCCGGTCCGGCCGCGTGGAACCAGACCGCCGCCATCGTCAGGATGGCACCGCCGAGCGACGCGAGCCCCGCGCCGTCGCGCCGGTGCTCCGGCTCGATCCACAGCTCCTTGCCGCCGCGCCGGACGTGCCGCAGCGACGAGCCGAACATCGTCGCGATCGCCTGCCACAGCCGGACGACTCCGCGCAGCAGCCAGAACGTCACCGCTAGCGACCAGGGCGTCTTGGCGGGCTTGCCTCGGCCGCCGCCGGAGCCGCCCGAGGGACGGGTCGCACCCGCGCCGCGGGCCGCCGACCGGCTGCCGCCTCCGGAGGACCGGGACGCGGCTGATCCCTCCCGGGGTCGAGCGCTCGCCCCGGTCGTGCGTGTGGCCACGCCAGCACGTTACAAGGAGGCCCCCGCCACTCCACGCATCCCCGACCTTCCGGGCGCGCCGCAGATCATTGTGGGTCAGTTGAGACATGCGCCCTGTCGGTATATACCGGCCATCTGTATATGTAGAGCGCATGTCAGGGGACGAGATGCGCGAGCCCACCTTCCTGGTCCTGGCCGCGCTCGCCGACGGGCCACGCCACGGCTATGGCGTCATTCGCGAGGTCGAGGCGATCTCCCACGGCCGGGTCCGGCTGCGGGCGGGCACCCTCTACAGCGCGTTGGACCGCCTCGCGGCCGACGGCCTGGTCCGCCGCGGGCGCGAGGAGGCGGTGGACGGCCGCCTGCGCCGGTATTACGAGCTCACCGACCACGGCGCCGCCGCTCTCGGGGATCAGGTCGCGCGCCTGCGCGCCAACGCCGCCGAGGCGGACCGACGGCTGCGGGCCCGCAGGGCCGCTCTGACCGGCGGTCTCGACTCCGCCACCGGGCCGGCCTACCTCGGCGCTCCCGCGTGAGCGCCGAGTCCTCGGGCCCCGGCGGCATCCCGGCCGATGGCCCCGCCGGCGACCCGCACCGCGACGTCACCAGTCCGAGCACCCCGACCTCCCCGGTCCGCGACAACCGGCTGGAAGGCGCGTATGGCCGGCTGTTGCTCGCCTACCCGCGCCACTGGCGCGCCGAGCACGAAGCGGCGCTGCTGGCCACGCTGCTCGACGCCGCCGAGGCGGACGGGCGGGGGCGACCGACACTCGCCGAGGCCGCCGACCTGGTGGGAAACGGCCTCGCCACCCGCGCCCGCCCGGTGATCGGCTGGATTCCGGCCAGGGCGCGCCTCGCTGTCGCGACTGTCGCCCTCGCGGCCGGCGGTGTGCTTTCCGCCGTGATGCTCACCGTCGCCGAGCAGGGACCTGGCCCGGTCTGGCCGTTCGCCCCGCCGGATCAGCCACTGTCGGGCGCTCGGGCACCGGTCGGCCTGGGACCGCTGGAAACCGACGGGCTGGTGGTCTATCTGCCCTGGCTGGTCGCGTTCGGCGCCGCGGCCCTGGGGCTGCGGCGGGTGGCTCGGATCGCGGCCGTGGCGGTCCTACCGGCGACCGCGGCGGTGCTGACGCTCAGCTCGGTCAGTCGGGTACAGCGTCCGCCGCTGGCGCTGCTGGCCACGCTCTGTCTGCTCGCGCTGGTCGTCGCGGTGGTCTGGACGGCGCCCGCGGCCCCGGGCCGCGCCGAGTACCGCCGGCCGCTGGCTGTCACCACACTGCTGATCACCGGGTGGATTCCCGTCGTCGTGCTCTTCTACCGGGTCGCGAGGCTCGCGGGCGACCTGCCCACGCGGCAGATGGTGACAGGCGGCTACTTTCACGTGTACTCGCTGTACTACGACCTGTCCGAATCGTTGCCCTCGGCCTTCCTGGTGGCCGGGCTCGCCATGGTCGTTCTCAGCGTGTTCAGACCCGGCTGGCTGGCGGCGTTCAGCGTCACCGGGGTTGCCGTCTCGCCCCTCGGCTTCTCCCGCATCCGGGCGTATGACGATGCGGCGGCCGACCACGCGCTGATGCTCGGCCTGTTCGTCTTCATCCTCGTCCTGCTCGGCGTGTTTGATCTTCAACGCGCCGCCCGCCGCCAGGCGCACCACACCACGTCGACGGCCGCGGACTAACGGGGCGCCGAACGCGGAACATCGGCTGACACTGATCGCCGTTTCGGCCCTCGGGTGGTCGCAAACCGGGCGCTCTCGCAACCACTGGAGGGCCGAAACGGCGATCAACCCGCCGGACCGGGGCAGGCGCCGCAGGGCTGATGCTCAGGCGGACAGCCGGGACCCGCGAGACGCGGACCCGGCTGGCTCCTGGTCAGACCTCGACGACCACCGGGAGGATCATCGGGCGGCGGCGGTAGTTGTCGCTCACCCAGCGGCCGACGATGCGGCGCACCAGCTGTTGGAGCGCGTTGACGTCGGTCATGCCGTTGCGCATGCCGTCGGCCAGGCCGTCGTTGACCAGCTTGCGCACCTTGTCGAAGGCGACCTTGTCGTCGGAGAAGCCCCGCGCCATCAGCTCCGGACCGGCGACGACCTTCCCCGCGGCGGCGTCCACCACGGCGGTGATCGTGATGAAACCCTCCTCGCCGAGGATGCGCCGGTCCTTCAGGCTCGACTCGCGGACGTCGCCCACGGCGAGACCGTCGACGTAGACGTAGCCGCACGGCACCGCGCCCGTGATCGTCGCCTGCCCCTCGACCAGGTCGACGACCATGCCGTCCTCCGCGAGCACGATCCGCTCCGGCGGGAGGCCGGTCAGCTCGGCGAGCACGCCGTGCGCCCGCAGGTGCCGCCACTCGCCGTGCACCGGCATCATGTTCGACGGCCGGGTCGCGTTCAGCACGTAGAGCAGCTCGCCGGCCGGCGCATGGCCGGAGGTGTGCACCTTCGCGACGCCCTTGTGGACGACCTTGGCGCCCCACCGGGTCAGCCCGTTGATCACCCGGAAGACCGACTCCTCGTTGCCCGGGATCAGGCTGGAGGCGAGCACGACGGTGTCACCGGCCTCGATCCGGATCGCGTGGTCGCGGTTGGCCATCCGGGACAGCGCCGAGAGCGGCTCGCCCTGGGATCCGGTGGAGATCAGGCAGATGTTGCGGTCCGGCAGCGACTCGACGTCGCGGGCGTCGATGATCAGGCCCGGCGGCACGCGGAGCAGGCCGAGATCGCGGGCCACCCCCATGTTGCGGACCATCGAGCGGCCGATGAACGCGACCGAGCGGCCGTGCGCCTCGGCGGCGTCGAGGACCTGCTGGACCCGGTGGACGTGGCTGGCGAAGCAGGCCACGATGATCCGCTTGCCGGCCTCGCGGAAGACGCCGTCGAGCACCGGCGCGATCTCGCGCTCGGAGGTGACGAAGCCGGGAACCTCGGCGTTCGTCGAGTCCGACATGAGCAGGTCGACACCCTCGGCACCGAGCCGAGCGAAGCCACCGAGGTCGGTCAGCCGGCCGTCGAGCGGCAGCTGGTCCATCTTGAAGTCGCCGGTGTGCAGCACCAGGCCCGCGGCGGTGCGGATCGCGACCGCGACCGCGTCCGGGATCGAGTGGTTGACGGCGAAGAACTCGAGGTCGAACGGCCCGAAGCTGTGCCGCTCCTCCTCGGTGATCTGGAGGGTGACCGGCTTGATCCGGTGCTCCTGCAGCTTCGCGACCATCAGCGCCAGGGTCAGCCGGGTCCCGACCAGCGGGATGTCGGCCCGCTCGCGCAGCAGGTAGGGCACCGCGCCGATGTGGTCCTCGTGCGCGTGGGTGAGGATCACGGCCTCGATGTCGTCGAGGCGGTCCCGGATGGCGGTGAAGTCCGGCAGGATCAGGTCGACGCCGGGCTGGTCGGTCTCCGGGAACAGCACGCCACAGTCGACGATGAGCAGCCGGCCCGCGTGTTCGAAGACGGTCATGTTCCGGCCGATCTCACCGAGACCGCCGAGAGCGATGATCCGCAGGCCCTCGACGGGCAGCGGGGGCGGGGCACCGAGCCCCGGATGCGGGTGGCTCATGACGCGGCTGCCCCCCGGCCCGCCAAGGTCGGCTGCGCCGGGCGGGTCGTGACCCCGGCCATCGCGAGGGACAGGTCTGCCGGCGGCGTGAGCGTCGACGCGGCGAGGTCGAGAGTCAGCTGAGCGATCTCGTCCTCCGTGGCGTCGACCAGTGGTGAACGGACCGGCCCGCCGGGCAGGCCGGCGAGGGTCAAAGCGGCCTTCGTTGTGATCACTCCCTGCGTACTGAAAATTCCCTTGAAGATCGGTAGTAGGCCCTGGTGCAGCTCGCGCGCCGTCACCGGGTCGCCCGCGTCGAACGCGGCGATCATGGCGCGCAGGGCCGGCGCCCCGACATGCGCGACCACACTGACCAGGCCGACGGCGCCGATCGCCAGCAGCGGCAGCGTGAGCGCGTCGTCGCCCGAGTAGTAGGCCAGGTCGGTGTTCGCGATGACCCGCGAGGACGCCTCGAGGTCGGCCTTCGCGTCCTTCACGGCGACGATGTTCGGATGCTCGGCGAGGGCCAGCATCGTCTCGGTCGCCACCGGGACGCCGGAGCGGCCCGGAATGTCATAGATCATCACCGGCAGCCCGGTGGCGTCGGCGACCGACCGGAAGTGCCGGGCGAGCCCGGCCTGCGGCGGCTTGCTGTAGTAGGGCGTGACGACGAGCACGCCATGGGCGCCGGCCCGCTCGGCGGCCTTCGCAAGCTCGATCGTGTGGTGGGTGTCGTAGGTGCCCACGCCGGCGATGACGCTCGCCCGGTCGCCGACCGCGCCGAGCACGGTCCGCAGCAGCTGGTCCTTCTCCGCGTCGGAGGTGGTCGGCGACTCACCGGTGGTCCCACTGATCACCAGGCCGTCGCTGCCCGCGTCCACCAGGTGCGTGGCCAGTGCCGCCACGCCATCGAGGTCGAGGCCGCCGTCGGCGTCGAACGGCGTCACCATCGCGGTGAGCAGGCGCCCGAAAGGCGCCGGGGGCAACACTGACATACCGGCCACGCTAGCTGGCACCTCCGACATTCCACTCGGCTTCATTCCAGGCGACGATGCGCCGCCCGCGCGGGCCCGTCGACCCATCGGGCCAGGTCCGCGCACAGCCGCACCCCCGCCCGGGCCGCCGGCCTCCACCCTGGGGCCGCGGCGCAGGCGTCATTCTCCCGCCACCGGCGATGACGCGCCCACGGTCCCGACCGCCGCCGGTCAACGCTGGACGAGGCCGCGGACACATTGACGATACGGCGCCCGATCTCGCCGCACCGGCCGAGCACCGGACCGTTCCCCACAGTTCAGCGCGGCCACCGCCCCTGGACGGCGCCATTGCCCGGCGCCGCCGCGGCGACCGCCCGCACCCGGCCGGTCAGCGAACCTGCTGGTCGCGGCCCGACTCGGCCCGGGCGCCGCGCGCCCTGGAGATCATGCTTCGGTCGAGCCGCTGCCACAGGTCGCGGCGGGCCAGGCGAACCAGCGCGTGACCGCCGGCCCGCGGCGCGCGCACCGTGACGCCGAGGCCAAAGTTTTTGGGCATGATCACCGGTCCATCCGTCGGATGCCGGGGTTCCTGCCCGATCAACGACGTTGAATGCTCAGCAACGTCGATCCGGCAGGTCCGGGATGGGACTTCCGAACAGGCTACCGTGCCGCATCCGCTCCGTCACCGATACCGGCTCGGCGGCACAACGCCGGGGGCGCCGCCACCGCCGCGGGTGCCGGCTTCGCGCCTTACAGAAAGAGATGTCCTAGTCTGCGACGGTGACAACCGGTCGGTGGCGGCGGCTTGACGACGCGGCGGCGGCACCGATCCTCGACCTGACCGACGTCGACGAGGTGACGACGACGCTGCTCGCGCCGCCAGGAGAGTTCTTCGGTGTGCGGCGCCGGGTCGTCGACCAGTTCACCCTGCTGTCGGCGAACCGCGCCCAGCTCGCCCGCTCGGTCAACTGGGGCCCGCTCGACGGCCTGCTGACCTCCGTGGTGCCGCCGACCGGCCGGATCGACACGACGGGCCACCTCCCGCCCGAAGTCTCGGTGCTGCTGCCGATCTCGACGCTGCCCAAGCGCGCCCTGGTCGGCTTCAACCTCTCCGGGCCCGGAGACACCGCGGCCCACCTGATGCCCTACTCGACCTCGGTGGCGATCCAGGGCAACGTGGTGGCGCTGCTGGCCGCCGCGATCGGCCTGCCTCCGTCGGCGCCGGTCCGCCGGGTCATCGACGCGATCTCCCGGTTCCGTCCCGGGAAGTTCTCCGGCAACTACCCGCGGCTGGCGCCCTCGAAGGGCCGCCGCCCGCTGTCGCTGGGGACGCTGCACACCTACCTGGGCCAGGCGGCCGAGCTGTGGGTGCCGGAGGCGGCCTTGCGCCAGTGGTCCGTGCTGGTCAAGCCGGCGCAGGAGATGCTCATGACGGCGCTCGACGAGCCGTTCGACGCGCTGTGCAGCGCGGGCACGCTGCTGCTGGCCACCGGCGAGCTGTGGCGCGACCCCGACGGCCCCGACAACCCGACCGCCGACGAGGTCGAGGGCCACCTGGCGGCGTTCGTCAGCTGGGTGGCCGAGCTGCGGGCGGCGGGCCCGGACGCCGAGCCGGTGCTCTCGACGGTCGCCGAGTACGGACGGCGCTGGGAGGCGCTCGCCGCCGTCCGGCTCGACCCGTACCAGCCGAGCCTGATCAAGATGACCGAGGAGCGCCGGGCGATCCTCTGCCGCCGCCCGCCACCCCCGCCCCGCGCCACCCCCGGCGGGGGGGGGCGCCGGCCCACCCGGGCACTGACGCTGACGAACCCGGTCGCGCTCGTCGACCTCGACCCCGGCGGCCCGGGCAGCTACCACGTCAGCATCGGCACCGACGACTCCAGCATCGAGATCAGCCACCCGGCCGTGCTCGACCTCTACGACCGGGAGATCGAACGGATCTACGTCGAGGACGTCCAGCACAACCGCGAGGTCTACGCCTACTACACCACCGACGTCCGGCGCCCCAGCCGGGCCCGGCTCTCGGTCGGCCTGTCGCTGTCCCCCGACGTCTCCCGCGTGACGGTCGCCCTGCTGGTCCTGATGGCCCTGGCCGTCGGCCTGGCGGCCCTGCCGGTGCGGCTCGGTCCGGACGCGGTCGCCGTCATCACGATCCCGTCCTCGTTCGCGGCGACGATCCTGCTGACCCGCGAACGCAGCAGCCTCGCCGCCTGGGTCCTCGGCCCAGCCAAGACCGCCCTGCTGGCCCTCCTGGTGACCCTGGCCGTCCTGTCCGGCCTACGCGCCGTCGGCTGGCACCGCCCAGTCGACACGACGGTTCCCGCTCCCCCCTCGCCCACCGCTTCACCCACGCCGTAGTCCGACGCCCTTCAGCGGCGCAGGCCCGGGTCCAGACCTGTCGGACCCGACAGGCATCATCGCGACATGCCCACGACGCCTCCGACGGCGGAAACGATGCTGAGTCCCACCGAGACCGCCGAGATACTCGGCTGTTCACGGCTCTTCATCCAACGACTCCTGGACGGAGGAGAGATACCCTCCGAAAGGCTTCCAGGCAGCCGTCACCGCAGGATTCGCTTGTCTGACATCCTCGCTTTCCGGCAGAGGCGCGACCTCAAGCGCGAGGGTCGGCAGGCCATCGTCACGGCGTACGAGGAAGCCGGAATACCTTACTGATCAGAAGGCCACCGCGCCTACGTCCCTGCCTCGGCTGCGATGACCGAGCGGACGCCGCGGGCTATTTCTAGGTCTTCGCGGGCTGCGAGCACGTAGGACCGGACGGGGGCGCCGTTGGCGGTGAGGTCGGTGTCGGGGTCGGTGGTTGGGTCATGGTTGGCGTTGCGGGCCGGGTCCAGGGCTATCCCCAGGAAGGACAGGCCGTCGGCGGTCGCGGCCCGGATCTGGGGTGAGTGCTCGCCGACGCCGCCGGTGAAGACGAGCGCGTCGAGGCCGCCCAACGATGCGGCCATGGCGGCGATGCCGGCGCGCAGCCGGCGCAGGTACACCGCGAGGGCCAGCAGCGCCGTTTCCTCACGTTGGTCGGCGCGCTCCACCAGGGCCCGCATGTCGGCCGTCCCGCCGAGGGCGACCAGGCCGGAGGCGTGGAAGAGCTGGTCGGTGAGCTCGTCGGCAGTCAGCCCGGCCGACGTCTGCAGCCACAGCAGCAGGCCGGGGTCGACGTCGCCGGAACGGGTAGCCATCACGAGCCCTTCCAGCGGGGTGAAGCCCATCGTCGTGTCCACGCTGATCCCGTCCCGCACGGCCGCGAGTGACGCTCCTGAGCCCAGATGGCAGGTGACGATCCGGCGGGCGGGCGACCCGGTCAGGGCTTCGGTCAGCGCGCGGGCCCGGCCGGCGGCGTAGGAGTGCGAGAGGCCGTGGAAGCCATAGCGGCGTAGGCCGTATCGCTCACGCCAGGCCGCCGGCAGCGCGTAGGTCGTCGCGGCGGGCGGCAGCGTGGCGTGGAAGGACGTGTCGAAACAGGCGACCTGGACGGCGTCCGGCAGCAGCGCCCGCGCCTCATCGAGCGCCGCGAGCGCGGCCGGCTGGTGCAGCGGCGCGAGCGCGGTCAGCTCGGCGAGCCGCGCGGCGACCCGCGGGTCGATCAGGACCGGCGCGGTGAAATCCGTGCCGCCGTGCACGATCCGATGCCCGACGGCCACCCGCCCGGAGCTGGCCCGGTCGAGGCCGTCGGCGCCGAGCAGCTCGTCGATCGCGGCTCGGGCCTCGGCGAGGTCGGCGTGCCCGCCAGGCGCGGCGAGCTCCCGCGCCCCGATCAGGTCATCGTCCGGCGCGACGAGGGCCAGCTTCAGCGTCGAGGAACCCGCGTTGACCACCAGCACGTCCACGGCTGACGACGACCGCCCACTCACGTGTGATCAGCTCCAGCCGGTGGTGAGGCCGCGGTCAGTAGGGCCAGACCCAGTCACTGATCTCGGGCGGGTCCTCGCCGTGCTCGCGGGTGTAGGAGCGAACCCGGAGGCGCTCGTCCATCATCAGCTGGCGAACGTGGGCCGCCCGGGCGCCGAGCGACGGAACCCGGTCGATCACGTCGGCGACCAGGTGGAACCGGTCGAGGCCGTTCATCATCACCATGTCGAACGGCGTGGTCGTCGTGCCTTCCTCGATGTAGCCGCGGACGTGGATGTTGTGGTGGTTGGCGCGCCGGTAGGTCAGCCGGTGGATCAGCCAGGGATAGCCGTGGTAGGCGAAGATGACCGGGCGGTCCGCCGTGAACAGCGCGTCGAACCGGGCGTCGGAGATGCCGTGCGGGTGCTCGGACTCGCTCTGCAGCGCCATCAGGTCGACGACGTTCACCACCCGGATCCGCAGCCGCGGGAGGTGCTGGCGCAGCAGGTCGACCGCGGCGAGCGTCTCCAGGGTCGGCACGTCGCCGGCGCAGGCCAGCACGACGTCAGGCAGGCCGTCCGCCCCCGGGGCCGCGTCGTCATGGTCGTTGCTGGCGAAATCCCAGATACCCAGGCCGCGGGTGCAGTGGGCGATCGCCTGGTCCATGGTCAGGTAGTTCAGCGCGGGCTGCTTGCCGGCGACAATCACGTTGATGTAGTCCCGGCTGCGCAGGCAGTGGTCGGCGACCGAGAGCAGCGTGTTGGTGTCCGGCGGCAGGTAGACCCGGACGACCTCGGCCTTCTTGTTCACGACATGGTCGATGAAGCCGGGATCCTGATGGGAGAACCCGTTGTGGTCCTGGCGCCAGACATGGCTGGTCAACAGGTAGTTCAGCGAGGCGATCGGCCGACGCCACGGGATCTCGCGGGTGGTCTTCAGCCATTTCGCGTGCTGGTTGACCATCGAGTCGACGATGTGGATGAACGCCTCGTAGCAGGAGAACAGCCCGTGCCGCCCGGTCAGCAGGTAGCCCTCCAGCCAGCCCTGGCACAGGTGCTCGGACAGCACCTCCATCACCCGGCCGGCGCGAGCGAGGTGCTCGTCGGTCGGCAGCAGCGAGCCTTCCCAGACCCGGTCGGTGACCTCGAAGACCGCGCCCAGCCGGTTCGACGCCGTCTCGTCCGGCCCCACCAGGCGGAAGTTCGCCGGGTTGGCCCGGATCAGGTCGCGCAGCAGGGTGCCGAGCACGGTGGTGGCGGACGTCGCCGTGGTGCCGGGCGCGCTGACGTCGACGGCGTAGTCGCGGAAGTCGGGCAGGGCGAGCTCGCGCAGCAGCTCACCACCGTTGGCGTGCGGGCTGGCACTCATCCGCGACCGGCCAGCCGGAGCGAGCGCGGCCAGCTCGGGACGCAGCCGGCCGGTCGCGTCGAACAGCTCCTCGGGCCGGTAGCTCGCCATCCACGCGGCAAGCTCGGCGATCCGGTCGGGATGCCCGCGCACGTCGGTGATCGGGACCTGGTGCGCACGCCAGGTGCCCTCGACCGGATTGCCGTCGACGGTCCGCGGCCCGGTCCAGCCCTTCGGGGTCCGCATGATGATCATCGGCCACGCGGGGCGGTCGAAGTCCTCGCCGGCCGCGGCGCTCGCCCTGGCCGCCCGCTGGATTCGGGCGATCTCGTCGAGCGCGTGGTCCAGCACGGCGGCGAACTGGCGGTGTACCTCGGCGGGGTCGTCGTCCAGATCGGCGGTGACGTGCAGCGGGTCATAGCCGTAGCCGCGCATGAGCGCGTCCAGCTCGCCCTCGGGAATGCGGGCGAGCAGGGTCGCCTGGGCGATCTTGTAGCCGTTGAGATGCAGGATCGGCAGGACGGCGCCGTCGCGGGCCGGGTCGAGGAACTTGTTCGAGTGCCAGCTGGCGGCCAGCGGCCCGGTCTCGGCCTCGCCGTCACCCACGACGGCCGCGACGACCAGCTCCGGGTTGTCGAAGGCCGCGCCGTAGGCGTGCGCCAGCGCGTAGCCCAGCTCGCCGCCCTCATGGATCGACCCGGGGGTCTCCGGCGCGACATGGCTCGGGATGCCGCCCGGGAACGAGAACTGGCGGAACAGCCGACGCAGCCCGGCCTCGTCCCCACTGATCGTCGGGTAGACCTCGGAGTAGGTGCCCTCCAGGTAGGCGTTGGCGACGATGCCGGGCCCACCGTGCCCCGGCCCGATCACGTACATCATCTCGAGGTCCCGGGCCTTGATGACCCGGTTGAGGTGGGCATAGATCAGGTTGAGGCCCGGGGTCGTCCCCCAGTGGCCGAGCAGGCGTGGCTTGATGTGCTCGGCCGCCAGCGGCTCGCGCAGCAGCGGGTTGTCCAGCAGATAGATCTGCCCGACCGACAGGTAGTTGGCCGCCCGCCAGTAGGCGTCCAGCAGCGCGGCCTCGGCGTCGGTGAGGCTCGCGGCCCCGGGTTCGGCGCGGTCGGTAGCTGCGACGTCGATGGCACCGGGCATCGGTGGGCTCCTCGGTCATCTGGGCCAAACCCGGGCCTGGTCATCTGGGCCAAACCCGGGCCTGGTCATCTGGGCCAAACCCGGGCCCGGTCATCTGGGCCAAACCCGGGCCCGGTCATCTGGGCCAAACCCGGGCCCGGTCATCTAGGTCAGGCGCCAGGCGCGGGCCATTCGACGGTCGAGCGGACATCGCCGCTCCTGCCCCGCGGCTCCATTCGACAACGCCCGCCGGCCCGTTCCGACCTGCCTTGCCGACCCTCGGCCTGTGACTTCCGGCCCGCCCGGCCCAGTACGGTCAGCCGGTGGGCGCCGAGTCGACGACCTCGCTGCTCACCGCCGTGTAGGAGATCGCGGTACCCACCGGGACCCCGGGGATGTAGTCCGCGTTGAGGACGACCTCCCGCTCCCCGATGAACTGGCCAGTGGCCGGGTCGAAAATCATCTCCTGGCGGGTGTCTCCGCCCTCGTCGCGGCCGACGGCGACTCCGGTTCGGCCGGCCAGGTTCGCCGCGTGGTCCGTGACCGTCACGCCCGGGATGCCGGTCGCGGCGCGGAAGAACGCGGCCCGCAGATCCGCGGGCACGAATCCGCACCGCATGACGTCGGCGATGAAGACCAGCGCCTCGCCGTCCTTCGACCGGCCCTCTCCCTCGGAATCGTGGTAGATCCGGGCCAGCAGCTTGTCCGGGTCGCGCGGCAGGCGGGACAGAAAGCCGGGAGTCGGGGCCTGCCAGGCCTGAATGTCCAAGATCGGGCCGTTGAACTCGCCGCCTACGGCACGAGTCAGATACGGCACGGAACTCTGCCCACCCAGTCCGTTGGCCTTCGCCCAGGTCTCGTCCGCTGGGTTGAACCAGTGGATCGCCGTCGGGCCGCCCTGCTGCATGATCCACGGCTTCGTCGGGTCGCCGGGGATCCAGAGCCGGGTCACGGACTCCACCAACCAGGTGACCTCCCTGCCGTCGGTCCCCGTGGTGCTCGAGCCGTAGGAGGCCCGAGTGGTGATCTCCCGGTACTGCGTCGGGCCGACCGGCGGATCCGGCTTCGCCGCCACGACGGACGCGGCCTGCCGCAGCAGGGTCGACGCCTCGGCCGTCGCGTCCGCCCTGCCCCCCACCGTCACCGTGTCGAGGGTGAACAGCCCAGCCGCCACGACGACGGCCGCGACCGCCACCGCGATCACGCGGCGGGTCGTCACCCGCGGCCGTAGCCGCCGCCGGTGCCGGGCCGCACGGCCCGGCCCCGCGTCTGGCCCCGTGGTCGGCGCCGCGACCGCACCGTCGGCCAGCACACCGTCGGCACGAACACGGTCGGCAGGAACACGGTCGGCAGGAACACGGTCAGTGGGCACCGCAGCAGCAGGCGCGCCCGTGGCGCTGACCTGCGCCGCGCGGTTCAGCAGCCTGTCGCGGGCCGCCGCGAGCACGGTGGCCCGCGGCTCGGGAAGACCGAGGCGCAGCCCGGCCAACGGCGCGAGCTCGGCCCGGATCACGGCCTCCTCGACGACCAGCTGGCCGGCGGTGAGCCCGCCGGACGCCTCGTCCAACGGGACCGCCGTCCGCGCGCCGTTGAGGGCGGCAGCCGGGTTCGGCCGGGCGTCTGGTGCGGGGCCGGCCCCGGAAACCGGGAGGTGGTCAGCCATGGTCGCTCTCCTCGGTCACGATCGGGCGCCCGGAGTCGGCGTCGAGGACGGCCCGGACCCGGCGCCGGGCCCGGTGCAGGCGTGAGCGCACGGTGCCGAGCGGGATCGCGAGGGCCTGGGCGATCTCCGCGTAGCTCAGCGAGGCCCAGGCGAACAGCAGCAGCACGTCCCGGTCCTCGGGCGGCAGCTCGGCGACGGCGGCCGCGACGGCCGGCCCCGAGGCCTGGGCGTCGGCCCGTTCCAGGGCTCGCTCCGTCCCGTCCTCGGCCGCGGGGTCGACGCCACTGCGGGCGTACGCCCGCAGCATGCGTGCCTCGTCGCGGTGGTGGCGCCCGACCAGGTTCGACGCGATGCCGTACAGCCAGGGCCGCACGTCGGCACGGTCCAGGTCATAGGCGCCACGCCGCTCGAACGCGACCAGGAACGTGGAGGCGACCAGGTCGTCCGCGGCCTGTGGGCCGACCCGGCGAGCCAGGTACCGGTAGATCGCCACCGCGTGCCGGTCGAACAGCTCCGCGAAGGCCGCCGGCGAGTCGACCGACCGAGCGACGATCCGCGCGTCCGTCCGGTCAGGCGGCTCATCCCGAGCCGGGACGACGGGACTGCCCGCCGCGCGTGACCGATGGTCACGCCTGAGCGGGACGTCCGCCGGCTCCGCGACGGCTGGGACGCTGGTGTCTGCGCTCACACCTGTATTTGCCCGAAACGGCGCATCGGGTTCACGGGGGTTGTCGCCGCCCGGTCAGCCCGCCCCGACGCGAAGGCGGGCGGGCAGGCTGACGTCCGGGATGACCTACCCCTCGCTGACGAGCGGGCTGGAGGCGACCTCGGTGCCGTCGTCGAGGGTGGAGACGCGGAAGTCCGCGAAGACGTTCGGAGCGACGTCCTGGAGCGCGCGCAGGGCCAGGATGGCCAGGCCCCGGATCTCGACGTCGGCGGACTCGGAGGCCCGCATCGCGATGAAGTGCCGCCAGGCGCGGTAGTTGCCGGTGACCACGATGCGCGTCTCGGTGGCGTTCGGCAGCACGGACCGGGCCGCCTGGCGGGCCTGCTTGCGCCGCGACGTCGGCGCGGCCACCTCGGCGAAGTGCTTCTCCAGGCCCTCCAGCAGTTTCGAGTACGCCTCCAGCGACGCGGCGGCGGCCTCCTGGAACAGGGCGTGCAGCTCCGGGTCCGCCGCGACGACCTCGGGCTCGACCATCTCGGCGTCGCGCTCCGGGACGTAGCGCTGCGAGAGCTGGCTGTAGGAGAAGTGCCGGTGGCGGACGAGCTCGTGGGTGAGGCTTCGCGACACCCCGGTGATGTAGACGGTCACGGTGCCGTGCTCCAGCACGGACAGGTGGCCGACGTCGAGGATGTGGCGCAGGTAGCCCGCGTTGGTGGCGGTGGCCGGGTTCGGCTTGCTCCAGCTCTGGTAGCAGGCCCGGCCCGCGAACTCGGCCAGCGCCTGGCCGCCGTCGGCGTCGGTCTCCCACGGCACGTCGGCCGGCGGAAGGAACTCCGTCCGCGCGATCACCTGAACCCGCACTGCCACCTCCGCGATCGAGCCGCCCCGCTGGAGGCGGCCGATCCACCGTACCGGCGGCCTGGATGTCCTGGTTCCCGGTGGCCGGGATCCGGCCGAAGACCACGCCGACGCGACTGGAGTCCTCACCGTCCGAGGGCCCGGTTCGGCCGTCCCCGGAGCGTCGGCGCTGTGGGTGAGCCGAGCCCGACGACCTGGTACGCACCCGGACTCGCCGGGAAGAGGCCCCGAGTGTGGCGGTGTCAGCACCCACATACCCGTCCGGTCACCCGTCCGGAGCAAGGTCTGGGTCGGCGCGCGTGGCCGTGGTACACCGGAACCGGCAACCGCTCACGGGCGGTCGCCACCGCCACGGTGACTGTGTACCCGCCGCCGGCCCAGCCGACGGACAGCCACCACGGCGACGGCCGGGGTCTTCGCCCCCGTCACCCCCGGCTAGCGGCCCACCGAGCAGGCTGACCCCCGGGTCAGCTTCCCGGTGGGCCGTTATGGGCGGACCCCGTCCCCGACGAGCCCGACAACCACCTCGGTGCGAGTGATCGCTGTTTTGGCCCTCGGGTGGTCGTAGAAAGGCCCCAGACACAACCACGCGAGGGCCAAAACGGCGATCAACCGGGCGTCAGGGGCTCAAGGGGGTCCAGGTGTCCGGGTCGGCCTCGGTCTGGTCGCCGGTGGTCAGGTTCTTGACCTCGTGGGGCTTGCCGTCCTCGAAGGGCGGGAACCAGAGGGCGCCGATGCCCTTGCGGTTGGCGTAGCGGAGCTGCTTGGCCAGCTTGTCGGCCTGGTGGTAGGTCTCGACCTTCAGGCCGCGGGCGCGCAGCCTCCCGGCCGTGGCGACCGCGACCCGGCGCCGCTCGTCACTTGGGATCACGACGAGGACGTCGGCCGGGCTCGCCGGTCCCGGCGTGATCATCCCCTCGGCGACCAGCTTGGCGAAGATCCGGGTCAGGCCGATGGAGATGCCGACGCCCGGCAGGTTGCGCCGGATGAACGAGCCGGCCAGGTCGTCGTACCGCCCGCCCGAGCAGATGCTGCCGAAGCCGGGCCAGTCGACGAACTTCGCCTCGTAGACCGTGCCGGTGTAGTAGTCCAGCCCCCGGGCGATCGACAGGTCGGCGACCACGCTGCCGACGGGCAGGTCCGCGAGCTCGTCGAGGACGAACGTCAGCTCGTCGAGCCCGGTGGTGAGCAGGTCGGACTTCACGCCGAGCCGGCCGACGGCCTCGACGACGGCTGCCGAGCCACTCGCCTTGACGGCGGCCAGGTCCAGCACCGACTTCGCCTGCGCGGCCGTGAGCCCGACCTGGTCGACGAGCACCTTCGCGACCCCGTCAGGGCCGATCTTGTCGAGCTTGTCCGCGGCCCGGATGACGGCCACCGGGTCGTCGATGCCGAGGCCCTCGTAGAAGCCCTGCAGCAGCTTCCGGTTGTTGACGTTCAACGTCCAGGCCGGGACGTTCAGCTCGGTGAGCACCTCGTGCACGATCCGCGGGAGTTCCGCGTCGAAGTACAGCGGCACCGAGTCGACGTTGATGACGTCGATGTCGCACTGGGTGAACTCGCGGTACCGGCCCTCCTGCGGCCGCTCACCCCGCCAGACCCGCTGGATCTGATAGCGCCGGAACGGGAAGGCCAGCTCGTTGAAGTGCGCGGCGACGTATCGCGCGAACGGCACCGTCAGGTCGAAGTGCAGCCCGAGTCGGCCGGAGTCGTCGCCCGGCTCGGCCTGCAGCCGGCGCAGCGCGTAGACCTCCTGGGAGGTCTCCCCCTTGGCGGCGAGCACGTCGAGCGACTCCACCGACGGTGTTTCGACGGAGCAGAAGCCATACCGCTCGAAGGTGGCGCGAATCCGGTCGAGCCAGTCCAGCTCGACGGCTCTGACCCCGGGTAGCCATTCGGGGAATCCACTGATCGCGACCGGCTTGACGATCGGGGCATCACTCATCGCGGAAAAACCTGACCTCTCACAGCGGCTTTGGAGAACGGCAACAGCACGGCGCGCGAACGAACGCGGGCCGGCTACCGATGTCGCGCGGAGAGGTCGGTGTGCACGGGCCGTCACTCTACCTGTCCCGTCGGAACGACCGATCGGGCATCCGGAGCCCGCCGAAGTCCGCGACCGGATAGGTTTTTGCCTGTGCGCGCACCACGGGGTGGTTCATCCGGGCTGTCCGGAGACGGGACTGTCTTCGGCATCGACCTCGGCACCACCTTCAGCTGCCTGGCTCGCGTCTCCCCGGCCGGCGAGGCCGAGATCGTGCCCCTGCTGGACGGCTCCGCGACGCTGCCCAGCGTCGTGCTCTTCGTCGGCTCGGACGACTACATCACCGGCGAGACGGCCCGCCAGCTCGCCCGGTCCAGGCCGGACGACGTGTGCGCGCTGGTCAAGCGGCGGATGGGCGACGGCGAGTGGCGGTTCGTGCCGGCCGGGGCGCCGCCGGGCACGGCCTGGTCGGCCCCGGCCGTCAGCGGGCTGATCCTCTCGGCACTGATCTCGGACGCGGAGCTGACCGGCGGCGAGCCGGTCCGCGACGTCGTGATCACCGTGCCGGCCTACTTCGGCGACGAGGAACGCCGGGCGACCGTGCTCGCCGGCGAGTACGCGGGCCTCAACGTCGTCGACGTCATCAACGAGCCGACCGCGGCCGCCCTCTCCTACGGCTTCGCCCGCTTCGAGGTGGGCTCCCGGCGCACTCTCGCCGGGCCGAGCGCCGCGGACGAGGAGGTCGCGCTGGTCTACGACCTGGGCGGCGGCACCTTCGACGTCACCATCGTCGAGCTCGCCGACCGCCGGGTCTCGGTGGTGGCGATCGACGGCGACCACCAGCTCGGCGGGGCCGACTGGGACGAGAAGCTGGTGCTCCACCTGGCGGACGCCTTCACCGCGAAGTTCCCGACGCTGCCCGACCTGCTCGACGACGGCGCCGCCGCGCAGACGCTGTCCCTGGCGGCCGAGCAGGCCCGGCGCGAGCTGACCGACCGGACCGTGACCGTCGTGCGGGTCGAGCACGCGGGCGGCGCACTCGACGTCGAGGTCACCAGGGCCGAGCTGGAACGGCTGACCAGTGGCCTGCTGGACCGCACGATCACGCTGACCAGGGCGGCCGTCACGGCGGCCACCGAGCGCGGCGCCCGCGGCGTCGACCGGGTGCTGCTGGTGGGCGGTGCCTCCCGGATGCCGGCCGTCGCGCGGCGGCTGTCCGAGGAGTTCGGCGTCCCGGTCGAGCTCAGTGACCCGGATCTGGCCGTCGCGAAGGGCGCGGCGATCTACGGCGAGAAGAAGGCGCTGGAGCGGCTCGTCGTCAGCGACCTGGTGACCCGCGGCCAGCTGGCCGACGGCGCTGGCGTCGACGCCGCAGACCCGGCTGACCTGGACGCGGCCTGCCGGCGGCTCGCCGACGCGCTCGGCCTGCCCGCGGCCCGGGTTCGCCGCACCGTCGAGGTGCAGGTGATCAACGTCATCTCCCGAGGCTTCGGGGTGCTCGCGCTCGACCGGTTCGGTGAGCACGGCGCCGTCTTCCTGGTGCACCGCAACGACCGGCTGCCGGTCGTTGTTCGCCGCCCGTTCGGGACGGTGCGCGACGACCAGGACGCCGTGACGGTCTACGTCGTCGAGCAGGCCGGCGGCACCGAGTCCCGCCGTCTCGATGACAACAAGATCATCGCCGAGGCCGAGATCGCCGACATCCCGTCCGGCTACCCGGCCGGCACCGAGATCGAGATCACCTTCCGGATGGGCTTCGACGGCATCCTGGAGGTGACCGCCCGGCACGAGGGGCTGGCGGACCGACCACTGACCGTCCGGGTGGAGACGTCCGCCGCGCTCAGCCAGGCCGACGTGGCCCGGGAGCGCGACCAGGTCGCCCGCGCCCGCCGAGCCAGAGACGCCAGCCGCGCCCGCCGGCCCAACGACGGTCGCCCCGGCGGCGGCCCACCACCTGGCCCCGGCTTCCGCGGCGGCCTCGGCGGGCCGCCGATCGGCTGGACCTGAGCCCCGGTCGCCCTGGGTGACGCAGCGGAAGGATGACGAGGGCAGGATCTGATGGGGCCGTTCGACGCCAACGACTACCGAAGCCGGGTGTTGGGGCCGATCCATGCGCGCGGCGGGGTCGAGCACAGCGACCCCTTCGAGATCTACGACATTCCGCTCGCCGAGGCGACGACGCTCGACGACGCCGCGGTCTCGGCCCAGATCGACGCGGTCTGGGCGTTCTGGCAGCGCAGCCGCGACCATCCCCGCTACCGCGGCGTGATCGACGCGCTGTTGCGCCAGCACCCCGAGCTCGCGGCGGCGCTGCGCGGCCGGCGGGCCCGCGTCGAGCTGGCCCAGGTGGTGGCCCAGGCCCGCGCGGAACGCGAGGACGAGCGGTTCGCGACGGTGGCGGCTGCCGCCGACCGCCTCGTCGAGCGGTTCGGCGGCCTGCCGGAGGACAAGATCCCCGGCCTGCGCCTGATCGCGACGGGAGCCGGTGTCGACGCCGCCGAGTTCGACCGGCGAATCGCCGGCTACCCGCGCGTACCGGCCGGCACGCCGGAACGGACCACGCGCCGCTCGGTGCCCCGCCAGGTGCTGCGCCAGGTCCGCGCCGACCTCGACGAGCTCGGCCGGATCGTCGGCGAGGACGCGCCGCGCAGCCTGTTCGACCTGCTCGGCGTACCACCGGGCAGCGACCTGGCGACGGTCCGCTCGGCCCGCGACGGCGCCGCGACCCGCAACCGGGCCCGCCGGCCGGACCGGCGCCGCGCGCTGATCGACGACCTGCTCGCCGCGGTCACGACGCTGCTCCTAGACGGCGACCCGGAGGCCTACCTGGACGCGCTGGCGGCCGCCGCGGCCGACCTGCTGCGCCCGAGGCTCGCGGCGGTGTTACTGGTGGAGGACCGGCTGCTGCCGGCCGACGCGGCCCTGCTCGTCACGGCGGCGCGCGGCGAGGGCCTCGACCGGGCGCGCGCCGAGGCCGTGGTCCGCGCCCTCGCCCGCGAGGCCGGCGTGGACGAGGCGGTCATCACCCAGGTTCCCGAACAGGAGCAGGCGCAGGGCTCAGCACCGGAGCGGCGGACCAGGCCGACGCCGGCTCGGGGGACCACCCGCGAGCCCGTGGCGACGTCCGGGCACGCGGCGTCGGCCGCCGCCACGGCCGGACGGTCGAGGCACGGCAGCGACCAGGACTGGCGGGAGATCCTCGAACAGGCAAGGGTTCTGCTCGACGCCGGCGCTCCGATAGCGGCCCATGAGCGGCTCGCGCACGCCCTGGAGATCGCCGGCACCGCCACCCAGCCGATCCGCGCTCTCGGGGAGGCGATCGAGTCGGTGATCCGCCGGGCCCACGACGGCTGGGCCAGGCTCACCCAGGCCGTCGCCGCCCACCGGCTGGAGCAGGCCAGGCAGCTGGCCGCCGAGCTGAGCCGGATCGCCAGGGACGTGCCCGGCCCGGACGGCGCAGACCTGGCCACCGTCACCGTCGAGGTGGAGGAACGCCACCAGCGAGCCGGCGAACTGCTGGCCGCCGCGGCCGCCGCCGCGCCGGCCGAACGCGCCGCGCTCGCGATGGCCGCCCTCGAGCTGGCGGCGGACTCGGACGAGGCGCGCGCCCTGCTCCTGGAGAGCCTGCTGCCACCGGGCGCGCTCGCGGTCCGCCGCGCCGCCGGGGCCGTCGAGGTCAGCTGGGTGCCATCCCCCACGCCCGGCGTCCACTACCGGGTGCTGCGGATCGGCACGGACGGCTCCAGCCGGGCGGTCGGCGTCACCGCGACGACCCGGATCGACGACGGCGGCGTACCCGCCGAGGCGACGCTGCCTGGCTACGAGGTGCGGGCCGGCATCGCCGGAGTGTGGTCACAACCCGCCGTCTGGCAGGGGCCGGCGGCGGAGGAGCTGGCCGCGGAGACGATCACCGAGCCGGCTGGCGGCCCGACGGCCCAGGCGGCGGACGCGATCGACCCGGAGGACGAGAGCACCCGGCTGCTCACCCGGACGCCGGCCGACAGCCTGGAGCCGGCCCGTGACCTCGCGGTCGTGGCCGGCCGGCTTCAGTGGACCTGGCCCGACGGCTGCACCGAGGTGATCGTCACCTGGCGGCCGGACATGCCGCCGATCGCCGCCAACGACCCGGTCGCGGGATTCCGAAAGGTCACCAACGCCCGCTACGAGCTCGACGACGGCCTGCCACTCCCGGCCACCCGCCCGCTGTACATCGCGATCTTCGGCTGCGTCCGCGACCGCGCCGGCCAGCTGATCGTCGCCTCGATCGCCGCCCCACCAGCCCGCCGCCTACTACCCACCCGCGACCGCCTCGCATAACCCCCCGCACCGCGGAACGCGAAGATCAACCGGCGGCTCGCCTACAGGTCGAGCAGGGGGTCCAGGCCGACGGTGAGGCCTGGGCGGGAGGCGATCTGCCGGACGGCGAGCAGTACGCCGGGCATGAAGGACGTCCGGTCGAGCGAGTCGTGGCGAATCGTCAGGGTCTCCCCGGAGCCACCGAGCAGGACCTCCTGGTGGGCGACCAGGCCGCCCAGGCGGACCGCGTGCACCGGGACGCCGTCGACGGTCGCGCCGCGGGCGCCGTCCAGGGCGGTGGTGGTCGCGTCCGGGCCGGCCGGGTTCAGGCCGGCCTCGCGGCGGGCGGCGGCGACGAGCTCGGCGGTGCGCCGAGCGGTGCCGCTGGGAGCGTCGACCTTGTTCGGGTGGTGCAGCTCGACGATCTCGACCGACTCGAAGAACGGGGCCGCCTGGGCTGCGAACCGCATCATCAGGACCGCGGCGATGCCGAAGTTGGGCGCGACCAGCACGCCGACCTCGGGAGAAGCCGCGAGCCAGCCGCGTACCTGGGCCAGCCGCGCGTCGTCGAACCCGGTCGTGCCGACGACGGCGTGCAGGCCGTTCTCGACGCACCAGCGCACGTTGTCCATGACGGCGGACGGGCTGGTGAAGTCGACGACCACCTCGGCCTTGCTGAGCGCCGACCGGTCGTCACCCGCGTCGATGGCCGCCACCAGCGCCAGGTCGTCGGCCGCCTCCACGGCCGCGCAGACCGTCGCGCCCATCCGGCCCCTGGACCCGAGCACAGCCACGTTGATCATGAAGAGAACCACCCATCGGCTCGGCGGACACGCCTGCGGACCCGCTACGCCCTGCCAGGTTAGTGCCGCGCGAGGTCAGTGCGGCCCGAGACCGACGCCGCGCCCGGTCAGTGCCGACGACCCGGTCCGCGGCCGAAACCGACCGAGGCCCTCCCCCGTCGGGGAAGGGCCTCGGTCGGCGGACCGGTCAGGAGACCAGGGCCGCGAAGTCGCTGTCGTTCTTGAAGGGCCCGATGACGCCGAGGCCCCAGGGCTGCGCGACGAGCTCGCCGGCGATCGCCTGAACCTCGGCGAGGGTCACGGCGTCGACCCTGGCGAGCACCTCGTCGACAGAGAGCAGCTCGCCGTGGACCAGCTCGCCCTTGCCGAGGCGGCTCATCCGCGAGCCGGTGTCCTCCAGCCCGAGGACGAGCGAGCCACGGGTCTGGCCGCGCGCCCGGTCGAGCTCCTCCTGGGTGATCCCCCGTTCGGCGATCTGGCGGACCTCGGCGCGGCAGATCTCCAGCACCTCACGGGCACGCTTGGGCGCACAGCCGGCGTACAGCCCGAACAGGCCCGCGTCGGCGAAGTGGGTCGCGAACGAGTAGACCGAGTACGCGAGCCCGCGCTTCTCCCGGATTTCCTGGAACAGCCGCGAGCTCATGCCGCCGCCGAGCGCCGTCGAGAGCAGGCCCAGCGCGAACCGGCGCGGGTCACGCCGGGACATCCCTGCGGTGCCGAGCACGACGTTGGCCTGCTCGGTCGGCCGGCGCGAGACCAGCAGCCCGGGCTTGCCCGGGTAGCCGTACGCACCGCCGCGCGGCCCGGCGGAGTCGGCCGGGCCGGCCAGCCGGTCGGCGAAGGCCTCCGCGACCATCGCCAGGGTCCGGTCGTGGTCGATGTTCCCCGCGACCGCGACCACCAGCGCCGGCGCGGTGTAGCGCCCCCGGTAGTACTCGGCGATCGTGTCCCGGTTGAGCGCCTCGATCGAGTCGATCGTGCCGAGGACCGGGCGCCCGAGCGACGACGAGCCGAGGACGGCCTCGGCGAAGACGTCGTGCACGACGTCGCCGGGGTCGTCCTCGTGCATGGCGATCTCCTCGAGGATCACGCCCCGCTCGGCCTCGACGTCGGCCGCGGTGATGATCGAGTTCGCCACCATGTCGCAGACGACGTCGATCGCCATCGGCAGGTCCTCGTCGAGGACCCGCGCGTAGTAGCAGGTGTACTCCTTCGCGGTGAACGCGTTGAGATCACCGCCGACGGCCTCGACGGACGCGCTGATGGTCAGCGCGTCGCGGCTCGGCGTCCCCTTGAACAGCAGGTGTTCCAGGAAGTGCGAGCAGCCCGCCGTCGCCGGGTCCTCGTCCCGCGAGCCGACGCCGACCCAGACGCCGATGGCGGCCGACCGTACGCCGGGCACCTGCTCGGTCAGCACCCGCAGGCCGCCGGGCAGGACCGTGCGCCGCGCGCTCCCGCCCAGCAGTTCCATGGTCGGCCGCCCCGCGAGCAGCGCGGCGGCCCGAGCCGACGGCGTCTGGGTCTCGTCGAGTTGTGTCATGTGCGTGTCAGGCCCCCGCGACGGCGGCGGCTTCCTCCGCCGGCGAGAGACTGATCTTGCCGCGGCTGTCGATCTCGGTGATCTCGACCTGCAGCTTCTGGCCGACGTTGAGCACGTCCTCGACCTTCTCCACCCGCTTGCCGCCCGAGAGCTGCTTGAGCTTGCTGACGTGCAGCAGGCCGTCCTTGCCCGGGGTGAGGGAGACGAAGGCGCCGAAGTTCGTGATCTTCACGATCGTGCCGAGGTAGCGCTCCCCGACCTCCGGCATCTGCGGGTTGGCGATCGCGTTGATCGCCGAGCGCGCCGTCTCGGCGGAGACGCCGTCGGCCGCGCCGATGTAGATCGTGCCGTCGTCCTCGACGGTGATCTCGGCGCCGCTGTCGGCCTGGATCTGGTTGATCATCTTGCCCTTCGGGCCGATGACCTCGCCGATCTTGTCCACCGGGATCTTGACCGAGATGACCCGAGGCGCGTGCTGCGACATCTCGTCCGGGCCCTCGATGGCCTCGGCCATGACGTCGAGGATCGCGAGCCGGGCCGCGCGGGCCTGCTGCAGCGCGCCCGCGAGCACGTTCGCCGGGATGCCGTCGAGCTTGGTGTCCAGCTGCAGCGCGGTGACGAAGTCACGGGTGCCGGCGACCTTGAAGTCCATGTCGCCGTACGCGTCCTCGGCACCCAGGATGTCCGTCAGCGTGACGAACGCGTCGCCCTCACGGATCAGGCCCATCGCGATGCCTGCGACCGGCGCCCGCAGCGGCACACCGGCGTTCAGCAGCGACAGCGTGCTCGCACACACCGAGCCCATCGAGGTCGACCCGTTGGAGCTGAGCGCCTCGGAGACCTGCCGGATCGCGTAGGGGAACTCCTCGCGGCTCGGCAGCACCGGCAGCAGCGCCCGCTCGGCGAGCGCGCCGTGGCCGATCTCGCGGCGCTTCGGCGAGCCGACCCGGCCGGTCTCACCGGTCGAGTAGGGCGGGAAGTTGTAGTTGTGCATGTAGCGCTTGGTGCGGTCCGGGTTGAGCGTGTCGATGGTCTGCTCCAGCCGGAGCATCGCCAGCGTCGTGACACCCAGGATCTGGGTCTCGCCACGCTCGAACAGCGCGGAGCCGTGCACCCGCGGCACGTAGTCCACCTCGGCGGACAGCGCGCGGATCTCGGTGGTGGCGCGGCCGTCGATGCGCAGGCCGTCCTCGACGACCCGCTTGCGGACCAGCTTCTTGGTCAGCGCCCGGTAGGCGGCGCCGATCTCCTTCTCGCGGCCGTCGAACTGCGAACCGACCTTCTCGACCGCCAGGGCCTTGACCCGGTCCAGCTCGCTCTCGCGCTCCTGCTTGCCGGCGATCCGCAGCGCGGCGGCCAGCTCGTCACCGACCGCGTTGGTCAGCACGTCGAGCACGTCGTCGGTGTAGTCCAGGAACACGGGGTACTCGCGGACCGGCTTGGCCGCGGCGGCGGCCAGCTCCCGCTGGGCCCGGCACAGCTCGCGGATCGCGGGCTTCGCGGCCTCCAGGCCGGCGGCGACGACGTCCTCGGTCGGCGCCGGGGCGCCGTCGGCGAGCAGCGCCACGGTGCCCGGGGTCGCCTCGGCCTCGACCATCATGATCGCGACGTCGGAGTCGTCCTCCAGCACTCGGCCGGCGACGACCATGTCGAAGGTCGCGCGGGCGAGCTCGGCGTGGGTCGGGAACGCCACCCACTGGCCGTCGACGTAGCCGACCCGGGTCGCGCCGACCGGGCCGGTGAACGGCAGGCCGGCGAGCAGCGTCGACGCGCTGGCCGCGTTGATCGCGACGACGTCGTAGAGCGTCTCCGGGTCGAGCGCGAGCACGGTCGCGACGACCTGGATCTCGTTGCGCAGGCCCTTGGTGAACGACGGGCGCAGCGGCCGGTCGATCAGCCGGCAGGTCAGGATCGCGTCCTCGCTGGGCCGGCCCTCGCGGCGGAAGAACGAGCCGGGGATGCGCCCGGCCGCGTACATCCGCTCCTCGACGTCGACCGTCAGCGGGAAGAAGTCCAGGTTTTCCTTGGGGTTCTTGCTGGCTGTCGTCGCGGACAGCACCATCGTGTCGCCCAGGTAGGCGACCACGGAGCCGGCGGCCTGCTTGGCCAGCCGACCGGTCTCGAACCGGATCGTCCGGGTGCCGAGCGGGGTGGTGACGACCGCCTCGGTCGCCGTTGTCGAGTCATCCACTTCTTTGGTCCTCCATCCTCTTCGCCTGGCCGGGGCCGTCTGGCGAAGGGGTGCCGGTGCTCAGTCGTGGCTCCCGGCCCGGTCCGCGGACGCGGACTGTCCGGAAGTCACGACCGAGGACCGGCGGCTCACGCCACCACGGACCCGGCCAGGTCCTCCACAACGCCGAGGGCCCCTCCCCCGGCGCTGTTCACTTCTCACATCCGTACGAGCCGGGCTCCGGAGGTCATCCCCCCGGGCCGGCCTGGCGAGCCCCGCAGCCGCCCCGAATGGCGGCGAGCCGGACTTGCCCGCATCGACCCGATATGCGGCAGAGGGAGCGGCCCCATGGGACCGCTCCCTCTGGTCACTATCGGCGGAGGCCGAGTCTTTCGATCAAGGCTCGGTACCGGCTGATGTCGGTGTTCTGCAGGTAGTTCAGCAGCCGACGGCGCCGGCCGACCAGCAGCAGCAGGCCACGGCGGCTGTGGTGGTCGTGCTTGTGCACCTTCAGGTGCTCGGTCAGGTCACTGATCCGCCGGGTCAGCATGGCCACCTGCACCTCGGGGGAGCCGGTGTCACGCTCGACCGTTGCGTAGTCGGACATGATCTTCTGCTTCACGTCGCTGGAAAGCGGCACGATCCACCTCTTCTTCTCGTGCACGGGGGGTGCGCCCGGGGTCTTCGTCACCCAGGCATTCCGACTGTCCACGCCGTGCCCTTGATCAGCACTAGCCTTGATCAAGGCTGGCGGCCTGTGAACACACCTCACCCGTCTTGACTTCGCAGCCTATCAACTCCAGGGAACCGAGCAGCCAACGCACCCATCCGGCGGGCCCGAGGGGCACCTTCTCGGCCAGTTCGCCACCGATGTCCCGTCGCCCAGAACGTCAGGTCGCGGTGGTGGCCGTGCGGGTCGCCTCGACGTCGAGGGTCATCTGACTGACCAGCTCTTCAACTGAGTTGAATTTCAGGGTTGGGCGCAGCAGGGCGACGAACTCGAAGGCCATGTACTCGCCGTACAGGTCGCCGTCGAAATCGAGCAGGAACGCCTCGACTCGGCGCTCCCGACCGGCGAAGGTCGGGTTCGTCCCGATCGAGATCGCGGCCGGCTGACGACGGCCCGACCAGCAGGCGTACCCCGCGTAGACGCCGTCCGCCGGGATCGCCGCCCATGGGGTGACCTGCAGGTTCGCCGTGGGGAAGCCGATCGTGCGGCCACGGGCGTCCCCGTGCACCACGACCCCCTCGACCCGATGCAGCCGGCCCAGACCCTGCGCCGCGCCGACGACGTCACCCTCGGCGACCTGCGCGCGGATGTGGGTCGAGCTGACGACCGGGGTCGCGTCTGGGCCGGCCTGGTGGTCGTCCCGCAGCAGCTGGATGTCGTCGACCTCGAACCCGTGCTGAGCGCCGGAACGGACCAAAGTGTCGATCCTGCCGAGCGCCCGGTGCCCGTAGCTGAAGTTCTGCCCGACGACGACCACCCGGGCCCGCAGCGTCTCGACCAGGATCTTGGCGACGAACTCGTCCGCCGGGACCTCGCTGAACTCCAGCGTGAACGGCTGTACGCAGAGGGCGTCGACGCCGATCGCGGCGAGCAGCTCGGTCTTGAACTGCAGCGTCGTCAGCAGCGCCGGATGGCTGCCCGGGCGCAGCACCTCGCCCGGGTGTGGGTCGAAGGTGAGCACCAGCAACGGCAGGCCGAGCGCGGTCGCCCGCTCGACGGCCCGGCCGATGATCTTCCGATGGCCCACATGGACGCCGTCGAAAAAACCGATCGTGACGACGCCACCACGCCAGTCGACTGGCGTGTTGTCCAGCCCTCGCCACCAACGCACGTGCCGAGCCTAGGGCATGGCGGGCGCGTACCTTCGCGGGTGCGGCCAACTGCATGATCGACTGCCGGATCCGCCACAGGCGTCGGCGACGGTCACGGCGTCGGTACCACCATGAGCCTCGAAGCGATCTTCAACCCGCGGGGGCGAAGACCACCAGATAGCGGGACTCCCGGCCGTGGTCCTCGGCGAGGGCGAGCGCGGTTCCGTCTGCGGCCACGACGCCGTAGGGGCCTTGTAGACCGGCTGCCGGAAGACGGCGGCCGTGGGCGACGGCGTCCGCCTCGTCAGCGTCCACCCGGCGGATTGGGAAGGCACTGGCGACGGCGGCCGCCAACGGCGTGACCGCCTCTGCCGCCCGTTCGGCGAAGGCGTCCAGGTCCAGCGCGTCAACGACCTGGAACGGACCGACGCGGGTGCGGCGCAGGTAGGTCAGATGGCCACCGCAGCCGAGGTCCGCGCCGAGATCGCGGGCGAGGGCCCGGATGTATGTGCCGCTGGAGCAGGCGACCCGAACGGCGAGATCCGCGCCCGCGGTGTCCGGGGCGCCGGTGCCCCGGTCCCGGCGCTCGCCCAGCTCGAAGGCGCTGACCGTGACGCGACGAGGGGCCAGCTTGACCTCCTCGCCGGACCGGACCCGCGCGTAGGCACGCTTACCGTCGATCTTCACCGCGCTGACGCTGGACGGGACCTGGTCGATCTGCCCGGTGAGCCGGCCGATCGCGGCGGCGAGCGCGTCCGCCGCGGCGTCCACCGGCCGCTCCTCGACGACCTCGCCCTCCGCGTCGTCCGTGACCGTCGTGACGCCGAGCCGGATGACCGCCTCGTACTCCTTGTCGGTGAGCGCGAGGTGGCCGAGCAGCTTGGTCGCCCGGCCAACCCCGAGCACCAGCACACCGGTCGCCATCGGGTCGAGGGTGCCGGCGTGGCCGATCTTGCGGGTGCGCAGGATCCGCCGTGCCTTCGCGACGACGTCGTGCGACGTCCAGCCGGCCGGCTTGTCGACGATCACCAGACCATCGGGAGCCGGCGGGGGGCCGGCAGGTGCCGGCGACGGCTCGGTCGGGAACGTCGTTGGCAAGGTCACAAGCTCTCCGTTCAGGGCCGGCGGCGCCCTCAGGACGGGCGCGGCGCGGCGGCCAGGTGGGCGACGCGGATCGTGGTCGTGCCCATCGGGCCGTCGCCACTGGACCCGGAGGCACTGGACCCGGAGGAACTGTGCCCGGAGGCGTGGCGGCGCACCTGGTTCAGGATCGCCGCCACGATCTGCCCGACGCGCGTCTCGTCGTCAGGCCGCCCGCCGCCGGGCCCCGCCTGGCCCGCCTGGCCCGCGGCGGCCTGGTTCACGCCTGGGCTGACCGTGAAGCCGGCCTTCTCCCGATGCCCGCCGCCTCCGAGGCCCATCGCCACGGCGCCGACGTCGATCGGCCCGCGCGAGCGCAGCGAGACGGTCCAGCCCCGGTCGGGCAGCTCCTTGGCGACCGCGGCGAGGTCCGCCTCCAGCACCCCCCACAGCACGTCCACGACGCCTTCGACGTGCTCCAGGCGCAGTCCGTGCCGGGCTAGGTCCGCGTCGGTGATGTAGGTCCAGGCCAGCCGGTGGCCTTCGGCGCCGGAGCATTCGGACAGGCCCGCCCGGCCCAGCACCTCGGCGAGCAGGCCCACGTAGCCGAACCGGTGGATCCCCCAGACCGACCAGCCGATGACGGTCGGGTCGGCGCCGGCGTCGACCAGCCGGGCCGCCGCGCGGTGCGCCGCGGCCGAGGTCGTCGCCTGCCGGAACGAGCCGGTGTCGGTCGCGAGCCCGGCGTAGAGCGCGGTCGCGACGTCGGCGGTCAACGCGAGGCCCATCCGGTCGAGCAGCTGAAGCACCACGGTCGAGGTGGACGGCGCGTCGGGGTCGACCATCCGGACCTGGCCGAAGTCGGCGCCGGAACGGTGGTGGTCCACGACCAGGGTGTGGGGCGCGCCCGCCATCCGGTCGGCGAGGACGCCGAGCATGTGCGGCGCCGCGGCGTCGAGCGTGACCACCAGGTCGAGCCGCGCCGGCAGCCGCGCGGGCGCGACCAGCAGATCGTGGCCCGGCAGGAACGCGAGCCCGTCCGGCACCTGGAACGGCTCGGCGTCGAACGAGACGACCACCGTTGCGCCGGCGTCGCGCAGCGCGAGGCCGAGGGCGAGGGCCGAGCCCAGCGTGTCCGAGTCCGGGTTGACGTGGGCGAACAGCCCGACCGTCCAGTCCTCGGCCAGTGCCGTACGCAGCAGCGTGACCGGGTCCGGCCCGGCCGACGGCCGGCCGGGCGCCGCCACGACCTTCCGGCTCGGCTCCGCCGGGCCGGAAGGAACCCCGGGGCTCATCGCCCGACGCCGCCCACCGACCGGCCTGGGCCGGCCGGGTCCGGCTCGTCGTCGCGCTCGTCATCGCCGAAGGCGTCGTACTCGGAATCGTCGACGTCGTCCAGGTCGTCGAGCTCGTCGTCGATCTCCCTGGGCTTGCGATACGGGTCGGGCTCGCCGGCGTGGCTCGCGCCCTCGCGCCGGGTCTCCAGCTCCGCGTCCCGCGCCCTGGCGACCGCGAGCAGGTCGTTGAGATGCTGCGCGTCGTCGGGCAACCGGTCGTGCACGAACGTCAGCGTCGGCGTCGATTTCACGCCCGTCGCCTTGCCCACCTGGGAACGCAGCAGGCCCTTGGCCGACTCCAGGGCGCGGGCCGAATCGGCCCGGGCCTCGTCGTCGCCGTAGACGGTGTAGAAGACGGTCGCCTCCATCAGATCCGGGGTCACCCGGGCGTCCGTGATCGTCACCATCCCCAGCCGGGGGTCCTTGACTCCGCGTTCGAGCGCGGCCGCGACCACTTCCCGAACACGCACCGCCAACCGGCGCGCGCGGGCGGGATCAGCCACCGTTCACACCTCCATGCACGCCATCCGAAGACCTAACCGGTCCACGTCGGTCATGCCCCTTGTAGGCCGCTCCAGCCACCGGAGAGGTCGGCCTGTTCGTCAATGTCGTCCTCGGCGAGCAGGCGGCGGCGCGTCTCGAGAACCTCAAGCTCCGGCCGCTCCTCGACCAGGCGCTCACAGCCGTCGAGGATGTCGACGCAGAAGCCCCGGTCGGCAGCGACGACCGCGATGCCGAACTTCACCCGCCGGTGCAGCTCGTGATGGTCGACCTCGGCCGCGCTCACCGGAAACCGCTTGCGCAGCTCGGCCACGACCGGCCGCACGAGCGACCGCTTCTCCTTCAGCGAATGAACGTCACCAAGCCGCACGTCCACGCTGAGCAGACCTATCCACATGTATGTAGTTCCCTGCCGGCGGCCCTGTCGGCTTAAACGCGCGGGATCTCGCGCTGCTCGAAGGTTTCGATGACGTCTTCCAGCTTGATGTCGTTGAACGAGCCGAGTCCGATACCGCACTCGTACCCGTCGCGGACCTCGACGGCGTCGTCCTTGAACCGCTTCAGCGACTCGACGGTGAGGTTGTCGGCGACCACCACGCCGTCCCGGATCAGGCGCGCCTTGCTGTTGCGCCGGATGATCCCGGTCCGGACGATGCAGCCGGCGACGTTGCCGATGCGCGGCACCCGGAAGACCTCGCGGACCTCCGCCGTGCCGAGCTGGGCTTCCTCGTAGACCGGCTTGAGCATGCCCTTGAGGGCGTTCTCGATGTCCTCGATCGCCTGGTAGATGACCGAGTAGTACCGGACCTCGACACCCTCGCGGTCGGCCAGCTCGGTCGCCTTGCCCTGCGGGCGGACGTTGAAGCCGATGATGAGCGCGTCCGACGCCGAGGCCAGCATGACGTTGGTCTCGGTGATCGCGCCGACACCGCGGTCGATGATGCGCAGCCCGACCTCGTCGCCGAGGTCGATCTTGAGCAGCGCGTCTTCGAGGGCCTCCACCGAACCGGAGACGTCTCCCTTGAGGATGAGGTTGAGCTGAGTCTTCTCGCCCTCCTTCATCCGCTCGAGGATGGTCTCCAGCGTCGGGCGGCCACGGCTCATCGCCAGCTCGGCGTTGCGCTCGCGGGCCTGACGCCGCTCGGCGATCTGCCGGGCGACCCGGTCCTCGGGCACGACCAGGAGGTTGTCGCCCGCGTCCGGCACGCTGGTGAAGCCCAGCACCTGCACCGGACGGGCCGGACCAGCCTCGGTCACGTTCGCGCCGTGCTCGTCGAGCATCGCGCGGACGCGGCCGAACGCCTCGCCGGCGACGATCGAGTCACCGATCTTCAGCGTGCCGCGCTGGACCAGAACCGTCGCCACGGGGCCACGGCCGCGGTCGAGCCGGCCTTCGATCGCCACACCCTGCGCGTCGACGCCGAACGCCGCCTGCAGGTCGAGCGACGCGTCAGCCGTCAGGATGATCGCCTCGAGCAGCCCGTCGATGTTGGTCCGGCTGCGCGCGGAGACGTCGACGAACATCGTGTCGCCGCCGTACTCCTCGGCGACCAGGCCGTACTCGGTGAGCTGGCCACGGACCTTCGCCGGGTCCGCGCCCTCCTTGTCGATCTTGTTCACCGCGACCACGATCGGCACGTTCGCCGCCTGGGCGTGGTTGAGCGCCTCGATGGTCTGCGGCATGACGCCGTCGTCGGCCGCGACGACCAGAACGACGATGTCGGTCACCTGGGCACCGCGGGCACGCATGGCCGTGAAGGTCTCGTGACCCGGGGTGTCGATGAAGGTGATCGGCCGCTCGTCGCCGTCGACCGTGGCGGTGATCTGGTAGGCGCCGATGTGCTGGGTGATGCCACCCGCCTCGCCGGCGACCACGTCAGCGGACCGGATCGCGTCGAGCAGCTTCGTCTTGCCGTGGTCGACGTGGCCCATGACCGTGACGACCGGCGGACGGGTGCCGAGCACGACGTCCTCGGCGTAGGCGCCACCGAACTCGAGGTCGAAGGTCTCCAGGAGCTCCTTGTCCTCGTCCTCGGGGCTGACGATCTGGACCTCGTAGCCCAGGGTGACGCCGAGCAGCTGCAGCGTCTCGTCGGTGCACGACTGGGTCGCCGTCACCATCTCGCCGAGCTGGGTGAACACCACCTGGACCAGAGCGCCCGGGTTCGCCTCGATCTTGTCGGCGAAGTCGGCGAGCGACGCGCCACGTGGGAGCCGGATGGCCTGCCCGTTACCGCGCGGGACCATCGCCCCCATGCGCGGCGCCTCGAGGCCGCTCTCCCATTCCTGCCGCTTCGCGCGCTTGGACTTGCGCTGACGACCCGGACGGCCACGGCCACCGGGGCCGAAGGCGCCCGCCGTCGTACCGCCACGGCCACGACCGCCGGCGGCCGGACGGCCACCGCCGCCCGCGCCACCGCCACCGGGACCACCGGGACGACCGGCGCCACCGGCACCACCCGGACCGCCGGGACGGCCAGGAGCGCCACCCGCGCGGCCGGCGAAGCCGCCACCGCCGCCGGGCCGCGGACCACCAGCGCCGCCGCCACCACCCGGACGCGCCCCAGGACCGCCGCCGGGGCGGCCAGGAGCGCCACCCGCCGGGCGAGGCTGGAACATGCCGGGGCCGGGACGCGGGCCGCCGGAGCCACCGGGCCGAGGCGGCATGCCGCCTGAGCCACCCGGCCTCGGGCCACCGCTGCCACCGGGCCGAGGCGGCATGCTGCCGGGGCTCGGCCGCGGGCCACCGGGACCGCTCGGGGCACCCGAGCGCGGCGCGCCGGGCGCGCCACCGGGACGCGGAGCACCAGTCCGGGGACCGCCGGGAGCGCCGCCGCCACCACTGGGGCGGGGCGCGGCGGAACTGGGCGTGGTGTACGGGTTGTTACCAGGTCCCTGCGGCCGTGGGCCGGGACGCGGACCAGGCCGCGGGCCACCGGTGCGAGGCGGCGCGGCCGCCGGACCACCGGCGGACGCCTGCGCGGCACCGGGAGCCGGACCACCGGCGGCGGCAGGCGGGGAGGCCTGACCACCAGGAGCGGCCGAGCCGCCGGGAGCAGCCTGATCGCCGGCAGGTGCCGGGCTGTCAGGAGCCGCTGCCGGGGCGCCGGGACGCGTCCGCGACCCGGGCGGCCCAGGCATCCCAGGCCGGGGGCCGGGACGAGGACCTGACTGCGTGGGGGACTGCGAGGCGGCCGCGGCGGGCGCAGCCGGCCGGTCCACCTGCGGGACCGGCTCGGGGCGCACGGGCTCGACCGGAGCGTTCACCGACGGACGGGTGGACACCGGTGCCGGAGCGGCGCCGCCACCGGGAGCCGCGGCGGGCCGAGGACCGGTCGCGGGACCGGGACGGCCGGGAGCCGGGGCTGGGCCGGGACGGGGACCCGGCCGGCCGGGCACACCAGCGCCGGGGCCGGGACGGGGACCCGCGCCATTGGCGGGACGACCGCCATTGCCGGCGGGACCGGGACGGCCCGGCTTGGAGCCGGCCTCCGCGGGACCGCCGAGCCGCTCCTTGAGCTTGCGGACGACGGGTGCTTCAACGGTGGAAGAGGCGGACTTGACGAACTCGCCCATGTCTTTCAGCGTGCCAAGGACGGTCTTGCTGTCGACGCCGAGCTCCTTGGCGAGCTCGTGTACGCGGGCCTTACCTGCCACGGTGCTCCTTCGTTCGGCCCGCGGTTCGGCGCCCGCGTGACCTCGTTACCTGCTGGTCGCGATCATGGCTGCGTGCTCATTGCGCGGTCATCGCTCTCGACCTGCTTCCGTGTCGGCGTCGGCCGGTTACCTCCGGCGAACGCCACCGTCCAGTGGGGCACTCCCCCACCCTGGCTCCTTGCCCGGTCAGCGCGCGTCACGCGCCACCCGGTCTTGCCCGGGCCTCACCAGCCCCAGTGGGGCCGCTGATTCCCGTCGGACCTCTCAACAACGTCCCGGCTCGTCCTCGTCCCGGTTGGGACGAGGAATCTGCTGGACGTGCGCCCGGACCCGCTCGGAACCGAGCGGCCCAGGCACCCGCAACGCACGGGGAAACGCCCTCCGGCGCTCCGCGAGGTCGAGGCATGTCAGGTCGGGGTGCAGATGCGCCCCCCGGCCGGGCAAGCGGCGGCGAACATCGGGCAGGAGTTCACCGTCCACCACGACGATACGCAGCAGGTCGGACCGCGCCGCCCGGGATCGACAACCAACACAGGTGCGAACAGCCGACTTTCCGACTGAAGTACCTTCACCTGTCGCAGTACGCCCACCTGAAGTACCGGCGAGTTCCTGCTCCCCACGGCGCGCCACGGCGAGTCTATCCCGTTGCGCCCCTAGGCTGCCCGCCCGCTGCCGGCGAGCGTCGGGCGCCCGGTCCGCCGGCGCCTGGTCCGGTGACGGCCGGGGCTGCGTCCGGGCGGCGGAGATCCGCCGGCCCGGCGCCGGCGCGGCGCGGCGAGTCGGCGGGGCGTCGCCCGGCGCCACCATTGTCACCTTCCGTGTCCGAATGGATGTCGATCCGCCAGCTGGTCAGCCGGGCGGCGAGCCGAGCGTTCTGGCCCTCCCGCCCGATCGCCAGTGAGAGCTGGTAGTCAGGCACCGTGACCCGGGCCGCCCGGCCGGCGAGGTCGGTGACCTCGACGCGGGACACCCGAGCGGGCGAGAGCGCGTTGCCGACGAACGTCGCCGGGTCGGCCGACCAGTCGACGATGTCGATCTTCTCGCCGTGCAGCTCGGCCATCACCGCGCGCACCCGGCTGCCCATCGGGCCGATGCACGCACCCTTCGGGTTCACCCCGGCGACCTTGGACCGGACCGCGATCTTGCTGCGGTGCCCGGCCTCCCGGGCGATCGCGGCGATCTCGACAGTACCGTCCGCGACCTCCGGGACCTCCAGCCGGAACAGGCCCTTCACCAGCTCGGGGTGGGTCCGCGACAGGGTCACGGCCGCGCCGTGCGGGCTGCGGGCGACGTGCACCACATAGCACTTGATCCGGTCGCCGTGCTCCAGCGTCTCGCCGGGCACCTGCTCGGCCGGCGGCAGCACGCCCTCGATCGCCCCCAGGTCGACGAGGACCACCCGGGAGCCGGCCCGCTGCTCGTGGTGCTGGACCACGCCGGAGACGATCTCGTGCTCGCGGTCCGCGTACTGGCCGTAGGTGACCTCCTGCTTGGCCTCCCGCAGCCGCTGCATGATGACCTGCTTGGCGGTCGCCTGGGCGATGCGGCCGAAGTCCGCCGGCGTGTCGTCCCATTCCCGGGCCGAGCCGTCCGGCTGGATCTCCTGGGCCAGGACGGTCACCTCACCGCTCTTGCGGTCGACGACCACCCGGGCGTCGGCGACCCGGGGCTCCTCCTCGTCGCCCGCGTCCTGCTGGACGCGGGTGTGCTGGTAGGCCTTGAGCAGCGCGGTCTCGATCGCCTCGACCAGCGTCTCGAACGCAAGATCATATTCACGCTCGATGCCGCGCAGCTCGGCGACGCTAATTTTCACCGGTCTGTCTCCTCACCCGGGCTCCCGCCGACATCCTTGCGGCGCCCGGCGGTCGGCGCGCGCCGGGCATCGCCCGGGTCGTCGGCGCCGTGCTGGTCATCGGCGACGTCCAGCTCGTCAAGGTCAGCGGCCCCGTCGTCATCGGCCCAGCCGTCATCCAGCTCGTCGCCGACCTCGGCCGCGTCCTCGAAGCCCGCGCCGTCGTCCTCGGCCAGGTCCACGTCGGCATCCGTCGCGGCCGGGCCGGCGTCCGCGGCGCCGGCGTCGGCCGACTCGCCGCCGGCCGGGCCGAACTCGATCTGGACCACGGCCCTGGCCACGTCGGCGAACCGTAGCCGTTCAAGCTTCGTCTTCACCGGGCGGCCCCGCCGCGCCGATCCGGCGGCGACCGCGAGGTCGACGCCCTCGTCATCCGCGCCGAGCACCCGGCCGAGGACGACGGCGCCGTCCACCCGCCGGGCCTCGACCAGCCGGCCGCGGGCCCGCCGCCAGTGCCGAGGCTCCGTCAGCGGCCGGTCGACACCGGGCGACGTCACCTCCAGCACGTACGCGCCGGCCAGACCGCGCTCGTCGACCTGATCGAGCAGCTCGGAGATCAGCCGGCTGGCGTCGGCGACCGCGTCCAGGTCGATGCCGTCGTCGCGGTCGACGGCCACCCGCAGCACGCTGCGGGAGCCGGCGCGCGACAGGCTCAGGTCGTCCAGGTCGAACCCGGCCTGCGCGAGCGCCTCGGCGAGCCGGTCGCGGATCTCGGCCGGCGGCGCCGAGCCGCTCGTCTGCGGCCGGTGGCCCGTGCGGCCACTCGCGTCCCGTGCCACGTCGCCCGATCCCTTCGTTCCTTCTGGTCCCGAGGCTCGTGCCTCGGTGGGTGTGTGCTGGTCTGGGGCGGACCCCCGGGAAGTGTTCCCCCGGTCTGTTCTCGCCCCGCGCCATGAACGCCGACCGCCTGGCGCCGCGTCACCGGGTGTTGTCGCCGGCCGGGGACGATCAGGACGCCCGACCGCCAGGACACCTGCCCGCGGTCTGGGTGGTCTTCGAGATCCATAGCCTACGTCCGTCGCGGTACGGCTCCAATCCAGCCTCCCGCCGGGCTGCCACCTCTGGCCGGCGGAGTCGAAAGCGGAGTCGAACTATGGCCGGGCTGTCCGGTCGGAACCGAGCGGGCCGGCACCTCGGCGGCGCACCCGGGCGGGGAGCCCAGACCACGTGGAGCGCACAGGAGTGTGATTGGCTGCGCAGCGTGCGAAGGGTCGCGGCCCCGTCCCGGCGGGCAGTGCTGGCGTTGCCGGCGACAGGCCTGGCCGCGACCGGCCTGGCCACGCTCGCCGCAGGCTGCTCCACGAAGCTGCCGACCAGCTCGGTGGAACCACCGGTCGATCTCGCGGCCGCCCAGGCCGCGGCCGGCACCGAGCGCGCCCTGCTGGCCCGCTACGACGCCGCCATCGCCAGCCACCCGGCGCTCACCGGCCTGCTGGCCGGCCTGCGCGCGCACCACGCCCAGCACCTCTCGGCGTTGGCCACGCTGGTGCCCGGGGTGTCGACCGCCGATCCGACCACGACGCCGTCGGCGGGCGGCTCCGGCACTCCTGCCGCCAGTCCGGCCGGCGCCGCCGCGACGCCCACCGGGCCCGCCACCGCGCCGGTGGACGACTCCACGGCGGCCCGGGCGAGCGCCCTGGCGGCGCTGGCGGCCGCCGAGCGCACCGCGGCCGGCGCCCACCGGGCCGGCTGCCTGTCGACGACCACCCGGCTCGCGCCGCTGCTCGCTAGCCTGTACGCGGCCGAGTCCTGCCACGCCGACCTGCTCGCGCTCGGCGCCACCGGCTGACCCGGCCCCGTCCCGCCCGGACGACCCGCGGCCGACCACCCGAACAACGCAAGGATGAAAGGCACGATGGTGGGGACCAGCCGGCCGACGACCACGCCGTCCTCGACCACGCCGTCCTCGATCGGGGCGCTGAGCCAGGCCGGAGTCACGGCGCTGTCGGCGCTGCTCGCCGTCGAGCATGGCGCGGTGTACGGGACGTCGGCGGCCGGCGGAGCACTCGCGCCGCTCGGCGCGCCGGCCGGAGACGCCCGGACGCTGGCGTTCGCGGCCTACGCCGCGCACCGCGAGCTCCGGGACCAGCTGACCGGGCTGCTGTTGGCCGCCGGCGCCCAACCGTCGGCCGCGCTGCCGGCCTACGCCCTGCCCGTCAGCCCCACGACCGTCCTGGCGGCGCTGACCCTGCTCGCGCAGCTCGACGACCGCACGGCCGCCGCCGCCTACGACGCGGTCGCGACGGTGGGCGGCCCCACCCGCGAGCTGGTCGTGGACGCGCTGACCCAGGCGGCCGTCCGCGCCCAGCGGGCCAGGCTTACCGCCGGCAAGAACCCCGCGAGCGCCATCCAGGCGTTCCCCGGCGGCTCCTGACCCGGGTACCGGGGCGGTCCGGGGTCAGCGGCGCGACCAGGCGCCCGGGGCCTGGCTGTGCTCGCGGATCAGCTCGGGCAGCTCCCCCGAGGCGATGTCGGCGAGGGTCACGGACTCCAGCACCTGGCGCAGGCTCACCCGGACCGCGATCCAGACGTCCTGGAGGTTCTTCGCCGCACCCTCGTAGGTGACCTCCTCCGGCCGCCGGCCGCGCACGCCGGCGAGCGGGCCGTCGGTCGCCCGGATGACGGTGGCCACGTCGATCTCGGCGGCCGGGCGGGCCAGCTGGTAGCCGCCCTCGGCGCCGCGCCTGCTGGCCACCAGGCCGCTGCGGCGCAGGTCGGTCAGGATGTTCTCGAGGAACCGCAACGGCAGGTCCTGCGCCGACGCGAGCGTCTCACCCTTGACCAGCCCGCCGTCGCTGGCGGCGAGGGTCAGCAGTGCGCGCAGGGCGTAGTCGGCACGCGCGGAGATCTGCATGCTTCCATCTTGCCGCGCCTGCCATGATCACGCCCACGGCGGGTACCGTGCCGCGCGTCCACGGCGCTGGCCACGCCCCGGTCATGGGTTCGCCGGTGGCCAGCCCGTGACGATCAGCGGGGAGCGCGGATCCACACGCGGTCGCCGGTGGCGAGACCGAGGGCCTCGGACTGCCCGCGGGTGAGCTGGGCCCAGGGCTGCTCCGCGCCGGCGTCCAGCGTGACCCGGACCTCGAAGCCGATCCGCTGCAGGCTGGCAACCGCCGCCGGCACGGCCTCGGGCGTCTCGGCCGTGAAGATCTCCAGGTCGTGCGGGCGGACCAGCCGGCCGGCGAGATGGGTGACCGGGCCGAGGAAGCTCATCACGAAGTCGTTCGCCGGCTTGTCGTAGACCTCGGCTGGGCTGCCGACCTGCTCGATCCGGCCGTGGTTGATGACCACCAGCTCGTCGGCGACCTCAAGGGCCTCCTCCTGGTCGTGCGTCACGAAGATGGTCGTCACGTGCACCTCGTCGTGCAGCCGGCGCAGCCAGTCGCGCAGCTCCTTGCGGACCTGGGCGTCCAGCGCCCCGAACGGCTCGTCGAGCAGGAGCACCGACGGCTTGACCGCCAGGGCGCGCGCGAGCGCCATCCGTTGGCGCTGGCCACCGGAGAGCTGCTCCGGCAGCCGGTCGGCGAACTGCTCCAGGTGGACGAGGGCCAGCAGCTCGTGCACCCGCTCGCGGATCTCGGCCTTCGGCCGCTTGCGGACCTCCAGGCCGAACGCGACGTTCCGGTACACCGACAGGTGCTTGAAGGCGGCGTAGTGCTGGAACACGAAGCCGACGTTGCGCCGCTGAGGCGGGACACCCGTGGCGTCCGTCCCGTTGATGTGGATGGTTCCGGTGTCCGGCTGCTCCAGCCCGCCGATGATCCGCAGCAGGGTGGACTTGCCGCCACCGCTGGGTCCCAGCAGTGCGGTCAGGCCGCCGTCCGCCACGGTCAGGTTGACGTCGTCCAGCGCGACGAAGCTGCCGAACCGCTTCCCGACCGACTTGACCTCGATGCTCACCTAGAGCCCACCCTCGTCCAGTACCGCGGCGTGCGGTTCGACATTGTTGGATCCGCTGTTGGATCCGCTGTTCGATTCGCTCCTGATCCGCCGGAGGTTGACGACGACGATCGTGAGAACGGTGACCACGATCAGCAGGAACGCGAGCTGGTAGGCGCCCGGCTCCAGCTGCTGGATTCGTTCGGAGACCAGCAGCGGCACGGTCTGGGTCTGGTTGACGCCGCTGACGTTCCCGGACACCACGAGTACCGCGCCGAACTCTCCGATCGAGCGGGCCAGGCTGAGCACGATGCCGTACAGCAGCGCGGGCCGGATGATCGGAATCGTGATCCGGACGAACCGCTGCCAGGCGTTGGCCCCGAGCACCCGGGCGGCCTGCTCCTGGTCGATCCCTGCCTCGTCGAGGACGGGAACCAGCTCGCGAAGGATCAACGGCATCGACACGAACGTGGTCGCGAGGATCATGCCGGGCACCGCAAAGATGATGTTGAATCCCGCGTCGTGCAGGCCGCGCCCGAACCAGCCGTCGACCGGGCCGTAGACCAGCACCAGCGCGAGGCCGACGACGATCGGCGACACCGAGATCGGCAGGTCCGCCAGCGAGTTGAGCAGCCGGCGTCCCGGGAAGCGATACCGGGTGATCAGCAGTGCCAGCCCGACCCCGAACACCGTGTTGAGCGCGACCGAGGCCAGCGAGATCTCCGCGGTCAGCCGGAAGGCGGTCACCGCCTGGTGGGAGCTGATCGCCGACCAGAACGCCGACGCGCCCGGGCTCACGGTCTTCCAGACGACGACCACCAGCGGAACCAGCACGAGGACCGCGACGTAGGCCAGCGCGACGAACCGCCGGACCAGCCGGCCGGCGCTGCGGCTACCCACGGCGGGCCGCCGCGCGCTGGAGCAGATCCAGGCCGATGATCACCAACAGGCTGACCGCCAGCAGGACGGTGGCGGTCGCCGCGGCGGCGGCGAAGTCGAAGTTCTCGATCTTCTGATACGCGAACATCGACGAGACCCGGGTCCGGCTCAGCCCGCCGGAGATCAACAGCACCGACCCGTACTCGCCCATCGCCCGGGCGAAGGCAAGGGCGGCGCCGGAGGCGATGGCCGGCAGGAGCAGCGGGAGCACCACCCGCCGGAAGGTCGTCCAGGGCGATGCACCCAGGCAGGCCGCGGCCTGCTCTGCGTCGGTGTCGAGCGCCATCAGCACCGGCTGGACCGACCGGACCACGAACGGGAGCGTCACGAAGAGCAGCCCGAGCACGATGGCCCGCTGCGTCCCGAGCAGGTGGATCCCGACCGGGCTGTTGGTGCCGTACACGGCCAGCAGCACCAGCCCGGCCACGATGGTCGGCAGCGCGAACGGAATATCGATGATCAGGTTCACCAGCCGCCGGCCCGGGAAGGGGTCGCGCACCAGCACCCAGGCCAGCAACGTCCCCATCACCGCGTTGATGACAGCCACCAGCAGGGAACTGGTCACCGTCAGCCGCAACGCCCGTACGGCGCTCGGATCGGTGATGTTGTTCCAGAAGCCGCTCCACCCGCCGGTGAACCCGCGCGCGACGACGGCCGCCAGCGGGATCAGCACCAGCAGGCTCAGCCACAGCACCACCAGCCCCAGCCCCAGCCCAGACCCGCGGCCGAGCCGGTGAAGCCGTTGGAGCTGGCTCCACCAGGGTGCTCATCCGGTGGCGTTCTCGATCTTCGTCACGATGCCGGTGTCGGCGCCGAAGAAGTCCTTGTTGACCTTGGTCCAGCCGCCGAGGTCCTTGATGGTCGTCAGCTTGGCGACGGTCGGGAACGGCTTGCTCGGGTCGTTCGCGCCCTGCACGGTGCCGACGGTGACGTTCTTGTCGACCGGCCGGAAGCCCTTGCTGGCGAAGATCGCCTGACCCGCGTCACTCCGGGCGAAGTCCAGGAACGCCTTGGCCGCCGAGTTGGCGGTGAGGGTCACCGCGACCGGGTTCTCGATCAGGAAGCTTTCCTTCGGGACGACGTAGTCGAGGCTCGTGCCCTTCTGCCGGGCGCCGATGGCCTCGTTCTCGTACGAGATCAGCACGTCGCCGGTGCCCGCGGTGAAGGTCGTGGTCGCCTCGGCGCCGCTGGACGGCTTGCTCACGACGTTCTTGAAGAAGGACGTCAGGTACGCCTGGGCATCCGCGTCCGTGCCACCCTCAGCGATGATGTGCTCGTAGGCCGCGAGGATGTTCCACTTGGCCGAGCCGGAGGACGCCGGGTCGGGCGTGACGATCTTCACGCCGGGCTTGATCAGGTCGTCCCAGCCGGTGATGTGCAGCGGGTTGCCCTTGCGGACCGCGATCACGACGACAGAGTCGGAGATCTGGCCCTTGTTGGCGTCCGAGTTCCAGCTCGCGTCCACGAACTTCGGCACCAGGCGCGTCACGTCCGGGTCGAGCGAGAAAGCGACGAAGTCGGCCTTCTGGCCAGCCGCCACGGCCTTGCTCTCGGTGCCACTCGCCCCGAAGGTCTCCGAGAACTTGACGCCCTTACCGGCGTCGGTCTTGAGGAACGCCACCTCCAGCGCGTCGTACGCGGGCTTGGGAACCGAATACCCGACGATCGCGACTGTCTGGCCCGCGTTCGGGCCCGGGGTGCTGCTCGCCGCCGCGCTGCCGCCGCCGCCCGAGCTGCCGCCGCACGCGGCCACCGCCAGCGCGACAGCCGCACCAGCAGCGATCAGGGGTACCCCGCGGCGCATGCGGCCCGCTGTTGGCCCCCATGTCCACGGACCCGCTCCCCGCCCAGATGACCCCAGCCTCGTGGGCTTCATATCTGTTCCTCCCAGGACACGCACACAGCGACGGTACACGCAAGTCAATCGGACTTGTCGGGAACGACAGCATGCCAGAGGGATCACGGGAGAACCAGTCGCTCGTTGCACCAATGACACGATCTTGTAACAATCGGCCATCAGCGTAGAACGAGCGGAATGACCAAGCTCAAAAACCCTGCCCGGCCGAGAGAATCGCTTTCTCTAGTTATCTCATCGGAATTATGAAGAATAGGCCGAGCAAGAGCACCGGGGTATCCCGACGATCTAGAACAAAACGGACGCGAACGTGCCAGCTCGCCGGAAGCCCACCCGTTCATAGGCGCGGCGGGCCGGGGTGTTGAAGTCGTTGACGTACAGGCTGACCACCGGCGCGTACATCGCCTGGGCCAGCGCGACGACGCTCGCCGTGCCCGCGGCGCCGTACCCGCGGCCACGCAGGGCCGGGTCCACCCAGACGCCCTGCACCTGGCTGACCCCACCGGCGATCGCGCCGATCTCGGCCTTGAACAGCACCCGGCCGTCCTCGATGTGCGCGAAGGAACGGCGCTGCCCGACGAACTCCGCCACCCGGGCCCGGTAGAGCGCCCCGCCGTCGGCCAGGATCGGCGAGACGCCGATCTCCTCGGTGAACATCGCGATGCTCGCCGGCATCAGGATGTCCAGCTCATCGGGCCGGACCAGGCGTACCGCTGGGTTCGGCCGGATCAACGGCGGGCCGTCGATGACCAGCAGCGGCTGCTCGCCGCGTACCTCCCGCGCCGGCCCCCAGGCCGGCTCCAGGTGGCGCCACAGCTCGGCGACAGAGCGCGCCTCACCGACGATCGACGAGCAGCGCCGGCCGGCGCGTCTGGCCCGCTCGGCGAACAGCTTCACCGACGCGGGCCCGGCACCGACCGGCCACAGGTTCGCGCCCGAATAGCACAGCGCGGCTATCCGGCCGTCGACGACGTGTCCCCAGACCTCGGCGCCGAGCCGCCACGGGTCCAGCCCACACGCCTCGACCCGGGACGCGACGAAGACGTCGGTCACCGGGTCGCGCGCGAGCAGCTGGCGTACCGAGGGCAGGTCACGGTCGTCCAGCAGTCTCACCGGGGCTGACCGAAGCGGCAGTCCCATCCGCTGCCGTGCCCGCCGCCGCTAGCCGACGGAGACGGACGGATCGCCGGAGGCGACGCCCTCGGCCTCCATCTCCTCGGCCAGTCGCATGGCCTCCTCGATCAGGGTCTCGACGATCTGCGCCTCGGGCACGGTCTTGATGACCTCGCCACGCACGAAGATCTGACCCTTGCCGTTGCCGGACGCGACGCCCAGGTCGGCCTCGCGGGCCTCACCGGGGCCGTTGACGACGCAGCCCATGACCGCGACCCGCAGCGGGATCGTCATGCCCTCCAGGCCGGCGGAGACCTGCTCGGCCAGCGTGTACACATCGACCTGGGCCCGGCCGCAGGACGGGCAGGAGACGATCTCGAGGCGCCGGTCGCGCAGGCCGAGCGATTCCAGGATCGCCATGCCGACCTTGACCTCCTCGACCGGAGGGGCGGACAGCGACACCCGCAGGGTGTCACCGATCCCCTCGGCGAGCAGGGCGCCGAACGCGACGGCGGACTTGATGGTGCCCTGGAACTGCGGGCCGGCCTCGGTGACACCAAGGTGCAACGGGTAGTCGCAGCGCTCGGCGAGCATCCGGTAGGCCTGGATCATCACGACCGGGTCGTGGTGCTTGACCGAGATCTTGATGTCGCGGAAGTCGTGCTCCTCGAACAGCGAGCACTCCCACAGCGCCGACTCGGTCAGCGCCTCCGGCGTGGCCTTGCCGTACTTGGCCAGCAGCCGCTTGTCCAGCGAGCCGGCGTTGACGCCGATCCGGATCGGGACGCCGGCGGCCTTGGCCCGCTTGGCGATCTCGCCGATCTTGTCGTCGAAGGTCTTGATGTTGCCGGGGTTCACCCGGACGGCGGCGCAGCCGGCGTCGATCGCGGCGAACACGTACTTCGGCTGGAAGTGAATGTCGGCGATCACCGGGATCGGGGACTTGCGGGCGATCTCGGCGAGCGCGTCGGCGTCGTCCTGGCTCGGCACGGCCACCCGGACGATCTGACAACCGGACGCGGTCAGCTGAGCGATCTGCTGCAGCGTCGCGTTGACGTCCGCGGTCAGCGTGGTGCACATCGACTGCACCGAGACGGGGGCGTCGCCACCGACCAGGACGCTGCCGACCTTGATCTGCCGGCTCACCCGGCGCTTGCCGAGCGGACGAGCCGGAGCCTGTGGCATGCCCAGAGTTACGGTCACTTTGTCCTCACTGGAATGTGATTACGGTGTGCGCGTGGCCCTGTGTTCGTCTCGACAGGACCGGCTGTACCCGCCTTGAACAGGATCGGGTGTGTCACCTGAACCAGGATCGGCTGTGTCACCTGGACCAGATTCGGCTGTGTCACCTGGACCAGGATCGGGTCAGCGATCACTGCAGGCGAATCGGGTTGACGATGTCGGCGGACAGGACGAGCAGACTGAACCCGAGCAGGATGACCACCGTCGCGTACGTGGCTGGTAACAGCTTCGCGAAGTCCACCCGCTTCACGGGACCACGGTAGCCACGCAGCCGGCGAAGCCCGTGCCTGGTCTGTTCGAAGCCCAGGACGGCGATGTGACCGCCGTCCAAGGGCAGCAGCGGCAGCAGGTTGAAGATCCCGACTGCCAGGTTGATGCCGGCCACCAGGACCAGGAAGCCGCGGATCCGGTCGGTCCACGACGTGTCCGGCGCCGCGACCACGTCGCCGCCGATCCGGGCGGCCCCCACCACGCTGACGAACCCGTTCGCGTCCCGGTGGTTGCTGAACAGGTCGCCCAGGCTGGAGAGCCGGTGCGTCAGCGTCTCGTACATCCCCTTGGCGCCGGTCCACATGAAGTCGCCGGTGCTGGAGATGGCGGAGATCGGCCCGTAGTGCTTGGTGTCGGTGCCCTGCCGCACCCCGAGGGCGCCGACCGGGTCGGTGCCGGCGAGGCCGGTCGTCCGGTTCCGCAGCACCTGCACCAGGTCCGGGGTCAGGGTGACCCGCTTGCCGTCCCGGTCGACGACGATCGTCGCCACGCCCTGGCCGTGGTTGCGCACGAGCTGGGTGAACTGCTTCCAGGTGGTGATCGGGGTGCCGTCGAAGCTGACCACCCGGTCGCCCACCCGTATGCCGGCGGCCGCGGCCGGCCCGGGGCCGGTGCACGCGCTGCTGGTCGAGACGCAGCTGGTGACACCGATCTTGTTCTGACTGTCGGTCGGCGTGCCCAGGGCCAGCAGCACGCCGTAGATCATGATGATCGCGATGATGAAGTGGACGACCGAGCCGGCCGACATCACGACCAGCCGGGCCTTCGCGGACTTGTTGTAGAACGCCCGCGGCTCGTCCGCCGGGTCGATCTCCTCGAGCGGGGTCATCCCCTCGATCTTGACGAACCCACCGGCCGGGATGAGCTTGACGCCGTACTCGGTCTCGCCGCGGACTCGTGACCACAGCGTCGGGCCGAAGCCGACGAAGAAGCGGGACGCCTTCATCCCGTAGTGCCGAGCCGTGATGAAGTGCCCGGCCTCGTGCAGGCAGACCGAAATCAGCAGCGCCGCCGCGAAGGCGACGATGCCGAGCGCCATCACCGTTACACCACCGCGCCTTCGACGGCCACCGCGCGTTCGATCAGGCGGCCCGCGGCGGCCCGCGCGTCCTTCTCGGTGGCGAACACCTCGTCGAGCGTCGGCTTGGCGATCACCTCGTGGGCGGCGAGCACCTCGGCGACGATGTCGACGATGCGGACGAACGGCAGCTTCCCGGCCAGGAACGCGCCGACGACCTCCTCGTTGGCCGCGTTGAACACCGCGGGCGCCGTCCCGCCGCGCTTGCCCGACTCGCGGGCGAGCGCGACCGACGGGAACGCCGTCGTGTCCAGCGGTTCGAAGGTGAGGTTCTGGGCGCGAGTCCAGTCCATCGGCGCCTGGGCCTCGGGAACCCGGTCCGGCCAGCCGAGCGCGAGGGCGATCGGCAGCCGCATGTCCGGCGGCGAGACCTGGGCGATCGTCGAGCCGTCATAGAACTCGACCATCGAGTGCACCAGCGACTGTGGGTGCACGACCACGGCGATGTCGTCGTACGGAACGCCGAAGAACAGATGGGCCTCGATGAGCTCGAGTCCCTTGTTCATCAGCGTCGCCGAGTTGATCGTGACGAACGGCCCCATGTCCCAGGTCGGGTGGGCCAGCGCCTGCTCCCGGGTGACCTCGGTCAGCTCCGCGCGGGTCCGGCCACGGAACGGGCCGCCGGACGCCGTCAGCACCAGCTTGCGGACCTCGTCGCGCCGGCCGCCCCGGAGGCACTGCGCGAGCGCCGAGTGCTCCGAGTCGACCGGGATCAGCCGGTCCGGGTCACCACCGAGCGCGTCGAGCACCAGCGGGCCACCGGCGACCAGCGACTCCTTGTTCGCCAGGGCCACGGTCCGGCCCGCGGCGAGCGCCGACAGCGTCGGCGCGAGGCCGACCGATCCGGTGATGCCGTTGAGCACGACATCCGACTGCCAGGCGGCGATCTCGATGGCCGCCTCCGGCCCGGCGAGGATCTTCGGGACCGCGAACTCGCCCTTGCGGTAGCCACGCTTGGCGGCCTCCGCGTAGAACGCGAGCTGCAGATCCTGCGCGGCCGAGGCGGCGGCGACGCCGACCACCTCGACGCCCAGGTCGAGCGCCTGCTGAGCCAGCAGGTCCACCCGGGAACCCCCGCCGAGCAGCCCGACCACCCGGAACTTGTCCGGATTGCGCTGGACTACGTCGATTGCCTGGGTTCCGATCGATCCCGTCGACCCGAGCAGAACGACCTCACGAACGGCGCGCGGTTTCGACACCAGACCATTGTCGCAGGCCCATCGGTCGACCGACGACGGCCTGTTCAGTTCATCCTGTTCTCTGCACGACACGTCCGGGCCCCAGCCCTAGTTGCCGGCGGCGCCCAGCGCGCCGCCGAGGGACTGGGCGAGGCTTGGGGAGGTCGGGGAGACGACCGAGCCGAGGACCGGGTGTGACTGGAAGTACAGCAGGCTGACGACGGTCGCGGAGAAGGTCGCCGCCGTCGGGCCCAGCTCGGGATGGGCCGGCGCCTGCGGCCAGGTGTGACCGCCCCCGCTGACCGACAGCGCGCCGACGTCGGGCTTGCCGTTGCAGGTCCACGACGTCAGGGCACCGAGCCCGGGCAGCTGCTCGGTCGCCGCCGCCGCGGCGCACCCGGTGGCCTGCGCGTACCGGCCGAGCCGTTCGGCCACCGGCTGCGTGGTGACGCCGGCGAACGGCGCCGTGCGCGCCGGGCCGCCGCCGTCCCAGGGGGCGATCGGGTCCGCCGCGCCGTGGATCTCGAAGAGGTTCGTGACCGGGCTCGGGCAGCTGGCGGGGACGAGGCTGCCGGCGACCGAGACGATCGCGGCGATCCGGCCCGGCATCGCGCAGCTCGCCGTGACGGCCATGTCGGCGCCGTCGCCGAGGCCGGCGGCGAAGACCTTGTTGTCCGCCATGCAGCCGCGGGTGCGCAGGTCGCCGACCAGCGCGGCGATGAAGGCCACGTCGTCGGGCCCGGCCGCCGTCGACCTGGTGACGTTCCACCGGTTGCTCACCCCGGCCGGGTACGCCACGACGTAGCCGCGCTTGGTGGCCGTGCCGGCGAGCCCGGTGTCCGCCTCGGCCTGCAGCGGGCTCTGGCCGGCGGCGTGGAAGTTCAGGATCAGCGGCAGCGGGCCGGTGTTCGGCAGGGGCTGCGGAACCGCGAGCAGGTAGGTCCGCTTCACCGAGCCGACCGTGACCGTCTGGCTCGTCACCCCTCCCGGCAGGGTCCTGCCCGTCTGGCAGCCACTCGGGCCGGTGGGCACCGCCACCACCGCGGGGGCGCTGGAGCCGCCGGCCTCGGACGATCCGCTCGCGGCCGCGTCGGGGAAACCCGCCTTCGCTGCGGCGGCGCCCAGGCTGCCGCCGCCAGCCGCCGGGTGGGACGGCTGATGGGCCAGGATGTACCAGAGCAGCAGGACGAGCACGCCCAGCGCGGCGACGATCGGTAGCCAGAAGGTGCTGCTTCGAGAGCCGGCTGCCAGGCCGGCGCGGCGGCGCGCGGCGGACGTCCGAGCGCCGGCGCGCGTCGACAGGCCGCGGCCCGCGTTACGCCGGCCGGCCGGGTCGTCCCGGCGGCCGCGCGACGCGGGGTTACCGACGGCCATGGTCCACCGCGGCGTTGTCGGCGGCGAGCTGGCCACACGCCGCGGCGATCTCCCGGCCGCGGGTGTCCCGGACCGTCGTGGTGATCCCGCGGGCGCGCAGCCGCGCGACGAACTCGCGCTCGTTGGCTGCCACGCTGGCGTGCCAGCTGGAGCCCCTGGTCGGGTTGAGCGGGATCAGGTTGACGTGCACCGGGCGGTCGCGCAGCAGCCGGCCGAGCAGGTCGGCCCGCTCGGGCTGGTCGTTGACGCCGTCGATGAGGGCGTACTCGATGCTGATCCGGCGGCCGGTCCGGGCCGCGTAGTCCCACGCGGCGTCGAGCACCTCGGCGACCTTCCACCGGGTGTTGATCGGCACCAACGTGTCGCGCAGCTCGTCGTCCGGGGCATGCAGCGAGACCGCCAGGCGCACCGGCAGCCCCTCCCCCGCCAGCCGGCCGATCGCCGGGACCAGCCCGACGGTGGAGACGGTGAGCGTCCTGGCCGAGATCCCCAGCCCGTCCGGAGCCGGGTCGCTGATCCGATGCAGCGCGGTGACCAGCGCCTTGTAGTTCGCCAGCGGCTCGCCCATGCCCATGAAGACGACGTTGGACAGCCGGGTGTCGCCGGCCTGCCCGGCCGGCAGCCCGCCGTTGGCTGGCAACCCACCGTGCCTCAGCACGCGGGCGGCATCCACGACCTGTTCGACGATCTCCGCGACGGTCAGGTTGCGGGTGAGGCCGCCCTGTCCGGTGGCGCAGAACGGGCAGCCCATGCCGCAGCCGGCCTGGCTGGAGACACACACGGTGGCCCGGTCCGGGTAGCGCATCAGCACCGACTCGATGGTCGCGCCGTCGACGGTGCGCCAGGCGGTCTTGCGGGTCGCGCCGTCGTCACAGGTCAGTGTCGTGGTCGCCGTGAGCAGCTGGGGCAGCAAAGCGTCGGCCAGCGGTGCGCGAACGGCCGCGGGCACGTCGGTCATCCCGGCGGTGTCACCGGGCGCGGCCAGCCGGGTGAAGTAGTGGCGGGCGAGCTGGTCGGCCCGGAACGCCGGCTGGCCCAGCTCGACGGCGACCGCGCGCCGTTCGTCGCGGGACAGGTCGGCCAGGTGACGCGGCGGCTTGGGCCGGGAGGCCCGGGGCGTGAGGGTGAGCGCCAGCGCCCGACCCGCGCCCGGTGCGTCGCCGGCGGGGTGGTCGTTGTGGGCGCTGGTGGCTGTCATGGCTCGTCCAGTGTGCCAAACCCGGCAGAGGCGGCACGCGGGCGCCGTGTCAGGACGGGGGCAGGAAGGCGGTGATCAGCAGCCAGGCCACGGGCGCCGTGCACAGCAGAGAGTCCAGCCGGTCCATGATCCCGCCGTGGCCGGGCAGCAGGTTGCCCATGTCCTTGATGCCGATGTCCCGCTTGAGCAGGGACTCGCCGAGGTCGCCGACGGTCGCGGTGCAGACGACCGCGAGCCCGAGCAGCACCCCCTGCCAGATGCTGCCCCCCAAGGCGAACCGCATGACGACGCTGGCGACCACCACGCAGGCGAGCGCCGAGCCGGCGAAACCCTCCCAGGACTTGCCCGGCGAGACCGTCGGCGCCAGCTTGTGCCGGCCGCCGGAGAGCACGCCGGCCGTGTAGCCGCCGATGTCGCTGGCGACGACGGTGCCGAGGAAGGCCACGAGCCGCCAGTCGCCGTCGTCCGGGGCCGTGAGCAGCGCCGCGAAGCCCGCGGTGAAGCCGACGTAGACCGCCGCGAAGATCGTCCCCGCGAGGTCCGCCAGGAGCCCGGCCGGGTCCCCGACGGCGCGGACCGCCAGCGCGACGAGCAGCGTGACGGCGAGCGTTCCGATCAGCGCGCCAGGCCCGTAGAAGTAGGCCACGACCGGCATCGCGACGGCTCCGGCCACCAGGGGGACCAACGGCGTCCGCAGCCCCGCGAGCCGCAGCGCCCGGACCACCTCGAAGGTGCCGATCGCCACGGCGACGCTGACGACGCCGACGAAGCCCGGCTTCAGGGTGAACAGCGGAACCAGGATGAGCGCGCCGAGGATGGCGCCTACCGCGATCGCGGCCGGCAGGTTGCGCCCGGCCCTGATCCGCCGTCGAGGCGGCCGGGGGGCGGCGGGTTCGTCCCCGTCTCCTGGCGCGCTCATGGTGCCGTCGACCGGTTGGGCCGCGAGGGCCGCAACCCCGGGCGCGGTGGCGCGCAGACCTTCGCTCACCTCGTCCCTTCGCTCACGTCGGATCGCCGGCCGTGGCTCCGGCCAGCCGTACGTCTCGCCACGTCGGGGGGATCCTCCCCCGGCGGCAGAGAGCGGGCCACCGGAGCCGCCACCGGGCAGGTCGAGGGGTCAGACCGAGAGGAGGTCGGACTCCTTGGCCTTCAGCAGCTCGTCGATCTGGGCGACGTAGCGGTGGGTGGACTCTTCCAGGTCCTTCTCCGCGCGGCGGCCCTCGTCCTCGCCGGCGTCGCCATCCTTGACGATCTTGTCCAGCGCCTCCTTGGCGTGCCGGCGCACGTTACGGATGCTGATCTTCGCGTCCTCGGCCTTGCCGCGGGCCACCTTCACCAGGTCGCGTCGACGCTGCTCGGAGAGCTCCGGGAAGACGACCCGGATGATCGTGCCGTCGTTGCTGGGGTTCACGCCGAGGTCCGAGTCACGGACGGCCTTCTCGATGGCGCCCAGTGAGGACTTGTCGAACGGCGTGATGATGACCATGCGCGGCTCGGGGATGTGGAACGACGCGAGCTGCTGCACGGGGGTCGGAGCGCCGTAGTAGTCGACGAGGATCTTCGAGAACACCGACGGCGTGATGCGGCCCGTCCGGATGTTGGCGAAGTCGTCCTTGGCGACCGTGACGGCCTTGTCCATCTTCTCCTCGGCCTCGAGGAGTGTGTCGTCGATCACCGCTGTCCTTCCGTTCCGTAGGCGTCGACACTGACCAGAGTCCCGATCTTCTCACCTCGGACGGCTCGCGAGATGTTTCCTTCGGTGAGCAGGTCAAAGACGACGATCGGCATCGCGTTGTCCATGCAGAGGCTGATCGCCGTGGCGTCCATGACCTTCAGCCCACGGGCGAGGACCTCGCCGTAGGTGAGGGTGTCGAACTTCACCGCTGTGGGGTTCGTGTTCGGGTCGGAGTCGTAGACGCCGTCCACCTTGGTCGCCTTCAGCACGGCCTGGGCCTTGACCTCGAGGGCGCGCTGCGCGGCGGTCGTGTCGGTGGAGAAGAACGGGGCACCGAGGCCGGCGCCGAAGATGACGACCCGGCCCTTCTCCAGATGCCGGATGGCCCGCAGCGGCAGGTAGGGCTCGGCGACCTGGCCCATCGCGATCGCGGTCTGGACCCGGGTGACGGCACCCTCGCGCTCCAGGAAGTCGGCCAGCGCCAGGCAGTTGATGACGGTCCCGAGCATGCCCATGTAGTCGGCCCTCGCCCGGTCCATGCCGCGCTCGGCGAGCGCGGGGCCGCGGAACATGTTGCCCCCGCCGACCACCACCGCGACCTCGATGCCGGACCGGGCGACCGCCGCGACCTGGCGCGCGATGGTCGCGACGGTGGTCGGGTCGATGCCCAGCGGATCCCCACCGGCGAACGCCTCGCCGGAAAGCTTGAGCAGGACGCGCGGCCACCTGGGCTCGATGTTCTCCAGCCCGGTGGCCACCTCGGCTTGATCGATCACGGGTGGCCCTCTCCCCACGGAGGCTTCCGGAAGCCCGCTCGGAGATGAGCGCGCCCCCATTGGCATCGCTGCGGCCGCCGGACTCGTCGGCCGGAGACATCGCTGTGTGCAGTCTGCCCCATCGCGGGTCACCTCCGGCGGCCCGTCCCCCGGCGGACCCGAGACCAGCTCCGACAAATGCCACGGGCCGGCGCCTGGCACGTCACCAGTGGCGACGCGCCGGCCCCGGCCCGCGGGTTCCGCTCAGGCCTGGCGGATGTTGAACCGGGCGAAGCGGCCGATCTCGATCTTCTCGCCGAGGGAGACGCCCGCGTCTTCGACGAGCGCCTTGATGGTGACCTTGTTGTCCTTCACCCAAGGCTGCTCGAGCAGGACCGAGCTCTTCTTGTAGCCGTTGAGCTTCCCCTCGATGATCTTGGAGAGCGCGGCTTCCGGCTTGCCCTCTTCGCGGGCCGCGGCCTCGTAGATCCGCTTCTCCTGCTCGAGGACCTCGTTCGGGATCGCGTCCGCGGTCACGTACAGCGGGTCAGCCGCCGCGACGTGCTGCGCGATGTCCCGGGCGAGCTGCTTGAACTGGTCGGTCTTGGCCACGAAGTCGGTCTCGCAGCGCAGCTCGACCAGAACGCCGATGGTCGGCGGCAGCTGCGGGTCGGTCCGGTGCAGGTAGGAGTCGACCAGGCCGTTCGCGGTGGACCGGCCAGCGCGCTTCTGGGCGCCGGCGAGGCCCTTCTCCCGCAGCCAGGCCTTGGCCTTCTCGAAGTCGCCGTCGTGGTCGACGAGCGCCTTCTTGACGTCGCTCATTCCGGCACCGGTCACCTCGCGGAGCTTGCGGATCTCCGCGGCAGAAATGTTTGCCATCGTTTCTTCGTCCCGTTCTGGGTGGCCTTGGCCGGCTGACCCACTTTGGTCTCGCGCCGCGACGCGCTAACCGGCCGATGATGTGACAGGTCGGTCCCACGTGGGCTGGCTGGATCTGGGGCGCGGAGCCCGTCCCGGCCCGCTCGCGCGGTCCACTCCGAGTCGCGCGGCGGCACGCCAGCCGGCAGATGATCGTCAAGGTGAGCCCACAACGAGCGGGCTCGGTTCGGGTCGACGGCCCGCCGTCACCCAGCAGGGTCGCGGCAGGCCGTCAGGGCATTGCTGGGCGTCGCCTCCGCGGCCGCGATGCGGCGGCCGAGGCGACGCCCAGGCCGAATCAGGCGGAGGTGCCGGCGGAGACCGTCTCGGCCGGGGCCTCGACCTCGACGGCCTCGGTGACCGCGGGGGTCTCGACGGCGGCCTCGGCGGGAGCAGCCTCGGCGTCGCGGCGCAGGACCTCCTGCTCCCACTCGGCCAGCGGCTCGGCGGCGGCGATCTGGTCGGGCTTGACGTCGGCGGCGCTGGCGCCCGCCCGGCTCATCAGGCCGGCGGCGACGGCGTCCGCGACCACCCGGGTGAGCAGCGCGGCGCTGCGGATCGCGTCGTCGTTGCCGGGAATCGGGTAGTCGACCTCATCTGGGTCGCAGTTGGTGTCGAGAATCGCGACGACCGGGATGTTCAGCTTGCGAGCCTCGCCGACGGCGATGTGCTCCTTCTTGGTGTCGACGACCCAGACCGCGCTGGGAACACGCGACATGTCCCGGATACCGCCGAGAGTGCGCTCCAGCTTCGTCTTCTCCCGGGAGAGGACGAGCTGCTCCTTCTTGGTGCGGACCTCGGTGCCACCGGTCAGCTCGATCTCCTCGAGCTCCTTGAGGCGCTGCAGACGCTTGTAGACCGTGGAGAAGTTGGTCAGCATGCCGCCGAGCCAACGCTCCTTGACGTAGGGCATCCCGACGCGCCGGGCCTGCTCCTCGACCGCCTCCTGCGCCTGCTTCTTGGTGCCGATGAACAGCACCGTGCCGCCGTGCCCGACGGTCTCCTTGACGAAGTCGTAGGCGCGGTCGATGTACGACAGCGTCTGCTGGAGGTCGATGATGTAGATGCCATTGCGCTCAGTGAGGATGTAGCGCTTCATCTTCGGGTTCCAGCGCTTGGTCTGGTGCCCGAAGTGCACGCCGCTCTCGAGCAGCTGCCTCATCGTGACGACGGCCATAACCGCCCTTCCTGTCCGGCGCGCGGCCGGAACGTCTCGGTTGTCGGCCGCGGCTGGCGCCGGCGGCCCCTGACGCCCGGGCGGCCCCAAAACCACCGCGAGGCGGTGGACCGAGGGAGCCTTCCTGGCTCCGCGCCGACTACGAGCCGGGCGGACGGGACGCGCGGGCAGTTGATGACCGATGGACGGCCGACCGGCAAACGCCTGACCGACAGACACATCGACGGGCACCGAGCCCTGCGCGCCCACCAGGAGCGGGCGTGCGAAGTGAGCTCCTCGCGAAGCTCCGAGTGTGATGATACTCGGCCTCATCGGGAGTCCGCCTGACCGGGCGCGGGGCGAACGGACGTTCTCCCAAACACCGGTTCGAGGACTTCTCCACAGGAGCCGGCCGATCCACAGATCGAGCCACCCACTTGGCCCGGCCGGCCGGGAGCCCGATCGTGAGCGGCGCCGGCCAACCGCCCCCGGGCCGGCACCCGGCGACGGGGGGCGGCCCGGTCCTCCACCCGTGCCAGCCGCCCCCGGTCGCTCTCATGTCTCCCAGAGCCCAGCCAGCGCCACAGCCGCAGGAGCCCCCGATGGCCTTGTCCCCGCGTCCTGACCCGCGCGTCCAGGCACTCGTCGTGACCACACTGCTGGCCGCCCTCCTGGTCGTGGGCTGGCCGCGCTCCGTCAGCGCCCTGGCCGCCTCGGTTGCTTCAGTGGCCTCAGTGGCCTCAGTGGCCTCGGAGGCACCGCAGCCGGCTCCCTCCGCGGCCGTGCGGGCCGCGGGTGACAGTCCCGTCTTGGCCGGCAGCGCCGTCCGCCCAGGCAGCGCCGTTCGCCCTGGCAGTACCGCCCGTCCCGGCAGCACCGCCGAGACCGGCAGCACCGCCGAGACCGGGACGGCGGCCGGTACGGCCGACGGCGCGGCCCGCGGCGGCGTGAGGCCCGCGCCGATCGCCGGGGCGGGCGGGTGGCGGGCGCCGCTGGACGGGCCCGTGACGGTGCTGCGGCCGTTCGAGCCGCCGGCCACGCCGTACGGTCCGGGCCATCGCGGCGTGGACCTCGCGGCGCCGGCGGGAACGACGGTGCGTGCCGCGGGACCAGGCGTCGTGAGCTTCGCCGGGGTACTTGCCGGGCGAGGCGTCGTGGCCGTCACCCACGGGGAGCTCCGCACGACGTATGAGCCGCTGACCGTGCTGGTCCAGGTCGGCCAGCCAGTCGCCGCGGGGACACCACTCGGCCTTCTCGACGCGGGTCATGCGGGCTGCCAGCCAGCGATCTGCCTGCACTGGGGCCTCATCCGTGGCCAGACCTACCTGAGCCCGCTCACGCTCCTGCTGCCCACCCCGCCCCGCCTGCTCCCGCTCCTCCGGGTTTCGCCCCAGGCGATCCCGGCAACGGCGACGCCGCGGGCGACGTCGAGCTGATCGCCGTTTCAGCCCTGAATCGGTCGTGAGCGAGACCCCATCGCGGCCTATTGGACTGCTGGCCAATTCGGACGCCGGATCCGTGAGAAGCCCACGTGGCTCGGCCCTCTCGCGTGAGCTTGATCGCGGTTTTAGCCCTGGGGTGGTCGTGACGAAGGCGCTTCTACGACCACCGCAGGGCCAAGACAGCGATCATGACCGGCGCGGCGTCCGTCAAACGGGACTGAACGCCGCGAGCCGACCTCCCGATCATCGAGTCGAGCCCCTCGGGCTGTAGCTGCATGCAATTCGCCAGCAGGGTCCCCATCGAGGGTGCAAACGGTGATCAAGCCGCCGCGGTGGCGCGGCCCGCCACGGAATCTGTGCCAGGAAATGGCCAGCCAAGGAGCCAGCCGCCAGGCCCCACCGTCTCGCCGGCAAGGCCTGGAGGCTGCGCCCTTTCGCCGCAGCTCAGGTCCCGTTGGCCCTCGCCCAGGTCCCGCTGGCCATAACACAGGTGGCCCTCGCCCCAGGTACCGCTGGCCGTAGCTCAGGGCTGGCTGGCCATAACTCAGGGCTCGCTGGCCGTGGCTCAGGGCTCGCTGGCCGTGGCTCAGGTCCCGCTCGGGGCGGCGAGCGGGCTCGACCCGGACTGCGCGAGCCGTCCGATCGGGGCTACGTGGTGGCCGGCGTCGTCGTCGCAACACCAGACGGCGTCGTCAGCACAGTCCTCGGGGCGCAACGCGGCGTCGTGGTCGGGGCAACGGGGCCAGCTGTGCCAGAGGATCTCGGCGAGGCATTCCTGCACCCGGATGGCGACGGCGACCACGGTGGCGGCGCCCTGCGTGCCACCGGGAAGTGGCCCGGCGCCGGCTGGCCAGAACTGCCCGTCGGGGAGGGCGACGAAGACCCCCTGCTCCGTGCCGACCAGCTGAAGTCGCGCCGCGCCCGGCACTCCGGCCGGCAGCTGCGCGTCATCTCCGTCCTCGGCAGGCTGGTCGCGGGTCTCGACGCGCGGATAGGCGTCCAGGTCGCGTTGGACCAGCCGGAGCGCCGCCCGCAGGCCGGATAGCTCGGAACTCGAAATCATGGACGAACCTCCCGGATTGAGAACAAACCGTCGTCTTCGCCGTCATCACGGCCAGGACGGGCCTGAATCGGACCGCGGCCGAGCGCGGTCAGCCGGTAGCCGTCCGGACGGGCCTCGACCAGGCCCTCGACGGCGAGCGGCCCGAGCATCGCCAGCACGTCGCGTGGCCGCTGACCGATCCGCGCGGCCAGCACGGCGACCCCGATGCAGCCGCGGGCCGGCATGGCCTCCAACAGCGCCCGCACGACGGCGGGCAGGCCGTCGCGCGACCCCGACGGCCCTCCGTCGCCCGCACTGGGGCCGTCGTCGGTTCGCAGACCGATCGGGCCGATCTCCTCCTCGACATCACGCGCGTCGGTCACCAGCGCGCACACCTCCCGGTGCTCGCGTAGCAGCCGGTGGCAGCCGACCGACATCGCGCTGGTGACCGGGCCGGGCACGACCATCAGCCCGCGGCCGAGCCGGCGAGCGTGCCGGGCCGTGCTCAGGGCTCCGCTGCGCGGACCGGCCTCGACGAGGACGGTGCCCCTGGCCAGCCCGGCGATCAGCCGGTTGCGGATCAGGAAGCGCCGCCGCAGCGGTGGGCTGCCCGGCGGCACCTCACTGACCAGCAGCCCGCGTTCCCGGATCTCGTCCAGCAGCCGCAGGTGCGCCGCCGGATAGGGGATGTCGACGCCGCAGGCGAGGACGGCGACCGTCACCCCGTCGCCGGCCAGCGCCCCACGGTGCGCGGCGGCGTCGATGCCGAACGCCGCGCCGGACACGACCGTCCAGCCTCGCTCGGCCAGCGAGCAGGCGAGCTCACCGGCGACGTGCTGGCCGTAGCCGGTCGCCGCCCGGCTCCCGACGACCGCGACGCCGTGCCGGTCGCAGTCGGTGAGTCCGGTCGGTTCGGTGGGTCCCGGCGGGGACAGGTCGGCGGCGCCGCGGCACCAGAGGGCCAACGGTGTCCCGTACTCCGGTTCAGCCCGGTCGGCCGCCCGGTCCAGACCCGCGAGCCCATCGGGCCAGCCGGGGTCGCCGGGGCACAGGAGCCAGCCGCCGACCTCGCGCAGCCGGTCCAGGTCCCGGCGCGGCTCGATGTCCGGATGCCGCGGACGTGCCTGCTCCCAGGCCTCGGCCGGCCCGAGCGCCCTGATCGCGGCCGTCAGTCCCGCGTTGCCGTAGCCGACGAGGTGCGACAGTGCGGCCCGCGCGAGCCGCTCCGGCGACTCATCGTCGACGGCCGGTCCGCCGCTCATCCGGGACGCCCGGGGATGCGCAGGTCGAGGGCGAGGCCCAGCTCGGCCGGACCTGGGCGGGCCAGACCCTCCAGGTCCGCGAGCGTCCAGGCGACCCGCAGCACCCGGTCGAGGCCTCGGGCCGTCAGGGCGCCCGTCTCGAAGGCGCGGTCGGCGGCGAAGGTGACCGACGCGGGCAGCGGCCAGCGGCGCCGCAGCACCGCGCCCGGCACCTCCGCGTTCGTGCGCCACTGGGTGCCACGCAGCCGGGTCGCCATCGCCGCCCGCGCGACGGCGACCCGCGCGGCCACGACGGCGCTCGACTCGGTGGCACCGACGTCGGCGCGCAGCTCGGCCCGGGTGGGTGCGCCGATCTCGACCTGCAGGTCGATCCGGTCCAGCAGCGGGCCGGACAGGCGCGCCTGATAGCGGCGGCGCACGGCGCTGGGGCATTCGCAGGCGTTCGGGCCGGCCGTGCCGGCGCGGGCGCAGGGGCACGGGTTCGCCGCCAGGACAAGCAGGAACCTGGCCGGAAACCGGGTCGTCGTACGCGCTCTGGCGATCTCGATCACGCCGCTCTCCAGCGGCTGGCGCAGCGCGTCCAGCGCGGTGCGCCCAAATTCGGGAGCCTCGTCCAGGAAGAGGATCCCTCGGTGGGCCTGGCAGGCGAGCCCGGGGCGGATCACGGTAGAGCCCGCGCCGACCAGGGCGGCCGGGGTCGCGGTGTGGTGCGGGCTGCGGTAGGGCGGGCGGCTGATCAGCGGCGTCTCGGACGGCAGGACGCCGGCGACCGAGTGCACGGCGGTCACCTCGATGGCCGCGGCCAGGTCCAGGTCGGGCAGCAGGCCGGGCAGCCGCTCGGCGAGCATCGTCTTCCCGCCGCCCGGTGGTCCCTGCAGGTACAGGTGGTGGCCGCCGGCTCCGGCGACCTCGACGGCGAGCCGGCCGCGGCTCTGGCCCGCCACGTCGGCGAGATCCAGCTCGGCCTCGGCGCCCCGTGCCGCGGGACCGGCGGGCGGCGCGGCGACCGCCTCCGGTTCGTACTCACCGCGCAGCAGGCCGATGGCACTGCGCAGATCCGGGACCGGCTCGACCTCGGCACCGGGGACGAGCGCGGCCTCGGCCGCGTTGCGGGCCGGGACGACGACCCGGGTCACCCCGGCATCGACGGCGGCCAACACGGCCGGCAGCACGCCCCGCACCGGGCGGACCCGCCCGTCGAGCGCCAGCTCGCCGACCAACACCCGGTGGCCGGGCGTGGGCTGCGGCACGACGCCGGCCGCCGCCATGATCGCCAACGCCATCGCCAGGTCGAATCCGCTGCCGGACTTGGGCAGCGTCGCTGGGAAGAGCCCGACAGTGATCCGCTCGTCCGGCCACTTCTGCCCGGAGTTCAGCACCGCCGCCCGGATCCGGTCGCGGGACTCGGCAAGCGCGGCGTCGGGCAGACCGATCAGCGCCAGCGCGGGCAGACCGCCGGCGAGATGTGCCTCCACCTCGATGAGATGACCCTCGACGCCGATCACCGCGACGGCGAGCGTGCGCGCCAGCGCCATCAGAACGCCCCGCGCCGGTGGTCGACCCGGACCGAGCCGGGCTGCCCCGGGGTCACCTCACGGGACACCGCGACCAGGTCGAACCGCACCGGGCCGGACACCCGGGGGTGCTCCGCCAGCCAGCGGGCGGCCAGCCGGCGGACCCGGGCCACCTTCCGGTCGTCCACGGCCTCGGCCGGCGTGCCGTGCCGGGTGCCGGTACGGGTCTTCACCTCGCAGAACACCACCGTGCCCGCGTCGAGCGCCACGATGTCGAGCTCGCCGTCGCGGCAGCGCCAGTTGCGGTCGAGAATCTGTGCCCCGCCCGCGACCAGCTGCCGGGCGGCGAGGTCCTCGCCGAACCGACCGAGCACGTCCTTGGCCCGCTGTCCCGCTCTCGGACTCGATGCCCGCTGTTTCGCTCCTGGACTCGATGCCCGCTGGCCCGCCCTTGGCCTGGATGTCACAGCCGGACCTCCGCCGCCCGCCGGTTCCCTGGAACCAGCTTCCTGACGGCTCGCGGACCTGGCTCAGTGGTCAGCGCGCCGCCCACGGCGGCTGCTGCCGCCGGCGGAGATCACAATGAAAGAGCCGAGGCCCAACGTCGAGGCCGAGAACCCCAGCTGTGGACGACCCCCAGCCATCCACAGAGGTACCAACCAGCCAACCAACCCCAGCCCGGCCACACCGCCGCACACGTCAGGCAGGCAGCAAGGCAGCCCGAAACTCGGCCGGCCTCACCAGGAGCCGGCCCATCAAGGGTCAGCGCCTTAGAGCTCGGCCTTCGTGAGTTCCTCGACGTTGACGTCCTTGAAGGTCACAACCCGGACGTTCTTCACGAAACGGGCGGGGCGGAACATGTCCCACACCCAGGCGTCCCGCAGCGACAGCTCGAAGAAGACCTCGCCGTCGGCGGTGTTACGCACCTCGATCTTGTACTCGTTCGCGAGGTAGAAGCGACGTTCGGTCTCGATGACGTACGAGAAGAGCCCGACGACGTCCCGGTACTCGCGATAGAGCTGCAGCTCCATCTCGGTCTCGTACTTCTCAAGGTCCTCGGCGCTCATGCGATCCCCGTCGCGCCCTGCCGGCCGGCCATTGTCACGGTCTCCTCCAGCCGCGCCGTTCGTTCGTCCCCGTCCCGGACTATCAGGGACTGGACGTTGGCATACGAGAGGCGGTGCTCCTCGCACGGCCCGTGTCTCGCCAGTGCCGCGGCATGCGCCGCGGTGACGTATCCCTTGTGCTGCGCGAAATCGTACTCGCCGTAGCGGGCGTCCAGTTGGCACATGATCCGGTCGCGGGTCACCTTGGCGACAACGGAGGCCGCGGCGACGCAGGCCGCGACCCGGTCCCCCTTGCGCACAGCCAGTGATGGCGTGTCGATCCCGGGCACCGGAAAGCCGTCGACAAGCACGTACCCCGGATGAATCGCGAGCCGGGCGACCGCGCGCCGCATGCCGGTGATGTTCATGACGTGCAGGCCGTGCCGGTCGATCTCGGCCGCCGGGATCACGACCACGGACCACGCCGAGGCCACGGCCAGCACGTCCTCGTACACCCGCTCCCGGATGCGTTCGGTCAGCAGCTTCGAGTCGGCCAGCTCGACCAGCCGGCCGGTGCGGCGTGGGTCCAGGATGACGGCGGCGACGACCAGCGGCCCGGCGCAGGCTCCACGCCCGGCCTCGTCGACGCCGGCCACCGGGCCGAGGCCGCGCCGCGCCAGCGCGCGCTCATAACCGAACAGGCCGCTGTCACGCCGGATGACAACGCCCGGAGGCCTCATCTGGAACGTTTCGACCACACCCGTCGACGGCCTGCCCGCGGCATGACGAGCCGACCGCGCCGGCCACGGGTGCCGACGGCGAGCGCCAGCGCGCCGACCAGCGGTACCGAGGCAGGCGTCCCCGCTGAGAGCGGATCCCCGCCATACCCGCCGACGCCCGGGGCGGGCCCGCTCGCGGACGGGATGCCGTGGAAGGTGCCCGGCGTGGTCAGGAAGCCGAACCGACTGAGGGGCCAGACCCGTACGAACGCCCGGCCGACGACCGCGCTCGTCGGGATGGTGCCGTTGGCACGGGAGTCGGAGGAGGCGCTGCGATGGTCGCCCATCACCCATAGCTGGCCCTTGGGGATTTTGACCGGGCCGAACGGCTGGGCGTCGTTCTCGAACAGGTAGCCCTCGTCGAGCGCCTTGCCGTTGACCATCACCCGGCCCTGGGCGTCACAGCAGGCGACCGTGTCACCGCCGACGCCGATCACCCGCTTGATGAAGTCCTTGTCGCTGGGCGCGCCGAGGCCGAGCAGGTCCTGGACGCCGCGGACGAACTTGCTGAAGCCGTTGGAGGGCGGGGCGATCACCGTCTCGTGGCTCTGGAACCCGGTGCCGTCGCCGTTGAACACGACGATGTCGCCGCGATGGACCGACCGGAAGTGATAGACGACCTTGTTCACCAGCACCCGGTCGTTGATCAGCAGCGTTCGTTCCATCGACTCGGACGGAATCCAGAACGCCTGGACCAACAGAGCCTTGATGAGCAGCGCGAGGACGAAGGCGATCAACACGAGCACGGGGAGCTCGCGAAGGAAGGACCCGCGCTGCTCACGGCCGTCGCCCCCGCCGGAGCGGCCGCGCCAGCCCCGCAGGCGCCGGCCGCCGGCGGGCGGGGTGTCATCGGAGGCGGGCTCGTCGGCGTCGACCTCATCCGCGGGACCGTCGCCCTCCCAGGCGCCACGGCCGGCCGATGGCGGGGCCACGTGCCGGGGCCCGGTGGCCGGTGACCAGCCACCGCCCCGGCCGGAGCCCGCGGGCAGCACGCCGCCGACGTCGGCCGGGTCTGGGGTGCCCTGCTCGGACGAGCTCACTACGCCACCTCACGTTGTGGTCCCCGCCGGTTCGCGAGGCTTCGGCGCCGCGCTAGCCGGCTCGACACCCACCGACGCACCCGTTGTGAGCGGCAGCCGTAGCCAGACCCGTCCCGGCGACGCTGGATCACAACCCGTCTATCTTCGCCCATCGACCCGACGCACGCAGGCAGGCACCCGCCCTCGCCGCGCCGCCAGTGTGCGGACGTTGTGCTCTCGCGTAGATCAGCAAAAGGCGCGGACACCACCTTGCGGTGATGCCCACGCCTCATGCGCCAGGCAGTGGGTCGGGGTGACCCGGTCGCCTACCGCTTTTCCTTGATCTTGGCGGCCTTGCCGCGCAGGTCACGCAGGTAGTACAGCTTGGCCCGGCGGACGTCGCCTCGGGTGACAACCTCGATCTTCTGAACGATCGGGCTGTGCACCGGGAACGTGCGCTCCACGCCGACGCCGAAGCTGACCTTGCGGACGGTGAACGTCTCCCGCAGGCCGTCGCCCTGGCGACGGATCACAGCGCCCTGAAAGACCTGGATGCGCTGGCGGTTGCCCTCGACCACGCGGACGTGGACCTTGAGGTTGTCGCCCGGACGGAACTCGGGCACGTCGGTCCTCAGCGACTCGGCGTCGAGGCTGTCCAGGGTTTGCATGGCAGTCGCTTCCTCAGTGTTGACAGGCACTCAGTGGTGACAGTTGGGGGGCCTTCGCGGCGGGCCGCGCCTACGGCGGCGAACCCGTCGGCGATCATGCAGGCCAAGGGGCTCAGCTGCGCGAGGCAACCCAGCCGCCTACCGGCCGGCGATCGTACTTAGATCGTCGAACACGGACCGCCGGTCACGGACCGACGGACACTGCATCCTACTGTGCCACACGACCGAGCGGTGCCACACGAACGGGCCGACGCATCGCGCCGGCCCATCCGGGTCAGGCCGAGGGCTCGGCCAGCGCCGCCGCGACGACCGTCTCGTCACGGCGGTCGAGGTCCATCGCCGCCAGCAGGTCGGGACGGCGCCGAGCGGTCCGCCGCAACGCCTCGTCCCGCCGCCAGCGGGCGATCGCGCCGTGGTCGCCGGACAGCAGCACCTCCGGGACGCGCCGCCCCGCCCAGTCCGGCGGCCGGGTGTACACCGGCCCCTCGAGCAGGCCGTGGGCGAACGAGTCGTCGGTGATCGACTCCGCGTTGCCGACGGCGCCCGGCAGCAGCCGCGCGATCGCCTCCAGCATGACGAGGGTCGCGACCTCGCCGCCAGAAAGCACGTAGTCGCCGATCGAGATCTCGTCGTCGGCCCAGGCGTCGATCACCCGGGCGTCGATTCCCTCGTACCGGCCACAGCAGAAGACGAGCCACGGCGCCGCCGCGAGCTCGGCCGCGTAGGCCTGCGTGAAGGGCCGCCCGGTGGGCGTCGGGACGATCACCCGTGGCCGGGGTGCCGGGCCGCCGGAGTCCGCGATCGCGCGCAGCGCCGCGTCCCACGGGTCCGGGCGCATCACCATGCCGGGCCCACCGCCGTAGGGGGTGTCGTCCACGGTGCGGTGCCGGTCGGTCGTCCAGTCCCGCAGGTCGTGGCCGTTGATCTCCAGCATGCCGCGGTCGCGGGCCTTGCCCAGCAGGGAAAGCCGAAGCGGCTCCAGGTAGGCCGGGAAGATCGTCACCACGTCGACCCGCATGCCGGAGCCAGTCCTTCCCGTGTCTGATCCGCTAGTCGAGGTCGAGCAGGCCGGGCGGAGCGTCGACGACGAGCAGGCCACCGGCCCGGTCGACCGTCGGGACGATGTCACGGACGAACGGCACCAGATGCTCGCCGCCGTCGGGAGTGCCGATCGCGAGCAGCTCACCTGCTGCGGTGTGCACCACGTCGGTCACCTCGCCGAGCGGGCTCCCGTCCGGGGTGACGGCCCGCAGGCCGACGAGGTCGCGGTCCCACCAGAACTCGCCGCCCTCGCCGGCTTCGTCCGGGTCGACAGCGTCGCCGGCCTGGTCCGCGTCGATGGTCAGCACGACACCGCGCAACGACTCGGCGCCGGTCCGGTCCGCCACGCCCTCGAAGCGGACGAGCAACCGGCCGGAATGCCAGCGAGAGTCCTCGATGACGAGGTCGGGACCGCCGCCGGAACGATCCAGCTTCGATCCCGGGGCGAACCGCCGGTCGGGCAGATCGGTCCGGACGTCGACGGTCACGTCGCCGCGCACGCCGTGCGGTTTCCCGATCCGGCCGACGACGATGGCGTCACCCATGGTCGGACCCAGGCTCCCCGGCCAGCGGTGCCACCGGGGAGCCGGCCGACGGGCGACGAGCCAAGGCTGCCGCCCGGGTCACCGATCGACGTCGACGACGTCGACGCGCAGGCCGCGGCCGCCCACTCCGGCCATGACGGTGCGCAGGGCGCGAGCAGTCCGGCCGCGACGGCCGATCACCTTACCGAGGTCCTCGGGGTGTACCCGGACCTCCAGGGTGCGGCCGCGGCGGTTGGACTGCAGGTCCACCCGGACATCGTCCGGGTGGTCCACGATGCCTCGAACGAGGTGTTCGAGCGCGGCCTCCAGCACCTACTACTCCGCGGCCGGGGTCTCGTCGGACTCGGCGGCAGCCTTGGCGCCCTTCTTCTTGGGCGTGGTCGCCGACTTGTCCTCAAGCCCGGCGGCCTCGCGCGCGGCGGCCTGGAAGAGCGCCTTGCGGTCGACCTTCGGGGCCGCGACCTTCATCGGCTCCGGAGCCGGCAGGCCCTTGAACTTCTGCCAGTCACCGGTGACCTTGAGGATCGCGAGCACCGGGTCGGTCGGCTGGGCGCCGACGGACAGCCAGTGGGCCGCCCGGTCCCCGTCCACGATGATCGTGCTCGGCTCGTCCTTGGGGTGGTACTGGCCAATGGCCTCGATGACCCGACCGTCCCGCTTGGTACGGGCGTCGGCGATGACGATGCGGTAGTGCGGCTCACGCATCTTGCCGAGGCGCTGCAGCTTGATCTTGGTAGCCACGGTTGTTCAAAAGCTCCATTGCTTGGGGGGCCACGGGACTCGCGGCGCCGGAACTCCGGGGGTCGTCCCCCGGCCAGACCTCACGACCTCCGGGAGCTGACCCAAGGTCAGCGGCAGGCCTCGTACGGAACTAGCTCGTAGGAGCTTAGTACGTGAGGCTTGCCGTTACAGTCTGCCAGATCGCTGGCGGGATCGGTCGAGGGCCGCCCCGCCAACGGAGATTCAGCGGCCGCCGGGGCCGCGCGGGTTGAAGGCACCGGGCTTGAGCAGGGCGCCCAGGTCGACGTCGCCCAGACCGCCAGGGGGCGGGCCACCGGGCAGGCCACCGAGGCCGGGACCCCCGCCGCCGGGCTGCTTGTTCTTGGCCTGGGCCGCCTGAGCGGCGCGCGCCGCCGGGTTGCCCTTCTTGCTGGCGCCCTTGCCCTTCTTCGGCTGTTTACGCGCTTGTGGGCCTTTGCCGCGGCCTAGGCCAGGGAAACCGGCACCCCCTGCCATCTGGCGCATCATCTTGCGCGCTTCGGTGAACCGGTCGAGCAGCTGGTTGACCTCGGTCACAGTCACGCCGGAACCGCGGGCAACCCGCTCCTTGCGAGTCTTCTGCAGGATGCCCGGGTCACGCCGCTCGCCCGGCGTCATCGACCGGATGATGGCGACCACCCGGTTGACGTCCCGGTCGTCGACCTGCGCCAGCTGCTCCTTCATCTGGCCCATGCCGGGCAGCATCCCGAGCAGGTTGCCGATCGGCCCGAGCTTCTGGACCTGCAGCATCTGGTTGAGGAAGTCCTCGAGGGTGAACTCCGACGCGGCCATCTTCCGCGCCATCTCTTCGGCTTCCGACTGATCGAAGGCCTGCTCGGCCTGCTCGATCAGGGTCAGCACGTCACCCATGCCGAGGATGCGCGACGCCATCCGCTCGGGGTGGAAGACGTCGAAGTCGCCGAGCCCCTCGCCGGTCGACGCATACATGATCGGTCGCCCGGTGACATGCGCGACCGACAGCGCGGCGCCACCGCGGGCGTCACCGTCGAGCTTGGTCAGCACCACGCCGCTGAAGCCGACGCCGTCGAGGAAGGCCAGCGCCGTGGAGACGGCATCCTGGCCGACCATCGCGTCGACGACGAAGAGGATCTCGTCCGGCTTGACGGCGTCCCGGATGTCGGCCGCCTGCTCCATCAGCTCCTGGTCGACACCGAGGCGCCCGGCGGTGTCGACGACCACCACGTCGAACACGTTGCGACGGGCGTGCGCGATCGCGTCGCGGGCGACGGCGACCGGGTCACCGATCCCGTTGCCCGGCTCCGGGGCGAACACCTCGACGCCGGCGCGCGCACCGACGACCTGCAGCTGGTTGACGGCGTTCGGGCGCTGAAGGTCGGCGGCGACCAGCATCGGGGTGTGGCCCTGCTTCTTCAGCCACATGCCGAGCTTGCCGGCGAGCGTCGTCTTGCCGGTGCCCTGGAGGCCCGCGAGCAGGATGACGGTCGGCGGGGTCTTGGCCAGCCTCAGGTTCGCCGTCTCGCCGCCGAGGATGCCGATGAGCTCCTCGTTGACGATCTTGATGACCTGCTGGGCCGGGTTCAGCGCCTGGCTGACCTCGACACCGCGGGCGCGTTCCTTGATCGCCGCGACGAACGCCCTGACGACCGGGAGCGCGACGTCGGCCTCAAGCAGCGCGACCCGGATCTCGCGGGCGGTCGCGTCGATGTCGGCCTCGGACAGCCGTCCCCGGCCGCGCAGCGACTTGAAGACCGTCTCGAGTCGGCTGGACAGGGTGTCGAACACGCGCACACTCCGGAATCACGGGCCCGCGCTGGAATGCGTCGGGTTGCCGAGGGTCGGCCTACCGAGGTTGGGATTGCCGCCGTCCACCCGTCGACCCCCGGCACCGCCGTACTCGCGCCCCGCGGGCAAGGCCCGGCCGGAACCTCGGGCAACATCGGAACGGACAGTCCTAGGGTACGCACCCAGACCGACGGCCGCGCCGACAGTCGACGCAACCAGCCACGCCAGCCACGCCAGCCACGCCAGCGAAACCCAACCACCACCCTGACCCTGGACCGGTCTCACGAAGATTTGAGCGTCCACCTCGGTCAAGGCTTGGCCGGGCGCGCAAGCGCCTGGCCGGCGAGGTATGCCGCACGGACCCGAGCCTGGCGGGTGATCGCCAGCCGGGTCCGCCCTCTTCGTTGAGGAGGGCGGGACACCTCGCCGGACGCTGGTGTCCCGTCGCGGGCAACGCCACGGGACGGGATCCTGGCGGCAGGGCGTGGCGCGGTCAGCGGGCCAAAGAAGACCGCCGGAAAATGCTAGATCGCACTCCCGGTCGATGGAAAGGGCTGCGGGCACGTCGGCGTGTCCCAGGACACATCCGCCGAATCGTCCGCACACCACCAGCGGCAGCCCGCAGGGAGCACCGTCCGGGCTAGCGGACGGGGTCGCCCAGCAACGCGTCGACGAAGCCCTCCGGCTCGAACGGCGCGAGGTCGTCCGGGCCCTCGCCGAGCCCGACCAGCTTGACCGGAACCCCCAGCTCACGCTGCACCGCGATCACGATGCCGCCCTTCGCGGTGCCGTCGAGCTTGGTGAGCGCGACACCGGTGATCTCGACGGCCTCGGTGAAGACCCGCGCCTGGACCAGAGCGTTCTGCCCGGTGGTCGCGTCGAGGACGAGGATCACCTCGTCAACCGGGCTCTGCTTGGTGACAACCCGCTTGATCTTCGACAGCTCGTCCATCAGGCCCACTTTGGTGTGCAGCCGGCCAGCGGTGTCGATGACGACGGCGTCGGCGCCGTCCGCGATCCCACGCTTGACCGCGTCGAAGGCGACCGACGCCGGGTCGCCGCCCTCGGGCCCGCGTACGGTCACCGCGCCGACCCGGCCGCCCCAGGTCTCCAGCTGGTCGGCCGCGGCGGCGCGGAACGTGTCGGCCGCGCCGAGCACGACTGACTTCCCGTCGGCGACCAGCAACCGGGCGATCTTGCCACAGGTGGTCGTCTTGCCGGTGCCGTTGACGCCGACAACCAGCAGGACGCCCGGCCGGCCGTCGGCGGCCGTGCGCAGCGACCGGTCGGCCGTCGTGCCGATCTGGGCGAGCAGCTCGTCGCGGAGCATGTCGCGCACGTCGGACCAGCTGCGCGCTCCCAGGACCGCGGTGCGTTCCTTGAGGGCGGCGACCAGCTCGCTCGTCGCGGCCACGCCGACGTCGGCGAGCAGCAGCGTCGACTCGACGTCCTCCCAGTCCTCGTCGGTCAGGTCGTCGCCCGACAGCAGCGCGAGCAGGCCACGGCCGAACGACGACTGCGAGCGGGCGAGCCGGGCCCGCAGCCGCACGAGCCGACCCGCGGCCGGAGCCGGCACCTCGTGTGCCGGCGGCGCGGCCACGACCTCCGCCTCGTCGGCCGCGGTGCGCGCCGCCGGAGCGGTCGGCCGTTCCAGCAGACCGACACCGCCCGCCGGCTCGCCGTCCGACTGTTCGACGGCGCTCTTCTCGCCGGCCGGCAGCGTCTCGGCACCGGTTCGGGCGCTCGGCAGCCGGCGGCGCCGACGCACGGTGTTCCCGACCAGCGCACCGGTCGTGGCGAACAGGACGACGGCGATCGCAATGATCAGGTAGACGTACTCCACAACCCGATCCTTCCAGTCCCGAGGAGCTGGAGCCCACCAGGGCACGCCCCAGTCCCTCGCCCGCCCCAACCAGCCAGCGCAACCAGTGCACGATCCCGACCACCACGCCCGCTCGACCACCGGTCTCCAGGCCAACCCCGAACCAGGTTGGGAGGGCGCTCAGCGCCCGACAGGCGGAGCGGCCGAAGGGCGCTCAGCGCCCGGTTCCGGCCGCTCGCCTCAGGCTGAGGCGCGCTCGCGGAGGCGCTGGCTGATCACCGTGGTCACGCCGTCGCCGCGCATCGACACGCCGTACAGCGCGTCCGCGATCTCCATGGTGCGCTTCTGGTGGGTGATGATGATCAGCTGGGACTTCGACCGCAGGCCCTCGACGGCGTTCAGCAGCCGGCCCAGGTTGCGGTCGTCGAGCGCCGCCTCGACCTCGTCGAGCACGTAGAAGGGCGACGGGCGGGCCCGGAAGATCGCCAGCAGCAGCGCGAGCGCCGTCAGCGAGCGCTCCCCGCCGGACAGCAGCGACAGCCGCTTGACCTTCTTGCCAGGCGGCCGGGCCTCGACCTCGATGCCCGTGGCCAGCATGTCGTCGGGATCGGTGAGTACCAGCTTGCCCTCGCCGCCGGGGAACAGCGTGTCGAAGACGATCTCGAACTCACGCGCGGTGTCGTGGAACGCGGCGGCGAACACCTCACGAACCCGCGAGTCCACCTCGTCGACGACGAGCAGCAGGTCACGCCGGGTGTTCTTGATGTCGTCCAGCTGGGCCGAGAGGAACGCGGCCCGCTCCTGGAGCGCCTCGAACTCCTCCAGCGCCAGCGGGTTGATCTTCCCGAGCCGGGTCAGCTGCTTCTCGGCCGTCGCGAGCCGCGCCGCCTGCTCGGTCCGGTCGAAGGGCCGCGTCGCGCCGCCCTCCTCGTCCGGCGGAACCGGCAGTTCGGGGCCGTACTCGGCGACCAGGTCGTCGGCGGCGATGCCGTGCTCCTCCAGCGACTTGGCCTCCAGCGCCTCGGAGCGCAGCCGCTTGGCCTCGCGGGCCAGCTCGTCGCGGTGCGCCTCGTCCCGCAGCGCCGCGAGCGCCGCCGCGTAGGCCCGGACCCGGTCGCGAACCCCGGAGAGCTCGGTGTCGGTGGACCGCCGGGCCGCGTCGGTCTGCTCGCGCTCGGCCGCGGCGGCGGCGAGCGAGGTCTCGCAGGCGGCAAGCGCGTCCTGGACGACGGCGGCGACCGCGGCGGCGATCTTCGCCTGCTGCTCGCGCAGCGCCCGGGTGCGGGCGGCGGCCGCGCGGGCGGTTCGTTCCTGCGTGGCCTGGCGGACCAGCGCGTCGGCCCGGCCTGCGAGGCCACGGGCCCGCTCCTCGGCGGTGCGCACGGCGAGCCGGGCCTCGACCTCCTCGCCGCGCACTGCGGAGGTGGCGGCGACCAGCCGGTCCCGCTCGTCCGCGGGAAGGTCCTCCTCGTCCGGCTCGTCGTCGCTCGCGGACAGCTGGGCCTCGAGCTCCCCCAGCGCGCCGTAGGCCTGGTCGCGGGTGGCCTCCGCGGCAAGCCGGTTGCGCTCCAACCGGCTGATCTCACCGGCGACGGAGCCCCGGCCCCGGTCGAGCTGGGCGAGCTGCTCGGTCAGCGCCCGGTGGCGCCCGTTCGCGGCCGAGCGCCCGGAGCTGGCCGCGTCGATCGCGGCGCGCGTCCTGGCGACCTCCTCGCGGGCCGGCTCCATCGCGACGCGGGCGGCGTCGGCCTTCGCCGCCGCCGTGTCCATCGCGCCGGCTGCCTCGTCGGCGGCGGCGGCGAGCTCCAGCAGCGACGGCGCGTGCGCGCTGCCGCCTATGGCGGCGGGCGGGCCCAGCACGTCACCGTCGCGGGTGACCATCGCGAGATCGGGACGCAGCCCGGCAAGCTTCGCGGCGTCGGACAGGTCGTCGACGACGACGACCGCGCCGAGGATCGCGGCGACGGCCGGGGCGAACCGCTCATCCACCACCCGGACCAGGTCGAGCGCGGCGACCGCGCCGGACGGCAGCTCCGTCGGCCTGGCCGGGGCGGGCGGCGCCGGGGACGCGGGGACGAAGGCGGCCCGGCCGGCCTCGGCGGACCGCAGCCACCGCAGCGCGGTGACGACGTCGTCGACGGAGCCGACGGCGAGCGCGTCGGCCGCCTGGCCCAGTGCGGCGGCGATCGCCACCTCCGCGCCGGGGGTGACCGCGAGGATGGTCGCGAGCCGGCCGACGACCTGGATCGGGGTGTCCGGCGGGTCCGGGAGCGGTGCCGGGGCCTTTCCCTTGGCCGACTTGCCACCGCCCGGCTTGCCGGACGTGGCCCGGTCGGACCCGGTCTGGTCGGCCGCGCCAGGCTCTCGCGGGCCGGCCGTGGCGGTGAGCAGCGCCGCCGCGCCGTCGGCCGGTGAGAGCGACAACGACAGGGCTTCCCGGCGGGCCGCGGCCGAGGCGCGGTCCCGGTCGGCGGCCCGCTCGGCCGAGCGCAGCGCCTCCAGCCGCTCGTTCGCGGCGGTGTGCAGGGCCACGGCGGACTCGTGCCGGTCGGCCAGCTCCTCCCGCTCGGCCTCGATCCGGGCGAGCTCGGTGTCCAGGGCGGAGCGGGAGCCGCTGGCCTCGGCGTCGCGGGCCTGGGCCGCGTCCAGGGCCTCGGTCAGCCGGACGATGTCCGCCTCGGCGGAGCCGGCCCTGGAACGGGCGGCCTCGACCTTGCCGGCGAGCCGCGCCAGGCCTTCGCGCCGGGCCGCGGCAGCGCGGGTGGCGGCCAGCAGCGCCTGCTCCTCGGCGGCGAGCGACCGTTCCAGGTCGGCCCGGCGGTCGACGACCTCGGCCAGCGTGTCCCGGTCGCGGTCGAGCCGGACGAGCAGCGCGGCCTCCCGTTCCCGGACGGCCGCGGCCTCCTGCTCCAACTCCTCCGGGTCACGCCCACCGCGGGCGGTCTGGGCGCCGGCGCGCAGCAGCCGGGCTCGCTCGGACGCGAGCTGGCCGGTGCCGCGCAGCCGTTCGCGGACCCCCGACAGCGCGTACCAGGTCTCCTGGGCGGCGGCGGCCCGCGGCACCAGCCGGGTCAGCTCCTGCTCCAGGGCGCCCTCCCGCTCGACGGCGGCGGCGTGGGCCCCCTCGGTCTCGGTGAGCTTGGCCCGGACGGTCTCCTCGTCGGCGATGTCGGCGGCCAGCTCCACCCGGGCGGTGACGAGATCGTCGGCGAGCAGCCGCAGGCGGGCGTCGCGCAGGGTGGCCTGGATGACGCCGGCCTTGCGCGCGATCTCGGCCTGCCGGCCGAGCGGGCCGAGCTGGCGGCGCAGCTCGGCCGACAGGTCGGTCAGCCGGGTCAGGTTGGCCGCCATCGCCTCCAGCTTGCGCAGCGCCTTCTCTTTGCGCTTGCGGTGCTTCAGGACGCCGGCGGCCTCCTCGATGAACGCCCGGCGCTCCTCGGGACTCGCGTGCAGCACCGCGTCGAGCTGGCCCTGGCCGACGATGACGTGCAGCTCGCGCCCGATACCGGAGTCGCTCATCAGCTCCTGGATGTCCAGCAGCCGGCACGACGTGCCGTTGATCGTGTATTCGCTCTGGCCGCTGCGGAACATCAGCCGGCCGACGGTGACCTCGCTGTACTCGATGGGCAGCGCGCCGTCGGAGTTATCGATCGTGAGCAGCACCTCAGCCCGTCCGAGGGCCGGGCGCGACGGGGTACCGGCGAAGATGACGTCCGACATGGTGCCGCCGCGCAGCGCCTTCGCGCCCTGCTCACCGAGCACCCACGCCATCGCGTCGACGACGTTGCTCTTGCCCGAGCCGTTCGGGCCCACCACACAGGTGATCCCAGGCTCGAGGCGCAGCGTGGTCGAACTCGCGAAGGACTTGAAGCCCCGCAATGTCAGGCTTTTGAGGTACACGGGTCTCCGCGGCGATGGCGACGGTCGTGACGGGCGGCGCGACCGGCGCGGAGCGCGACGTGGATCGCTTCCCCGCGGCGAACCCGGCAAGCCGGGCGGCGAGGCGACCGGTCAGGGATCAACCGGGCCAACGCCGCCGGTGGCGGATTTCGAGCCGCGGGCCCACGATAGCCGCGAACTCACTGTCACGAACGGGACACGCCGCTGCGCGTGAAGTGGTGACAGAACGCGATAGTGTGCGCGAGACCACCACTCGGACCTCGACGACCCAATGTTCACCGGGCCCGGCGCGGCGGTCCCCAACACGCCGGCGAAAAAAACGTGCCAAGGCCAACGGAACCCGGCATTATCAGCGAACGACCGGCGACCTGGCGTTGAACACGATCTGACCAGGCAGGGAAGAGTTGTGGGAGCCGTGGGCGTTGGCGGTCAGCGACAAAGGTATGACCCAGCAGAGGCGGGTACGCCGGGACGGACCACCGCTGGCGACGGGAGGCCAACGAGGAGACCACTCCCCAACCCGCTCCGGGCAGGCCAAGCTGAACGTCTGCGACCGGCCGCCCCGATCGACCTGATCAGTGGGCATGGCAAAGCGGCTCAACCGCCCGGCCGCCGGCCAAGGGTGGGGGACGCCGAGCGACACCTTCCACGCCGAAACCAGGCTCTCGCCGGGAGTCGGAGTGGAAGGCGCAGGCCGACGGCCATGGTCGTCCAAGGGCCCGTCGGCCGTCATGACCTGACGGTGCAGGCGGCTCGCCGCCTGATCGAGGATTTTCAGCCTCGGAACGCAGGGCCCTCGCGAGACAACTGAGTCGATGGTCCGCGAACCGGCCAAAGCCGGCGAGCGGGATCCGCCGCCCAGGTCAGGTCAGAACGGGCTCTGCTTCCAGTTCGCGGACGTCCTCCGGGACGTCGACGCCAACGAGCGCGTCGTTGACGGCACGCGTGCGGGCGAGCTCAGTCTCGAGCTCGGCTACGCGGGCACGCAGCCGACGTACCTCGTACGAGAGCCGGAGGTCGGAGCCGGAGCCGACGTGGCCGAAAAGGGCCTTCGCCATGGTGATGGTCCTCCACGATGAGTGACCTTGCGGGGTGTTGGGCGCGACAAAACCGGGACGAATCCCGGTGAGGCCGTCCCATCCAACCAACGATGCAACTCCACCGTTGGTCTGCTCCTCCGATGTGCGTCAACTCGCGCCGCACACGTGGGCGGAGTACGCCCCAAAGAATGACCTAAGCCTCTCACACCCCGTCACCGAAAGTCAAGAGCATGCCACAGCTCACGCCGACCGTCCCTGGAACACAGGAAACTTCGGCCTCGATCCGGGGTTGCCGTCAGGCCTATCTGTCCAGGTCATCGAGGTTCTAGGGGCTCAGCGGCGGACAAAGCCGGCCAGCCCGCCCACGGCGGGACCGACCGCGTGTTCCACCCGATCGGTCCGCCCCGGGGTGTGCCCGGTTACTAGGAGTTCCAGCAGCGCGTCGCAGGCCTCGGCCGGACCCTCGGCGATCACGTCGACGCCCCCGTCCGGGCGGTTGGTCGCGGAGCCGACGAGCCCGAGCCGCCGGCCCTTCGTGCGCACGTAGTCCCGGAAACCGACGCCCTGCACCAGGCCGAACACGGACGCGGTCAGCCGAACCGGTTCGACTGGACCGGCCGAGCTGCCGCCGACTGTGTCCGACGTCGCGCTTTGGCTCGGCGGCGTCGGCATCTGAGGAAGGTCATTCATCGGCACGGTAGGGTACTGAGCCATCGTGAACACGACATCCTTCCTCCCCAGCAGCCTGGTCCGGCGTGCCACGCGGCCCGCCCGGCTCGGCCGACGAGCCGCCGCCGCGGCCGTCACCGTCGGTGCCCTCAGCTCGGCGCTGTTGCTTGCCGGCTGCGGGCAGAACTTCTCCCAGGACGGCGGCGCCGTTCCGGTCCCGAAGGCGACCATCCAGAACGGGCCAGCGGCCACGCCGTACGGCAACCCGAACGCCGTACCCGCGCCGACCGATGGTTACGCGCCCCCGCACACCGCCGGCCCGACCCAGACCGGCGCCCCGAACCTTCCCGGCGGCAAGATCGACTAAGGCGGCCCCGCCTCGCGGGGTCAGCCGAGGGCTCGGGAGGCTGGGGTGGCGCTGACGCGGGACTGGGTGCCCAGGTCGGCCCGCTGGCCGGCGTCGAAACCGGCCCGGCCACCGGAGCCGGAGAGTTGGCGACCCCGGGCCGAACGCAGCCGCGGGTAGACGCTCGCCAGGTGCTCGTCGACCCGGGCTGACCGGTCCGCGAGCACCAGCGCGACCGACGTCCCCGTGTTCGCCGCCGGCTCGGCCGCCGACCGCGCCGCCTGCTCGGCCGCGGACAGCCGCTGACGCACGGCGACCGCGAACCCGGCCATCCAGGACCGCCGGAACGCCCGTGGGTCCTCCCACGGCGGCGGCACCGCCACGGCCAGCCCATGGGCCTGCTGGACCAGCAGCGAGGTGAACAGCAGCTGCGCCCTGGTCAGGTCGGCGTCCATGCCGAACAGGTGCGCGCAGTGCGCGGTGGCACCCGCGCGCCGCTCGGTGCGGTGCACCAGCCGGCAGCCGAGCGGCGCCACGATGCTGGCCAGCAGACTGATCTTGTCCCTGGCGTAGGGCGGGTGGACCTCCAGCACGAGATCCGCCGCAGCGACCCGGGTCGGCCCGGCCTCCTCGACCAGGGCCCGGTCGATCCCGTACTGGGCGATCAGCTCGGCGGCCTTCGCGTTGTATGTCTCGCGGGCCGCGTCGGTCAGCCCTTCCGCCTCGGCCATCGCGAGAAGCTTGCGCACCCGCCCGAGCAGGGCATCCGAGTTCATGGGGTGTCTCCTTCGTCGCCCGGGATGGCCCTCAGGCCAGCCGTGCCCCCAGTGTCAGCCTGCACGGGACTTGGGCGCGGTCGGGGGGTACACCCCCCGATTCGCGTGTCGCCGCCGCGCCCGCGCGTCAGTAGCGGGCGTTGCGGGGCGAGGGCTGGCAGGTCGGGCAGCTGAAGCTCGAACGGTTCATGAAGGAGTCGCGGCGGATCGGGCTGCCGCAGCGCGAGCACGGCAGGCCGGCCCGGCCGTAGGCGGTGAGCTCCCGCTCGAACAGCCCGCTCACGCCCTCGGTCGAGACGTAGAGCCGGTCGAAGGACGTGCCACCGGCCGCGAGCGCCGCCGTCAGCACGGTCCGCGCCTCGGCGAGCAGGCGACGGGCGTCGGCCCCGCGCAGGGTCTCGGTCGGCCGGGCGTAGTGCAGCCTCGCCGCCCACAGCGCCTCGTCGGCGTAGATGTTGCCGATCCCGCTGACGAGGCCCTGGTCCAGCAACGCCCGCTTGAGCCCGGTGCGCCGGGCGGCCAGGCCCGCGACGAAGGCCGTGTCGTCGAAGAGCGGATCCAGCGGGTCCCGGGCGATGTGGGCCATCGGAGCTGGCAGCGCCGCTCCCCCCTCGTCGACCAGCATGTGCCCGAACGTCCGCTGGTCGACGAAGCGCAGCTCGCGGCCGCCGTCGGTGAAGGTGAGCCGAATCCGCAGGTGCGTCTGATCCGGGGCGCTGGGTGGCACGACGAGCAGTTGCCCGCTCATGCCGAGGTGCCCGAGCAGCGCGTCCCCGTCACGCGGCCCAGCGGACAACGGTGCGGTAGGGGGCAGCGGCGCGGTGGCCGGGGCGGGACCGGCGGGTTCGAGAAGCGACGCCGGACCTCGGTCCGGGTCGGCGGACAGCGCCAGCCACAGGTACTTGCCGCGGCGGCGGGCGGCGTTGACGGTCTGGCCGACCAGCACACCCGCGAAGTCGGCCGCGCCGCCGGTGTGGCGGCGCACGGCACGTGGGTGCAGCACGGTGACGGTGGCGATGGTCCGGCCGACCACGCCGCGTTCCAGGCCGCGCCGGACGACCTCCACCTCGGGGAGCTCGGGCATGTCCTAGCCCGGATCGAGCGCGGGCGCGCCCTCTGGCTCCAGCGTGGCGGCCTCGGCCGACCGGGCGCTCGCGTCGGCGGGGCCTGGTCCGGCCTGGTCAGGCGTCTGGCCGTCCGGCACCTGGCCGTCACCCAGCTCGCCGGCCGCGGCGCTCAGGTGGTCAGCGCCGCCGTCGGCGGGCTCACCAGCGCCCGCCGCCGAACGGCCTTCGAGCGCGAGGAACGCGCGCTCGGCCGCCCGCTGCTCGGCCTCCTTCTTGCTCCCGCCCTCGCCCTCGCCGTAGATCCGGTCGGAGATCCGGGCACGGGCGGTGAACCGCTTGGCGTGGTCCGGGCCGGAGTCCGTCACGACGTAGTCCGGCGGGCCCATCCCCAGCTCGGCGGTGCGCTCCTGCAGCGAGGTCTTCCAGTCGAGCCCGGCACCGCGGCCGGCCGCCTCGTCGAGCAGCGGGTCGAAGTAGCGGTGGACCAGCTGGGCGGCGACCTCGAGCCCGAGCTCCAGGTAGACGGCGCCGATCAGCGCCTCGAGCGTGTCGGCCAGGATGCTCGCCTTGTCGCGCCCGCCGGTCGTCTCCTCGCCCTTGCCCAGCAGCAGGTAGGGCCCGATTCCCTTGGGCCCGATGACCCGCGCGACGTCGGCGAGCGCACGGCTGTTCACCACCGAGGCGCGCTGCTTGGCCAGCGCTCCCTCGGGGAGGTCTGGGTGGCGGTTGTACAACGCGTCGGTGACCACCAGCTGCAGGACGGCGTCGCCGAGGAACTCCAGCCGCTCGTTGGTCGGCAGCCCGCCGTTCTCGTAGGCGTACGAACGATGGGTGAGCGCCCGGTCGAGCAGGTCCGGGCCGAGGCTCAGCCCCAGGGCGGCGAGCAGACCGGCCCGCAGCTCGATCACCGCGGCGCTGCGGCTGGCGGAGTCCCTGGACCGCTCCGGCCCGGCGCCGCGGCGCTCGGCCGCTCCCGCGCTCACAGCGACAACCCGGCGAGTGCCCGGCGCCGCGCGATCAGCCGCGCGAGCTCGGCGCGGATCTGGCCGACCAGCCCGTCACGAAACACGGTCGCCGCCGTCGCCAGCGCCGCGGGAAGACCTGTGGAGAGGTCGTCCGGACCGCCGACCGGATCGCCCGCGCGCACCGCGACGCCGTCCACCCCCAGCACGATCGTCCCCCCCTGCAGATCAGGGCCGGCCGGACTGCGCCAGGCCGGGTCCAGTCCCCCCGAAGCGTCCGGACCGACCGTCGCGGCCGCTGCCCGCACCGCGCGCAGGCACGACAGGACGACATCACCGGTGAAGCCGTCGGTCACCACCACGTCAGGGCGCGGCAGGTCCGATCCGTTCATGGCGACCAGGGACCCCGCGTCCACCTGGCCGAGGTAGTCGATGCCCAGCGAGCCGAGCAGCTCGTGGGCGGCCCGGCGCACCGTGTCCGGCAGCGCCGGACGGGCGGCGAGCAGGCCGACCCGTGGCTCACCCGCGCCAGCCCGGACCCGCGCGTAGGCGGCCCCGGCCAGCGCGAACTGGGCCAGGTCGTCCGAGGTCACGTCAACGGAGCCACCGGCGTCGCACAGCACGACGCCGGCCGGCTCACCCGGGCGACTGACGTCGACGACGGCAGCGAGTGACGCCCTGGTCGCTCCCGGGAGCAGTCCGAAGGTGAACTGGGCGGCGGCCGCGATCGCTTCCAGCGGCGCCACCGAGACCATCGCGTCCGCCTTGCCGTCCCGGACCAGCCGAGCGGCGACACGCACGCCACTGTCCCGGCGGGCCCGCACGTCGCGAACCGCGCCAGCGCCGGCGGGAATGCCCCGGGCGGCGGTGACAACGTGCACCCGGTCACCGGTCACGATGCCTCGTCCGGCCAGGTCGTCGGTCGTCGAGCCCGGTCGGACGACAAGCGTCACGACCAGCTCGGGGTCGGCGTCCAGCGCGGCGGGAAGGGAGTCCAGCACCGATTCGGGCTGGGCCCCTTCTCCGAGGAGATCTACGGCGACGCGGGTCACGTCGAGATCAGACGTCGAGCACCTGTCGGTCGCCGTACCGGCCACAGGTCGGGCAGGCGTTGTGCTGCCGGATCACGTGGCCACGCGGGCACTTCGACAGGGCGGGAAGGACAGCCTTCCACTGCGAGCGCCGAGAACGCGTGTTGCTGCGCGACATCCGCCGCTTCGGGACGGCCACTAGGACTTCTCCTTCGTCTCCCGCGCGGCGGCGTCGCCGGCGGTTCCAGCTTCGGTCAGTGCTGACAGTGCCGCCCACCGGGGGTCGGCGCTGTCGTGGGAGTGGTCAGGCTCGACGTCGGCCAGCCGGACGCCGCAGTCGACGCACAGGCCCTCGCAGTCCGGGTCGCACAGTGGCGACAGCGGTAGGTCCAGGACCAGCGCGTCACGCACCACCGGCGCCAGGTCGACGTGGTCATCGACGACGACGAGCACGTCCTCTTCCTCGTCGTCGATCTCCTCGGCCCGGTCCGGGTAGTAGAACAGCTCGCGCACCTCGACGGTGACCTCGTCGTGGACCTCGTCGAGGCAGCGCGCGCACTCCCCCAGCAGGTCGGCGGACGCGGTGCCGCTGACCAGGACGCCCTCGTGCACCGACTCCAGCCGCAGGTCGAGGCTGACCAGCCCGCCGGCCGGTACCCGCAGCATCGGAGTCCCCATGTCGTAGGCCGCAGGCACCTGCACGCGGACAGGCCGCATCGACCCGGGCCGACGGCCGAGCTCGCGGATGTCGAGCACGAAGGGGCCACGCGGGGTCTGGCGGCGGGGACGATGTCCGGTCATAGCTGCGGGGGTCACGAGATCTCGTCAGGTTGAGCAGGTGAGTGGGCGGAACGCGCACCGACGCCAACGGCCCCGGGCACGGGTTACGAGCCTATCTGATCGCAAGCCCGCAACCACCATGCACCCTCGCTACCAAGATCCCCGGGTTTAAAGGCGCTCTCGCAGGTGCTTGAGCACGACGTCGGGGACGAGGCCGGCCACGTCGCCGCCGTACCGGGCGACTTCCTTGACCAGGCTGGACGACAGGAACGCGTACTGCGGGTTGGTGCTCATGAAGAGCGTCTCGACCCCGGCGAGCCGGTGGTTCATCTGGGCCATCTGCAGCTCGTAGTCGAAGTCGCTCACGGCCCGCAGGCCCTTCACGATCGACTGGATGCCGTGGGCTCGACAGAAGTCGACCAACAGCCCGTGGGAGGACTCGACGACGACGTTGCCGGCGGCCTGCGGATGATCTCGAACCGCCTGCCGGATGAGGTCCATGCGCTCATCCACCGTGAACAGGGTGGACTTGCCTTTGTTGATCAGGACGGCGACGACGACCTCATCGAACTGGGTGCTGGCCCGCATGATGATGTCGAGATGGCCGTTCGTGATCGGGTCGAAGGAACCAGGACAGACAGCCCTCCTCATGATCGAGAACCGTACCAGAGGACGGCTTCTCCGTACCCGCGCGAACGGACCTCGACCAGGCCGTCCGGCCACCTCGGGGCCTCCGAGCGGCGGGCCCGCTCGACCACACAGACACCACCCCTATCCAGCCAGCGGCGATCAACCAGCCGGGCAAGGACCTCGCCCAGCCGACCGTCATCAAGCGCATACGGAGGGTCCAGGAAGACCACGTCGTAAGCCTGCCCGGGAGTGGTGTCCACCACACGTTCGACGGCACCGACGACGATCTCGGCGCCGGCCAGTCCGAGCTCGGCGGCGTTGCGGCGCACGACCTGGGCAGCCTTCGGGTCCCGCTCGACCAACAGGGCGTGCGCCGCGCCCCGGGACAGCGCCTCCAGGCCGACGGCGCCACTGCCCGCGTACAGGTCGGCGACCCGCGCCCCGTCGAGGTCGACCAGGCTCGCCAGCGAGTTGAACAGCCCCTCACAGGCCCGGTCGGAGGTCGGCCTGGTCCCCTGTCCCGGCGGCACCGCCAGCCGCCGGCCGCCGGCTACTCCGCCGACGACCCGGGTCATCCCTTCTCCAGGAACTCGACCGGCCGGTCGTCGAGGGCGAGGGTGACCCTCCGGCCCAGCCCGGGATGCGCGGTGAGCTCCGGATCTGCGGCGACCAGCCGGGCCGCCTCCTCGCGGGCGTCGAGGATGAGCCGCTCGTCCTTGAGCAGCTCCAGCAGCCGCACGCCGCGGGCCCGGCCGGACTGGCTCGCGCCCAGCACGTCGCCCTCCTTGCGCTGGCCCAGGTCGAGCCGGGCGAGCTCGGCACCGTCGGTGGTCGCGGCCACGTTCGTGAGGCGCTGCGTCGCCGGGGTGTCGCCGTCGACCTCCGTGTGCAGCAGGCAGACCCCGGCGGCCTGCCCACGCCCGACCCGGCCGCGCAGCTGGTGGAGCTGGGAGACGCCGAACCGGTCGGCATCCATGATCGCGATCACGGTGGCGTTCGGCACGTCCACCCCGACCTCGATCACCGTGGTCGCGACCAGCACGTCCAGCTCGCCGGCGGCGAACCTGGTCATCACCGAGTCCTTGACGTCGGCCGGCAGCCGACCGTGCAGCGCGGCGAGCTTCAGCCCGGCGAGCGGCCCGTCGGCCAGCCACGGCAGCAGCTCCTCGACCCCGGCGCCGGCGAGCGAGCCGTCCTCGGCCGGGATGGTCACCGGCCGGTCGGTGGCCTTGCCGGCGCGGCGTGGGGCGTCGGAGGCCTCGTCGTCGCCGGCCGCGGCCAGGTCCTCGTCGTCCCGCCCGACCGCGACCGAGCTGATCCGCGGGCACACGACGTAGGCCTGGTGCCCGGCGGCGACCTCGTCCCGAATTCGGCCCCAGATCCGGTCCCGCCAGGCCGGGTGCGCCGCGGCGTCGACGACGAACGTCGAGATCGGCTGCCGGCCGGCCGGCAGCTGGGTGAGCGTCGACACCTCAAGATCACCGAAGACGGTCATGGCGACCGTCCGCGGGATCGGCGTCGCCGTCATCACCAGCACGTGCGGCGGCTGGGCGGCCCTGGCGCGCAGCGCGTCCCGTTGTTCCACGCCGAACCGGTGCTGCTCGTCGACCACGACCAGGCCGAGGTCGTGGAAGGCGACTCCCTCGTGCAGCAGTGCGTGCGTCCCGATCACCAGGCCGGCGCTGCCGTCGGCCGCCGCGGCGAGCGCCTCACGCTTGGCGCGGGCTCCGACCGAGCCGGTGACCAGGGCGATCCGGGTCGCCGGCGGGGTCTCGTCGAGCTCGCCGGCCCGGCCGAAGCCGCCGAGCAGGGCGCGGATGCCGCGGTAGTGCTGGGTCGCGAGCGTCTCGGTCGGCGCGAGCAGCGCCGCCTGGCCGCCGGCGTCGACGACGGCGAGCATGGCCCGGACCGCGACCACCGTCTTGCCGGACCCGACCTCGCCCTGGAGCAGCCGGTGCATCGGGACCGGCTCGGCGAGCTCCTCCTGGATCGTCGCGCCCACCTCCCGCTGGCCCTCCGTGAGCGCGAACGGCAGCTGGTCGTCGAAGGCCGCGAGGATGCCGCCAGGGCGCGCGGGCCGGGCCACCGTCGCCATGGCCGAGATCGCGCGGCGACGCTGGGCGAGGATCACCTGGAGCGTCAGCGCCTCGTCCCACTTCAGCCGCCGGTGGGCGCGCTCAACGTCGCCGCGCGACTCCGGTCGGTGCGCCAGCTCGTACGCGGTCCGCAGGTCGACGAGCCGGTAACGGGCCAGCAGGTCCGCGGGCAGCGGGTCGGGCAGCTCCGCGACGGTGTCCAGCAGCACCCGGACACTGCGGCTGATCACCGGTGACGCGACGTGCTCCGAGGCCGGGTAGATCGGCACCAGCGCCCGGGCCCACCGGTCCGGGTCGTCGCCCTCGTCATCCTCGTCGAGGCGGTTGGTCTCCGGGTTGACCATCTGCAGCTGCTTGCGGAACCGGTCGACCTTCCCGGAGAACGCGGCCACCGAGCCGGCGGGCAGCCGACGGGCCGGCGACCGGCTGGGGTTGAAGTAGGTGACGGTCATCTGGGCGGTGCCGTCGGTCACGGTCAGTACGTCGAACCGCCGGCCGGTGCGGGCCTGCCTGCTCTCGTGCTTGACGACCTTCGCGTGCACGGTCGAGACCTCTCCCTCGACGAGGTCGCGCAGGTTCGTCAGCTCGCCGCGCTGGTGGTAGCGGCGGGGCAGGTGGTCAAGCAGGTCGGCGACGGTGACCAGGCCGAGCGGGCGCTCAGCCAGTCGCTTGGCCATCCGTGCCTCGACCACGCGGGTCAGCGGAGTGTCGAGCTCGATCACGAACCCGATACTGCACCCGACCAGTGACAGTCCCGCCGCGAGACGCCGTCCGAAGCCGAGTCGGGGCCGGAACCCAACTCGGTCATCGCTGGGGTAGCCTTCTGTGAGCACCACCGCGTCCGGCATCGCAGGATTCCGGTGTCGCAGGATGATCATGACTCCTGCCGACCACCCAGGCCAACAGGCCCCGGGCGCGAGGTGCAAGCCGCAACAGCGGCGGGTCAGTGCGGCCGGAGCCCCGGCCGTCGATCAATCAGCTACTTCTTGGCGGAGAGTTCCTCGTGTCTTCGGTGTGCGACGTCTGCGGCAAGGGGCCGGGCTTCGGTATGTCGGTCTCCCACTCCCACCGGCGCACGCGGCGGCGCTGGAACCCCAATATCCAGACGGTGCATGCCCTCATCGGCCGCACCCCGAAGCGCCTCAACGTGTGCACCTCGTGCATCAAGGCGGGCAAGGTGACGCGGGCGTAGGTCCCGCCCCCCGGCGCGCCGCACGCGCCGGGACGCTCCAGGCTTTCCCGACAAGGCGTCGTCACGACTGTGACGGCGCCTTGTCGGCGTGTCCGGGGCCGTCGAGCGCCCGCCGACGGAATCGCAGGCCCGGCGGCTTCCGGTACGACCGCCGGTCCGCTGTGGGGTGCCCCGTGCGGGACGCCGCCCTGGGCGTGTTGATATGTGAGGGATCGGTTTCCACACGTAGCACGGGAGTGCCGCCATGCCCCAGACCTTGCCGGATCTCGCCGCGTTCAGCCTCGAGGAGCTGGTCGCCTACACCGGCGGGCTCTCCGATGCCGCGCTGACCGAGGTGATGAGCGGACCGGAGCGGACCACGCTGCTGGACGAGTACTTCGGCCGGATCGCCCGCCAGGCCATCCCGGAGAAGATCAAGGGCCAGGACGCGGTGGTGCACTTCCACATCACCGAGCGGCCCGACGGCGGCGTCGACTACTACGAGATGGTGGTCCGGGACGGCGCCTGCACGATCAGCAAGCAGGTCGTCGAGTCCGCCAAGGTGACCGTGACCCTCGACGGCGTCCGCTTCGTCAAGCTGATCAGCGGCAAGGCCGACCCGACCAAGTGGTTCCTCACCCGCAAGCTGAAGATCAGCGGTGACATGATCTTCGGCGGCAAGGTGATGAGCTGGTTCGACATCCCCACCCCGTGACGCCTGCCGACCTCGGCTGACGGGGTCGGCATCACCCGGGCCAGCCCGCGCCGGGCTGGCCCGGTGGACGACGCGGGCCGTCAGCCGACCGCCCCGACCGTCCCGGTGGCCGTCGCCGTGGCCTTAGCCGCCGTGGCCGTGGCGGCCGCCCGCCAGCGCCAGCCGTGGTCGACCGGCCCGATCCCCGCGCCGAGGGCGAACCCGGTGCGCAGGGCACCGGTCACGTAGTCCTTGCCGGCCCGGGTCGCCGCCGGCACGTCGAGACCCATCGCGAGACCGGCCGCGATCGCCGACGCGAGCGTGCACCCCGTCCCGTGCGTGTGCCGGTTGTCCGCCCGCGCGGCCCGCAGGACGACCTCGGTCGTGCCGTCGGTGAGCAGGTCGACGGCCTCCCCCGGCAGATGGCCGCCCTTGACCACCACCCACCGCGGTCCGAGGTCGAGCATCGCCCTGGCCGCCCGCCACAGGCCCGCCTCGTCGCGGACCTCGACGCCGGTCAGCAGCGCGACCTCGTCGAGGTTCGGAGTGGTCACCGTCGCCAGCGGCAGCAGCTCGTCGCGCAGCACCGCCACCGCCTCGGGCGCCAGCAGCCGGTGGCCGTGCTTCGAGACCCCGACCGGGTCCACGACGAGCGGCGCCGAGAGGCCGCGCAGCTCCGTGGCCACGGCCCGGACCAGCTCCGGGCTGGCCAGCATCCCCGTCTTGACAGCGTCCACGCCGATGTCACCGACGACCGAGGCGATCTGGGCCCGGACGGCCTCGACTGGCAGCTCCCAGACCCCCTGGACGCCGACCGAGTTCTGCGCGGTCACCGCCGTCACCGCGGTCATCCCGTGGACGCCGAAAGCGGCGGCCGTCTTCAGGTCGGCCTGAATTCCCGCGCCGCCACCCGAATCGGAACCGGCGATCGCCAGCACCCGCGGTGGCGCGGCGCCTGGCGCGGGAATGGCCATGAAATCCGAGGTCAGCGCCACCGTGCCGCCTTCGCGGCCAGCGCGGAACACCGTTTGCGCGCCATCGGGCCCGCCGGCCCGGATACCACCCGGAATGTCATCCTGGTCACATTTCCTCCACCCCGGAACCGGTCTGCGCACACGGCCGGACCCCGCGCCCGCACGCCGCCGGACCGCCGGTCACCTTGTCAGTTTGCCCACAACAACCCGCATGCGCGCTTGGCCTGACAATCGTTGGGTGGTATCAATCACAGACCGGGGCTCTTATCGCGCCCCGGTGGTGGCGCACCCGCCGCGACCGGAGCCCATCGGGGCCGTACGGCGTCACGGAGACTCGCGCGTTCACAGCAGTTCCTTCGGCTGGGAGCCTCTCACGGCGGCCGATTGCCTGTTACCGTCTGTCGGCCCGTACTTCTGCTCGACGGGCGGTGGGCGTTCGACAGGCGCACACCTGGCCGGATGTCACTGGCCCGCACCTGGCCGGATGTCACCGGCCCGCACCTGGCCGGATGTCACCGGCCGCGCCTCGCCGGATGTCCTGGCCGCACCTGGCCGAAAGTCACTGGCCCGCACCTGGCCGGACGTCATTGCTTGAACTTGGCCGAATGGCACTGGCCCGCAGCTGGCCGGCAAAAGCCGGCCGGCACTCGGCCGGAGGGAACTGGGAGCTTCTGTGGTCCACGCGTACATCCTCATCCAGACCGAGGTCGGCAAGTCCGCGTCGGTGGCCAAGGAGATCGAGCAGATCCCCGGCGTCACGCAGGCGGAGGACGTCACCGGGCCATATGACGTGATCGTGCGGGCCGAGGCGAGCTCCGTCGACGACCTGGGCAAGCAGATCATGTCCCGCGTGCAGGCGGTCGAGGGAATCACCCGCACGCTGACCTGCCCCGTCGTGCATTTCTGATCCGATGGGATTCGCTCGGCGGGCGGTCGCGCCCGCGGCGCTGGTGATCGCCCTCGCCGGGTGCGGGGGCGGTTCCGGCCCGGTCCAGGTGACGGGGGCACCGGCGCCGACGGGGGCGGCCGCCGCGTCCTGCCGGGCCCTGCTGGCGGCGCTCCCCGCCTCGCTCGGCAAGGGCCTCGACCGGCGGGACGTCAGCCCGCCCGGCGTGTTCGCCGCCGCCTACGGCAAGTCGCCCGTCGTGCTCACCTGCGGGGCGGACGGCCTGCCCGCCAGCTACCAGAAGACCTCGGACGTCGCCGAGGTCAACCGGGTGAGCTGGTTCTCCGAGCAGACTGCCGGCAAGACGCTCCTGTCGACGCCGACCCGGCGGCCCCAGGTGACGATGCTGGTACGGGACGACGCCCAGACCTGGGACCTGTTGGTGGCAGTCGCCTCGACGATCCGGGCCCACACCACCTCGACCGTCCCGGAGACGCCGACCCCCTAAGCCCCTCGGCAGGGCCCCGGCACCGACCGACCCCTAACGCAGGCCGCTGCCTCGACGCAGCGCCAGCTGGATGAGGCGCTCGACCAGGGCCGGGTAGTCCAGCCCGCTGGCCGCCCACATCCGGGGGAACAACGACGACGGGGTGAAGCCGGGCATCGTGTTCACCTCGTTGAGGACCACCTCGCCGGCCGAGGTGAGGAACACGTCCACCCGCGCGAGGCCGGCGCAGTCCAGCGCCAGGAACGCGGCACCGGCCGCGGCCCGCACCCGGTCGGCGATCCCGGCCGGCAGGTCGGCTGGGACGTCGAGCCGGGTCGCGTCCGAGGAGTACTTGGCCTCGAAGTCGTAGAACCCGGCGGCCGAGTCGACGACGATCTCCGCCGGCAGGCTGGTCTCGGGCGCCCCGCCGTCGAGGGCGTCGAGCACCCCGCACTCGATCTCCCGCCCGATGATGGCCGCCTCGACGAGCACCTTCGGGTCCGACTCGCGGGCCGTCTTGATCGCGGTGTCCAGGTCCGCCCAGGCGTCCACCCGGCTGATCCCGATGCTCGACCCGCCGCGGGCCGGCTTGACGAAGACCGGCAGCCCGAGACGCTTCTTCTCGGCCTCCGAGAGCGTCTCCCCCGCGCGCAGCACCGCGTACGGGCCGACCGGGAGGCCGGCCGCCGCCAGCAGGGTCTTCATGTGCTGCTTGTCCATCGCCGCGGCACTCGCGAACACCCCGGACCCGACGTAGGGCAGCCCGGCCATCTCCAGCAGGCCCTGAATGGTCCCGTCCTCGCCATACGGGCCGTGCAGCAGCGGGAAGACGACGTCAACGTCCAGGTCGCCAATGCCACCAGCGACGGCCGGCACGGCCTCCACGGCGACGAGCGAGGCTCCGTTCGGGTCGGGTGGCAGCACGACGCCGCGCCCGGACTCCGGCCGGACCTGGGGCAGCTCCTGGCCGACGCCCGCGAGCACCGCCGGGTCGTCGGGAAGCACCAGCCACCGGCCGTCGGGCGCGATGCCGACCGGGATGACCTCGTACTTCTCGCGGTCGACGGCGGCCAGCACTCCACGCGCGGACACGCAGGAGATCGCGTGTTCGGTGCTGCGCCCGCCGAACACGATCGCCAACCGGTGCCTGCCCGCGAAGCCAGCCATGCCGGGGACAGTAGCCGACCGCCGATTGCGTCCGAGTGAACACGGGCGCTTGCTCCGGATTGCCGGTGGTCGCACCCGAGGCGTCGAGTGACCGGCCGACGACCAGGCGGTCGCGGGCCATTGACGCTCCATAGCTACCGTGTGGCGCGGACGTGGGCGCGACGTGGTGTCGCTCCCGCGCCGCGCGGCGCCGGACCTCCCGGCCGGGGCCGTCTGATTGAATTCCAGAGGCCGATCGTCCCCACGGGCCACCGGGCGCGGCCGGAGAGCTCGCGCCCCGGCCCGAGAGATGACCTCGATCGACCAAGCCGAGGCGGGCTGTCGCGCTCGCCGCCGTCGAGAGGTCTCGCGGGACCCAGCCACGTCCGCACGGCGGACCGCCGGAGCCCGAGAACCGATCTGTAGGAGGCCGACCCGTGCCCCATACCTCCCCGATCGACGACCTCCCAGCAGACATCCCCGATCGACGGCCCGCCCCGGCGCCCGCCGCCGGCAGCTCCCTCAGCTTCGCGACGGCCGGCGACCGGCACCGGTACCGGATCGTCGGCGGTCAGCCGCTGTTCGGCTCGGTCGAGGTGTCCGGGGCGAAGAACTCGGTGACGAAGCTGCTGGTCGCCACCCTGCTGACAGACGAGCCCTGCACCCTGGCCCGGGTGCCGCGGATCGTCGAGGTCGACGTCGTGCTCGGCATGCTGGCGGAGCTCGGCGCCGAGGTGGAGTGGCTGGACGACCACCGGGTCCGGATCCAGACCGCGCGGATCACCGACCCGTCGCTGTCCGAGATGTACTCCGGGGTGAACCGGATCCCGATCCTGATGATGGGACCGCTGCTGCACCGGGTCGGCGAGGCCGTGGTACCGCTGCCCGGCGGCTGCCGGATCGGCAAGCGCCCGGTCGACTTCCACCTGGCCGGCCTGCGGGCGATGGGCGCCGAGATCGTCGAGCAGCTTCGCTCGGTCCAGGTCAAGACGCTCGGTCTGCACGGCGCCCACGTCGAGCTGCCGTTCCCGAGCGTCGGCGCCACCGAGAACCTGCTGCTCGCCGCCGTCCGGGCCAAGGGCACCACGGTGATCTCCAACGCGGCGGTCGAGCCGGAGATCATCGACCTCATCCTGTTCCTGCAGCAGATGGGCGCGCTCGTCGACGTCGAGGTCGACCGCACGATCGTCGTGCAGGGCGTCGAGCGGCTGCACGGCGCGGACCACACCGCGATCCCGGACCGCATCGAGGTCGCCTCGTTCGCCGCCGCCGCTGTCGCGACGAACGGCCGGGTCGACGTCAGGGGCGCGCGCCAGGAGCACGTCGCCACGTTCCTGAACCACCTGCGCCGGATCGGCGGGGAGTTCCGGGTCACCGACAGCGGGATCACCTTCTACAAGGACCGCGAGCTGACCGCCACGCACGTCCAGACCGACGTGCACCCCGGGTACATGACCGACTGGCAGCAGCCCCTGGTGGTGCTGCTGACGCAGGCCCAGGGCGCCTCGGTGGTCCACGAGACCATCTACGAGGACCGGTTCGGCTACACCCGCCAGCTCAACGCCATGGGCGCGAGCATCGCGCTGTCGACGAACTGCCTGGGCGGCAAGGCCTGCCGGTTCGCCGCCCGGGACTTCGAGCACTCCGCGGTCGTGTCAGGGCCGACGCCGCTGGTCGGCGGCGACCTGGAGATCCCCGACCTGCGGGCCGGCTTCGCCTACGTGCTGGCCGCGCTCGTCGCGGGCGGCGCGAGCGCCATCTCGGGGACCCGCTTCCTCGAGCGCGGCTACGAGGACCCGGTCGGCAAGCTGCGCTCGATCGGCGCCATGATCGAGACGATTCCGATCGCCGTGCCGCCCACCCAGGCCGCCGGCGTTTAGGAGGGCGGAACGGGCGCGACCGCGTGGAACTCGGGGCCAGGCTCGCGGCTCATGAGTTCCTTGACCGCCTCCAGCGGAGGCAGGCCCTCGTACAGCACCCGTTCCACCTGCCGGCTGATCGGCATGTGCACGCCCAGGCCGTCCGCCAGCGCGAGCAGCGGCCGGCAGGACCGGACGCCCTCGGCGACCTGGCGCTGCTCGGCCAGCACCGCGTCGAGGGTCATCCCCCGGCCGAGCTTCTCGCCGAAGGTCCGGTTGCGCGACCGCGGCGAGGCACAGGTGGCGACCAGGTCGCCGAGCCCGGCGAGGCCGGCCAGCGTGCGCGGGTCCGCGCCCATCGCCACGGCGAACCGGGTCGTCTCGGCCAGGCCGCGGGTGATCAGTGAGGCGAGGCTGTTCAGCCCGAACCCCAGGCCCTCCAGCATCCCGGCGGCGAGCGCGATGACGTTCTTCACCGCGCCGCCCAGCTCACAGCCGACGACGTCGGCGTTCGTGTACGGCCGAAGGTAGGGCGTCCAGCACGCGGCCTGCACCTGCGCCGCGGTCGCGGACGAGGCGCTCGCCACCACGGTCGCCGCCGGGTCCTCGGCGGCGATCTCGCCGGCCAGGTTCGGCCCGCTGACCACGGCGATCCGGTCCGCGCCGACGCCGGCCACCTCGCCGATCACCTCGCTCATCCGCCGGCAGGTGCCGTCCTCGACGCCCTTCATGAGGCTGACGTAGACGGCCGACGGCTCGACGAGGGGTGCCCACGCGGCCAGGGCGGCGCGCAGCCTCTGTGAGGGCACGGCGAGAACCACCAGGCCGGCGCCGGCGAGCGCCTCGGCGGGGTGGTGGGTCGCCCGGACGAGATCTGGTAACCGGATGCCGGGCAGGTACCGCGGGTTGCGGTGCTCGGCGTTGATGGCCGTCGCGAGCGCCTCGTCCCGGGTGACCAGGGTCACCCGACGGCCCGCGTCCGCGAGAATCTTCGCGAACACGGTGCCCCACGACCCGGCGGTGAGCACGGCGGCCGTCAGCACCGGACCGTCCGTGAGCCCGCGCTGTCTCACGGGGAATTCGGCGCTCCCGGCGTCGGGGTGCGGCCACGACGGGAAAGGCGCACTGTCATTGCCGTTCGTCGTCATGCCGCCGCAGTCTCACCCACTCGTCACCCGGCCGTCGACCATCCCTGCTGGTGGCCGTGGCGCCGACGCTATGTCAACGAGGCGGCCCGGACGTCGGTGCCACCACCGGCGTCACTGTGGCACGTTCGGCCGGTCGCCCGCCGGCCTGGCCGGCGTCGAGCGTCGCCGCCGCGACCGGCCCACCGGACAAGCCCGCGCCGCCCATCTGGACCAGCGGTTGCCCTATCGTCGGGACGTGGCGGCCGGGCGACCCGAGGGATGGATCGTGGTGCTGCCGTTGAAGCGGCTCGGCGCGGCCAAGAGCCGCCTCGAGCATCCGGACCGGGCGGCGCTCGCGCTCGCGATGGCGACCGACACTGCCGCGGCGGCCGCCGCGGCCGGGCCCGCCCTGGTCGCCGGCGTCCTGCTCGTCACCAACGACCCCGTGGCGAGCGCTGCCATCACCGGTGACGGCCGCGCGCACCCGGACGACCGCCCGACGCCGGTCGTCGCCATCCCCGACCTGCCCGACCGCGGGCTGAACCCGGCGCTGCGGCATGGCGCCCGGGTCGTCGCCCGCCGCTGGCCCGAGCACGGCGTCGCCGCGCTGTCCGCCGACCTGGCCGCGCTGCGCCCCGGCGAGCTTCGGGCCGCGCTGCTGGCCGCGCCGGCGGCGGGCCGGGCCGTGCTCGCCGACGCGGCCGGCACGGGCACCGTCCTGCTGTGCGCGGCGCCCGGCGGCCCGCTGCTGCCCTATTTCGGCGTCGGCAGCCACGCACGCCACGTCCGGTCCGGCGCGTTCGACCTGACCGGACCACTCGCGGCCGCGGTCCCGGGCCTGCGCCGCGACGTCGACACGGTGGCCGACCTGGCCGCGGCCCGGCTGCTCGGCGTCGGCCCCGCCACCCGGGCGGTCCTCGCCAGCACCGCCGCGAACGCCGGCTGACGGGCGCCGTGTCCGAGGCCTCCCGACGGCCGTGGCCGGTGGCGCCGGTGCGGCCCGTACTGCTGTCCCACGTCCACGACCCCGCGACCACGCCGGTCTTTCCTGGCGACCCGCCGTTCACGATGACGCGGGCGGCCACGATCGAGGCGGACGGCTACTACCTGCTGCGGGTGAGCTCCGGTGAGCACACAGGAACGCACTGGGGCGCGCCGGCGCACTTCGACCCGGCCGGCCTGCGGGCGGACCAGCTGGACGCCGACGACCTGTTCCGGCCCGCCGTCCGGCTCGACGTCCGGGCCGCGGTGGCGCACGACCCGGACTACCAGGTCCGGGTCGCCGACCTGGCCGCGTTCGAGGCAGCGCACGGGCCGATCCCGGCCGAGGCCGCTGTGCTGGCCTGGACCGGCTGGTCGGACCGCTGGGGCACGCCGGCCTACCCGAACCTCGACACGCGGGGCCGCATCCACCAGCCGGGATTCGCCCTGGCCGCCGTGGAGTGGCTGGTCGAGAACGGCCGGCTGGGCCGGCGCGGCGCGCTGGGCACCGACACCTTCGGCCCGGACCCGGGGCTGGACACCGGCTACGCCGTCTCGCGCCTGCTCTACCGGGAGCGCCGGATCTCGCTGGAGAACCTGACCAACCTCGGGGCGCTGCCGCCGACGGGCGCCTGGGTGCTCGCCGGAGGCACCCGCAACCGCGCGGGCTCCGGCTCCCCGGCGACCGTCTACGGCCTCCTGCCGGCCTCCGACGTCTCCGGGCCACCGACGACCGTCGCCGGAGCACCGACGACCGCCGTGGAGCGCAGCAGCGGGCCGAGCGCGGCCAGCGGGGCGGGACGGGCGAACAGGTAGCCCTGCCCGAGCTCGCAGCCCAGCAGCGCGAGGTCGGCTCGCTGGGCCCGCCGTTCGATCCCCTCGGCGACCACCACCGCGCCGAGCGACCGGGCCACGGTGATCACCGACCGGCCGAGCCGAGCCTCCCGGCCCGGCCCGAGCGGGTTCTCGATCAGGCCACGGTCCAGCTTGACGATGTTGACCGGTAGCTGGTGCAGGGCCGCCAGCGTGGTGTGACCGGCGCCGACGTCGTCCATCGCGACCGACGCCCCCAGGGCGCGGACCGCCTCCAGCACCCGGGCGGCCGCGCCGAGGTCGTGGATCCGGGCCGTCTCGGTGATCTCGATGACCAGCCGGGCCGGGTCCAGCCCGCTGACCTCGAGCGCCTGGCGGAACGTGTCCGCGAGCGTCGGGTCGGACAGCCGGCTGGCCGAGATGTTGACGTGCAGCCGCGGCGCCCCCTCGCCGGCCCCGCCGGGCATCCCGGCGGCCACCTCGGCGCAGGCCCGGCCGAGCACGAACCCGTCGAGCGCCGCGACCAGCCCGCCGTCCTCGGCGGCGGCGACGAAGGTCAGCGGCGGCACCGGGCCGTGGCCAGGCTCGGTCCAGCGAGCGAGCGCCTCCAGCGCCACGACCACACCGTCGCTCAGGCGCACGATCGGCTGGTAGTGCACGTCGAAGCCGGCGACGTCCCAGCCCTGGCGACTGGCGGTCACGAGCGAGGCCGCGAGCCGTGCCTCCAGGCTGCGGCCCTCGCCCACCCCTAGCGGCGCCCCGGCCGCCACCGCGGCCCTGGCGGCCGGGCCCGAGATGGTCTGGGTGAGGACGGACGCCCTGCTCCGCTCACGCGGGCCGTGGACGCCGTGGCGACGCCGGACCAGGCCCACGCCGGTCTCACCGCCCAGGGCGGCCCGCGCGGGGCCGTTGAGGCCGCTCAGGTCCACCACGAGCGGAACCGACCGCGGGAGCGTGGCCAGCGCCAGGGCGGCCAGCAGCGGTGCGGCCAGCGCCCCGGCCGCCACCGCCGCGCGGGCCGACGCGACCGTCGGCGTCGGGCCGAGGCCGACGCGGGCCAGCTGGGTGAGGGTCCAGGCGGCCAGCACCACGGTCAGCCGGCCGAGCCGGACCCGTTCGCTCGCGGACGCCTGCCACAGCGACCAGCCGGCCACCCCGGTCGCGGCCACCCCGGCGCCGGTCGCGCCGGCCTCGACGACCGTCACCCCGCCGTCGTCGGTGAGCAGCTGGGCCATCCCGGCGACGAGCGCGGCGACCAGCGGCACCAGCGCGGCCGATCGGGCCGGCGTCGACGGCACCGGCAGCCGCACCGTCGAGGGCAGCCCGACCGCCGCCGGCAGCGCGGACGGAGCGGCCGGGCGCAGCGCCCGGGCTCGGAACAACGGCGCCGCCGGAGGGCCCAGGGGCAGGTCGGCGCCGAGCGCCCCGGTCATCCTCGCCCCCAGCGACACTGCGGCCGTCGACCCGGACGGCAGCACCGAGCCCAGCGGGACCCCCGCCATCGCAGCAGGGTCCAAGGCATCAGGGTCCAGGGCATCGATGTGTGTCACGGCCTGAGCCGCCCCTCTCATCCCGCACCCGTCGACCGGGCGGCCACCGCCGGCCGGCGGTGACAGCCCCGCCTGCGCGCCGCCCCCCGCGGCTGTGCCGGCGGCCACCGGCTGGGTGCCCTGCCCCGCCTACCAGGGCAGGGGTGCGTGGCGACGGCGATGCCGATCGTGCATTCGCGCCATCAACCTTCGACACGCACCGTATCTGTGTCGTCACTGCGCACCGTATCGGGTAACGAATGAATCGCAACCAGTCGCCGAAGTGACGATCAGCCAGACGATCCCGCCCCGCCTTGCCAGGCCGGCATGACCCAGATCGTCGGGACGGCGTGTCGCGGGCCGCCCCGGCGTGTCGCGCGGACCGGGGAAGTGCCCTAGCCCTCGAGGCCGACGATCTCGACGCGCTGGCTCGCGGCGAGCAGGCCGCGACCGCTGCCCCGGTAGACGCCCGAGGTGGGCATGACGTCGTGGTAGTCCCGGCCGGTGGCGATCGTCACGTACCGCCGGTCGGCGAGCCGGTTGTGGCACGGGTCGAGCGCGACGGCCGCGGCCCCCGCGCCGCCGGCCGTGCCGGGCCCGCTCGGCCCGCGGGACCGGCCGGGCGCGGGTGGCGCCCAGCCGTCGGGCAGGACCACCTCGACCCAGGCATGCGACGCCCCGTCGCCGACGAGGTGGCCCAGCACGTACCGCGCCGGCAGCCCGGCCGCCCGGCACAGCGCGATCATCACGTGCGCCTGGTCCTGGCAGACTCCGGCGCCGCCGGCCACCGCCTGCGCCGCGGTCGTCCCGACCGTGGTCGAGCCCGGCAGGTAGGCGATGTTCTCGAACACCCAGGCACAGCACCGGCGCGCGGTCGTCAGCGGGTCCGGGCCGGTGAGCCGGCTGGCGACGGCGAGCAACGTCTCGTCCGGGGCCGTGAGCGCCGTCGCCGCCAGCATCCGCCGGCCGGTCAGGGCACTCGCTGTCAGCGCGGGCCAGGTGACGGCCGGCCCCCGTTCGACGATCGCGGCCGCCTCGAAGTCGAGCACGCCGGGTACCTCGTCGAGCGTCACGGTCGCGGCCCGCAGTCCGTCGGGCCCGCGTTCCCAGCTGACCCGGGCCGCCGGCGCCGAGACGGTCAGCTCGCCGTGCCGGGAGGTCTGGTCGCCATGCCGGTTCGGTGGCAGCACCACCAGCCGGTGCACGAGGTCATGGGCCGGCCCGTCGTAGGTGTAGCGCAGCCGCTGGCGGATTCGGTAGGTCACCAGGCTCGCGGCCGAGAGCCGCGCCTCGTCGACGGCCAGCGGCTCGGCGTCCCAGAGCGCGGCCGTGGCCGCGACGGCCGACGCGGTGGCCGTGGGCGGGGCGGCGGTCGCCAGGGCTGGGCGCGGCCGGGGCAGCAGGTCCTGCACGGCTGACGCACCAGTCCCTTCGGTCGACGCCGGGCCCGGGATCGCGGCGGACGGCCCGCTCGCCCCGAGACACGGCCAGGCGACGCCGACCAGCCGAGAAAGAGACCCCCACCGCGCGGGTAACCCGCCAGCAGACGATCGTCCGCCAGTGGTGTTTCCCGGGCGTTAACGGACCTTATCGCCACCGTCCAACACCCGGCCCCCGCCTGGCCCACCCGTCCAGCCGCGTGCCCGGCCGGGCCGGCCGCCGACGTGGGCGACATAGGCGGATTGGCGCCGAAAAGCGTGACGACCGCTACCGGTCATCGGGATAGGCTGCCGCGTTCACCTCAGGCTGGCACCATCGCTGCATGGCCGAGCTGGTGGTGACAAGATCCGAGCAGCAGCCCCAACGTAAGCCCCGCAGCGCCCTCCTTGAGCCGCTGGAGGCGCCGCGGCCGCCGCTTCCGTCCGATCTGCCGGCCGACCGGTTCATCAACCGCGAGACGTCCTGGCTGGACTTCAACGCGCGGGTGCTGGCGCTCGCCGAGGATGTGAGCACGCCGCTGCTGGAGCGGGCCAAGTTCCTCGCGATCTTCGCCAGCAACCTCGACGAGTTCTACATGGTCCGGGTCGCCGGCCTGATGCGTCGAGAGGCGACCGGGCTCGCGGTCCGGTCCGTCGACGGCCTGACCCCGCGGGCCCAGCTGGAGCTGATCAGCCAGAACACCGCCCAGCTCACCGACCGGGCCGCCCGGTGCTTCACCGACGAGGTGGTGCCGTCGCTGGAGCACGCCGGCATCAGCATCCGGTACTGGCACCAGCTGACCACCGACCAGCAGCACCGCCTGCACCAGTACTTCCACGAGCAGATCTTCCCGGTCCTGACCCCGCTCGCCGTCGACCCGGCGCACCCGTTCCCGTACATCAGCGGGCTGTCGCTGAACCTCGCCGTGACCGTGCGCGACCCGGGCGACGACATCGAGCGGTTCGCCCGGGTCAAGGTGCCGCAGAACGTGCCGCGCCTGATCCGGGTCGACCTGCCCGGCGAACATCCGATCGGCCAGGAACCGGCCGGCGAGGGCGCCGAGGCGGACCGGTACGCGTGCTTCGTGCCGCTGGAGGAGGTGATCGCCGCCCATCTCTCCCAGCTGTTCCCGGGCATGGAGGTGGTCGACTCACACCTGTTCCGGGTGACCCGCAACGCCGACCTCGAGGTCGAGGAGGACGAGGCCGAGGACCTGCTGCAGGCACTGGAGCGGGAGCTCGCCCGCCGCCGGTTCGGCCCGGCCGTCCGCCTGGAGGTGGACGCGGACATCGACGAGGGCCTGCTGCGGATGCTCTGCCGCGAGCTCGAGGTCTCCACCCGCGACGTGCACCGGCTGCGCGGGCTGCTCGACCTCTCGGTGCTGTGGGCGCTGTTCGACCTGGACCGGCCGGAGTTCAAGTACCCGCCGCGGGTCCCGGTGACCCACCGCAGCCTGGTGACCGAATCGGGCGAGCCGGCGGACTTCTTCGCGGTGCTGCGCGAGCGGGACGTGCTTGTGCACCACCCCTACGACTCGTTCACCACGTCCGTGCAGCGCTTCATCGAGCAGGCGGCGGCCGACCCGCACGTGCTCGCGATCAAGCAGACGCTGTACCGGACGTCCGGTGACTCGCCGATCGTGGACGCGCTGATCGCGGCGGCCGAGGCCGGCAAGCAGGTCGTGGTGCTGGTCGAGATCAAGGCCAGGTTCGACGAAAGCGCCAACATCCGCTGGGCGCGCGAGCTGGAGCGGGCCGGCTGCCACGTCGTCTACGGCCTGATCGGGCTGAAGACGCACACGAAGACCGCGCTCGTGGTGCGTCAGGACGACGACGGGCTGCGCCGCTACTGCCACGTCGGCACCGGCAACTACAACCCGAAGACCGCCCGGCTCTACGAGGACGTCGGCCTGCTGACCGCCGAGCCGAGCGTCGGCGCGGACCTGACCGACCTGTTCAACGTGCTCACCGGCTACAGCAGGCAGACCGTCTACCGGTCCCTGCTGGTCGCCCCGCAGCACATGCGCGACGGCCTGATCGAGCGGATCGAGAAGGAGGCCGCCGCCGCCCGGTCCGGCGAGCCGGCCGGGATCCGGATCAAGGTGAACAGCCTGGTCGACGAGGAGCTCATCGACGCGCTGTACCACGCGTCCCGGGACGGGGTGGCGATCCGCTGCCTGGTGCGGGGCATCTGCGCGCTGCGCCCCGGGGTCCCGGACCTGTCCGAGACGGTGTGGGTCCGCTCGGTGCTCGGTCGCTACCTGGAGCACAGCCGGGTGTTCGAGTTCTCGGCTCTGGACGAGATGTGGATCGGCAGCGCCGACATGATGCACCGCAACCTCGACCGCCGGGTCGAGGCGCTGGTCCGGGTGACCCAGGACGACAACCGGGCCGCCCTGCGCCGGCTCCTGGACCACGCGTTCTCGGCCGAGGTGTCGGCCTGGGACCTGCAGCCCAGCGGCCACTGGGAGCGGCGCGTCACCGGCCCCGACGACACCCGCCTGTCGGACTACCAGGGCGACCTGTCCGCCTGGGCCCAGAACCGCGCCTAGCGATCCGGCAGGAACCCGGGGACGGAGCGCCCCGCGGGGGGGCCCGGGCGCAGT
>NZ_JADWYX010000005.1:109742-128739 GCF_016786355.1 Frankia sp. AgB1.9
GCCCCCCCCCCCCCCCCCCCCCCCCCCCCCCCCCCCCCCCCCGGCGCCCGCCCCCGGGGCGGCCCCCCCCCCCCCCCCGGGTTCCTGCCGAGCGTCATCCTTAGCCGTTCGAGGAGACGCTGGACTTGAACTCCGAGCCCGGGCGGAACTTCGGGACCACGGAGGCGGGGACGTGCACCGGCTCGCCCGTCGCCGGGTTGCGCCCGGTGCGCTCGGCGCGCTCGACGCGCTCGAAGACACCGAAACCGGTGATCGTCACCTTCTCGCCGGCGGAGACGGCTTCCTGGATCGCGTGGAAGACCGCGTCGACAGCCTTGGTCGCGTTGGACCGTCCACCCTCGATCTGCTGGGCAATGCGGTCAACCAATTGGGACTTGTTCACAACAACCTCCGGGACACCCCCGCGAGTGCGGGGGTGGAGCAGATCGGGCATCGCACTGCGCTGCACCGTAGGCATCTCTACTGCCGAGGGCAATTCCCGGAAGCGTGTCGCGTCACACAAACCCGCACGTCAACGGCTTCGGGACAATCGCCAACCGGATCGCAGTCCTCCGGTGAGAGCACTCAGTCCACCACGATCGGCGCAATCATCTCGCCGATTTCAGGCTCGTTTCAGACGTTCTGTTACCGTTTGGTCGCCAAGTGATGTCACCGATGCGGCCAGGTTCGCCACCGAGCGCGCAGCGCAAGCCAATGACGGCGGGGGCAATCGGACCACAGCCCCCGCCGCCAGTCGCGAGAAACATCCCGGCACCCGCCGGCCCAGTCGAGCCAGCCGGTCCACCGCCCCCAACCATCGGGCCACTCGGCGGCCCGGGCGACGCGCCGCCCGGAAAGCGTCCGCGGACGCGATCGGCCGGGGACGGCGGCCGGTGAGAGCCGCGGTCCCCGGCCGCGGGAGGCGGGCCGGCCGCTCGGGCGAACCGGGTCAGGCCGGCTGCGTCGTCCTCGGCAGGAACGACGGGCGGCTGGCCTCGAAGGTAGTGATCAGGTCGGCGTGCCGCAGGGTGAGGCCGACGTCGTCGAGGCCCTCCATCAGCCGCCAGCGGGTGAAGTCGTCGAGCTCGAACGGCGCGACCACGCCGGCGCCCCGGACCTCACGGGCACCCAGGTCGACGGTGATCTCGACCGACGGGTCCGCCTCGACGGCGGCCAGCAGCGTCTCGACGGTCTCGGTCGGCAGGACGACCGTCAACAGGCCGTTGCCGAGCGAGTTGCCCCGGAAGATGTCGGCGAACTTCGGCGCGATCACGGCGCGGAAGCCGTAGTCCTGCAGCGCCCAGACGGCGTGCTCCCGGGACGAGCCGGACCCGAAGTTCGGCCCGGCCAGCAGGACCGTCGCGCCGGCGTGGGCCGGGTCGTTCAGCACGAACGACGGGTCCTTGCGCCACTCGCTGAACAGCCCGGCGCCGAAGCCGGTCCGCTCGATCCGCTTGAGCCAGTCGCTGGGGATGATCTGGTCGGTGTCGACGTCGCTGCGCCGCAGCGGCACCGCCCGGCCAGTGTGCGTGGTGAACGCCTCCATCGGGCGCTCTCCCTTCGGTCGAAGCTGGGTAGCGGGCTGTACGGGCTCAGAGGTCCGCTGGGGCCGTGAGGCGGCCGGTGACGGCGGTCGCGGCGGCGACCTGCGGGGAGACCAGGTGCGTCCGGCCGCCCTGGCCCTGGCGTCCCTCGAAGTTGCGGTTCGACGTGGACGCGCTGCGCTCCCCGGGCTTGAGCGTGTCCGGGTTCATCCCGAGGCACATCGAGCAGCCGGCGCTGCGCCACTCGGCCCCCGCGACCCGGAACACCTCGTCGAGGCCCTCGGCCTCGGCGTCCGCCTTGACCTGCATCGACCCGGGCACGACCAGCACGCGTACGCCGTCGGCGACGGCCCGGCCGCGCAGGATGTCGGCGGCGGCCCGCAGGTCGGACAGCCGGCCGTTGGTGCAGGAGCCGATGAACACCGTGTCGACCGGGACGTCGCGCAGCGGGGTGCCGGCGGTCAGGCCCATGTAGGTCAGCGCCCGCTCGGCGGCGGCCCGCTCGCCCGCGTCGGCGAACGACGCCGGGTCCGGCACGGCGGCCGACAGCGGGGAGCCCTGGCCCGGGTTGGTGCCCCAGGTGACGAACGGGCTCAGGCTGGCCGCGTCGATGACGACCTCGCGGTCGAAGACGGCGTCCTCGTCGGTCGCCAGCGTCTTCCAGTAGGCGACCGCCGCGTCCCAGTCGGCCCCCGTCGGCGCGTGCGGGCGGCCCTTCAGGTACTCGAACGTGATCTCGTCCGGCGCGATCATGCCGGCCCGCGCGCCCGCCTCGATGGACATGTTGCAGACCGTCATGCGGCCTTCCATCGACAGCGCCCGGACGGCCTCGCCCCGGTACTCCAGGACATAGCCCTGGCCGCCACCGGTGCCGATCTCGGCGATTACCGCGAGGATGAGGTCCTTGGCCGTGACTCCGTCCGGCAGCGCGCCGTCGACGGTGATCGCCATCGTCTTCGGCCGCGTCTGCGGCAGGGTCTGGGTGGCCAGCACGTGCTCGACCTGGCTGGTGCCGATGCCGAAGGCGAGCGCGCCGAAGGCGCCGTGGGTGGCCGTGTGGCTGTCACCACAGACGACCGTCAGGCCCGGCTGGGTCAGCCCGAGCTGCGGCCCGACCACGTGCACGATGCCCTGGCCCGGGTCGTTCATCGGGTGCAGGCGGACGCCGAAGTCGGCGCAGTTCTTGCGCAGCGCCTCGACCTGGGCGCGCGAGACCGGGTCCGCGATCGGCAGCAGGGTGTCGGTGGTCGGGACGTTGTGGTCCTCGGTCGCGATGGTCAGGTCCGGCCGGCGTACCGACCGGCCGGCCAGCCGCAGCGCCTCGAACGCCTGCGGCGAGGTGACCTCGTGCACCAGGTGCAGGTCGATGTAGAGCAGATCCGGCTCGCCGTCGGCACGGCGCACTACGTGCGCGTCCCACACCTTCTCCGCGAGTGTGCGCCCCTCGCCCTTCAGGGTCATCGCGCCACTCCTCCCTGTGGTAGTTCGCGTGCATCTCATTACTTGAGATGGCAGTATCAACTTATGGAACAGCGTAACCCCTCCCCCGGCCCGGACGCCGCCGGGGCGAGCAGCGGTGTCGGCGTGCTGGACAAGGCGGCGCTGGTGCTCGCGGCCGTCGAGGAGGGCCCGGCCTCGCTCGGCGAGCTCGTCACCCGCACCCGGCTCTCCAGGGCCACCGCGCACCGGCTCGCCGTGGCCCTGGAGACGCACCGGCTGGTCGCCCGGGACGGCGCCGGACGCTTCGTCGCCGGGCCACGGCTCGCCGCCGGCTCGGCGGTCGCCGCGCTGTGGCCGCTGCCCTGGCGGCTGCTGCAGGCCGCGCCCGAAGTGCTGGCCGAGCTACGGGACAGCACCGGGGAGAGCACCCAGCTCTACGTTCGCCGGGGGGCGGAGCGGGTCTGCGTCGCGGCGGCCGAGCATGGCAGCGGCCTGCGGGACACCGTGCCGGTCGGCGCGATCCTGCCGATGACGGCCGGTTCGGGCGCCCAGGTCCTGCTCGCGTTCGCGGCCCCCGAGGAGGGCCCGGCGAGCTCCCGGCCGCCCGCCGCTCTGCCCGGGCGGACCGGCGTCGGGACGGGAGCTCCCGTCGACCCGGCTTTTGGCGCAGAGGTGCTGGCAGGCGTGCGCGCACGTGGCTGGGCGCAGAGCGCCGGCGAGCGGGAGGCGGGCCTCGCCTCGGTGTCGGCGCCGGTACGCGACGCGGCCGGCGCGGTGGTCGCCGCACTGTCGATGTCCGGACCCGACGGGCGGCTCACCCGCTCCCCCGGCGAGCTGTTCGGGGCCACCGTCGCGGCGGCCGCCGACCGGCTGTCGACCATCGCCGGCTATTCCGCGACGAACAACCCTCACGCTACGAAAAGGGCCACCGGCAGCACATCGTTGGCACCCGGGACCACCCCCGACGGACTATCGAAGGACGCGAAAGCGTAGCCTTTATGTGTCGGTCTTGGCGATACCCAGTAGTCCCGATACGGGTCGCCGAGACGGCCGTCGGGCGGCAGGGGGTACCCGTGGGCCGCCGCGGACCGCACGGGCCACCGTTCGGGGGGTCGGGCTGGTGGCCCGGGAATGATCGTGACAGGGCTGGCCGCGCACCCCGCCGCGGTGTCGCCGTCGTGGCCATTACCCGCCTCCCCCGGGGTGGCGTGAAGAGGGGGAGTCGGTTCAGTGCGCACACTCGGCTCGCGGTATGTCCTGCACGAGCTGCTCGGGCAGGGCACCACTGGCGAAGTGTGGCGGGCCACCCGCCGCGACGACGGCGCTGACGTAGCGGTCAAGATGCTGCGGCCAGAGTTCGCCGATGACCGTGTTGTCGTCGACAGGTTTCTGCGTGAATGGCAGATCCTCTACGACATCAACAGCCCGGAGCTGGTTCGTGTCCTCGACCTGGTCAACGAGCGGGACGCGCTCGCAATCGTGATGGAGCTCGTCGACGGCACCGACCTGCGCGAGTACCTGCGCCACTCCGCGCCGCTGCCGGTCGAGCAGGCCGTGCAGATCATCACCCACGTCCTGCGGGCACTCGACACCGTGCACGGCGCGGGCGTCGTGCACCGTGACGTCAAGCCTGAGAACGTCCTGCTCGACGAGCGACAGGGCAACGGGCCCGCCGTCCGGCTCACCGACTTCGGCATCGCCCGGATGGTGGACACCCTGTCCCGCGGCCGGGCCCAGCTCACGGGGCCGATCGGCACGCCGCTCTACATGGCGCCCGAGCTCGGTACCGGCGCCCAGCCGACCCCGGCGGTGGACATCTACTCGGCCGGCATCGTCCTGTACGAGATGCTCGCCGGGGCGCCGCCGTTCGACGAGGTGAGCCCGACCGACATGCTGCGCGCTCATCTCGAAGAGGCGCCGCTGCCCATCAAGGGCGTGCCCCGGCCGGTGTGGGACGTGCTGGCCTCGATGCTCGAGAAGACGCCCGCCCGCCGGCCACCGAGCGCGGCCGAGGCGGCGCGCGCCCTGGAGAGCGCACTGGCCCGGTCTGGTGACCTGCGACCGCGGGCACCCCGTGACGAGGACACCTGGGAGCGCGCCAGCGCCAAGCCCCGGGTGGACGACGGCGCCCCGACGGGCGACACCGTCGGCGGCGGCCGACCGCTGGCCGGCGTCGGCGCCGCGGCCGGGGTCGGCGCGATCAGCACGACGAAGGCGGCGCACGCCGGCCCCGGTGGGGGCTATGGCCCCGGCGGTGGTCACGGGCCTGGCGGTTATGACGACTGGGACGACGAGGCGGCGACCGGCATGGTACCCATCCCCGGTTCGAGCGGGCCGCAGGGTGGCCACTGGGACGACGCCGCGACCCGGCTCGGGCCGACGGCCGGTGGCCCGAGTGGGCCTCGGGGCGGCTGGGACGACGACGCGACCCGGCTCGGCCCGACGGCCGGCGGCCCCCGTGGCTGGGACGACGAGGACGACTACGACGACCCGCCGACCGACGGCGGCCCCGTCCGGGTCCCGAGCCGGTCCGGCGCGGTCCAGGCGAACCGCAACACGATCATCTCGGCGATCCCGGCCAACCGGCAGCCCGCACCCAGCTCCGGCGGTCGCCCCCCGGTACGCGACAACCGGCAACGGCTGCGGATCGCCGCCGGCGCCGGCCTTGTCGTAGCCCTCATCGCCGCGGCCGGTGGCTGGGCCCTGGCGTCCTCCGGCGGCAGCTCGCCGTCGTCCTCGGGCAGCGACACCACGCTGACCAGCGGCGCCGCGGGGGTCAGAACGACTCCGACGCTGTACACCGACAACTCCGGCAACCTGGTCGACCCGACGGCCACCGCCGCGTACACGACGATGATCAGCGGCAAGCCAGTGACGGTCAAGCCCGGGCCGACTCAGACGAAGGGCCAGAGCCCGTCCAGCGGGAGCAGCACCGGCAACGCGCCGCCTGCCACGACGACGCCGGCCACGCCGTCCACCGCGACCGTTCCCAACGTCGTCGGTGAGGACCAGAACGCCGCCGCGCAGGACTTCGCCAACGCCGGGTTCACCAGCACGCCGTCGTGGACCGCGAAGTGCACGGACCCGAGCGTCTCGGTCGGCCAGGTGCTGAGCCAGAGCCCGGCGGGCGGCAGCACGCAGGACAAGGCGAGCGCGATCTCCGGCACGACCGCCGGCGAATGCCCGACGGTGCCGAACGTGGTCGGCATGAGTCCGCCCGCCGCGAAGTCGACCCTGGAGGGCAGGGGCTTCAGCGTCTGGCTCAACGGCTCGTGGAGCTGCGACTACGGCTACGACCCGGTGACGTCCCAGTCGCCGACCGGTGGCCGGGCCCTCAAGGGCAGCTCGGTCTCCATCAACTACACCTGCGAGCCCAGCCCGCCACCACCGTCCCCGACGGCCCCCAGCAGCTAACCGCCCCGGCAGGCCGGGGCATGATCGAATGCCCGTCCCGGGTTCCCGGGACGGGCATTCGGCGTTCAGGCACCAACCGTGACAGGAAGGCCTCAGGAGGAGGATCTCGTGCGCGGTTGGTTCGCGATCACGACAGGGGCGCTGGTCTTAGCGAACGGAGCCCGGCTGCGCAGGCGCCTCCACGGCCTGGACCGGACAGCTCCGAGCACCGAAACCGTGGCCACGTCCCATGCCTTCCTCGTCGCCGCTGACGTCCTGCTGTCGGGCGAGGCCCGCCGCGCCGCCAGTGCCCACGCCCGCAGGGAAGGGCTCGACGTCCTCGACCTCGTGCCCGCGGACCTCCCGCCGGAGCGGCTGCTCGACCTTGCCCGGACGGTCCACGTGGCCAGGTACCGGACAGACCGGTTCGCCGCCGGCCAGGGAGCGGGCCAGGCGCTGCTCGTCGACCGTTCGGTGCTCGCCCGGGCGGGCGTCGACGAACGCGAGGACTACGCCGCCGTCGAGCTGCTGAAGATCATCAGATGCCTCAAGCAGTACGCGCCCGCCACCACCGGCCTGGCCATCGCGCCAGGGCTGAAGGCCGCGGGCCGCGGTGGCGCGGATCGCGTCCGGATGCGGGCCGCGGGCTACCGGCACCCCTACCAGGGAATCACGTACCTCCCGGTCGTCCGGACAGCCGCGGTCACCGCGGCGTGCGTGACGACCCCAGGGTGGGGCCTGCTGGCACTGGCACTGTCCGCGTTACAGCCGGCCGCGGTCGCCGCCGGACGAGTCTCGCCGGGCTCGCGGAACGTGTTCGCCACGTCGGCCCGCCGGCTGGCGTCCTGGCCGGCCTTCACCGTCGAGGCGGCCCGGACGCGCCGGACACGCGCCACCGCACCCGACCCCGAGGCGCGGCGGCGCCGGGCCGAATACCAGGCGGAGATCTCCACCGAGACGGCCAAGCACTTCGAGCAGCGACGGGACCGCTGCCCCTGGTGCGGCTCGACCGCGCTGGAGACACGGACCAGCGCCGCCGACGTCATCCTGCGCAAGCCCGGCCGGTTCACCTACGACCAGTGCGACGCCTGCGCGCACATCTTCCTCAACCCGTGTCTGAGCCCGGCCGGCCTCGACTTCTACTACCGCGACTTCTACGACGGGTTGAACGCGGACCAGGCCGAGGGGATGTTCGCCGCCTCCGACTTCGGTTACCGGTCCCGGGCCAAGCTGCTGCCGGCCGAAGCGGGGGCCACCAGCTGGCTCGACGTGGGCGGTGGTCACGGCCACTTCTGCCTGGTCGCGGGCGGGCTGCTACCGAACGTACGGTTCGACGCGGTCGACCAGGGTGACGGCATCGCCGAGGCGGCGCGCCGCGGCTGGGTCCGGCACGCCTACCGGCAGATGTTCCCCGACCTGGGCCGCGAGATCGCCGGGCGGTACGACGTGATCAGCATGTTCCACTATCTGGAGCACACGCTCGACCCGGGCCGGGAGCTGGACGCGGCGGCCGCGGCCCTGCCCCCGGCCGGCCACCTCCTCATCGAGGTGCCGCATGCGCACGGCCCGTCCTTCGCGCTCTTCCGGGGTTTCTGGGTCGGACTGTGCCCGCCCCAGCACCTTCACCTCATCTCGCCGGACGAGCTCGTCGAGGCGCTGGCCGCGCGCGGCCTGCGCACCGTGAAGGTGGAGTTCGGGCCGGCGCACATCTTCGGCGACGCGACCAGCGCGGTCTACTACCTGACCCAGAAGCTGCAGCCGAACCCGACGCTGCCCTGGCTGCCCTACGAGGCCACCGCCTGGCGGCGGGCCCGCCGAATCGGTGCCATGGCCGCGACGGCGCCGCTGTTCCCGCTGGCGGCCCTCGCGGACGCGGTGATGCTCCCCTATCTCCTCACCGGCCGGCGGGCGAACGTCTACCGCGTCGTCGCCCGCAAGGAGGGCGAGCCCAGCCTGACCGGGGCCGGTACCGAGGAATAGCGCGACCGAGGAAAGCACGACAGCCGCTTGGCGCGACCGCGGCTTGGCGAGGCGCCCGGCACCGGCGGTCAGGGCCGACGGTCAGCCGGAGCGGTCGAGCGGGAGGTCGTCGGCCGGCCAGGCGGAGGCGCGGCCACGCGGGCCGCCCAGGCCCGCTCCCCCGAGGCCAGAACCCCCGAGGCCCGTCAGGTCGGCCTCGTCGGCGTTGGGGTAGCCACGACCGGGCTGGTCCCAGCGAGGCCGGCGAACCGCCAGCGGCGGGATGCTCGGGGCGGGGATGAAGGGCTCACGCTCGACCAGGCCCTCGGCCCGCAGCCGCGGCAGGTCGGGCAGCCGCGGCAGCATGGTCGGGTCGGCGGTCGGCAGCGGCAGCTCGGCCGCCCACATGTCGACCTCGACGTTGATCTCGCCGCCATCCGAGGTCATCCGCAGCCGGCCGCCGTGCACCTCGACCAGCCGGCGCACCACGTACAGGCCCATCCCGGCCCCGTCTGTGGGCCTGGTCGCCGAACCGTCTCGCTGGGTGAACGGCTCGAACAGCCGGGCGATGGTCTCCTTGTCGAGGTCCGGCCCCGGGTTGCGCACCCGCAGCACCACCTCGTCGCCGACCCGGCCGGCGATCAGCCGCACCGGGGCGCCCGGCCAGGAGTGCACCAGCGCGTTGTCGACCAGGTTCGCGACGACCTGGTGCAGCGCCTCGCGCGACATCCGGACCGGCAGGTGGTCCGGCAGGTCGACGGTGACGGCGTTCACCAGGGCGGCGTTGCGCAGGCTCCCGAGGGCCTCGTACACCACCTCGGGCAGGTCGGAGACCGTCGTGTCGTCGATGCCGGTCGCCGTCGCCGCCGTGAGCATGTTCTCCAGCAGCCGGGACAGCCGCTCCGACGAGCCGAGCGCCAGGTCGAGCATGTCGTCCACCTGGGCCTCTGACATCCGGTGGCGTCGGCGCCGCAGGGTCAGCAGGTTGCCCCGGATGCCGGCCAGCGGGGTCCGGAACTCGTGCGAGACGGTGGCGACCAGGTCGGTGCGAATCCGGTCGGTCTCCTCCAGCCGCGCCATCAGGCTCTGCTGGCCCTCATAGAGCTGGTGACGGTAGCGCTCGGTTCTACTGCGCTCCTGCTGGTTGTAGCGCCAGAAGACCACCTGGGCCCCGGCAAGGGCCACGATGAAGGCGGCGTGCATCGCGGCCAGCATCAGCGCGCTGTGCCGGGCGTAGTCGGTCAGCGCCCCGGGGCTGACCAGGTAGCGCATCGCCAGGTTCGCGACGAACACGAACCCGATCGCCAGCGCGTAGACCGACCAGTCCTCGTACAGGGCGATCAGCGCGACCACGACGAAGAAATGGAAGTACATCGGGCCGAGGCCGTCCGACAGGTGGACGAACACGACCGAGCAGCACAGCAGCCCGAGGCTCGCCGCCAGCGCCCGCACCCGCCGCAGACCGGGCAGCGCCGCCGCGCCGAACAGCAGGATCGACGGGCTCGCGGCCGCGATGCCGTGCATGGTGTCGAAGTGGTGCAGCTGGGCGTAGCCGACGATGACCGGCAGGTGCAGCGCCAGGACCCACTTCAGCAGGCGGTGGCGCGCGTTCCAGTCCTCGAGGGTGAGCCGGTGCCCGTGCGGGACGAGGCTGGAGACCCAGCCACTGGCCCGGCCGGAAAGGCTCCCGCCGGTGGACTGGCTCGTCGGGTCCGCGGACCGCCGGTCGGCGACGCTGCGGCGGGGGTGTCCGGTGACATGCCGGGTCCGCGCGGCGCGCGCGCGTTCATGACGGCGACGCGCCCGCTCTCCGAAGGGGGGACCGGCGGCGGACATCCGCGCAAGTTTCTACCGGGACGACCGGAACCCGCCATGGTTGTCAAGGGTGGTGTCGGATGACGCCAGTGCCCACCTTTGACTAGCCACTGAGGACCAGTACGGAACGGGCTGGACGGAGGATGGCGCCGAAACGCGACCACCGAGACAGTGTGGTCCGCGGCGGCACCCCAGGGAAGCCCCGCTTCCACCGGTCCGGTTGGCGCATCTGAGTCAGCCGGGCGACGTCCGGGCCACCAGCCCGGCCCGAGCCGGTGGGATAGGACCAGCCGCACCACAGATCCGCACCGCCAGGTCATTGCCCCACGAGGAGGACGCTGTGCCCCAAGTCGCTCTGACCCTCGCGTCGGTCCCGGCACGGCTGTCGTCTCACCCCGGTCCCGCGATCACTCCGTGCCCGGCCGTCGAGGCCGCGCCCGTGGCGGTCACGCTGCCGGCCCCGGCTGAGCCGTCGGTGCAGGTGGCCCGCGCGCACCTGCGCCTGGTGACCTCGGCCACGGCCGCCACGGAGGTCGACGAGATCCACGGCCACGGCGGCCCGGCCTCGTGCCACTGCCGGGCGTGCTCCATCGCCCGGCACCCCGCGTCGCTGCCCCGGCTCTCGGTCGTCCGCTAGTCCTTCCGGCCGGCTCGCGCCGCCCGTTCCTGGCCTTCCTTAATCGCCGTCTCGGCCCCGGCGGACCCCTGCCGGCCAACGAGACGCACGGTTCGAGGGGCACCGCACCGGTCTTGATCGCCGTCTCAGCCCTGAGATGGTCGTAGAAACGCCATCGTCACGACCACCCCAGGGCCAAAACAGCGATCAAGACCACGCGGGAGCACGCCGAAACAGCGATCAAGGCGCCGGGCTGGCCTCGGCGGGCGCGGCACTGGCCGCCTCGCCTACACGCCTATCGGGACGTCAGCCGCGGCGTCCCCATTGCGGCGCCGCCGGACGGGGCGCGGAATCAGCGTCGGACAACGCAAAATAGCACCCTCCGAAGAGGGTGCTAAATGATTGTGCGTAGCCCCAACGGGATTCGAACCCGTGCTACCGCCTTGAGAGGGCGGCGTCCTAGGCCGCTAGACGATGGGGCCAGGAACTTCCCAATCTTCAATTGTCTTGCCTTACCTTAGCAACCTCCGGCCGGTCACCCACCCGGAGGCGCTTCGTACCATACACGACATCCCCGGCGACCGGCCAACCAGCAGGAAGACCCAGTAGCCGCAACCCAATCCCACACAACCGCCCCGGTCGCGCGAAGCGCGACACCGGGGGCTCCGGGGGTCGCCCCCCGGGAGGACATCAAATCCCCGGGAAGCTGCCGGAACGGCCAGCGAACAGGATGCTCGCTGGGGTACCAGGACTCGAACCTAGACTAACGGAACCAGAATCCGTTGGGCTGCCAATTACCCCATACCCCATCGACGCCCTCTCGGGCGTTGCCTACTGTACAGCATCCCGAGGGGCAGGTAGCCGCCCGGGATGCCGTCAGCACAGGGATAGCTCGCCGGCGCGAAAGGTATCCCGGCCACGCGTCCGACTCAGCGGGCCGTGACCGGATTGGTCAGCGTGCCGATGCCGTCGACGGTCACGGCGACGGTCTGACCGGGGCGCATCGGGCCGACGCCGGCCGGGGTGCCGGTGAGCAGCACGTCGCCGGGTAGCAGGGTCATCGCCGCCGACATGTAGGCGATCAGCTTCGGGATGCCGTGGATGAGATGCGCTGTGGTCGAGCTCTGGCGGATTTCGCCGTCGAGCGTGGTGCGCAGGCCGGCGTTCGCGGCGTTGAGGTCGGTCTCGATCCACGGCCCGAGCGGGCAGTGGCTGTCATGGCCCTTCGCCCGGGTCCACTGGCCGTCGCTGGCCTGCTGCTCGCGCATGGTGACGTCGTTCGCGCAGGTGAAGCCGAGGACGACCGACATCGCCCGTTCTTCGGGGACATCCCGGCACAGCCGGCCGATGACGATGGCCAGCTCGCCCTCGTAGTCCATGCGGCTGGTCGGGTCGGGGTGCACGATCGGGTCGCCGGGGCCGACGACCGCGGTGGACGGCTTGAGAAAGAGGATCGGCTTGTCCGGCGGGGCGTCGCCGCCCATCTCCTTGACGTGGTCGGCGTAGTTCTTCCCGACGGCCAGCACCTTGCTGGGCAGCACGGGCGCCAGCAGCCGCACCTCGCCGAGCGGGCGGCGGGCGCCGGTGAACTGGAAGGGCCCGAACGGATGCGGAGTCAGGGCGGCGACCGTCGCCTCACCGCGTTCGACCGAGCCCTCGACCACGCCGAAGGCCGGCTCCGAACCGTCTGTAAACCTCGCGATACGCACCCAGCGACCGTATGGCAAGGTGGCCGGAACGGGCGCTTAGCGCCCGCCGGCCACCTTGCCTGTCGGGCGCCCAGGGCGCCCTCCCAACGCCTAACGTCTCGTGGCCTGAAATCCGTGGGCCGCGCCGGTCAGGGGTTGGGATCTTGGCTGGGTTGCGTTGTGGGGCGGACGCCGCGCGTCGCCTGACATGCCATGGACCATCGGGCGGCCGCCGCACGCGCCCGCTCGGTGTGAGCAGGTCGTACCCCGGGCCGCTGCTCCGCCGGCGGTGGGGTAGCAGAGAATCTGGAACAGTTCCGACGGCGCGTGATGACAGGTACGAAGTCCAGGTCAGCTGACTCTGGGGACGCGACCGGCGGACGGGGGCCGACCGCAGGATCTAGGAGCAGAAGGAGCGGCATGACCGAGGCCGTCTACGACGTGGGCGCACCGGAGCCCAAGCCGATCGACGAGGAGCTGAGCGTCAAGCTCGGTCACCTGGCGGAGGACGCGATCCTGCGCGGCAAGCCGAACGGTGACGAGCGGTGTGACAACTGCCTGTACTACCTCGACACCGACAAGGACATCACCTACTGCTGGCACCCCAAGCTGCGGGTCCTGGTCGGCGGCGACTGGTGGTGCCAGTGGTGGGAGGAGATTCCGGAGGACTGAGCCAGTCCTCCGGGGCTCCCGGCGCGGTGCTGGGGCCGTCGCATCCCGCGGCCCCAGCACCCGTGACCCAACACCCCGCCAGCCCAACACCCTGCCGCCCCAGCACCCCGCCGCCCCAGCACCCCGCCCCGCGTCAGCGAGGGGTCGTCGTCCGTTGGTCGGCCGCGCTCCAGGGCCGCGTGCCGGCCTTGTCGGCCGTCGGCCGGGTGGCGGCGGCGGAGCGGGAGTCCTCGCGGTCCCGGCCCGGCTGCCGCGGGGAGGCGAACCACGGGTGGCGCAGGTCGTGGTACGTCGGCTCGCCGGTCAGCGAACGCAGCTCGAAGAGGATCTCCTCGAGCTCCGGGAGCTGCTCGCCGTGCTCGCCGGCGCGGGCCAGCTCCTCGGAGCTGAAGAAGAACGCCCGGACGAACCGGCCGTCCGGGCCGGTCGCGGCGAGACCGCCGACGATGTCCGGTCGACCGTCCGGCAGGTAGCGCAGCAGCTCCTTCTCCAGCGTGTGCAGCCGCCCGGCGTCGGCGGCCCGGCCCTGGATGATCTGCACGAAGCCGGCGCTGTCGGTCCCGTCTTCGAGCATGACGGCGACGTCGAGGAACTCCGACCGGACGACCGGGCCGAGGAAGAGCCGCTCGGTGTGGCCCCACCACTCCCGCTGGTCGCTGCGTGCGGCCAGCCGGGCGAGGGCCTCGACGGAGCTGAACCGGCTCAGGCAGATGAACCGGTCGTCCTCCGTGATGCCCGCGGTCGAACCGAGCCAGCCGGCGGCGTCCGCCCCGATCTGCGCCGCCCACTTCTCGTGCTGGGCCCGCATCGCGGTCCGGTCCGGCACTCTTCCCTGGATCACCTGCAGGAACATCACGACCTCCGCACCCCCCGTTAACACGGACGGACGGACCGTAACCTCAGTGGCTCCGGTGTTCGAACCGATCTCCACGGCCGACATCCCCACGGCCGACATCCCCACGGCCGACATCCCCACGGCCGACATCCCCACGGCCGACGAGGTCAGACGGCGTCGGGGTCGGGCACCTCGTTCTGGCGGCGCAGGCCGTAGGTGACGGCGTCCTGCAGCGCCTGCCACGAGGCGGCGATGATGTTCTCGTCGACGCCGATGGTGTCCCAGCGGGTCTGGCCGTCGGAGGTCTCGACCAGCACCCGGGTGATGGCGCCGGAGCCCTCCTGCCCGTCCAGGATGCGCACCTTGAAGTCGGTCAGGTCGACGGCCTTGAGGCCCGGGTAGGCCTTGGCCAGCGCCTCGCGCAGGGCCTTGTCGAGCGCGTTGACCGGGCCGTTCCCCTCGGCGGTGGAGACGTGCCGCTCGCCGCGGGTCTCGAGTTTCACGGTCGCCTCGCTGACGACCTCGCCGTCGGGGCGCTGCTCCACGATCACCCGCCAGCTGTCCAGCGTGAAGTACCGCTCGGGGCCGTAGACCTCGTCGCGCAGCAGCAGCTCGAAGCTCGCCTCGGCCGCCTCGTAGGCGAAGCCGCTGGCCTCGCGCTCCTTGACCAGCTCGACGATGCGGCCGAGGGCCTCCTTCTCGTCGGAGAGGTCGAGGCCGAACTCGCGCCCCTTGAGCTCGATGGTGGCCCGGCCGGCGAGCTCCGACACCAGCATCCGCATGTCGTTGCCGACCACGGCCGGGTCGATGTGCTGGTACATGTCCGGATCGATCTTCACCGCGCTGGCGTGCAGGCCGCCCTTGTGCGCGAACGCGCTGGCACCGACGTACGGCCGGTGGGTGTCCGGCGTCGAGTTGGTCAGCTCGTCGATCGCGTGCGAGACCCGGACCAGCTCGCGCAGCCGGCCGGCCGGCAGCACCGGGGTGGCCAGCTTGGTCTCCAGGCCGGCGACGACGGTGAACAGGTTCGCGTTGCCGCAGCGCTCGCCGTAGCCGTTGGCCGCGCCCTGGACGTGCGTGACGCCGGCCTGGACCGCGACCAGGCTGTTGGCGACCGCGCAGCCGGAGTCGTCGTGGCAGTGGATGCCCAGGCGGGCACCGGAGGCGTCGAGCACGGCCCGCACGGTGTCGCCGATCTGGGTGGGCAGCATGCCGCCGTTGGTGTCGCACAGGACGACCACCTCGGCGCCCGCCTCGGCCGCGGTCCGCACGACTTCAAGGCCATACGCCTCGTCGACGCGGTAGCCGTCGAAGAAGTGCTCGGCGTCGACGAACACCCGCTTGCCCTCGGCACGCAGGTGCTCGACGGTGTCGCGGATCATCGCCAGGTTCTCGGCCAGCGTGGTGCGCAGCGCCCGTTCGACGTGCCTGCGGTCGGACTTGGCGACCAGGCAGACGACGGGCGTCCCCGCCTCGCGCAGCGCGGCGACCTGCGGGTCGTCAGCGGCGGTCCTGCTGGCCCGGCGGGTCGAGCCGAACGCGGCGAGCTTGGCCGCGCGCAGGTTCAGCTCGGTCCGGGCGCGGCGGAAGAACTCGGCGTCCTTCGGATTGGAGCCGGGCCAGCCGCCCTCGATGAAACCGACCCCGAGGTCGTCCAGATGGCGGGCGACCGCGAGCTTGTCGGCGACGGAAAGCGACAGGCCCTCCTGCTGCGTGCCGTCCCGCAGAGTCGTGTCGTAGATGTGCAGGGACTCGGGGTCGTATGGCGGCACAGCTCTAGCCTCTCAACGTCGCGCGCACCGCTCGGCGCGTCGGGCCGCGCCGCGGCAGTGCGTCACCGAGGTATCGGACCGCCGAAGGCGAAACAAGACCTGCGCCGCGGCCCGCGGTCACTCCCCCGGACTGGCATCCGGTGGAACGGGAGTCAGGCGGCGCGCCCTGGCGCTGCCGCGAACGGCCGGTGTGCCGTTCGCGCCCACCGACGACTACCACGGTACGGCGCTGGGCCGGCGCGCGGCCGAAGCCCGATCCCCGGGGTCGTCACGCGTCCGGCCGACCGGGGTTGCGTGGCCGGAACGCGCGACGAAGACGGGTTCACCGCCGGCTATCAACTTTACTTCGTAACACGGTTGATACGCCGGGGCTTGTGTCCGAGGTCGCCCCCTCTTCCCTGCGGGGCCAACGGCGGGCCTAGTCGCCGGCGAAGCGGCGAAGCCGGTCGAGCTGCAGGATGGTGATCGTCTGACCCTCGGAAAGGATCCAGCTGCGGCGTTCGAACTCCCGTAGCGCCTGGTTCACCGACTGCCGGGAACCACCGAGCAGCGACGCGATCTCGGTCTGGGTGAGACCGAGCTCGATCACCGGCCGGCTGGCCTCGCGGGCCCGCAGGAGCAGCAGCTTGGCCACTCGGCGGGGCAGGTCCAGGAACACCAGGTCGGCGTTCGCCCCCGTGAGCCGGCGCACGTGCGCGACGAGCGCGCGGATGAGCTGCTCGGCGACCGCCGGCCGTTCCTTCACCAGTTCCCAGACGGCGGTCCGGTCGAGCACGAGCGCCGTGCTCGGTTCGAGCGCCTCGACGCTCGCCGACCTCGTCCCCGGCTCGACGATGTTCAGCTCGCCGATCGTTTCTCGTGGTCCGTGGATGTTCAGTACATGGTCACGTCCGTCATCGGCCTTGGTGAGCACCTTCAGCCGGCCCTGGGCCACCACAAGCAGGGTGTCCGCGGGCTCCCCCTCGGTGAAGACGACCTGGCCGCGCCGGTAACGACGCGTTACGGCGCGGGCGGCGAGCCGCCGCAGGTCCTCCTCGTCGAGTTCCTTGAGCAGCGTGGTCGCCCGGAGCAGCGCCACCGCCTCGTCGTCGTCGAGCATGGTCGAGACGTTAGCGGCTTTCGCCGGGTCGTTGCCGCTTACATCACGCAGAACACTAGGAATCGGCTGTCTGACACCTGTGAGCCCGAATCTGCTGGCCTGTCCGCCGTCGGGCCGCCTACCCGAACCGGCAGGAACGAACCACACCTGGCGTCGTCAGGCACTCACGCGCTGCTGGTTCCAGCAACGAACCACGTCGCGCATCGACAGGACACCGGCGACGATGCCACCCTCCGTGACGACGAGATGCCGGAATCCGCCGCGCAGCATCGCGTCGGCGGCCGTGTCCAACGACCATTCCGGGTCGGCGAAGACGAGGTCGCGGGTGAGGTGGTCCGCGGCGATCTCGACATCGGGGTCCTTGCCCGCGGCCAACGCCAGCAGAAGGTCCCGCTCGGTCAGAATCCCGTAGCCCGCGCCGTCCGTGTCCAGCACCACCGCGGCGCCGCAGCCGCGCCCGGCCATCAGCCGGGCCGCCTGGCGAAGGGTGTGGCCCGGACCGATAATCAGGACCAGAGCGCTCATTCCGTCCGAAACCCGCATGACAGCCTCCCGTCGGGACGTGGGAGGGCCGGCCGGGTGACCAGGGTCAGCAGTCGACTGGTCCTCCCTCCGCGATCCGTCGGCACGGACCGCTGAGGGCCTCTGGCGCTTGTGCGCTTGTGAAACCCCTACTGGGAGCAAGGTAAACCTCGATCGGCGATCTGGCGAGACCCCCGCTCCCCGGGCGCGCCGGAACACCGCACCCCAACGCGAACGCGCCCCCGACCCGAAGGCCGAGGGCGCGTTCGCGAGTAGGCGCCGACCCTAATCGGCGACGAACTCGTTCCAGGTCTTGTAGCGGTCGAGCTGGCCGGTGGTGGCCTGGTGGAAGATCTCGGCGATCTCCTTGGTGACCGGGCCGGGGCGGCCGGCGCCGACGGGACGGTCGTCGACCTCGGCGATCGGCACGATCTCGGCCGCGGTGCCGGTGAAGAACGCCTCGTCGGCCAGGTACAGGTCGGTGCGCACGATGTGCTTCTCGACGACCTCGTACCCCTGGTCGGACGCGATCTGCATGACCGACGCCCGGGTGATGCCGCCGAGCGCGCCGTCGGTCAGCGGCGGGGTGATCAGCGTGCGACCGGCGACGATGAAGACGTTCTCCCCCGACCCGTCGGCGATGTGGCCCGTCGGGCTGGTCAGGATCGCCTCGTCGTAGCCGGCCTTGATCGCGGCAACCTTGGCGAGCGACGAGTTCAGGTACTGACCGGTGGCCTTCGCGGCCGGCGGGGTGATGTTGACGTCGTTGCGCCGCCAGCTGGAGATGATGACGCGGCAGCCCTTCTCCAGCGCCTCCTCACCCAGGTAGGCGCCCCACGGCCAGACCGCGATCATCGACTCGACCTTGGACGGCAGCGGGTTGAGGCCCATCTCGCCGTAGCCGAGGTAGATCAGCGGCCGCAGGTAGCAGGACTGGATGTCGTTCGCCACGACCGTGTCCTTGGCCGCCTGGACGAACTGCGCCTCGGTGAAGTCCGGCTCCATCATGTAGATCTTGGCGCTGCGGTACAGCCGGGCGATGTGGTCGGAGAGGCGGAAGACGGCGCTGCCGTGCGGCGTCTCGTACGCGCGGATGCCCTCGAACACCCCCCAGCCGTAGTGCAGCGTCGGGGTGAGGACATGGATCTTGGCGTCGTCCCAGGCGACGAACTCACCGTTCATCCAGATCTTCGAGGTGGGCGTGATGGCCACTGGCGTACTCCTCAGCAGGCAGCGCGATGAGCGTTCAGAGATGACGAAACGGCCGAGCTCCGCCATGGTCAGGCTCTGTCGGCTGCCGTCGTACCGATCTACGGCTCTACCGAGGATAGTCGGCTGCCGTCGAGATAGCGGGCGTACGAATATCGGGTGCCCAGCTAACCCGGCTGATCGACTCGTCGAGCGAAGCTCGATGGCGGGGTCCGGGGGTCGTCCCCCGGGGAACATGACGGCCTTCGGCGAGCTGACCGAAGGTCAGCGAGCAGGTCAAGCCAGCTCGCCGGCTGCCGTCTTGCCGGATCTACGGCTCTCTCGAGGATAGCTGGTGGTGTGCGGAACGAGGTCGCGCCACGAATATCGGACATCCGTCGATTGGACCGCCGGAGCCCGCGCGAACCGGCCGGCGGGGCGCCCCCCAACCCCCCCCGCGCCGGCCCGCCCGGGG
>NZ_JADWYX010000060.1:0-17664 GCF_016786355.1 Frankia sp. AgB1.9
GACGCGGTCTGACTGGCCGGCCCGGCGGAGCGAAGCCCCGTTCGCGGCGGAGGACGCCGCCCGGAGGTCCCAACCGGAGCGAAGCGAGGATTGGGGCCGTAGGGCGGCGCCCGGACGCCGCGAACAAGGAGAAATAGTGAGGACGATCGACGACCTGCAGGTCGCGGGGCACCGGGTGCTGGTCCGCAGCGACCTCAACGTGCCGCTGGACCGGTCCGGGGACAGCCCGCGGATCACCGACGACGGCCGGGTCGTGGCCAGCGCCCCCACGATCAGGGCCCTGGCCGAGCGGGGCGCCAAAGTGGTGGTCTGCTCGCACCTCGGCCGGCCCAAGGGTGAGTACGACGAGAAGTACTCGCTGGCCCCGGTGGCGGCCCGGCTCGCCGAGATCCTCGGCCAGCCGGTCACGTTCACCGGCACCGAGGGCTCCAACGACATCGCCGGTGACGCGGTCGCTTCCGTCGTGGCCGGGCTCGGCGACGGCGAGGTGGCGCTGCTGGACAACCTGCGGTTCCACCCGGGGGAAACCAGCAAGGACGCCGCGGTGCGGGCCGCGTTCGCCGACGACCTCGCGGCCCTCGCGGAGTTCTACGTCGGGGACGCCTTCGGCGCGGTGCACCGGGCGCACGCCAGCGTCGCCGACGTGCCCAAGCGGCTGCCGCACGCGGCCGGCGGGCTGGTGCTCGCCGAGCTGGAGGTGCTGCGCAAACTGGCCGGTGACGCCCGGCGGCCGTATGTGGTGGTGCTCGGCGGCTCGAAGGTCTCCGACAAGCTCGGGGTGATCCGCGCGCTGCTGCCGAAGGTCGACGCGCTGCTGGTCGGCGGCGGCATGTGCTTCACGTTCCTGGCCGCGCAGGGCCACGGCGTCGGGGCCTCGCTGCTGGAGAGCGAGATGATCGACACCTGCAAGGACCTGCTGGCCGAGGGTGGCGACCGGATCGTGCTGCCGACCGACGTGGTGATCGCGGACCGGTTCGCCGCCGACGCCGCCACGGACGTCGTGCCGGCCGCCGGGATCCGGGACGGCTGGCTGGGCCTGGACATCGGCCCCTCGTCGACGGAGCTGTTCGCCGCCAGGCTGGCGGGCGCGGGGACGATCTTCTGGAACGGGCCGATGGGCGTGTTCGAGATGGCGCCGTTCGCGGCCGGCACGAAGGGTGTCGCGGAGGCGGTCGCGGCCCAGACCACCGGCGGCGGGGCCTTCACGGTCGTCGGCGGCGGTGACTCGGCCGCCGCGGTGCGCACCCTGGGCATCGCCGAGTCGTCGTTCAGCCACATCTCGACCGGCGGCGGCGCGAGCCTGGAGTTCCTCGAGGGCAAGTCGCTGCCCGGCATCGCCGCGTTGGAGGTCTGACCGATGACTCCGCTGCGCCCGGCCCCTGGCCAGGGCAAACAGCCCGCCGTCGCCAGGAAGTCCAAGGGAACTGGCCGCCAGACCCTGGTGGCCGGCAACTGGAAGATGAACCTCAACCATCTTGAGGCGATCGCGCTCGTCCAGAAGATCGCCTACGACCTGAAGCCAGCCGAGCTGGAGACCGTCGAGACGGTCATCTTCCCGCCCTTCATCGACCTGCGCAGCGTGCAGACCGCGATCGACGGGGACAAGCTCGCCATCGGCTACGGCGCCCAGGACCTCTCGCCGTTCGACTCCGGCGCGCACACGGGCGACGTGTCCGGGCCGATGCTGGCGAAGCTCGGCTGCGGCTACGTGATCGTCGGCCACTCCGAGCGGCGGACCGACCACCACGAGGACGACGCGCAGGTCGCGGCCAAGGTCGCCGCCGCCTACCGCAGTGGGCTGACGCCGATCGTCTGCGTCGGCGAGCACGAGGACGTCCGAGTCGCAGGCAACCACGTCGAGCACTGCCTCGCCCAGCTTGAGGGCTCGCTGGCCGGGCTGAAGCCGGCGCAGGCGCGGACGGTCGTCATCGCCTACGAGCCGGTCTGGGCGATCGGCACCGGCCGGACCGCGTCGGCGCAGGACGCCCAGGACATGTGCGCCGCGCTCCGGGGGCGGCTGGCCGGTCTGTTCGACGCGGAGCTCGCGGCCGGGATCCGGGTGCTCTACGGCGGCTCGGTCAAGGCGGCGAGCGCGGCCGAGCTGTTCACCATGCCGGACGTCGACGGCGGCCTGGTGGGCGGCGCGAGCCTGGTGGCGGAGGAGTTCACCGCGATCGTGCGCAGCGGCCCGCCGGCCTGAGCGCATCGAGAAATCCCCGAAGGTCCGGGCCGCGTCTGGCGGCCCGGACCTTCGTCGTTCCAGGTACTTTGCCCGCTTTGCGCGGCGTTTCGTCGTTTACCGGCCGGCCGCGTTCCAGGCGGCTGCGTCACGCGGATCGGTTAATACCCTTGAGGTTTGTTGTGTTGCCGTTGATGCGATACGCCGGGTTCCCGCTGGTGGGTCGGGGTCGCTGGAACTGCTGGTCAGAGCCCTCGTCGCCGCCCTTCGGCGGCTCGGCTGGCGTGATACCAGCCTGTCCGATTGTTACGGAAACGGGCTGCTCTGTCGTGCCGGGCGCTCGCGGTCGGCGGCTGCCGTTCTCTCCCAGGTAACCCATTTGTTACATAACGGTCATCGTATGGCAAACGCGCAACGTTTCCTCAGCACTTCATAACATCCGCTATCCAGCTGGCCGCGCGAACGCTACCGTGCCACAGGTTCTTGCTTCAGGCGAAATGCGTATTTTCGCCTGCCCTGGAGGTGGTTCGTGGCGGTCCCGTTGCAGGTGGAGCCCACCGGGCGGGCCTTCGAAACGGCGGACACCAAGCCGGTCGCGGGCCGCTCGCTCTGGCGGATCGCCTGGTCTCGGCTCCGTAAGGACAAGGTCGCGTTGGCCAGCGCCGCCTTCGTCATCCTCGTCGTGCTCGTCGCCATCTTCGCGCCCGTGCTGACCTCGATCGTCGGGACGAATCCGGACGAGCCGAACTACGGGCTGCTCGACCCGAACACGGCCATGCCCGCGGGCTCGTTCGGTGGCGTGACCATCCACCACCCCTTCGGCGTCGAACCGCTCAGCGGGCGCGACGTCTTCGCCCGGGTCGTGTACGGCGCCCGCATCTCGCTGCTGGTCGCCTCGCTGGCGACGCTGCTCTCGGTGGTTCTCGGCACCGTGATGGGGCTGATCTCCGGCTACGTCGGCGGCTGGGTCGGAGGGCTGATCGCCCGACTGATGGACCTGCTGCTCGCCTTCCCGCTGCTGCTGTTCGCGATCGCGATCGTCGCCGTCATCCCGGACAGCGCGTTCGGCCTGAACGGCAACACACTTCGGCTGTTCATCCTCGTGTTCATCATCGGGTTCTTCAGCTGGCCCTACATCGGCCGGATCGTCCGGGGCCAGGTGCTCTCGCTCAAGGAGAAGGACTTCGTCGCGGCCGCCCGGGGGACCGGTGCCGGGTCCGTCCGGATCATGGCGCAGGAGCTGCTGCCGAACCTGGTCGCGCCGATCCTCGTCTACACCACCCTGCTGATCCCCACGAACATTCTCTTCGAGGCCGCGCTGTCCTACCTCGGCGTGGGCGTGAAGCCGCCGACCTCGTCGTGGGGCGACATGCTCTCAACCGCCGCCAGCGGGCTGTTCAGGGTCGACCCGACGTTCATGGTGGTGCCGGGCGTGGCGATCTTCCTGACCGTGCTGGCGTTCAACCTGCTCGGCGATGCCCTGCGGGACGCCTTCGACCCCAGAGGCGGCGGCTGACAGCCGGCACGCCGCGACGGACCTGCGCGTGGCAGGCCCACCCACCTGGCGGGGCGGCGAGATCCGCCGTACCCGCCCTACGGCCGGAACCTCCCGCAACGGCGCGGGCCGGGCTCCGTGCGCACCGACAATCCTCGGCCCATCCCGGGGCAGCTCGCACAATGAAGGGGAACCGGATGAGAAAACACTCGGTCTGGATCAGGACCGGCGTGCTGGTCGCGGCAGGCGGCTTGATCCTCGCCGCCTGTGGCGGCAGCAGCGGCGGCGGCACGGGAGCAACCACCACCAGCTCGACCGCCGCCGGTCTGCCGACGACGACGGACCAGCTGTTCTACCCTTCGGCCAAGAAGGGCGGCACGCTCAACGCGCTGTCGGCCGGTGACTGCGACTCGTGGGACCCGGCGCGGACCTATTACGCGTCCTGCTGGGACCAGCAGCGCTGGATCGCCCGCACGCTGCTGACCTACGAGTCGAAGCCGAACTCGGCCCAGCTCGTGCCGGACCTGGCGACCGAGGTCCCGACGTCCCCCGACGGCGGGAAGACCTGGACCTACAAGCTCAAGAGCGGCGTGAAGTTCGAGGACGGGTCCACGATCACGTCCAAGGACATCAAGTACGGCATTGAGCGTTTCTTCGCCCAGGACGTCATCAACGGCGGCCCGACGTTCGTCATCGACTACCTGCAGACGACCCCCGAGTACAAGGGCCCGTACACGGACACCAGCCCGGGCAAGCTCGGTCTCACCTCTGTCGAGACGCCGGATGACAACACGATCATCTTCCACCTGAACAAGGCGTTCACGGACTGGAACTACATCATGGCCCAGCCGGGGGCCTCACCGGTGCCGCAGGCGAAGGACACGGGTGACAAGTACACGTCACACCCGGTGTCGTCCGGTCCGTACAAGTTCGACAAGTACGTTCCGAACCAGTCGCTGACCCTGGTCCGCAACGACCAGTGGGACCCGTCGACCGACCAGATCAACAAGGCGCTCCCGGACAAGATCGTGATCACGATGGGCCTTGAGTCCGCGGAGATCGACAACCGGCTCATGTCCGGTACCGCCGACGTCTTCCTCGACCAGACCGGCGTGGACACCGCGGCGCGGACCCAGCTGCTGGCCGACCCGACGCTGCGCAAGGCGCGCACCACGGTCGACCTGACCGGCTTCCTGCGCTACCTGAGCATCGCCACCACGGTGAAGCCGTTCGACAACGTCCACTGCCGGCTCGCCGTCGCCTACGCGGTCAACAAGCAGGGCCAGGTGGCCGCGCGCGGCGGCCCGACGGCCGGCCAGCCCGCCACGACGATGCTCCCGCCGACCGTGGCGTACTACGCCCCGTTCAACATTCTCCCGACGCCGAACGACGCGGGTGACATCGCCAAGGCCAAGGACGAGCTGAAGGCCTGCGGCCAGCCGAACGGGTTCTCTACCAAGATCACCGTCCGTAGCAACCGGCCGCTCGAGGTCAACCAGGGGACCGCGCTCCAGGCGGACCTGAAGAAGATCGGGATCAACGCCTCGGTCGAGAAGTTCGACTCGTCGCAGTACTTCTCCGCCGTGATCGGCATCCCGAAGAACGTGCAGGCCAAGGGCTACGGCCTGTCGATCACCGGCTGGGGCCCGGACTGGCCCTCCGCCTACGGCTTCTTCAGCTCGATCGTGGACGGCCGGAAGATCCTCCCGGCTGGTAACAGCAACTACGCCGAGCTCAATGACCCGGTCGTGAACAAGGGCATCGACGACGGTCTCGCGGCCAAGGACAAGGCCACCGCGCAGACCGCGTGGACCACGGTCGACAAGGCCGTCGTGGCCTCCGGGGCCTACGTCCCGCTGATCTACGACAAGTCGATGAACCTGTACAGCAGCCGAATCACGAACGTGTTCTTCTCGCCCGGCTACAACATGGCCAACTTCGCCTCGATGGGCGTGGTGAGGTAGCCAGCAGACCGCGGTCGACGGTCCGAGAGAAGAGAAACACGCCGTAAACCTGGCTGCCGGGTGGGCTCACGTCCACCCGGCAGCCGGGCCGCGCGGCGACGCAAGACCCCCGAGACGCTGACAGAAGCGGAGACCACCAGAAATGGCCGGATTCGTCGTCCGCCGGGTGCTCGGCGGGATCGTGATCCTCTGGCTCATCAGCGTCATCACGTTCCTGCTGTTCTTCCTGGTGCCTCAGGTGCTGGGCTCGAACCCCGCGGTCCTGTTCGCCGGCAGATCCCCCAGCGAGGCGGCCGTCGCCGGCGTGACGAAGAAGCTGGGGCTCGACCAGCCGCTGGTCGTGCAGTACTGGCACTTCCTCGCGGGCATCTTCGTCGGCCGGCACTTCGACTCCGGGCCGGACAAGACCTGGTGCCCGCCGCCCTGCTTCGGGTACTCGTTCAAGAACAGCGAGCCGGTCTGGCAGGAGATCACCAGGGCCCTGCCGGTCACCGTCTCGCTGGCGCTGGGCGCCGCCGTGCTGTTCCTGATCATCGGCGTCGGCATCGGCATCATCTCGGCGCTGCGCCGCGGCTCGGTCCTCGACCGGGTCGCGATGACCGTCGCGCTGGGCGCCGTCTCGCTCCCGGTCTACTTCACCGGCCTCGTCCTGCTGCTTCTGGTCAGCTACAAGTGGCGGCTGATCCAGAGCATCCACTACGTGCCGTTCCTTCACAACCCGCTGCTGTGGGCCTGGAACCTGCTGCCGGCCTGGATCGTGCTCGCCTTTCTCTATTCCGCGATGTACGCCCGGCTGACCCGGGCGAGCATGCTGGACGTGCTCGGCGAGGACTACATCCGCACCGCGCGGGCCAAGGGGCTGCCGGAACGTACGGTCGTCGGCAAACACGCCCTGCGCGCCGCGCTCACCCCCGTGATCACCATCTTCGGCCTCGACCTCGGCTCGCTGCTGGGCGGCGCGGTCCTGACGGAGAGCACGTTCGGCTTCCGAGGGCTGGGAAAGACGTCGATCGAGGCGATCTCGACCGGGGACCTGCCGACCATCCTCGGGGTCACGATCTTCGCGGCCTTCTTCGTCGTGTTCGCGAACATCGTCGTCGACCTCGTCTACGCGCTCGTCGACCCGCGGGTACGGCCGACATGACCCGCTGCGCCCCGCGCGCCGGCATTTCCATCCGTGAGTCAGACAGTCCGTCCGCGAGCCCGACAGGGCCGACAATGAGCCCGACGGGGGGAGCGAGATGAGCACGCAGCCTGAACCGGCGCCGGTGGCGTCGACCGGGGCGGCCGTCGCCACCCCGGAGCGGCCCTACCTCGACGTGCGTGACCTGAAGGTGACCTTCGGGACCGACGACGGCGAGGTCAGAGCCGTCAGCGGTCTGTCGTTCTCGCTGGAACGCGGCCGCACCCTCGGGATCGTCGGCGAGTCCGGCTCAGGGAAGAGCGCGGGCAGCCTGGCGATCATGGGCCTGCAGCGCGGCCGGCGAACCACCGTCTCCGGCGAGATCTGGCTCGCGGGGGAGAACCTCGTCGAGGCGACGCCGGAACGGGTGCGCACGCTGCGCGGCCGGGAGATGGCGATGATCTTCCAGGACCCGCTGTCGGCCATGCACCCCTACTACACGATCGGTCAGCAGATCGTCGAGGCGTACCGGGTGCACAACGACGTCTCCCGCAGGGCGGCGAGGACACGGGCCATCGAGATGCTCGACCGCGTCGGCATCCCGGACCCGGTCCGCCGGCTCGGCAACTACCCGCACGAGTTCTCCGGCGGCATGCGGCAGCGCGCGATGATCGCGATGGCGCTGTCCTGCGACCCGTCGCTGCTGATCGCCGACGAGCCGACCACCGCGCTCGACGTCACCGTCCAGGCCCAGATCCTCGACCTCCTGCGCGACCTGCAGAAGGAGTTCGGCTCGGCGATCGTCATCATCACCCACGACCTCGGGGTGGTCGCCGAGATCAGCGACGAGGTCCTGGTGATGTACGCCGGGAACGCCGTGGAGCACGGCCCGGTGCAGGAGATCTTCAGCGCGCCGCAGCACCCCTACACGTGGGGCCTGCTGTCGTCGATGACCCGGCTCGACCGGGTCAGGTCCGACCGGCTGCGCGCCGTCCAGGGCAACCCGCCCAGCCTGGTCGCGGTACCGCCCGGCTGCCCGTTCCACCCGCGCTGCCAGTACTCCGAGCTGGCCGGCGAGGCGACCCGTACCGTCCGGCCGCTGCTCGAGACCGTCGCTCCCGGCCACCGGGTCGCCTGCCACCTGGCGGCCGAGACCCGCGTCCGGATCTTCCGTGATGAGGTGGCTCCGAACCTGTGAACGGCAACGACATCACCGGTCCCTCGCCCACGGGTTCGCCGGCCGTCGGAGGCACCGCGCCGACCGGGCCCGGCGGCTTCCTGGCGGACGCCCGCGAGGCCGTCCCGGTCTCCACCGAGAAGCCCGTGACGTCGCCCGCGGCGGGCGACGATCTGGTCAGGGTCACCGACCTGCAGGTGCACTTCCCGGTCACCCGGGGCGCGCTGGTCGCCCGGAAGGTCGGCGCGGTGCGCGCGGTCGACGGGCTGAGCTTCGCCATCCGCCGCGGCGAGACGCTTGGCCTGGTGGGGGAGAGCGGCAGCGGCAAGAGCACGACCGGCCGCGCGATCGTGCGGCTGCTGGAGCCCACCGGCGGCACCGTCGAGGTCGACGGCAGGGACATCACCCACCTGTCGGCCCGCGCCATGCGCCCGCTGCGGCGGGACATCCAGATGATCTTCCAGGACCCGTACACCTCGCTGAACCCGCGGCACACCGTCGGTTCCATCGTGTCCGCGCCCCTGAAGATCGCCGGGGAGATGTCGCGCGACGCCGTCCGGGCTCGGGTCCGGGAGCTGATGGAGCTCGTCGGCCTGAGTCCCGAGCACCTCAACCGGTATCCGCACGAGTTCTCCGGCGGCCAGCGCCAGCGGATCGGGATCGCCCGCGCGCTCGCCACCGGGCCCAAGCTGGTGATCGCCGACGAGCCGGTCTCCGCGCTCGACGTCTCGGTGCGTGCCCAGGTCGTCAACCTGCTCAGTGACCTTCAGTCGGAGCTCGGCCTCACGTACCTGTTCATCGCGCACGACCTGTCGGTGGTGCGCCATATCAGCGACCGGGTCGCTGTGATGTACCTTGGCACGATCGTCGAGATGGCCGACCGGACCGGCATGTACGAGCATCCCTTGCACCCGTACACCCACGCCCTCCTGTCTGCCGTCCCGGTGCCTGACCCGGCCAAGCAGCATCGGCGGGAGCGGATCCTCCTGCGGGGCGACCCGCCGACTCCGCTCAACCCGCCCAGCGGCTGCCGGTTTCACCCACGTTGCTGGAAGGCCGAGGAAGTGTGCAAGACCGTGGAGCCCGAGCTGGTCGAGATCCAGCCGGGCCACCTGGCCGCCTGTCACTTCCCGGAGGAGCGGGAGCTGGTCTAGATGGAGATCGCGCTGTCCATCGCGGTCATCATCACGAGCGTGTTGCTCGTGTTGCTGGTGTTGTTGCACCGGGCGAAGGGCGGCGGCCTGTCCACCCTCTTCGGCGGTGGCGTCTCGTCCTCGCTCGGCGGCTCGTCGGTGGTCGAGAAGAACCTCGACCGCCTGACGATCGCCATCGGCGCGGTGTGGATCATCTCGATCATCGGTCTCGGGCTGCTGCTGAAGAGTTGAGCGCTCCTCGTGGAGCCCGTCGGCCCGCGGGCCGACGGGCCCTTCTCCTGACCTCGACCGTGGCGGCCGGACTGGCCGCGCTGCTCGCGCTCGTCGGCTGCGCCGGCTCGGCCGGGCCGGCGGCGACGGCCTCGACCACGCCCGCGGGCGTGGCCACGGTCCTGCCGACCGACAAACCCGGCGGCACCCTGCGGGTCGTCACCGACGCCATGCCCACGGGCGACCCCGGCTGGGCCGTGACCACGGCCGACCGCGCGTTCGCCCGGCTGGTGAGCCGCACGCTCTACAGCTACCCGGCGTCGGCGGACGTGGACAGTGCCGTGGTGGCCCGGCCCGACCTCGCGGTCTCGGCGCCGCAGCGCAGCCCCAACGGCCTGGTCATCACGGTCCGGCTGAGCTCGGCCGCGCGCTGGGACACGCCGACCCCGCGCCGGATCGTGGCGAACGACGTCGCCCGCGGGCTCAAGCGGCTGTGCCTGCCGCCGACCCCGTCACCGCTGCGCGGCTACTTCGCCGCGACGATCGTCGGGTTCAACGCGTACTGCACCGAGCTGTTCACCAAGCCCCTCGACCAGCTCAAGGACTTCATCGAGAACCAGTCGCCGGCCGGCATCCAGGTCGTCAGCAACACCGACATCGCCTTCCACCTGATCAGGCCGTACACCGACTTCGTCGACCTCCTCGCGCTGCCGGAGGCCGCGCCGGTGCCGGTCGAGGCGGACGACTACCAGCCGAACTCGCCCGACTACCTCAACCACCTGATCTCCGACGGCCCGTACCACGTCACCAGCAGCGCCGACGGTGTCTACTCGCTTGGGAAGGACGGGCAGTGGAACCGGGCGATCGACGGGATCCGCCAGGCCCTGCCGGACCACATCACGATCACCAGCGGCGTCACCGCGGCCGACGCGCAGTCCCAGATCGAGGCCGGCAAGGCGGACATCACGCTGGACTCCGCCGTCCCGCTGGACCGCGCGACGGCGCTGTTCAAGGCCGCTGACCCGCGGCTGAGCGTGCCGACGACCGGTTCCGACCTCTTCCTCACGGTCGGCATGCACGGGCCGGCTGGCGCGGCGCTGAGCGACCAGGACGTCCGGGACGCGCTCGCGACCTGCGTCGACCGGATCGCCGTCGTCGAGGCGCTGGGTGACCCGCCGTTCGCGAGCGCCGCGAGCCAGCTGCTGCAGCCGACGATGACCGGCTACTCGCCGCTGGACCCGTTCCCCACCCAGGACGGCGCCGGCGACGCGACGACCTGCGGTGACGGCCTCGCGAAGGCCCCTGACGGGCCGGTCACCGAGCTGACGCTGCTCACCACGGATACGGCGACGGACGCGGCCGTCGCGGGCGCCCTGGTCGAGACCTTCGCCAAGGTCGGCGTGAAGCTCGTCGTCGACGCGAAGGCCCAGTCGGACTTCGACGCGGCGGCCGTCAGCCCGCTGCAGCAGAGCTGGGACCTGGCGCTGACCACCGTCACCCCGCTCTGGTACGGCGACGCCGGCAGAACCGTGTTCCAGCCGCTGTTCGACCCGACCTGGGTCGGCCAGCGCCCGGTCGACGGCGGCTACGACGCAAAGGAAGTCCTCGACACGATGTCGGTCGCGCTGCAGGCGCCCACCCCGGCCTCGCGCGCCGCCGCCTGGGGGGTGCTGGAGAGCACCGTGCTGCGTGACGTCGCGGTCATCCCGCTCGCCGTCCTCTACGAGCCCAGGTTCCGCAGCTCGTCGGTGCTGTCGTTCAACCAGGTCCCGTCCGTCGGCACCGTCGACCTGACCGACCTGGCGCTCGGCCCGGCCTGACGCGGCGCGCCGGACCGTCTGTCGGAGGGCCGGGACCGGCCGGTTCGCGCGCTGCTGGAAAGGGCCGCTTTCAGGGCCTGACGGGGCCAGTTGGTGGCCGGCGGGGATATGTCCCCCAGGGGGCGACCACTCCGGCCCGCCCCGGTGCGTCACGTGGTGGGCCCGGCGTCCTACACTCGCCCCAGAGCGAACCGGGTTATACCTGGTCCGAGGTCTGACCTGGCTGGCACTGGCTAGCTTGACCAGCACTGAGTCGAAGGAGTACGCGGACCGTGGCAGGTGGCAACGCCATCCGGGGGAGCCGGGTCGGGGCAGGACCCATGGGGGAAGCCGAGCGGGGGGAGACTGCTGCCCGGCAGCGGATCTCCTTCTGGTGCGCGAACCAGCACGAGACGCGTCCGTCGTTCGCCGCGGACGCCGCTATCCCTGACACGTGGGACTGCCCGAGCTGCGGCTACCCGGCCGGGCGCGACCGGGAGAACACACCGGCCCCGCCGAAGATCGAGCCCTACAAGACCCACCTCGCCTACGTCCGGGAGCGGCGCAACGAGAAGGACGGCGAGGCCATTCTCGCCGAGGCTCTCGCCAAGCTCCGCTCCGCCGGCAGCTGACCTACCGCCAGGGCGCCCGGCCTCGTCTCGACTCGGCCGCGCGCCCTCGGCGGCGTGTTACGGCTTTGGGCTGCTTTTCCGTGACTCCCCGTCGGGGCGTCGCCAGCGGTACTACCCTTCTCCCGGTGCCGGGCGCTGCCCGGTCCCGGGGGCTCCCTGCTGCCCTCTGACGAGGGCTCTGGCCCGTGCGTTGCGTGCGAGCGGATCGGCGGACGGGCAGAGATGGGGAGCGAGCGCACGGACGACACCGGCGAGCTGGCTAAGCCGCCGGTGCCGGAGTCGGTGCCGGAGCCGCCTGGTGTGGCGGCCCCGTTCGGCCGGCTGATCGCCGGGCGGTACCGGCTCGCCGACCTGATCGGCGTGGGCGCGATGGGCGCCGTCTGGCTCGCCCGCGACGAGGTGCTCGACGTGGACGTCGCGGTCAAGGAGATCCGTCCCCCGTTCGCGTTCATCCGGCCCGGCGCCGGTCCCGGATCGGACGAGGACAGCTGGGCCGACTCCACCGGAGCCTGGGTGTCCAGGGCGCTGCGCGAGGCCCGTAACGCCGCCCGGCTGCGGGCCAACCCACACGTCGTGACCGTCCACGACGCCGTCGTCGACGACGGCGCCCCCTGGATCGTCATGGAGGCCGTCGCGGCCCGCTCCCTGCAGGAGGCGGTCGACGACGACGGGCCGCTTCCACTGGCCGACGTCGCCCGGATCGGGCTGGCGGTGCTCGACGCGCTCGTCGCCGGGCAGGCGCTCGGCGTCGTCCACCGCGACGTGAAGCCGTCCAACATCCTGCTGGCCCACGACGGCCGGGTGCTGCTCACCGACTTCGGGATCGCCGCCGCCGACACCGACCCGACGCTCACCCAGCCACCCGACGGCGGCCTGCCGAGCGGCACTCCCGCGTACATGGCGCCGGAGCGGTTGCGCGGCGGCCCGACCACGCTGACCGCGGACCTGTTCGCCCTCGGCGCGACGCTGTTGTTCGCCGCCGACGGGGTCGCGCCGTTCCAGCGCGACGACGTGGTCGCCTCGCTGCAGGCCGTCCTGTTCGCGGAGCCGGAGCCGTCCCGTGACCTGGGCCCGCTCGCGCCGGTGATCGCCGGGCTGCTCATCAAGGAACCGGCCGCCCGGCTGCGTGCCGACGGTGTCGCGGCGCTCCTCACCCGCGCCCAGCGTGCGCTGGGCGCTGGCATCGCGGCCCTGCCACCCGCCGACGCCGACGCCCGGCGAACGTCACGCGGTCCCGCGGGGCGTCCGCTCGCTCTCGGGTCCGCCGGCGTCGAGGCGGTGGGGACCGAGCCGGCCCAGGGCGCGCGCCGGGCCCGGCTCGGCGACGCAGCGGAGACCGGGCCCGCCCCGCCCGCCCCGCCGGTTTCGGACGCCGCCCCGGTTCACCTGGGGCAGCTGGATCTGGACACGCTGGCCTCGCCGGGTCGCCTCGACGTCCCGGGTCGACGCCGCCGGGCGTTTCCGCTGTCGGTGTCGCTGTTGCTGCCGGCGCCGCTCGCCGCGCTCGCCGTCGTCGCGGTGCTCGCGCTGGTCGGGCTCGCCGCGTGGGGCGCGGTCGCCGCCGGGGCCGACCTCGACGGCTCGTCGAGTTCGACGCCGTCCGCGCACGCCGCCACAGGTGCCGCGACGTCCACCGCTCCCGGCCGGCGTGGACCGCTGGGCGTTCGGGCCGGCGCGGTGCCGGGCGAGATGGTCGGCAACTGGTTTGGCACCGTGACCCAGAATCCCGTCACCTTCGACGTCACGATGCAGATCACGGGCGGCGAGGTCGGCGAGACCATCGGGAGGTCCGTGTCGTCCGAGGGCTGCGGCTCCGACCTGGTGCTGCGTGAGGCCGGAGTCTCCACGATCACGGTCCAGGAGGTCATCACCCAGGCCAACCAGCGGTGCACCGGTGCGTTCCGGCTCCTGCTGACCCTCAACTCCAACGGCACCCTGGGCTACTACTACGACGCCACGGTGATCACCAGTTTTGGCGTGGCCACCCTGAACAGGACCGCTCAGCCGCCTGCAGGAGGCTGAGCGGCGAGCGTCAGGAGCTGACCCGGGAGGCCGCGGCGCGGTCGATCAGCCAGAGGGTCCGGTCCTGGCCGGTCGCGGCGGCGGCCGGGAGATCGAGGGGCCCGGCACCGGCGGCGGCCGCGGCGACCGCGTCGGCCTTCTCCTCACCCGCCGCGATCACCCAGACCTGGCGAGCGGCCTGGATCGTCGGGTACGTCAGGGAGACGCGGTTCGGCGGCGGCTTCGGGGACTCGCGGACGGCGACCACCGGCTCCGTGGCCCGCGCGGCCGACGAGTGCGGGAAGATCGACGCCACGTGCCCCTCCGGGCCGATGCCGAGCAGCAGCACGTCGAACGCGGGCACCACGGCACCGTCGGGCGCGTGCGCCGCGAGCTGCGCGGCGTAGTCGGCGGCCGCCTGCTCGGGCTCGGTGTAACCGTCGGCACGACCCTCCGACGCCAGCGCACCGATCTCGAACACCCGCTTCTCGTCCACCGGCAGATGCGAGAGCAACGCCTCCCGGGCCTGCAGCGCGTTGCGGTCGGGGGAGTCGGCGGGTACGAACCGCTCGTCACCCCACCAGATGTCCACCTTCGACCAGTTGACGGCCTCCAGCGCGGGACTGGCGAGCACAGCGCGCAGCAGCGCGATGCCGATCCCGCCCCCGGTCAGCACCAGCGACGCCTCGCCGCGCCGCGCCTGCGCGTCGAGGAGCGTCGTGATCAACCGGGCGCTCGCCGCTTTCGCGAGCAGGCCCGCGTCCGGGTGGACGATCAGTTCCATCGGTAACCGCCTCCGTCCGGCCTCGCCGCCGGCTGCGTCGGGGTGCGCGGGGGTGGGCCCGCGCTGGTTGGGGTGTGTCTGCTGGGCGGTGGCTCCACTGCGAGATCAGCTTCGCTGGGCTCTGCCTCGACATCGGCTTCGCTGGGATCCGCCTCGACATCAGCTTCGCTGGGATCCGCCGCGAGATCAACTTCCGCTGGGAGCCGGCGTCGCGGGCGGGGCCGGCGTCGGTGTCGCCTCCATCATCGGGTCGCGCCAGACGTGCTCGCGGTGGCGGGACCGGCTGGACAGGTCGGGGATGCCGCTCCAGCTGGCGAGCGCTTCGGCGTAGACGCTGTCGTCGTCGATCCGGCGCAGCTCCTCGGCGAGCAGGTCGCCGAGGCCGAGCTGCGCCAGCGGCAGCCGGCGCTCCGGGACCCCCGGCCGGGTGATGGTCCCTGAACGGGTGTCGACGCGGGTGACAGCGATCTCGCCATCGTCGACGGTCACGTGGACGGCGTGCAGGCCGTGGACACCACGGTGGGAGCCGCTCGCGGCCACCTCGACGGGGACGCCGAGCCGGGCCCGCAGCCAGCCGGCGAACAGCTGGGCGCTCGGGTCGGCCGGGTCGGCCTCGATGCTCGCCGCGGTGGGCCGGTCGTGACGCCCGTCGAACGCGGCGGCCAGCAGCGTGCGCCAGCCGGAGATCCGGGTCCAGGCCAGATCGGTGTCACCGGGCGCGAAGTCGGCCGCCCGAAGCCGCAGCGCGGCCACCGGGTCGGGCGCCGCCGCGACGTCGGTGACTCGGCGGTCCGCGAACACCCCGAGCGGGTCGAACGCGATCCGGGTCGGCGGCTCGTCGTACCACCACGTGACCACCGGAGCGTCCGAGGCGAGCAGCGGCAGCACGACCGACTCGGCGTGCAGCGCCAGCCGGCCGTACATCCGCATGACGATCGCCTCTCCGGGGCCGAGCCGCCCGCCGATCGAGACCTCGGCGTCCAGCCGCGGGTGCGGCGCGTCGATCTGGCGGCGCACCACGATCAGCAGCCGGCACGGATGGGCCGCCGCGGCGGCCGTGGCGGCGCTCTCCGCGGCGGCGACGTTCTTCTCGTCGACGACCACGACAAGCGTCAGCGCCAGCCCGAACGCGAGCGCGCCGGCAGCCCGACGCTCCGCGCCCAGCGCCTTGACAACCGCAGACCCAGTGGTGTCCCAAAGCGTCGTCACAGCGAGCTCCTAGTAAAGAGAGTCACGACAGGCTCCCAGTAATCTCCCGACCGCCAAGCGCGGAGGCGCGCCTGCGCGGAGGCCCGCCCACGAGCGCAGCGAAGTGGCCGGGCCGCAGCGCAGGTCGCCGGAGCGCCCGTGAGCGGAGGAGGACGCGGCGCGGAGTGGTCGTCCGAGCCGCCAGGCGAGGACGGCCGCGGAGCGCCGCGCCCGGACGGAGCGAACCAGAAACACAGCTCATGGCCGGCGCCACCGCCGCCCGTCGCGGGCGAGCATCTCGTCCGAGGCCGCCGGCCCCCAGCTGCCCGAGCGGTAGGTGAAGGGCTTCGTCGTGGCCCAGAACTCCTCCAGCGGGTCGATGATCCGCCAGGACTCCTCGACCTCCGCGTTGTCCGGGAAGAGCATGGCGTCGCCGAGCAGCGCGTCCAGGATCAGCCGTTCGTAGGCCTCCGGCAGCGACTCGGTGAACGCCTCGCCGAACAGGAACTCCATCGCGACGTCGCGGACCTCCATCGCGGTCCCCGGCACCTTGGAGCCGAACTTCAGCGTCACGCCCTCGTCGGGCTGGACCCGCACGACCAGCTGGTTGTGGCCCAGCTCGGTGGTGTCGGTCGCGTCGAACGGCAGGTGCGGCGCCTGCTTGAAGCCGATCGCGATCTCCGTCACCCGTCGGGGCAGCCGCTTGCCGGTCCGCAGGTAGAACGGGACGCCAGCCCACCGCCGGGTCTCGATGCCCAGCCGCACGGCCGCGTAGGTCTCGGTCGTCGACGTGGCCGGGATGTTCTCCTCGTCGAGGTAGCCCTTGACCCGCTCGCCGGCCAGCCAGCCCTGCTCGTACTGGCCCCGGATCGCGTAGCTGGCCAGGTCGGTCGGCAGCGACACCGCGCGCAGGGTCTTGATCTTCTCAGCCCGGATGGTGTCGGCGCCGAAGCTGACCGGCTCCTCCATCGCGGTCAGCGCCAGCAGCTGCAACAGGTGGTTCTGCAGCACGTCGCGGGCGGCTCCGGTCTCGTCGTAGAAGCCGGCGCGGGTGCCGATGCCGACGTCCTCGGCCATCGTGATCTGCACGGAGTCGACGAACTGGGAGTTCCAGATCGGCTCGAACAGGGTGTTCGCGAACCGCAGGGCGAACAGGTTCTGGACGGTCTCCTTGCCCAGGTAGTGGTCGATCCGGAACACGTCCTGCGGACCGAACACGTCGTCTACCAGCGAGTTCAGCTCACCGGCCGACTTCCTGTCGTGGCCGAACGGCTTCTCCACGACGACCCGGCGCCAGCCACCCGCCGCCTTCTCGTCGGCCAGGCCGGTGCGCTCCATCTGCTTGAGGACCACCGGGAAGGCCGACGGCGGGATCGACAGGTAGAAGGCTGCGTTGCCACGGATGCCGTGGCTCGCCTCCAGGCTGTCGAGTTCCGCGGCGAGCCGGTCGAACCCGGCGTCGTCGTCGAAGGAGCCCTTCACGAACCTGATCGACGACGCGAGCCGGTCCCAGGTCTCCTCCCGGAACGGCGTGCGCGCGCCCTTCTCGGCGCACTCCCTGGCGAACTGGATGAAGGGCTCATGACCCTCCCAGTCGCGCCGGGCGAACCCGAGCAGCACGAACCCCGGCGGCAGCAGCCCGCGGTTGGCCAGGTCGTACACGGCCGGGATCAGCTTCTTGCGCGAGAGGTCTCCGGTGACGCCGAACACCACCAGGGCGCTGGCGTCGGGAAGCCGGGGGAGCCGGCGGTCTCGCGGATCGCGCAGCGGGTTGCCACCTACCGTGGGCGCCACCTGCGGTTCTCCCTGTCTGTGCTCGTCGGTCGTCGGGTGCTGGTCGGTCGTGCCGTGGTCCCGTTCCCGGGGAATCCTCGCGCCTGCGCCCGGGCCGGCCCCGCCGCCGGCCGGGGGGCCCGCCGGCAGGGGTGGGCCCGGAGCCCCCGGGCCCCGGCCCGCCG
>NZ_JADWYX010000060.1:17674-47434 GCF_016786355.1 Frankia sp. AgB1.9
GTGGACGGTGAGGTCCTGGAGGGCACGACCTCCTCGATCATCGCGGTCGTCGGCGGGCGGGGCCACCCCCCCCCCCCCCCCCCGCGGGGGCGGCGCGCCCGCCCCACCCGGGCGGCCGGGGCGGCCGGGCGGGGCGACGCGCGGTCAGTGTGCTCCGAGCTGCCCGCGGACCGCGTCGAGCAGCTGGTTCCAGGAGTCCTCGAACTTCGTCACACCCTCCTGCTCGAGGACCTCCACCACGTCGTCCAGGTCGACGCCGACGTTTTCGAGCGCCGCGAACACGGCGCGGGCGTCGCCGTAGTTCGGCCGGATCGTCTCGCCGGGCACCTCGCCGTGGTCACCGAAGGCCAGCAGGGTCGCCTCCGGCATGGTGTTCACCGTGCCGGGGGCGATCAGCTCGTGGACGTAGAGCGTGTCCGGCAGCGACGGGTCCTTCGTCGACGTCGAGGCCCACAGCGGCCGCTGCGGCTTCGCGCCGCGCGCGGCCAGCGCCGCCCAGCGCTCGGTCCCGAACGCCTTCTCGTAGCGCTCGTAGGCCAGCCGCGCGTTCGCGATGGCGGCCTTCGCCCTGAGCGTCTGGGCGGCCGGGGTGTCGATCTTCTCCAGCCGCTTGTCGACCTCGGAGTCGACCCGGCTGACGAAGAACGACGCGACCGACTCCAGCCGGGAGACGTCGTGGCCGTTCGCGAGGGCCTGCTCGAGGCCGGTCATGTAGGCGTCCATCACCGCCTCGTAGCGCTCCAGACCGAAGATCAGCGTGACGTTGACGCTGATCCCCGCGGCCAGGGTGGCGGTGATGGCCGGCAGGCCCTCCAGGGTCGCCGGGATCTTGATGAAAAGGTTCGGCCGGTCGACCATCCACCACAGCGAGCGGGCCTCGGCCAGGGTCTTGTCGGTCTCGTGGGCCAGCCGCGGGTCGACCTCGATCGAGACCCGCCCGTCGGTGCCGTCCGAGGCGTCGTAGGCCGGGCGTAGCACGTCACAGGCGACCCGGACGTCGGCGGTGGTGATCAGGCGGATCGCCTCGCCGACGTCGACGCCGCGGATCGAGAGGTCGTGCAGCTGCTCGGCGTACGCCTTGCTCGACGTGATCGCCTTCTGGAAGATCGTCGGGTTCGTGGTGACGCCGACGACGCTGTGGGTCCTCGCCAGCTCGGCGAGGTTGCCGGAACTCAGCCGGTCGCGGCTGATGTCGTCCAGCCAGACCGCCACTCCCGCGGCGGAGAGGTCGGAGAGCGGGTTGGTCATGGTCGTGTTTCCTCTCCGCGGAGACGCTGTGCTGCCCGACGGCCAGGCACCAGCCCAGGCGTCCAGGGCCAGGCGCGGGCCAGGACGTCGGTGGCAGGGTGCGGGCCGGGCACTCAGCGCCTCCCTACCCGGTGATGGATGGGGTCATCCCACGGTGGCGCGACCTTGGTGCTGGCCGCCGCGGACGGACCTGCCTTGGCTTAGTGTGCCCACCCCGGTCGCGGAGGTGAACAGGGTGGCCACGTGAACAACTGGCGACGCGGCTGTCCGTCGACCGCGCGACCTGTGGGGAAGTCTCACGGCAGGCGGGCCGCTGCCGCACGGTCCTAACACGAATGGGACCTCGGTCATGCCGTTTCGGCCCGATCGGGGGGCCGGACCCGGTTCGGCAGGGGTTTTGCCGAGTGCCTCCGGGGTTTCGCCGGGTCTCTCGCGTTGCGCCGCCGGTGGTCGCCGCGCCCGTGCCCGCCAAGGGCGGTTAGACTCCGACACGACGTAGAACCCCCGGCCCGCCCCGGCGGGCGCAACGGTGCCGCCCCTCTTCCCGGGGCTGAACGTGAGGTCGCCCTGTCCACCCTGGCAGTCCTGCGCCGCCGCCAGACCGCTCCGCGCCAGCGCGCGGCCACGGTCCCCGGCGCCCGCCAGCTGACCGCCGCGGGCGGCCAGGCGGATCACGTCTCCAGCGCGGTCGCGGTCACCCAGACCCTCGCCACCGCGACAGTCCTGCCCGACGCCTCCGTGCCCCTGGCCGACGGCGTTCTCGACCCCGCCACGTTCGACGCCGGCCAGGTCGACGCCGGCCCCGACACGGAGCCGGCCGGGGCCGGTGGCCGCCTCGACGCCGTGCTGGCGAAGACGCGCGCGTACATCGCGCTGACCAAGCCGCGCATCATCGAGCTGCTGCTGATCACGACCGTCCCCGTGATGATCCTCGCCAAGCGCGGCCTGCCGTCGCTCTGGCTGATCCTGATCACGCTCGTGGCCGGCACCCTCGCCGCGGGCAGCGCGAACACGATCAACTGCTACGTCGACCGCGACATCGACGAGATCATGGCCCGCACCAAGCGCCGCCCGCTGGTGAAGGCCACCGTCACGCCGGTCGAGGCGCTGCGCTTTGGCATCGTGCTCGGCATCGTCGCGACGCTGCTGTTCGGCCTGCTGGTCAACTGGCCGTCCGCTCTGCTCGCCGACGGCGCGATCGCGTTCTACGTGTTCGTCTACACGCTCGGTCTGAAGCGCCGGACGTCCTCGAACATCGTCATCGGTGGCGCCGCGGGCTGCTTCCCGGTGCTGATCGGCTGGTCCGCCGTGACCGGCACGGTCGGCTGGGGCGCGGTCGTGCTGTTCGGGGTCGTGTTCTTCTGGACCCCGCCGCACTTCTGGGCGCTGGCGATCAAGTTCAAGGACGACTACGCCGCAGCGGGCGTGCCGATGCTTCCGGTCGTCGCGCCGCTACGCGAGGTCGGACGCAAGATCCTGATCTACTCGTACGTGATGGTCGCGACGTCGCTGGTGCTCTACCCGGTCGCGGACGCGGGCTACGTCTACCTCGGCACGGCGGTTGTCACCGGCGCCTGGTTCCTGTTCGAGGCCCACCGGATGACCCACCAGATCGCCAAGGGCGCCGAGATCCGCCCGATGCGCCTCTTCCACTACAGCATCACCTACCTGACGCTGCTCTTCATCGCGGTGGCTGTCAGCCCGCTGGTCTGACGGCCAGATCGTCGGCCCGGTCGCGGTCCGGCCACGGGCCTCGTCCGGCTCCGGGGACTGATCGCCGTTTCAGCCCTCGGGTGGCTGTAGTTGCCGCTGTTCTACGACCACGCGAGGGCCAAAACGGCGATCACCCGTCGCCGCCCTGGTCACTCCGACACTGTCGGGTAGTATAGCGTCGGAGTAGACAGTAGCGGGCAAAGGCCTCATTGGATCGCGTCGGCGGTCGGCCCGCTGATCGGGCCGCGACCCCCGACGAGAGGCCGCGTATACCGGAAGGTATGCCTGCTGGGTATGCTAATGACCATGAGCGTTACCACGATCAAGGTCGAGAGCGTCGTACGCGACCGCCTGGCGGCCGTCGCGCGGGCGCGCGGGACCACCATGGCGGCGCTGCTGGAGACCGAGTCGCGGCGTCTGGAGTCCGAGGTGCGGTGGTCCGCGATCGAGGACGCCTACGCCCAGATGCAGCGCGAGGACCCACGCGCCTGGCGTGAGTATCTTGCCGAGCTTCATGAATGGGACGCTGGAACGGCCGGCATGGACACGGCGGCTGCGTCGGAGTGGCCGGAGTACAACAGTTGAGCGTGCGCCGCGGTGACATCTGGCTTGTGTCGCTGGATCCGACGGTCGCCAATGAGCAGCGGGGAACCCGCCCGTGCCTGGTCATCTCCACCGACCGTTTCAACGCGCTGCCGATCCGCCAGGCGATGGTCGTCCCGCTGACCACCCGTGAGCGTGGCTTCCCGCATCACATCTCGGTGCGAGACGACGGCGGCCTGAGCCGCGCCAGTTGGGCCATGTGCGAGGGTGCCCGCATCGTCTCGACCGAGCGGTTCGGAAAAATGATCAGTACAGCCTCGGGTGTAACCGTGACTGACGTGGCCGACCAGCTGACGTCCTGGATCGGAAGCGTCTGAAGACAAGCGAGCAAGTCGTCTTTGTCGTGCCGTGTGGTCGCGGGCGACCACGAAGGCGCGACCGCCAGGACGAACGCGGTAGACCCGCTAGTGCGCTGTTTCGGCCCGCGCTGGACGATCGGGCAGGGCCAGCCAGAGGCATAGGGCGGCGATCCACATGGCGGTCGCGCCGGCAACGTGGAGGGCGACCAGGCCGGCGGGGATGCCGAGGAAGTACTGGGTGAAGCCGATCGCGGCCTGGGCGACGATCGTCGCGGCCAGGGCGTCGGCCCAGCGGCGGGCCTCGCGGGACGCCTTCCCGAGCCGGACGGCGAACAGCAGCGCCACGCTCAGGCCGGTCAGCAGCATCGCGCCGTCGGCGTGCAGCTGGGCGACGGTGACGATGTCGAAGCCGAACCGGCGGGCATGGGTGGCGTCGCCGCCGTGCGGGCCGGTGCCCGTGACGACCGTTCCGAGCACGAGCACCGCGAACGCGGCGACGACCGTGACGCGGGCCAGCCAGAGCAGCTCGCGGCGGACCGAGACGGTGACCGGCCCAGGGCCCTGCCCGGCCCGGCGGTAGAGCACTGCGCCGTTGACCAGCAGCACCATCGACAGCAGGAAGTGCGCGGCCACGGTCGCCGGGTGCAGGTCGGTGAGCACCGTGATCCCGCCCAGCACGACCTGGGCGACGAACCCGGCCCACAGGCCGAACGACAGCCAGACCAGGTCGCGCCGCGCCCGCCGGTCGGCCAGCCGCAGCGCGGCGACCGGCGTGACCAGCATGATCATGCTCATCACGATGGTGACCATGCGGTTGGAGAACTCGACGATGCCGTGGGTCGCGTACTGGCTGCGCGGGACCCAGGAACCGTCGCCGCACTGCGGCCAGGTCGGGCAGCCGAGCCCGGACCCGGTCAGCCGGACCAGCCCGCCGGTCACCACGATCAGCCCGAGAAACACCAGACCGACGAGGGTGAGGAGCTGGAACGCCCGCGGGCTGACGGTCGGCAGCCGCCGCGGCGAACGGGTCGTGACGCCGGAAGGCCCGGCGGGTTCGCCAGGCCGGTCCGTCACGGCCTCGGCCTGTGCCGGCGGGGCCTCGATCTGCGCCACCTGGGCCTCCGGGTGCTCGGCTCTCGGTCGCTTCGACGGTTTGTAGAAGACGACCTCCCGGGCCATCGTACGTTGGGTCCGGCCCACGGTCCGACGGCCCGGTGTCCGGCCTACTCCCAGCGGAAGGTCCGCGCGGCCAGCGCCACCGACCCGACCGCCCAGCAGGCCAGCACGAGGACCGGGCCGACCCCGGGAGCCGCGGCATTGGCGAGCACGTCGCGCAGGCCGTTCGACAGGGCGGCCGTCGGCAGCCCCTCGGCGACGACACGCAGCCAGCCCGGCAGCTTCGACAGCGGGAAGACCACCCCGCCGATCAGCAGCAGCAGCAGGTAGACGCCGTTGGCCGCCGCCAGCGTCGCCTCGGCGCGCAGCGTGCCGGCCATCAGCAGGCCGAGGCCCGAGAACGCCGTCGTGCCCAGCACCAGCAGCACGGCCAGCCAGCCGATGCCGGCGGCCGTCCCGGGCAGGTGCGGGTGCCAGCCGAGCGCCAGCCCGGCGCCGACCAGCAGCAGGGCCTGGACGACCTCGATCGCCAGCACCGCCAGCGTCTTGCCGGTGAGCAGCACCCAGCGCGGCAGTGGCGTCGCGCCGAGGCGCTTGAGCACCCCGTACCGGCGCTCGAACCCGGTCGCGATGGCCTGCCCGGTGAAGGCCGCCGACATCACCGCCAGCGCGAGCACCCCCGGCACGAGGAAGTCGACCGACTTCTGGCCGTCGGAGGGCAGCACGTCGACCGCGCTGAAGAACAGCAGCAGCCCGATCGGGATGATCAGGGTGAGCAGTACGGACTCGCCGTGCCGCAGGTTCAGGCTCAGCTCCATCCGGGTCTGCGCCCCGAGCATCCGGGACGGGCGGCCTGCTCCGGGCGCCGGGCGGAAGTCCAGCGGCGCCAGCCCCGCGGCCGCGTCAGGGGTGGCGGTCATGACGCCAGCTCCGAGCCGGTGAGATCCACGAAGACGTCCTCCAGGCTGCGCTGCTCGACCCGCAGGTCGTTGGGCAGGACGCCGTTGCCGGCGCACCAGGCCGTCACGGCGGCCAGGAAGGCCGGGTCGACGGTGCCGCGCACCACGTAGTGCCCGCCGGCCCGCTCGGCGGCCTGCGTCCCGGTCGGCAGCGCGGCGAGCAGCTGGTCGAGGTCAAGGCCGACGGGGGCGCGGAAGCGCAGCTCTCCGTCGGCCCCGCCGCGGGTCAGCTCGGCCGGTGTGCCGGCGGCGACGACCTTGCCGCGGTTGACGATGACGACCTGGTCGGCGAGTCGCTCCGCCTCGTCCATCGCGTGGGTCGTGAGCAGCACGGTGACGCCGGCTGCGCGCAGCTCCTCGACGAGGTCCCACGTCTCGTGCCGGGCGCGGACGTCCAGCCCGGCCGTCGGCTCGTCAAGGAACACCAGCTCGGGCCGGCCGACGACGGCCATCGCGAGTGACAGCAGCTGCTTCTGGCCGCCGGACAGGCGGCGGAACGGGGTGCGCGCCGCGGCACCGGTCAGGCCGACCCGGGCCAGCAGCGTGGCAGGGTCCAGCGGGTTGGCGTGGTGCGCGGCCACCAGCCGGAGCATCTCGTCGGCGCGCGCCCCCGGGTACATGCCGCCGGACTGGAGCATCACGCCGACGCGGGGGCGCAGCTTCTGGTCGGCCGGGTCGGCGCCGAGCACCCGGACCTGGCCGCCGTCGCCGCGCCGGAAACCCTCGCAGATCTCCACGGTCGTCGTCTTGCCTGCGCCGTTCGGCCCGAGCAGCGCGGTCACGGTGCCCACCGGGACGCCGAACGAAAGCCCGTCCACCGCGCGGGTCGGCCCGTACGTCTTCAGGAGGTCGACGACCTCGACCGCCAGGATCTCCGCCACGCGCCCGATCCTACGTACGGCTTGGTCAGCGGCGTGGGCCGAGGCGGGGTGGGACGGAGGTGGGCGCGGGGGCGCCGAGGCGGCGGCGGTCGAGGCCGACGGCCGGGCGGCGGCGTGCGCCACCGGGGGCACCGGCGCCGGAGGTCGAGTCGGGGCCGGGCTCGACGAGCGCGCCCCAGGCGCCGAGGCGTTCGTAGAGGAGCTCCGGTGTCGTGGAGTACAGCCGTGACAACGACGTCAGGTCGGAGCGCCGAAGCCGCAGCACGTCGCGTGAGCTGTCCGAGCGCAGCACCTGCACGATCGCGATCCAGCGCCGCAGCGGCCCGGTCCGGGTGGGCGGCAGCTTGCGCAGCCGGCGCAGGTCGATGACCAGGGGTGGCAGGCTGTCGACGTCCCGCCGGTCGGTCGTCGGCGGGACCAGCAGCGTCGCCGGCACGTCGTAGAGCTCGGCCAGCTCCACCAGCCGGTGCACCCGCATGACGCGGCTGCCCCGCTCGTAGGCGCCGAGCGTGCCGGCGGTCCAGCGGCCGGCGGTGATCTCCTGTACATCCAGCAACGACATGCCACGCCGGTTGCGGACCGCGCGCAGGCGACGGCCGAGCTCGACGGCGTAGTCAGTGTCAGACACGATCTCCGTCCGAGGGTCAGGGGAAGCGGGAGCTCCAGCTGGCCCCCGTCACAGCGTGTCAGGGATCGGCTCCGCTGCACGGCCGAGCCGGTCGCGAGGACCGCCCCCTCCAGCGCGTAGTGGACCGGCTCGCCGGCCAGCTGGAACGCGACCGTGCGCAGCAGGGCGCCGTCCCGCCGGGGCGGCGGCGGCGTCGGGCCGGTGTTCAGCAGGACGAACGAGCCGGTCCCGTAGGTGTTCTTGGCCTGGCCCGGCGCGAAGCAGGCCTGCGCGAACAGCGCGGCCTGCTGGTCGCCGACCGCCGCCGCGACCGGCACCGAGACGCCCAGGAACGTCGCCGGGTCGGTCTCGGCGTAGACCTCGGAACTGGGCCGGACCTCGGCCAGCAGCTCCATCGGCACGCCGAGCAGCTCGGCCATCGGCGCGGACCAGCTGGCGTCGGCCAGGTCGAGCAGCAGGGTGCGGGAGGCGTTGGTGACGTCGGTCACGTGGGTCCGGCCGCCGGTGAGCCGCCAGATCAGCCACGTGTCGACCGTGCCGAACGCCAGCTCGCCTCGCCCGGCGCGCCGGGCCAGCTCGGGGTCGTCCGCCAGCAGCCAGGCGATCTTCGTGCCGGAGAAGTAGGGATCCAGCACCAGTCCGGTGCGCTCGGCGACCTCGGGGCCGTGGCCGGCGGCGGCGAGCCGCTCGCAGGCGCTCGACGTGCGCCGGTCCTGCCAGACGATCGCCGGGGCGACCGGCCGGCCTGTGCGCCGGTCCCAGACGACCGTCGTCTCCCGCTGGTTGGTGATGCCGACGGCGGCGATGTCGGCCGGGGTGCGCCCGGCGGCGCCCAGCGCGGCGGACACGGTCGCCACGACCCCGCCCCACAGCTGCTCCGGGTCCTGCTCGACCCAGCCGGGCCGCGGGTACGTGACGGTCACCTCGGTCTGCGCCCGGCCCACGACGTGCGCGGACTGGTCCAGGACGCATACGGTCGTGCCAGTGGTTCCCTGATCGACGGCCACCACCACGGGCTCGGGCATCGTCGGATGCTATCGGGCCCTGCGGCGCCTGGGATTCGGACGCTCCGCGCCGGTGTTCGCCTGAGCTGGCTGTCGCCCGGTTCGCGTCGCTCCGGTCGCAACGGACCGTTCGGGACCGGGAATGTCGGGTATGCGTCAACGGCGAGGGTGCGGGGCGCCGGGTTCGACGGGGCCAGGGAAATAGGGCACACTGGTGTTGTGAAATCCGCGCACGATCGTGAGCCGCTCCCTGGTGGGCTGCTTTCGGGTACGGCTGCGGGAACGACTGTCGGGACCGCCGACGGCCGCACCCGCGACCGGGTCGTGCGCATCCTGCTGGAGGCGGGACCCTCCACGGCCGCCGAGCTGGCCCACCGGCTCGACCTCTCGTCGGCCGCGATCCGCCGGCACCTGGACGCCATGGTCGCCGACGGCATCCTCACCCCGACCACCGTGCACGTCCGCGGCCCGCGCGGCCGGGGGCGTCCGGCACGGCACTACGCGCTGACGGACGCCGGCCACGAGGAGGCCGGGCCGACCGCCTACTCGGACCTGGCGGCGGGAGCGCTGCGCTTCCTCGACGAGGTGGGCGGCCCCGACGCCGTCGGCCGGTTCGCCGAGAGCCGTGGCCGGGAGCTGGAGCTGCGGCTGGCCGGCGCGGTCGAGGGGGTGCCGGAGGACCGGCGCCTGTCGGCCCTGGCCGCCGCGATGACCGCCGCGGGTTACACGGCGAGCGTCTCCGAGGTGCCCAGCGGGACTCAGATCTGCCAGCACCACTGCCCGGTGCAGCATGTGGCCGAGCGGTTCCCCGCGCTGTGCGAGGCGGAGACGGCGGCGCTGTCGCGGTTACTGCACACGCACGTTCAGCGGCTCGCCACCATCGCGCACGGCGACGGTGTCTGCACGACGCACGTTCCTGGCAAGCCCGCCGCCGACACCGAGGGCTCGGCGCCGGCGGACAACACAACGGTGCCCGTGAGGATCACATAATGACGACCTCTGCCGAGACCGCCCTTGAGGGCCTGGGCTCGTACAAGTTCGGCTGGGCCGACGCCGACGCGTATGCCGACGACGTCGAGCGCGGACTTTCCGAGGCGGTCGTGCGCGGCATCTCGGCCAAGAAGTCCGAGCCGTCGTGGATGACCGACCTGCGGATGAAGGGCCTGAAGCTCTTCGAGCGCAAGCCGATGCCGACCTGGGGTGCCGACCTCTCCGGCATCCACTTCGACAACATCAAGTACTTCGTCCGCTCCACCGAGAAGCAGGCGGAGAGCTGGGACGACCTGCCGGCGGACATCAAGGACACGTACGACAAGCTCGGCATCCCCGAGGCGGAGAAGCAACGCCTCATCTCCGGTGTCGCGGCCCAGTACGAGTCCGAGGTCGTCTACCACAAGATTCGTGAGGACCTCGAGGAGCAGGGCGTCATCTTCCTCGACACCGACAGCGGCCTGCGCGAGCACCCGGAGATCTTCAAGGAGTACTTCGGCTCCGTGATCCCGGTCGGCGACAACAAGTTCGCCGCGCTGAACACCGCCGTCTGGTCGGGCGGCTCGTTCATTTACGTGCCGAAGGGCGTGCACGTCGAGATCCCGCTGCAGGCCTACTTCCGGATCAACACCGAGAACATGGGCCAGTTCGAGCGCACGCTGATCATCGTCGACGAGGGTGCCTACGTGCACTACGTCGAGGGCTGCACCGCGCCGGTCTACTCGTCGGACTCGCTGCACTCCGCCGTCGTCGAGATCATCGTCAAGAAGAACGCGCGCTGCCGGTACACGACCATCCAGAACTGGTCGAACAACGTCTACAACCTCGTCACCAAGCGGGCCGCCTGCCAGGAGGGCGGCACGATGGAGTGGATCGACGGCAACATCGGCTCCAAGGTGACGATGAAGTACCCGGCGGTGTGGCTGCTCGGTGAGCGCGCCCGCGGCGAGGTGCTCTCGATCGCGTTCGCCGGCCCGGGCCAGCACCAGGACGCGGGCGCCAAGATGGTGCACGCCGCGCCGCGCACGTCGTCGCAGATCATCTCCAAGTCGGTGGCCCGCGGCGGCGGCCGGACCTCCTACCGCGGCCTCGTCCAGATCCACGAGGGCGCCAACCAGTCGAAGTCGACGGTGAAGTGCGACGCGCTGCTCGTCGACACGGTCAGCCGGTCGGACACGTACCCGTACGTCGACGTCCGCGAGGACGACGCGTCGATCGGCCACGAGGCCTCCGTCTCCAAGGTCGGCGAGGACCAGCTCTTCTACCTGATGAGCCGGGGCATGGCCGAGGACGAGGCGATGGCGATGATCGTGCGTGGCTTCGTCGAGCCGATCGCCCGTGAGCTGCCGATGGAGTACGCCCTGGAGCTCAACCGCCTGATCGAGCTGCAGATGGAAGGGTCGGTCGGCTGATGGCCGTGAGTGAAGCGCGGGCGCGCGTCGACGGGTCGGGGCGCCCGCCGATGGTCCCGGCTCCGTCCGCTCCGGTCCGCTCCCGTGACCCGGAGGCGCACCCGGCTCCGACCGGCCGCGAGGAGGCCTGGCGGTTCACCCCGCTGCGCCCGCTCAAGGCGCTGATCGCCGGCCAGGAGCCCGACGGCAAGGTCGACGTCGCCGTCTCGGCGCCGGACGGTGTCGAGGTCGAGAACGTCGGCACCGATGACCCGCGGGTCGGCCGGGTGCTGACCCCGGTCGACCGGGTCGCCGCGTTCGCGACGGTCCGGGCCGGCGGGGCGCTCGTGGTCACGGTCCCGGCCGAGGCCGAGCTCGACGAGCCGATCCTGCTGCGGCTGCGCGGCGACGGCGGGGTCTGTTACAGCCACCTGGCCGTCGAGGTCGGCCCGTTCGCCCGGGCCACCGTGGTCCTCGACCACACCGGCACGGCGAAGTACGCGGGCAACGTCGAGGTCTACGTCGGCCACGGCGCGAACGTCACGTTCGTCTCCCTGCAGGACTGGGACGACGACGCGGTGCACGCCGGCGCGCACGCGTTCTCGGTCGGGCGCGACGCCCGGCTGCGGGCCACCCACATCACGCTGGGCGGCCAGCTGGTGCGGCTGTGCCCGACCGTCGACTACCGCGGCCCCGGCGGGGACGCGGAGCTGTCCGGCCTGTTCTTCACCGACGCCGGCCAGCACCAGGAGCACCGCCTGCTGGTCACCCACCAGGAACGCAACTGCCGCAGCCGCGTCACCTACAAGGGCGCGCTGCAGGGCGCGGACGCGCACTCGGTGTGGATCGGCGACGTGCTCATCGGCGCGGACGCGGTCGGCACCGACACCTACGAGATCAACCGCAACCTCGTCCTGACCGACGGGGCGCGGGCCGACTCGGTGCCGAACCTGGAGATCCTGACCGGTGAGGTCACCGGCGCCGGCCACGCCAGCGCGACCGGCCGGTTCGACGACGAGGCGCTGTTCTACCTGATGGCCCGGGGCATCCCGGCCGATGAGGCCCGGCGACTGGTCGTGCGCGGCTTCTTCGGCGAGGTGCTCGACCGCGTCGGCGTCGAGTCGCTGCGTGAGCGGGTGACCGCCGCCGTGGACGCTGAGCTCGCGGGGGTGGGTGCATGACCCTCCAACGGGTCTGCGCACTGGCGGAGCTGGGAGAAGGCTCGGCGCTGGGCGTCGAGCTGGACGTGCCGGGGCAGGACGAGCCGACGCCGGTGTGCGTCGCGCTGACCGGCGGGAACGTGTACGCGCTGCGGGACGAGTGCTCGCACCAGGACGTCCGGCTCTCGGACGGCGAGGTCGAGGACGGCAAGATCGAGTGTTGGCTGCACGGCTCCCAGTTCGACCTGGAGAGCGGCAAGCCGACCTGTCTGCCGGCCATCGACCCGGTGCCGACCTACCCCGTGACCATCGAGAGCGGCGACGTCTACGTAGACCTCGCCGCAGCCGAGCAGAAGTGAGGACCTGACCGGTGTCGACCTTGGAGATCCGCAACCTGCACGTCTCGGTGGAGACCGACGGGGAGGGCCCGCGCGAGATCCTGCGGGGCGTCGACCTGACCGTCCGCAAGGGCGAGACACACGCGATCATGGGGCCGAACGGCTCCGGCAAGTCGACGCTGTCCTACTCGATCGCCGGCCACCCGAAGTACAAGGTGACCGAGGGGACGATCACACTGGACGGCGTGGACGTGCTCACGATGAGCGTCGACGCGCGCGCCCGGGCCGGCATCTTCCTGGCCATGCAGTACCCCGTCGAGGTCCCCGGTGTCTCCGTCTCCAACTTCCTGCGCACCTCCGCGACCGCGGTCCGGGGTGAGGCCCCGAAGCTGCGGCTGTGGGTCAAGGAGGTCAAGGAGACGATGGGCGTGCTGGAGATGGACCAGGCGTTCGCCGAGCGCAGCGTCAACGAGGGCTTCTCCGGCGGCGAGAAGAAGCGCCACGAGATCCTGCAGATGATGCTGCTCAAGCCGAAGATCGCGATTCTCGACGAGACCGACTCCGGCCTCGACGTCGACGCGCTGCGGCTGGTCTCCGGCGGCATCAACGCGGTCCGCGAGACCGGCGAGACCGGCACGCTGCTGATCACCCACTACACCCGGATCCTGCGCTACGTGCGGCCCGAGTTCGTCCACGTCATGGCCGGCGGCCGGATCGTCGACGAGGGTGGCCCCGAGCTCGCGGCGACGCTGGAGGACTCCGGCTACGACAAGTACGTGAAGATCGGTGAGGCCGCATGAGCAGCTTTGACCGCGCGGGCTACGACGGTGTCAGCTACGACGTCGAGCTGGTCCGCAAGGACTTCCCGATCCTGGAGCGGGTCCTGCACGGCGACAAGCCGCTCGTCTACCTGGACAACGCGGCCACCTCGCAGAAGCCGCGCGCGGTGCTCGACGCCGAGCGCGACTACTACGAGCTGCACAACGCCAACGTGCACCGCGGCATCCACGTGCTCGCCGAGGAGGCGACCGCGCTCTACGAGGCCGCCCGCGACAAGGTCGCGGCCTTCATCGGGGCGCCGGACCGCCACGAGGTCGTCTTCACCAAGAACTCGTCCGAGGCGCTGAACCTGGTCGCCTACGCGTTCAGCAACGCGGCGGCGAGCGGCCCGGAGGCCGAGCGGTTCCTGCTGCGGCCCGGCGACGAGGTCGTCGTCACCGAGATGGAGCATCACTCGAACCTGGTGCCCTGGCAGATGCTCTGCCGGCGGACCGGCGCGACCCTGCGCTGGCTCGGCCTCACCGACGACGGCCGGCTCGACCTGTCGAACCTCGACGAGATCGTCAACCCCAGGACCAGGGTGGTCTCGTTCGTCCACCAGTCGAACATCCTCGGGACGGTCAACCCGGTCGCGGCGATCGTCGCCCGGGCCCGCGAGGTCGGCGCGCTGACCGTGCTCGACGCCTCCCAGTCCGTCCCGCACCTGCCGGTCGACGTGACCGCGCTCGGTGTCGACTTCCTCGCCTTCACCGGGCACAAGATGTGCGGGCCGACCGGCGTCGGCGTGCTCTGGGGCCGCCACGAGCTGCTCGAGATCATGCCGCCGTTCCTCGGTGGCGGCGAGATGATCGAGCTGGTCACGATGGAGGAGACGACCTACGCCGTCCCGCCGCACCGGTTCGAGGCCGGCACGCCGATGATCGCCCAGGCGGTCGGGCTCGGCGCGGCCGTCGACTACCTGACCGGGCTTCCCGGTGGGATGGCCGCCGTGGCCGCGCACGAGCACGCGCTGACGTCGTACGCCCTGGGCGCGCTCGCCGAGGTGCCGGGGCTGCGGATCATCGGCCCGACGACGGCCGTCGAGCGCGGCGCGGCGATCTCGTTCCTGCTGGCCGGCAAGGACGGGCGGGCGATCCACCCGCACGACGTCGGCCAGGTCCTCGACGAGCAGGGCATCGCCGTGCGCGTCGGCCACCACTGCGCCCGCCCGGTGTGCCTGCGCTACGGCGTTCCCGCGACCACGCGGGCGTCGTTCGCCCTCTACACGACCACCGGCGAGATCGACGCGCTGGTGGAAGGTCTTGCGGGGGTAAGGAGGTTCTTCGAAGCGTGAAGCTGGACTCCATGTACCAGGAGATCATCCTGGACCACTACCGCCACCCGCTCCACCGCGGGCTGCGTGAGCCGTTCGACGCCGAGGTGCACCACGTCAACCCGACCTGTGGTGACGAGGTGACGCTGCGGGTGAAGATCGTCGATGACCAGGTCGCGGACGTCTCGTACGAGGGCGAGGGCTGTTCGATCAGCCAGGCCTCGGCGAGCGTGATGGCCGAGCTGGTGATCGGTAAGAGCGTCGAGGACGCCCTGGCGCTCGAGCGAGAGTTCCTGACGCTCATGCAGTCCCGCGGGACGCTCGAACCGGATGAGGACGTCCTGGAGGACGCGGTCGCCTTCGCCGGTGTGTCGAAATACCCCGCCCGGGTGAAATGCGCGCTGCTGAGCTGGATGGCCTGGAAGGACGCGACCTCCCAGGTCGTGGATGGCCCGACGCCGCCCGTGGCGACCCCCATGCCCGGCACCGCCGTTCCCGAGCAGGAGAAGCAGGCATGACCGACAGCATCCAGACCGACACGATCGAGGCGGGCCTGGGCGAGGACGCGGCCCTGCCCGAGAGCGTCACGTCTTCCGCGACGTACAGCGAGCCTGTTGAGCAGCAGCGGATCGCCACGCCGCCGGTGGACAAGGCCGCGATCGAGGACATCGAGGAGGCGATGCGTGACGTCGTCGACCCCGAGCTCGGCATCAACGTCGTCGACCTCGGCCTCGTCTACGGCATCGACGTCTCGGACGCGAACGTGGCGACGATCGACATGACGCTGACGTCCGCGGCCTGCCCGCTCACCGACGTGATCGAGGACCAGGCCCGCAGCGCGCTCGTCGACGGCCCCGACGGCCTGGTCACCGACCTCGTCCTCAACTGGGTCTGGCTCCCCCCGTGGGGCCCCGACAAGATCACCGAGGACGGCCGCGAGCAGCTGCGCGCCCTCGGCTTCAACGTCTGATCGCGCTCCACTCGCGGATGGCCCAGTCGATCCGGCTGGGCCATCGCCGTTGTCAGGGCCGTTGTCAGGGTCGTTCCAGTGACTCCAGGATGGCGAGCGCCAGGCTCATCGCGACCCCGAAGGCGCCACCGCCGTAGAGGATCGCACCCGGCACGGTCGTGTTGTTGGCGCGCGCGAGGATGCCTGCCAGCAGTGCGACGACCAGCGCGATCAGGACCCCCAGTGCGAGGCGAAGGCGGTGAACCGAGCGTTCGGTGGACATGCTGCCCCCAGTGGTAGCGACCTTCACTGATCGGATATCCCGCGCAGATGCGCGCCCGTATGCACGTGCATCTGACTGTGCGGCATATCTTCCTCGGGGTCGTTGGGCTCTTTCGGACCCGACAGGCAATCGATCTGTCGCGGGTCGGAGGAATCTGGTGACCACATGTTTGGCTGTCGCTACTGGAGGTATCTAGTCCATGCCGCTGAGGGCGATGCCGGAGCAGGACGGGAAAGACTGTCAGGCAACGGGAAAGTCGTTCGCAGCGGTGAAGAAGCCCGGACGAGTTCTGTCCGGGCTTCTTAGCGTCCTGGGCCGAGGTCGGCTTGGCCTCCTGGGCTGAGGTCGTCTTCCTGGTGTTCTGGGCCGAGATCGTCGGTCGGGTGGCCTTTGGATCGCCTGCAGCTCACCGCGGGGCGCCGGTGCCCCCCGGTGGACCGACTTGGCCAAGCTGCGACTGGCCCCCGGCGCCGTCCCGGCCTGATCCGAGCCGCCGGCTCGCCTGCGCAGACGCCGATCATCCGGCTAGGTGGCCAAGCTGCAGCACCTTGATCGAGAACTGCGTAGGAATAAAGAGGACAAATTGGGGTATCGAACGCCGTTCTCCCTGCGCATCCGGTGATCAAGGCCTCCTTGATCGCCGGATGCGCAGGGAAAACTTGTCGGTCGGTCACCAGGTGGGGTCGATCCCCGGTGGGGGATCATGCCTCCGTCGATCCGGATGCTCGCGCCAGGCAGACCACGCCGGAATGCTGAAAAGCCCGGACAGGCTTCGTCCGGGCTTTTCGTCGCTGGGAACGACTTTCCCATTGCCTGACGGTCTTTCCCCCGTCCTGCTCCGGCATCGCCCTCTGCGGCTCCGTGTAGATACCTCTGGTAGCGATGGACAAACACGGAGTTACAAGATTCTTGGCCGCTCGGGGGTCACGTCCGGCCCACGCTGGTCAGCTGATGAGGGACTCGTACAGGTCGACGGTCTGGCGGGCGATGGCGGCCCAGCCGAACTCGGTCACCGCGCGGTCGCGGCCGGCCTGTCCCATCGCGGCGGCGCGCCGCGGGTCGGCGAGGACGGTGTTCATCGCGGCGGCCAGCGCCGCCGGGTCGTCCGGCGGCACCAGCAGACCGGTGACGCCGTCGTCGACGACCTCGGGGATGCCGCCGACGCGGGAGGCGACGACGGCGGCGCCGCAGGCCATCGCCTCCAGGTTGACGATGCCCAGCGGCTCGTAGACCGACGGGCAGGCGAACAGCGAGGCGTGCGAGAGCAGCTGGATGACCTCGGGCTTCTGGAGCATGCCGGAGATCCAGGTCACGCCGTCGCGGCGGGCCTTCAGGCCGTCGACCAGGTCGGTGACCTCGGCCAGCAGCTCGGGGGTGTCCGGTGCGCCGGCGCAGAGCACCAGCTGGGCCCGGGGGTCCAGCTCAGCCGCCGCCCGCAGCAGGACCGGCACCCCCTTCTGCCGGGTGATCCTTCCGACGAACACGACCGAGGGACGGTCCGGGTCGACGCCGTACCGTTCGAGCACCTCGGTGCCGAGGTCCTGGCTGTACTCCTCGGTGTCGATCCCGTTCCGGATGACGTGCACCTTCGCCGGGTCGACCTTCGGGTAGGCGTCGAGGATGTCGCCTTTCATCCCGGCGCTTACCGCCACGACCGCGGCCGCCGCCTCGATCGCGGTCTTCTCCGCCCAGGAGGACAGCCGGTAGCCGCCGCCCAGCTGCTCCGCCTTCCACGGGCGGTGCGGCTCCAGCGAATGGGATGTCATGACGTGCGGCACCCCGGCGAGCATCGCGGCCAGGTGCCCGGCGAGGTTCGTGTACCAGGTGTGCGAGTGGACCAGCTCGACGCCGTTCACCCCGCCCGGTCCCGCCCCGGCGGAGGCCGTGGGATCCGCGTCGCTCGCCGCGGTCGCGGCCGCCGCCATCGCGAGGTCCATCGAGAAGGTCCGCAGCGCGTCATTGGCGCCGTCGAGCACCGGCCACGGTGCGTGCCAGCGGACCGCCGGGCTGCCAGCGGGCCGCGGCCCCGGGCCGTGCGGAGCGTCACCAGGCGTCCCGTCGCCGGGCCCGCCGCCCGCCTTCGGGGCGCCCTCGGCGTGCACGGTCAGGTCGACGAGCCGGGCCAGCTCCCGAGCCAGGTACTCGACGTGGACGCCCGCGCCGCCGTAGACGTTCGGCGGGTACTCCCTGGTCAACAACGCGACGCGCATCCTCGGTCCTTCTGCCTGTTCGCTCGTTCTATGTCGGTGATCCTGCTGACTTCACGGCCCGGCCACGGTCTCGGCCCGCCTCCGCCGCCGTCGCGTGAAAGCCCGGCCGCGCCCCGTCCTCCCCGCGATCGGAGGCGCTCTCAGCCCGGCACCATCGGGCGTTGATCGCCGTTTTGGCCCTCCGGTGGTCGTGATTTGGGCCGGCAAACAACCACGAGAGGGCCAAGACGGCGATCATCCCGTGGCCGTGGCCGTGGCCGTGGCCGTGGCCGTGGCCGTGGCCGTGGCCGTGGCCGTGGCCGTGGCCGTGGCGCCAGCGACCGGCGGCAGCCCTGGCTACTCGATCGTGATGCCCTTGCCGACGACGGTGATGCCGTCGGGGCTGACCGTGTAGCCGCGGGCGCGGTCGTGTTCCTTGTCGACGCCGACCTCCGCCCCGGGCGGAACGATGACGTTCTTGTCGAGGATCGCGTCGCGGACGACGGACCGGCGGCCGATCAGCGCGTTGTTCATCACGACGGAGTTCTCGACCTGGGCCCAGGAGTTCACCCGGACGCCAGGGGAGAGCACCGCGCGGCGCAGCGACCCACCCGAGACGATCACGCCGTTGCTGACGATGCTGTCCACCGCCATGCCGGTCCGGCCGGGCAGGTCCCGGACGAACTTCGCCGGCGGCAGGGACGGCACACTGGTCAGGATCGGCCAGTGCGGGTTGTACAGGTTGAACACCGGGTCGAGCGTGCAGAGGTCCATGTGGGCGTCGTAGTAGGCGTCGATGGTCCCGACGTCGCGCCAGTAGCCGCGGTCGCGTTCCTTCGCGCCGGGCACCTCGTTCTCGGTGAAGTCGTAGACGCCGGCGGCGCCCTGGCCGACCAGCATCGGGACGATGCTGGCGCCCATGTCGTGCACGCTGTCCGGGTCGGCGGCGTCGGCGTGCAGGGCGTCGACGAGCACCTTCGTCGAGAAGACGTAGTTGCCCATCGAGGCGAGCGTCTCGTCCGGGCTGTCCGGCAGGCCGGGCGGGTCCGCCGGCTTCTCCAGGAACTCGTCGATCGTGCGGCCGTCGCGGGCCGGGCGGATCACGCCGAGCCCGACCGCCTCCGACCGCGGCACCCGCAGCGCGGCGACCGTGACCCCGGCACCCGTCTCGATGTGCTGCTCGACCATCTGCCGGGGGTCCATCCGGTAGACGTGGTCGGCGCCGAAGACGACGACGATGTCCGGGGCGTCGTCGTAGATCAGGTTCAGCGACTGGTGGATGGCGTCCGCGCTGCCGGCGAACCACTGCGGGCCGAGGCGCTGCTGCGCCGGCACCGGGGTGATGTAGTTGCCCAGCAGGGTGCTCATCCGCCACGTGGTGGTGATGTGCCGGTCGAGGCTGTGGCTCTTGTACTGGGTGAGCACCGCGATCCGCAGGTACCCCGCGTTGACAAGGTTGGACAGCGCGAAGTCGATCAGCCGGTAGAGCCCGGCGAACGGTACCGCGGGTTTGGCCCGGTCATCGGTCAGCGGCGCCAGCCGCGTCCCCTTGCCGCCGGCCAGGACCAGCCCCAGGACCCGGGGCCCGGCCGCTCTCACGACGTCCACCCGGGCGACGTCCACCCGGGCGAGATCCACACAGGCGATTCCGGCACATCGCAAAGCCTAGTGTCCCAGGCCCCGCCGGTACACATCCCCGCAGGTTAGGGCCGGCTTTCGCGCCGACGACCATCCCCGGGCCGGCGGATGACGAACCACCCACCAGCGCCACCGTGCAGCGTAACCCGGCCAAGATCCCGACCCTGGACAGGCGGATGGCTCAGAATTCCGGATCCGCCTCGGTCCAGGGCCGGGCAGGGCGCTCAGCGCCCAGCCCAGCCGGTGGGACGGCGGGCGCGCTAGCGTCCTTCCGTCCCACCGGCCCAGGCGGTCTCCTGGACGGGGCTGCGGCCGAGGAGGGGGCGCCACCAGGTCTCGTTGTCGCGGAACCAGGCGATGGTGGAGCGCATGCCGTCGGAGAACTCGATCTGGGGGGCCCAGCCGAGCTCCTTGCGCAGCTTGCTGGAGTCGAGCAGGTAGCGGCGGTCGTGCGACGGGCGGTCCGGGACGATCGTCTTCAGCGAGTCGGGCAGGCCGAGCTCGGTGAGGATCGTGTCGGCGATCGTCTCGATGTCGGCCTCGACGCCGGACCCCACGTGGTAGGTCTCCCCGACCCGGCCACGCTCCAGCACCGCCTCGATGGCCCGGCAGTGGTCGATCACGTGCAGCCACTCGCGCCGGTTCTTCGTCGACGCGTACAGCGGCAGCTCCTGACCCTGCAGCGCCCGGGTCACGAACAGCGGGATGACCTTCTCCGGGAACTGGTACGGCCCGTAGTTGTTCGAGCAGTTCGTGATCGTCACCGGAACGTCGTACGTGTAGCCGTAGGCGCGCACCGCGTGGTCACCGCCGGCCTTCGCCGCGTTGTACGGCGTGCGCGGCAGGTACGGCGAGTCCTCGGTGAACGCGCCCGGGTCGTCCAGGTCCAGGTCGCCGTAGACCTCGCAGGTGGAGATCTGGTGGAACCGGCCGACGCCGACCGTGCGGGCCGCCTCCAGCAGGCTCTGGACACCCATCACGTTCGTCGAGAAGAAGTCGCCCGGACGCAGGATCGCCAGGCTGTTGTGCGACTCGGCCGCGAAGTTCACGATCGTGTCGACCTTGTGCTCGCGCAGCAGCGACTCGACCAGCTCCCGGTCCCGGATGTCACCGTGGACCAGGGTCACGAGACCGCCGGACGCGTCCAGCACGTCGGCGACGTTCTCCCGCAGACCCGCGTACGTCATCGAGTCCAGCCCGACGACCCGGTCGCCAGGGTGCTGGGCGTGCCAGTAACGCAGGAAGTTCGAACCGATGAACCCGGCGGCCCCGGTCACCAGCAGTGTCGTCGGCATGGCGTGCATCGGCCTTTCGCGCTCAAGGTCAAGGTTCACCAAAGTCATGGTCCCGGGAGGGGCCGTGGGCGCCGCCCAGCCTCTCACGGGCGCGACCTCGTCGAGTGCCCGGGGCCGGCCGACCGGGCCCGCCCTACCGGCAAACGCTGTGCTGGCAGTGGATTTCTTGTGGGCTGGCGGAGTGGGATCGGTCACCGAGGCGGGGAGGGGTGTTGGTTATGTCCTGGAAACATGCGAGCCCTACGCTTCGGCCGTGGCGGACCTGTTCGAGGGATATCCGGCGGAGGTGCAGGCCACCGCCGCTTGGGATGAGGTGTTCGACGCCGGAGGCGTCCCGCGTGAGGTGTACGCGGCTCTCTACGACGCGTTGCAGCCACTGAGCAGTGGCGACCTGGCGGCCCGCAAGGCCGCTCTCGACCGGGCCTTCCGGGACGCCGGGATCACGTTCATCCTGTTCGGTGAGGAACGGCCGTTCCCGCTGGACCTGGTGCCCCGGCTGCTCTCCGGCTCCGAGTGGGACACGGTCGAACGCGGCGTGGTCCAGCGGGTGCGCGCCCTGGAGGCGTTCCTCGCCGACATCTACGGCCGGGCCGAGATCCTCGACGACGGGATCGTGCCGCGGCGCCTGGTCATGTCCAGCTCGCACTTCCACCGCGCGGCGCACGGGATCGACCCGCCGAACGGGGTGCGCTGCCACGTCTCCGGCATCGACCTGATCCGTGACGAGCAGGGCCGGTTCCGGGTGCTGGAGGACAACGTCCGGGTGCCCAGCGGGGTCAGCTACGTCATCGAGAACCGCCGGGCCATGACGCGGGTCTTCCCGGAGCTGTTCGCGACCCACCGGGTCCGGCCGGTCGCCGACTACGCCTCCCACCTGCTGCACGCGCTGCGGGCCGCCGCGCCGCCGGAGGTCGCCGACCCCACGGTCGTCGTGCTCACCCCGGGCATCTACAACTCGGCCTACTTCGAGCACGCCCTGCTCGCCCGCCAGATGGGCGTCGAGCTCGTCGAGGGCCGCGACCTGCAGGTACGCGACAACCAGGTGACGATGCGCACCACCGAGGGCGAACAACCGGTGCACGTCATCTACCGGCGCGTCGACGACGACTGGCTCGACCCGCTGCACTTCCGGCCCGAGTCGACGGTCGGCTGCGCCGGGCTGATCAACGCCGCCCGCGCCGGCGAGGTCACGATCGCCAACGGCGTCGGCAACGGCGTCGCCGACGACAAGCTGATGTACACCTACGTCCCCGACCTGATCCGGTACTACCTCGGCGAGGAGCCGGTGCTGCCGAACGTCGACACGTACCGGGTGGAGGACCCCGACCAGCGCGCGTACGTGCTCGACCACCTCGACGAGCTGGTGGTCAAGCCGGTCGACGGCTCCGGCGGCAAGGGCATCGTGATCGGGCCGCAGGCCACCGACGAGGAGCTCGCGACGCTGCGCGGCCAGGTGACGGCCGACCCGCGTGGCTGGATCGCGCAGCGGCTGGTCCGGCTCTCGACGTCGCCGACGCTCTCGGGCGACCGGCTCGGGCCCCGCCACATCGACCTGCGGCCGTTCGCGGTGAACGACGGCAGCCGGATCTGGGTGCTGCCCGGCGGGCTGACCCGGGTCGCGCTGCCGCGCGGCAGCTTCGTCGTGAACTCCAGCCAGGGCGGCGGCTCGAAGGACACCTGGGTGCTCGCCCCCCAGCTGGCCGACGGCGAGCGCCCCACCAGCTACGGCCGCCCCGCCGGCGGCGAGTTCCTGGTAGCCCAGGGCCCCGACATCGGCCCGGACACCTCCGGCGAACAGCAACAACAACAGCAACAGAATCAACAGCAACAGAACCAGCGAGGTCCCTTGGATGGGTGACGTGCAGCGGCGCGCGACCCTCCGGCCCGGAGGCGCACCTCCGCGGAGTGCCACCCACGAGCGCAGCGAAGTGGGAGGCACGCAGCGGAGGTCGCCGGAGGGCACGTTCGCGGAGGAGGACGCGAGCCGGAGGTCTCGTGGGAGCGACGGGGTCCCTGCGGAATCGGCGAAGCCGATTTCGGAGGTCGTGAGTACGAGGCCGGAGGCTCGCGCCCGGACGGAGCGAACCAGAGAAACAGCGACTGAGGGGCCGGAGCGCCGTGCCCGGACGGAGCGAACCGGAAATACGGAGCGAACCAAGACATGCTGAGCAGGATCGCCGAGTCGCTGTTCTGGATCGGCCGCTACGTCGAGCGGGCCGAGAGCACCTCGCGCATCCTCGACGTCCACGTCCACCGCGTCCTGGAGGACCCCTGGCTGGACGAGGCGTCGGCCGGCCGCGAGCTGCTCGCCGTGATGGGCACCGGGCTGGTCGACGGCCCGGTCGACTCGCAGGTCGTCACCGAGCTGCTCGGCTATGCCCGGGACGACTCCTCCAGCATCGTCGGCGCGATCACCGCGGCCAGGGAGAACGCCCGCAGCGCCCGCGTCGTCGTCTCCAGCGAGGTCTGGGAGTGCCTCAACGCCACCTGGATCGAGCTGGAGCACACCGAGCAGCTGGCCCGCCGGCTCGGCCCGCACGTGTTCTTCCGGTACATCCGGGAGCGCACCGCGATGCTCGCCGGCCTGGTGGACGCCACCCTGGCCCGCGACGACGGTTGGCGGTTCCTGGCCCTGGGCCGCAGCCTGGAGCGGGTCGACATGACCGCCCGGCTGCTGTCGTCCAGCATCAGCGACGACCCGAACTCGCAGAGCTGGGTCAGCCTGCTGCGCTCGTGCGGCGCGCACGAGGCCTACCTGCGGACCTACCGGCGGGCCGTCGACGCCTCCCGGGTGGCCGAGTTCATGCTGCTCGACCGGCTGTTCCCGCGGTCGGTCTACTGGTCGCTGGCGCTGGGTGAGCAGATCCTCGCCGAGCTCGACGGCGGCCGGCGCGGGGGCCGCACCACCGTCCACGACGCCACCCGCCGCGCGGTCGGCCTCGCCCGCACGGAGCTCGAGTTCCGCGGCGTCGACGAGCTGGTCGAGGACATGCCGGAGCTGCTGCGCGCGCTGCAGACCACCTGCTCGGAGGTCAGCGCCGGCGTGACCGCCCGCTACTTCGCCCGCGAGGTCCCGCGCGAGTGGGCGACCGAAGTACCCGCCTAGCTGGCTGACCGGCGCCGATGAGGAGACACACGTGAGCTGGCAGATGCGCGTCGAACATTCGACGGGGTATCGGTACGCGTCGCCGGTGCTGTCGTCGTACAACGAGGCGCGGATCATTCCGCAGACCGGTGGCGGGCAGGTGACGCTGGAGGCGACGGTGCGCACCGAGCCGGCCGCGACGCTGTACCGCTACTGGGACTACTGGGGCAGCCAGGTCACCGCGTTCGACCTCCACGGGCCGCACACCGAGCTGGTCGTCACCGGCCGGTCGCTGGTCCGCACGGCCTCCGAGCCGGCCCGGCCGGAGCCGCCGAGCTGGGAGGCGTTGCGCGGGGACGACGTCGCCGACCGGTATGTCGAGTTCCTCCGGCCGGCGCGCTTCACTCCCGACCACCCCGAGCTGGTCGCGGCCGGCCGAGAGCTGGCCGTGGCCCACGATCCGGCGGACTTCGTGCTGGCCGTCGGTGACTGGGTGCGCGAGCGGCTCACCTACCGGCCGGGGACGACCGACGTGCACACCTCGGCCACCGAGGCGTGGAAGCGCGGCGAGGGCGTCTGCCAGGACTTCGCCCACCTCGCGCTGGTGCTCATGCGGGCGGCCGGGATGCCGGGCCGCTACGTGTCCGGCTACCTGCACCCGCTCGCGGACGCGGCGATCGGCGAGACCGTCGAGGGGCAGAGCCACGCCTGGGTCGAGGGCTGGTTCGGCGACTGGTGGGGCTTCGACCCGACGAACGCCGTGCCGGCGGGGGAGCGGCACGTCGTCGTCGCCCGCGGCCGCGACTACGACGACGTCCCGCCGATGCGCGGCGTCTACTCCGGCGGCACCTCGTCTTCGCTCGGCGTGACGGTCAACGTGACCCGCCTCGCATAAGCCGGACCCGGATGGGCGACGATCTCGCCGGGGGCCGGCACGTACCCTGAGAAGGCCGTGCCGATTGGGGAGTGATCTCGGGCCTGTGATGGAGCACCTCGTTCAGCTGGAGTGAGGCGGACGCTTCGCGTCCGCGTTCTCGCCCTGTCCACGAGGTCGGCCGCTGTGGCGGTCGTGCCTGCTCTCACCTGCCTCGAGAGGCCATCTCTTCATGATCATCGCTACCGACCTGGAGCTGCGGGCCGGGGCCCGGACGCTGGTCGAGCCGGTGTCGTTCCGGATCCAGCCCGGCGACCGGATCGGCCTCGTGGGGCGTAACGGCGCGGGCAAGACCACGCTGCTCAAGACGCTCGCCCGCGAGACCCTGCCGTTCGCCGGCAAGATCGACGTCCGCGGTGACGTCGGCTACCTGCCGCAGGACCCGCGCAGCGGCGACCTCACGGACACCGCCCGCGACCGGGTGCTGTCCGCCCGCGGCCTCGACGAGATCCTGCGCGAGCTGGACAAGCTGCAGATCGAGATGGCCGAGCTCGCCGACGACACCGCCCGGGACAAGGCCATCCGCCGGTACGGCCGGCTGGAGGAGCGGTTCGGCGTGCTCGGTGGCTACGCGGCCGAGGCCGAGGCCGCCCGGATCTGTTCGTCGCTCGGCCTGCCCGACCGGGTGCTCGCCCAGCAGATCGGCACGCTGTCCGGTGGCCAGCGCCGCCGCGTCGAGCTCGCCAGGATCCTGTTCGCGGGCGCCGGCAACGCGGACGCGACGCTGCTGCTCGACGAGCCGACCAACCACCTGGACGCCGACTCGATCGGCTGGCTGCGCGACTTCCTGCGTGCGCACACCGGCGGCCTGATCGTCATCAGCCACGACGTCGACCTGCTGGAGAAGTCGGTCAACAAGGTCTTCCACCTGGACGCCAACCGGGCCGCCATGGACGTCTACAACGTCGGCTGGAAGACCTACCTGACCCAGCGCGACCAGGACGAGAAGCGGCGCAAGCGCGAGCGGGCCAACGCCGAGAAGAAGATCGACGCGCTGAAGACCCAGGCCGACAAGATGCGGGCCAAGGCGACCAAGGCCAGGGCCGCGCACCAGATGGACCGGCGGGCCGACCGGCTGGCCGCGGGCCTCGCCGCGACCCGGGTCGCCGACAAGGTCGCCAAGCTGCGCTTCCCGACGCCGGCGCCCTGCGGGCGCACGCCGCTGACCGCCGACGGCCTGTCGAAGTCCTACGGGTCGCTGGAGATCTTCACCGACGTGGACCTGGCGATCGACCGCGGTGCCCGGGTCGTCATCCTCGGCCTGAACGGGGCCGGCAAGACGACGCTGCTGCGGATCCTCGCCGGCGTCGAGGCGGCCGACACCGGCACGGTGAACCCCGGCCACGGGCTGCGGATCGGTTACTACGCGCAGGAGCACGAGACCCTCGACCACGACCGCTCGCTGCTGGACAACATGCGCTCCGCGGCGCCGGACACCTCCGAGGTGGAGCTGCGCCGGATCCTCGGCGCGTTCCTGTTCAGCGGGGAGACGGTCGACCAGCTGGCCGGGACGCTGTCCGGCGGTGAGAAGACCCGCCTCGCGCTCGCCGGCCTGGTGTGCTCGTCGGCCAACGTGCTGCTGCTCGACGAGCCGACGAACAACCTCGACCCGGCGTCCCGCGAGGAGATCCTCGCGGCGCTCGCGTCCTTCGCGGGCGCGGTCGTGCTGGTCACCCACGACCCGGGAGCCGTGGAGGCTCTCAATCCGGACAAGGTCCTCATGCTCCCCGACGGCGTCGAGGACCTCTGGTCGCCCGACCTCCTGGAGCTCATCGAGCTGGCGTAACCGGTCGCATCTACTGGTCTGTAGATGGACCCGCCGAAGGATCCGATTGGCCCTGTTGGCAGACTCTGGGGGAGTCCGACGGCGAGGGGAGACGGTTCCGGGTGAGCACGGGTGGTGGGACCAAGGCGGTGCTGGCGGCGCTGGCGGCGAACCTCGGGATCGCGTTGGCGAAGTTCGTCGCGTTCCTGTTCACCCGTTCGTCGTCGATGCTCGCGGAGTCGATCCACTCGGTGGCCGACTCGGGCAACCAGGCGCTGCTGCTGCTCGGCCAGCGCCAGTCGGTCCGCCCGGCCGACGAGGACCACCCGTTCGGCTTCGGCCGGTCCAGGTACATCGCCGGCTTCCTCGTCGGCATCGTGCTGTTCACCGTCGGTGGGCTGTTCTCGGTGTACGAGGGCATCGAGAAGCTGCGGCACCCACACCACCTCGAGTCGCCGCTGGTCGCGATCGTGATCCTCGTGCTCGCGATCGGGCTGGAGGGGTTCTCGTTCCGGACCGCGATCACCGAGGCCCGCCACCACAAGGGCGGCGAGAGCTGGTGGCGGTTCATCCGGGACGCCCGGGCGCCCGAGCTTCCCGTGGTGCTGCTGGAGGACTTCGCGGCGCTCATCGGCCTCGTGTTCGCGCTCGTCGGCGTCGGGCTCACCTCGCTGCTCGACGACGCGCTGTGGGACGCGGCCGGCACGCTCGCGATCGGGGTGCTGCTGCTCGTGGTCGCCGTCGTCGTGGCGGTCGAGAGCTACGGCATGCTCGTCGGCGAGGCCGCGACGCCGGCCGTCGTCACCGCGATCCGGGCCGCGCTCACGGCCGCGCCGTCGGTGACCGCCGTGCTGGACATGCGCACCCTGCATCTCGGCCCGGACGAGCTGCTGGTCGCCGCGAAGATCGGCCTGGACCCCGGGCTGACCGTCGCCGAGGTCGCCGCCGCGATCGACGAGGCCGAACGCCTGCTGCGGGCGGCCGCTCCCACGACCTGCCGCGTCTACCTCGAGCCCGACATCCCGCGTACGCCCGTCTCCTCGGTCTGACGCCGCGGGGCCGACCAGTGTCGCCCTGGGGACGCGCGGTCAGGCCGTGAGCAGGGCGGCGAGGACGACGGCCAACGCGGCTCCCGCGCCGACCAGGCCGTAGGGAACGGCACCGGCACTGCTGGTGTCGCCGGGCAGGGCCGGCCGCGGCCGGGGCGCCAGGGCCGCGACCACCAGCCAGGGGAACAGCGGCAGCCAGCTCGTCACCACGCCGCCGCTCGCCAGACCGTCCAGCAGCGCGAACAGCGCCGCCGCCGTCGCTCCGACCAGGAACGGCCAGCCGGGCGTCATCGCGATCCGCCGCGCGGCCCGGACCAGTACCGGGCCGCAGCACAGCAGCACCGCCAGCAGGTCGGGCACCAGCCAGGCCAGGGCCGCGTGGTCGAACAGGCCGGTACCGGCCCGGGCCAGCCCGTCCGGCCAGGAGTAGCCCGCCAGCCGCAGCGCGAATAACGGCAGCAGCGCGCCCACCCCGGTGATCACGTTCAGCAGTGGGCGACGGCGCACGAAGTACGCCGCGGCCACCGCCACTCCCAGCCACATCGCGGGGAAGCTGAACAGGCCCGCCACACCCAGCAGCAGGCCCGCGCCCAGGGCCCACCATGCTCGGCGCCCCCGTTCGCACCCGGCGACGCCGACGGCCAGCGCCGCGGCGGCGACCGCCGCCGTCACCGCGTCCCGGCTGGCCACGGCGAAGGGCGCCCACGGCGCGAACACCAGCACCGGCAGCAGCCGGCGGGCCGCCGGCTCGTGACACAGCGATCGCACCGCCAGCGCGACCAGCGGCACGACCAACGCGCCGAGCGCCGTGAAGGCCAGCCCGACGGCCAGCCCGCCGTGCAGCCCGACCCGCGCCAGCACCCAGACGAGCAGCTCCGGCCCCGGAGGCTGGCCGCTCGTCGTGCGCAGCAGGTCCGAGGGGGTGCGATCCCCGGCCTCCAGCAGCGCCTCAGACACCCGCTCGCCGGGCCGCGACACCGCGCCCAGCGCCAGCCACCACGCGACCGTCAGGAGGTAGGACAGGCCCAGCAACAGCCCGAACGCCGGCGCCGGCCGGCCGGCGGGCCGACGGGCGAGCAGCCCGGCCGCCAGCAGCGCGCTCACGGCCAACGCGGGGGCCAGTGCGGTGCGGGGGGTCGACCGCGGCGGCCAGGTCAGCGGCAGCGTCCCCGCGGCCAGGCCGCCCCGCGCTCCGTGGCCGGCCGCCGGGGCGAAATGCACCCCGGTGGCCACCAGCAGCGCCGTCGCGCCGGCCAGCGCTCCCGCGAGCGCGACCCAGAGCGCCAGCTCGCCGAGCTGGTCGCGCCCGGCCCAGGCGAGCCTGGCCGCCGCCGACGACCCGTCCGGTGGCGGCGCGCGCCACCACGACCGGCCCGCGGCCGTCGTCGGCGTCGCGGCCGGTGACGCCGTGTCAGCGGCGCTCATCCGGCGAAGGCCCGTGCCGCGATCACAACAGCACGGTAACGACTGGTGGGCCGGTTCGCCCGGCCGGCACCGGCGAAGCGACCCGCGGAGTGGTCCCCGTCTCGGCCGGCCGGACCCGCCGGCTCGGCCGGCTCGCATCGTCCGTCGGCCCGATGTGGTCCGTGCGACCTGGGACGGACACGCCGGGTTGCGTCCCGCCTGGCTCGCGACGCGCCGCGTCCCTTGTTAGGAACCACCCCGGTGATTGGGGAGACTGACGTTGTGACGTTGATCCATACCGCCTGGAACGACAGCGGACTGGGAGAACGTCGGGCTCACGGGCGCGCCGGGGGCCACTGATCGCGTGTGATGGATCACATGTGCTTCGAGTGGCGCGTTTCCCGAAGCTGAGTGAAGATCGGTTCGCAGATCATCGACACGGAGGGGGCCACGTTGGCCGAGCTTAGGAAAGGAACCCGGATCACCGGCGCCGAGCGTGACAAGCTGGCCGCCGAGCTTCGCAAGAAGTACGAGTCCGGGCAGAGCATCCGACTCCTGGCCGAGTCGTCGGGCCGGTCGTACGGCTTCGTGCACCGGATCCTGTCTGAGTCCGGAACGACCCTGCGGGGCCGTGGCGGGGCGACCCGGGGCAGCAAGAAGAAGAGCGCCTGATCGTGCCTGCACCGGCCGCCCCCCCGGGGGGGGGGGGGGGGGGGGGGGGCACCCCGCCCCCCCCCCGCGCCCCCG
>NZ_JADWYX010000060.1:47444-53501 GCF_016786355.1 Frankia sp. AgB1.9
GGGGCGGGGGCGGGGCGCCCCGGGGCACCAACACGACCAGCGCCTCAGCGTCCCGCCCCGGGCCGCCGCCGGGAGGGCGGCGGCCGGTCTTGGACTCACCGTCACCGGCGCTCGCGCGACGGTGACCTTCAGGAACAGCAGTCGCACCACCGAACACGCCGGCGGCCGGCGGGGCGGTCACCTGGCGACAGGGGCCGGGCTGACCGTCGTGTCCGACGCACTCGCGGCCGTCGCGCGGTCCCTGACCGGCGAGGTCAGGGTGATCGTCCTGCGGGGCGAGCCGTGGTCGTTACCGACCGAGACGGCCCCCGAGGAAGCGGCCCGGCACGAGCGCCACGCGCCGGACGGGCCACCGGATGAGGCTGTCGCCCTCGAACCCCTGGTAGCCCGTTGGCAGGCCGCGTTCGGCTGGCTGTCCGACCGGGCCGACCTGATCAGCGTCGCCGCCGTCGCCGGCCCGGCCAGCGGCGCCGGCCTGCAGCTCGCGCTGTCCTGCGACCTGCGCGTCCTGACCGAGGACGCCACCCTCGCCCTCCCGGAGGCCGCGCACGGCCTGGTGCCGGGACTGGGGGTCACCACAACCCTCGTTGACCTCCTCGGCTACCCGACCGCGCTCGACCTGTGCCTGACCGGCCGCCGGCTCACCGCCACCGAGGCGCTCGCCGCGGGCGTCGCCCAGCGGGTCGTGCCGGCAGCGGACCTCGACCGGGCCGTGGACGACCTTGTCGCCGCTGTGCTGGCCACCCCGCGGGCCGCGGCCGTCGAGACGAAGGCCCTGCTGAACGGGGCCCGGCGCCACGCTGATCGGCGCGCCGCCGAGCGCGCCGCGCTGGCCCGCTGCCTCGCCGACCGTCCCACCGGCTGACCCCCGGCCTGTGCCGGGCTTGGCACCGGCCGATGTCGGGGAATGCTGTGCGTCGTCCTGGTCCTTACAGTCCGGGTACGGCAACCAGCGAAGGGACACGTGCGGCGGATGTCACCCCCGGCAGGTCGGAACGCCTGGACGACGATGAGCAGCTTCCAACGTGACCGGTCGGTCGCGCGGCAGAAGCTGCGCCCCGGGACGATCCGGCGGATCGCCGGCTTCGCCCGGCCCTACCGGCGGCTGCTGCTCGCGTTCCTGCTGGTCGTGGTGCTCGACGCCGCGCTAGGCACCACGCTGCCGCTGATCTACAAGGCGATCATCGACGACGGGATCACCCGCGGCCGGGTGGGTCTCGTCGAGGTGCTCGCCGCGGTCCTCGCGGTCCTCGCGCTGGTCGACGCGGGCCTGTCGCTGGTGTCGCGCTGGCTGTCGGTGCGGATCGGCGAGGGCCTGATCTTCGACATGCGCTCCCGGGTGTTCGACCACGTGCAGCGCCAGCCGTTGGCCTTCTTCAGCCGGACCCAGACCGGAGCGCTGATCACCCGGCTGAACAACGACGTGCTCGGCGCGCAGTCGGCGTTCACCAACACGCTGTCGGCCGTGCTCTCGAACATCCTCACGGTCGGGTTCGTGCTGGCCGCCATGTTCACGCTGTCCTGGCAGGTGACGCTGATCGCGCTGGTCCTGGTGCCGGTGTTCGTCGTCCCGGCCAAGAAGCTGGCGCCGCGGCTCGCGTCGCTGACCCGGGAGAGCTACGGGCTCAACGCCGAGATGAACACCACGATGACCGAGCGGTTCAACGTCGCCGGCGCGCAGCTGGCCAAGCTCTACGGCGACCCCGCCCGCGAGGCCACCGCGTTCCGCCGGCAGGCGGGCCGGGTCCGCGACATCGGCGTCACCCAGGCCATGTACGGGCGGGTGTTCTTCGCGTCGATGACGCTGGTCGCTGCGCTCGCGACCGCGGTCGTCTACGGCCTGGGTGGCCGGTACGCCGCGGAGGGCCACATCGCGGTCGGCACGATCGTCGCGCTGACCGCGTACCTCACCCGGCTCTACGGACCGCTCACCCAGCTGTCCAACGTGCACGTCGACGTGATGACGGCGCTGGTCTCGTTCGAGCGGGTCTTCGAGGTGCTCGACCTGGAGCCGGCGATCGCCGACCGGCCCGGCGCCGTCGCGCTCGCGCCGCCCGCCGGGGGCGCGAGCATCGAGTTCGACCATGTCGGGTTCCGCTACCCCGCGGCCAGCGAGGTGTCGCTGGCGTCGCTGGAGTCGGTCGCCGTCCTCGACCCGCGCGTCCCGGCGCCGGTGCTGCACGACGTGACGTTCCGGGTGGCGCCCGGCGAGCTGGTGGCGCTGGTCGGCCCGTCGGGCGCCGGCAAGACGACGATCAGCCAGCTGGTGCCGCGGATCTACGACGCGGTCGACGGCACGGTGCGGGTCGGCGGCCAGGATGTGCGGGACGTCACGATCGCCTCGCTGCGCGCGACCGTCGGCGTCGTCACCCAGGACGCGCACATGTTCCACGACACGATCAGGGCGAACCTCGGCTACGCCCGCGCCGACGCCACCGACGACCTCATGTGGGCCGCGCTCGACGCCGCCCAGATCGGGGCGCTGGTGCGCTCGCTGCCCGACGGCCTGGACACGGTCGTGGGTGAGCGCGGCTACCGCCTCTCCGGCGGCGAGAAGCAGCGGCTGGCGATCGCCCGGCTGCTGGTGAAGGAACCGAGCGTCGTCGTGCTCGACGAGGCGACCGCCCATCTGGACAGCGAGTCGGAGGCGGCCGTGCAGCGGGCGCTCGCCGCCGCGTTGACCGGGCGGACCGCGCTCGTCATCGCCCACCGGCTCTCGACGATCCGGGACGCGGACCGCATCCTCGTCATCGAGGACGGCCGGGTCGTCGAGGAGGGCCGGCACGCCGCCCTGCTCGACCAGGGCGGCCTCTACGCGGAGCTCTACCGGACCCAGTTCGCCACGGAGTCCCCGGCTGGAGTCGCGGAGTCCCCGGCCGGAGTCGCGGCGGCCTAGCGGGCGCTTCCCCCGGATCTTGGTCGATCCGCGGGAAGCGCCCTAAGCCCGGCCGTTGCCGCGGCGATATATATGGACGGTCGCGTCTCGTTATTCCGCTGTGGTCGGCGGCCCGGAAATATCGCCGGCGCCGTTCTTCGAACCCGTCGCGGCCGCGTCCCGCTGCTGCTCGGGTTCGTCCTGCGGAACGGCAATGTCGACGTCACCCGAGGGGCGGCGGTGAATCGCCGGATTGTTGGTCATACCGCGCTCCGGGAGACCCTGTGTGGCTGCGTCATCCCTACCTCCGCACGTCGTCGAGCGCAGGGACCGCCGGGCGTCGTTGCTCGGATTCCCTTGCTGTGCTGGGACTTTGGGTTCCCTGGTTGGCTGCCGACCCCTGAGTCGCCGCGCGGGGGCTGTCGCCAATCTGACAGGGAACTGCCGGCGGATGCCGGTCGCTCGACGGTACGCCGTCACGCGCTGGGGCGCACTGGGTTACGGCATGTCCGTAACGCGCGGAGTGTCCACCGAAGGTGGCGGTCGAAGTGCGACGCGCCGACACTCCCGGATGGCCCGCCGTCCAAACCCGGACGATCATTTCCTAGGCTTTGACTCGTGCCACGAAGAGCCAAGATTGTCTGTACGTTGGGTCCGGCTACCAACTCCCCCGAGCGGGTGCGTGCCCTTGTCGATGCCGGAATGGACATCGCACGCCTCAACTTCTCCCATGGAACACATGAGCAACACGCGACGGTGTACCGGAAGGTCCGCGACGCCAGCGCGGAGTCCGGCCGCGCGGTCGGCATCCTCGCCGACCTGCAGGGGCCGAAGATCCGGCTGGGAACCTTCGCCTCAGGCGGGGTGACCCTCGTCCCCGGTGAGCAGTTCACGATCACCGTGCGCGACGTCGCCGGCGACCAGCACCAGGTCGGCACCACCTACCCGGGCCTGCCCGGCGACGTGAAGACCGGCGACCGGATCCTGGTCGACGACGGCCGGCTGGTGCTGACGATCGACGGGGTCACCGACACCGACGTCCACACCACCGTCGTCATCGGCGGGCCGGTCAGCAACAACAAGGGCATGAACATCCCCAGTGCCGCCCTCACCGTCCCGGCCCTCACGGACAAGGACGAGGAGGACCTGCGCTACGCCCTGGAGCTGGGCGTCGACATGGTCGCCCTGTCGTTCGTCCGCTCGGCCGCCGACGCGGAGAAGGTCCGCAAGATCATGGACGAGGTCGGGATCCGTGTCCCGGTCATCGCCAAGATCGAGAAGCCGCAGGCGGTCGCCGAGCTGGACGGCATCGTCGAGGCGTTCGACGGGCTCATGGTCGCCCGCGGCGACCTGGGCGTCGAGCTCCCGCTCGAGGACGTGCCGCTGGTCCAGAAGCGGGCGGTCAGTGCCGCCCGGGAGCGGGCCAAGCCGGTCATCGTCGCCACCCAGGTGCTCGAGTCGATGATCAGCGCGCCCCGGCCGACCAGGGCCGAGGCGAGCGACTGCGCCAACGCCGTCCTGGACGGCGCCGACGCGATCATGCTGTCGGCGGAGACCAGCGTCGGCGCGTACCCGATCGAGTCCGTCTCGACGATGGCCCGGATCATCGAGACCGCCGAGCACGACCTTTCCCGGGTGCACCCGCTGCGGACCGCTCCGCGCACGCTCGGCGGCGCGATCGCCCAGGCCGCGGTCGAGGTCGGTGCCGCGGTCGGCGCCCGCTACCTGGTCGCGCACACGCTGTCGGGCGACACCGCCCGCCGGCTGGCCCGCTACCGGTCGTACGTGCCGATCCTCGGGTTCACCCCGATCCCGGACATGCGCAACCAGATGGCGCTGTTCTGGGGCGTCGAGACGTTCGTCGTGCCGTTCGCGAACAGCACCGACGAGATGGTCCGCCAGGTGGACGAGGCGCTGCTCCAGATCGGTCGGTGCAGCCCGGGTGAGCTCGTCGTCGTCGTCGCGGGAACGCCCCCGGGCGTCGCCGGCATGACCAACACGATGCGGGTGCACCGGATCGGCGAGGCCGTCTGACGCTGACCGTCCCGCCAGCCTCAGGCTTCTGAGCCGCTGGTCGGGCCACCCTTCCCGAGAGCGTGCCGCCCCCGAGCTGGGGTCCGCCGTGCCCAGGCATGGCGGCCCCAGCTCTCCGCGTTTCCGGGGCAGGCGGTTATGCCGCTCGTAGCCGGGTGAGCGTGCTCTCGGTAGGGTCCGGCCAGTCGGTGTTTCCCACGCCGTGCCGGACCTCCCCCGACGCGCGGACGACCGCGCGCGTGCCCGGCCCGGTTCGGGGCTCGCCGGCTCTCGGTCTCAAGCGTCGGGAGCGGTGGATGGTCGAACAGCGCAAACCGGCGTCGGGCCCGGACGACGCCGAGCCATCCGGGCCTGACGGCGGCTCGCCGCGTCCTGGCGCGCCCGGGACCGCGCGCCCCGCTGGGAGCGGGCCGCCGGCACCGGCCGCAGGCCCTGGTCAGGGCCGTCCTGCCGGTGCGCCGGCGCCCCCACCTGGAGCCGGCGGTCCCTCGCCTGGGGCCGGCGGGCCGGCCGCGGCGCGGCCCGGCCTGCCGCGGCCCGCCGGCGCCGGGCCAGCGCCGGTCAGGCATCCGGGCGGTGCGCCAGGATCGCCGGCGGCCGGCCCACCGCAGGCCGGGTCGTCTGGGGGCTCCGGCGGCGCCACGCGCCTGCCACCCGCCTCGTCCGGTCCGCCGGCGGTGCCCGGGGGCGTGGCCGCGCCGCGCCCGGCCGCGGGTGGGCCGGCTGGCCAGCGTGGGCCGACCGCGTTCTCCTCCGCCCGCCCGCCTGCCCCTGGAGGTACCTCGCCGTCCAGGCCGTCGGGATCGTCCGGACCGTCGGGATCGTCGGGGTCTTCCGGCTCCGCGGGGTCGGCTGCCTCCTCGGGATCGTCTTCGTCCTCGGGATCGTCCGCGTCGCAGGCTGGGCCGTCCGGGCGGCCGGCCGGGTCGGGCTCAGGTGCGGTCGCCCCGGCGCGCGGCCAGAGCGCGTTTCCCGGAGGCGGCCAGCCGGTGTCCTCGCCGGGCGGCACCGCGCCGGTACCCGGCGGGCGCCCAGCGGCCGCCCCGGGTGGGCCGACGGCACGCCCGGGGCAGCCCGCCCCGGCGGCCGGAGGCGCGGGCATGTCCGCGACCGGGCGTCCAGCGGCCGCGCGGCCGGGACAGCCGACC
>NZ_JADWYX010000061.1 GCF_016786355.1 Frankia sp. AgB1.9
CCCCCCCGGCGGGGGGGCCCCCCCGGCCGCCCCCCGGGCTGCGCGGGGGGGGGGGCGGGGCGGCGCCGGGCGCCCCCGGGCGGCGACCCGGGCGTTGAGGTGCTGCGGCGTGAAAGGCTTGACCAGGTAGTCGTCGGCGCCGCTGTTGAGCAGCCGCACGATGGTCGCGTCGTCGTCCCGGGCCGTCGCGATCACGACCGGCACATCCGTCACACCGCGCAGCATGCGCAGCGCGACGGCGCCGTCGAGATCGGGCAGCCCCAGGTCGAGCAGCACCAGGTCGCAGCCGACCTGGGTGACCTCCCGCACCGCGTCCAGCGCGGCACCCGCGCTGCGCACCGCGTGCCCGGCGGCGGCCAGGTGACGCACGAGCGCCGCCCGCACCGCCGGATCATCCTCGACCACGAGCACTGTCGCCATATCGCGGACCGTAGCGCTCACTGCCCCGAATGTCCGCCATGTACCATGCCCGCGTGGCCAGGTCGCTGCGTCGCGTAGCTCTGTGGATGCTGGCGACCGGACTGGCCGTCCTGGTCTCGTGGTTCAGCGTCCAACACGCGCTGCGGCCGGACGCGGACGTGCCCCGGGCCGTCCCCGTCGACCGGGCGGAGACCCCGTCGCCGGTCGTGCCACCGGTCCCGTCCGCAGCGCCGTCTCCGACCAGCCCCGCTGTGTCGGCCTCGTCCGCCAGCGCCACCATGCCGTCCGAACCCACGGTGGACCCGACCTCGACCAGCCCGGTGGCGACCACAACCTCCGCGGCCAGTGAGCGGCCGCGACACGATCCCACTCGGCGCCGGCCGGGCGGCGGCGGTTAGCCGAGCGACTCGTAGACGGCCGTGACGATCTCCAGGCCGCGGGTGTCAGCATCGCGCATCCGGTTCATCGCGTAGGCGACGGCCATCCGGCGGTCCGGGTCGAACAGGGCGAGGGAGCCGCCCCAGCCGCCCCACGAGCAGGTCGAGCCCTCCAGCCGGAACCCCATGCCGTAGCGAGCCCTGGGGCCGCCCAGGACCCGGTCCACGCCGTGGAACTGCTCCTCCCAGGCGCGTGCGCAGCCGGCCGCGGACAGCAGCCGCGTTCCCTGGCTGACGCCGCCGCAGGCGAGCGCCGACAGCGCGGCGGCGACCGCCCGTGCGTTCCCGTGGCCGTTCGCCGCGGGGATCTCGGCGCGGCGCCAGGCCGGCGTGTTCGCGTCCAGGGCGTGGAACCGCGGGCCGGCGGTCTCGTCCTCGGTCTCAGCCTCGTCGGCCTCGTCCGGCTGCTCCGCCAGGTCGGACGGCGGCGGGATGACGGGGGCGATCTGGGCGTCGAACTCGGCCGGCAGCCCGATGTGGAAGTCGACCCCCAACGGGCCGGCGACCTCGGCGGCGACGAAGGCGCCGAGCGTGTGGCCGGTGACGCGGCGGACGACCTCGCCGATCAGGAAGCCCTGGGTGAGGCCGTGGTAGCCGGCGTCGGTCCCCGGCTCCCATTCGGGCGCCTGCGCGGCGAGCTGCGCGGTCACGGCCGGCCAGTCGTAGAGGTACGCGGCGGTGCGCCCCGCGTGCAGCGTCGGCAGGCCAGCGGTGTGCGCGAGCGCGTGGCGGACGAGGACCCGCTCCTTGCCCGCCGCGGCGAACTCCGGCCAGTAGCGCGCGATCGGCGCGTCCAGGTCCAGCACCCCGCGGTCGGCGAGCATCAGCGCGCACAACGCGGTGATCGTCTTCGACGTCGAGAAGACGTTCACGATCGTGTCGCGGCGCCACGGGACCGTCCTGGCCTCGTCGGCGTAGCCGCCCCACAGGTCGACGACCGGTTCGCCGTCGACGTACACGGCGGCCGACGCGCCCACGTCCTGCGTCGCGAGCAGCTCGGCGAGTGCCGCGCGCACGGGGCCGAACCCCGGCGCGCACGTGCCGTCGATCTCGACCTCGGCCATGGGCTGGCTCAGGACGTCTCGGGGTCGTCGACGGCGGGCCGGCCGGTGGACAGCACCGCGCGGATCATCGGGACCTGCAGCGGCATCCGGGCCCAGGCCAGCGCGGCGAGCGCGAGGTCGCGCGGCTGGGCGCCACCCTGGCGGACCCGGGAGGTCGCATCCAGCGCCATCTGCAGGTTCCCGGGCCACACCCCGACCAGCAGGGCGGCGCTGGCCGGTCCCGCCCAGTGCGCCTTCGTCAGGAGCCCGACCGCGCAGACCAGCTCGGCGACCCCGCTGAGGTAGACGATCTCGCGGGGGCGTGGCAGCACCGGCGGGACGGCCGAAGTGAAGACCGACGGCCGGACCAGGTGCGTCACCCCGCTGACCAGGAAAGCCCCTGTCACCAGGCGCGGGCTCGGTCGGGTCAAACGGTGACGGAGCATGCACCCATCCAATCACCGCGGGGCGTTTCGGGGTGGATGTCGCGGGTCGTGGGTGGCGCTTGGGGGTGCTGGAAGTGCCCTGGTCGCGTCAGTTCATGTACATGCCGCCGGACACGTCGATCGTCTGGCCGCACATGTAGTCGGCCGCCTCGGACGCGACATAGGCGACCATGTTGGCGACCTCCTCCGGCAGGCCGACCCGCCCCAGCTGGACCTGGGTCGCCAGCGACTGCAGCACCGAGTCGCGGGCGACCCGGTCTCCGTCGGTCTGCGCGTTGACGATCCGCTCCTGGAGATCGGCTTTGATCATGATTCCCGGGGCCACGCACATGACGTAGACGCCCTGTGACGCGACCTCGCTCGCCAGGCCCCGGGTGAACCCGATGACGCCGGACTTCGACGCGCCGTAGACCACGAGGCCGGGAGTCGCGATCCGGCCGGCCTCCGCGGAGATGTTGATGATCCGGCCCGAGCCCTGGGGCAGCATGAACTCCAGGGCCGCGTGGGCGCCGTACATCAGCATCGTCAGGCTGCCGAGCACGGTGCGGTCGATGTCCTCCTTGGTGTGCCGGGCGAACGGGCCGCCGACCACCATGACCGGGTTGTTGATCATGATGTCAAGGCCGCCGAGAGCGTCGTGGCTCTCCCGGACGGCCCGGTGGACCTGATCCCAGTCCGAGAGGTCGGCGAGGATGGGGACGGCCTTGACGCCCCATTTCTCCTCGATTTCCGTGGCTCGCCGCTGGACCTTGGAAAACGTTCGGCCGACCAGCGCCACGTCCGCACCCGAACCGGCGAGGCGATTGGCGATCGCGTGCCCCAGCCCGTCTCCGCCGGCGCCGGTGACAATCGCCTTCTTGCCGCTCAGGTCCAGCAGGTCGGCGACACGCTTCCCGACGATGTGCGTAGGAAGCCGGTCCAGGCCGAGGTCCTTCGCCCAGTCTCGATCTTGCGACTCCACAGATCTCCTCTCCACCGCGCCAGCGTCTGGATGCCGAGCCGGAGCTCAGGAGAAGCCCGGCCCGCGTGGCGATGTTACGGCGGGCCCCCGTAAGCAACCAATACAACTTTGGGCTCCCGGCTATACCGCTTTTATATATGCCAGGTATGATTCGTTTGTGGACACCCATCGACTCAGGTATTTCTTGCGTATCGCGGACGAGGGCTCGATCAATCGTGCCGCCAGCGTGCTGGGCGTGGCCCAGCCGGCGCTGAGCCGCCAGGTGCGCATTCTTGAGGAGGACCTCGGTGTCACGCTGTTCCGTCGGACCGCCCGCGGCGTGCAGCTGACCGAGGAGGGGGAACGGTTACGCGCCATGACGGCGGCGCCGCTGCGCCAGCTCGAGCTCGCCATGCAGTACGCCGGGTCGCCCCTGGCGCGCGTCGAGCGCGGCCTGCACGTCGGCCTGCCGCCAGCTGTCGCCCGCGTGTTCGCGGGGCCGCTGCTGGGAAACCTGGGCGCGGCCTTCCCGAAGGTCAGCTTCCAGGTGACGGTCGCCGGCGTGGACGAGATCGTCGAGGGAATGCTGCAGGGCGCGATCGATATCGGAATCATCGTTCCGACGTCGGACCGCCGGCTGTTCTACCGGGACCTGCTGACGGAGGACCTCGTCCTCGTCGGTGGAGCCGCCGCGGACCTTCAGCCGGACCGTGCCGTCCCGTTCACCCGGCTCGCGGATCTTCCGCTCATCCTGCCCGCGACCCGGACCGGGATCCGCACAGACCTCGAGAACGCCGCGCTGCGCCTCGAGATGCGGCTGAACTCGAAGTTCTCGACCGACTCGCTCCAGGTGACCGAGGACCTCATCAGGACAGGCCACGGCTACGGAGTCCTCCCGCTCTCGGCAGTCGGTGCCGAGATCAAGGCGGGCGCTCTGCGCTACGCCCCGATATCCGGGCCTGCTCTCACGCAGGAGCTGGGAAGCGCCGCCTCGTCACAGCTTGAGCTGCCGCGCGGATTCGCGATCAGAATCGGCGAGATCATCCGTGCGGAGGCGGAGCGGCAGGTCCAGTCCGGCGCCTGGGACGCGAGGATGTCACCGTCCGACGCCGAGTCGCGCCAGCGCTGATTCGGCGCGACTCCCTGGCACGGCGCGACAGCCGGCCAGCTATAGCGACAAGGTATATCTGACGGCCGGAATCTGTATTGGCCGCGGCGGCTCGTGACGTCCTAGCATCGTTTTCCTGTTGATTTCTCTGATATCAGATCGCGGGAGTACGGACATGCGCGGACTGGCGGACAGGTCGTTCATCGTGGCGGGTGGCGCGACCGGCATCGGCGCGGGCACCGCGCTGCGGCTGGCCGAGGAGGGAGCCTGCGTCGTCGTCGGCGACATCAACCTGGCCGGCGCGCAGGCGACCGTCGAGAAGATCGCCAAGCTCGGCGGGGCGGCGATCGCGGTGCGTTTCGACCTCGCCGACGAGGAGTCGGTCCAGGCGCTGGTCGACGCGACCATCACCGAGTTCGGTGCCGTCCACGGGCTGTTCAACGTCGGCGCCGACCTCTCGCCGGGCAATCTGGGACGCGACAGGACCCTGCTCGACACCGACCTCGACGTGTGGAGCCGGACCCTCGACGTGAACGTGGTCGGCTTCGTCCGGACGTCCCGCGCGGTCCTGCCGCACCTGCTCGCCAACGGCGGCGGCAGCATCGTCAACACGTCCTCGGGCGCGGCCGTCAGCGCCACCGACGGCCAACGGCCCGCGTACGCGGCCTCGAAGTCGGCGGTCAACGCGCTCACCCGGCACACCGCGACCAACTGGGGACCCCAGGGCGTGCGCTGCAACGCCGTGATGCCCGGCCTGGTCATGGGCGAGACGCAGGTCGAGCAGAACAACGTCGCGCTCCAGAAGATGTTCCTCGAACGGGTCCCAACGACCCGGCTGGGCCGCCCGAGCGACCTCGCCGCCGCTGTCGCCTTCCTGCTCTCCGACGACGCCGAGTGGATCAACGGCCAGGTCTGGGCGATCGACGGCGGCGCCAACATGCGCGCCTGACCGGCGCGCTCGGCCGGTGCCGCGGCCGGGCGCCGTCAGGCCGTGTCGATGCCGCCGATGTGGGGGCCGCCGTCGACGGACAGGGTCTGGCCGGTGATGTAGGAGGCGGCGTCGCTGGCGAAGAAGACGATCGCCTGGGCCACCTCGTCGGGCCGCCCGACCCGGCCCAGCGGCACCCCCGCGGCGATGTCGCCCGGGTCGATGCCGGCGACCTCCCAGGCGGCGCTCGCGCGCTCGGAGGCGACCCCGCCGACCGCGACGCAGTTGATCCGGACGCCGTGCGGGCCCCACTCGGCGGCGGCGACCTTGGTGAGCATCTGCAGCGCCGCCTTCGCTGACGCGTAGTGCGCCCCGCCCTTCACGCCGTACACGCCGGCGTCGGAGGACACGTTGACGATCACCCCGGAGCCCTGGGCGAGGAAGTGGTGCCCGGCCTCGCGGGTGCAGAAGTAGGCCGAGCGGACGTTGAGGTCGAAGCTCGCGTCCCAGCCCTTGGTCGGCAGCGTCCGAAGCGGGCCCATCCGGGTGCCGCCGGCGTTGTTGACCAGGATGTCGACGCGGCCCAGCTCGTCGACCGTGCGCGCCACGAGGGCGATGACCTGGTCCTCGTCCTTGATGTTCGTCGGGACGGGCAGGCAACGCCGGCCGGTGGCGTCCCGGACCGCGGCGGCGGTGCGCTCCAGGTCGGCGACGGTCCGGGCGGCGATCGCGACGTCGGCGCCGTGGGCGGCGAGCAGCCGGGCGGTGGCCGCGCCGATCCCGGTGCCGCCACCGGTCACGATGGCGACCCTGCCGGTCAGGTCATAGGGAGCGTCCACGAGGACCTCTCACATCCGCGCGGACCCGGTCACTGCGACCGGATCCGCTGGGGCAACGGATCACTGATCTTTGATCCATGATGCCAAGACTAGCCGACCTGGTGGCCGGGACGCGAAGGGCCGGCGATCGCGGTGATCGCCGGCCCTTCGACGTGGTCAGACTCTGGTCGCGGTCAGAACTTGTAGGTGACCCCGGTCAGCCGCTCCGAGTGGTCCCACAGGAGCGCGGCGACGGCGGCGGGGCGCGCCGCCGCGGGGGGGGGGGGGCGGGCCCGGCGGGCGGGGAGATTGAGCACGCCGGGCCCCCCCCCGCCGCGTTGGAGGAGGTCAGGACCGGGCGTCCGGTCATCTTCAGCAGGCCGGACGGACCGTAGTAGGTGCCGCCCTTCGCCGCCGGGTCGGTCGCCGCGCGCAGGATCGGCAGGGCGCCCTTGTGCGCCGAGTGCACGATCGGGTTCGGGACGTGGTCGATGAACCGCTTGAGGCGTTGCTGCACCGCGCTGTCACCGCCGAAGCCGCCGGCGTCGGTGTTCGCGCCGCCGGGATGCGCGGCGAGCGACCGGGTCGACAGGCCAGCCGCCGTGAGCCGACGGTCCAGCTCGTAGAAGAACAGCAGGTTCGCGAGCTTCGAGCGGCCGTAGCCCCGCAGCGGCTTGTAACCCTGCTTGAAGTCGAGGTCCTCGAAGTCGAGCTTCCCCATCCGGTGCCCGTTGCTGCCCACGGTCACGACCCGGCCGGCGTCGGAGGCCCGGACGGCGCCCAGGACGAGCCCGGTGAAGGCGAAGTGCCCGAGGTGGTTGATCCCGAGGTGCTGCTCGAAGCCGTCCTCGGTCTGGCCGTGCGGCAACATGATCACGCCAGCGTTGTTGATGAGCAGGTCGATGACCGGGCGGTCGGCCAGCAGCGCGTCGGCGGCCTTGCGGACCGAGGTGAGGGAGTTGAGGTCCAGCTCCAGCGTGGACACGTCGGCGTCGGGGGTGATGGCGCGGATGCGGTCCAGCGCGCCCTGTGCCCGGGACGGGTTGCGGCACGCCAGCACGACCGTCGCGCCGCGGCTCGCGAGGACCTTGGCCGCCTCGAAGCCGATCCCCGAGTTGGCTCCCGTGATGACGGCCGACTTCCCGGTCAGGTCAGGGACATCGACCGCGCTCCAGCGTCGCTGCACGGGCACTTCGACCACGACGGCCTCCACGATCCACGAAGACGGGGTTCAGCTGTCACGCGAAATGGGGGTAAATCCGCGCTCAGGTGATGTGCGCATGGTAGCCGTCGAGGCTGGGATCGGGGGAGCTGAGCCGGTGCCGCACAGGACGAGCGGCCGCCCTGAGATCAGGACGGCCGCTCGTCTTCGAAGCCGAGGGGGTTCAGGGTCGTTGGAGGTCAGAGCCGTTCGATGATGGTGGCGTTGGCCATGCCGCCGCCCTCGCACATGGTCTGCAGGCCGTAGCGTCCGCCGGTCTGCTCCAGAACCGACAGCAGGGTGGTCATGAGGCGCCCGCCGCTCGCGCCGAGCGGGTGGCCGATCGCGGTGGCACCGCCGTTGACGTTGACCCGGCTCAGGTCGGCCCCCGTCTCGGCCTGCCAGGCCAGCACGACGCTCGCGAACGCCTCGTTGACCTCGAAGGCGTCGATGTCGGCGAGGCTCAGGCCGGCGCGGCGCAGCACCTTCTCGGTCGCGGGGATGACGCCGGTGAGCATGAGCATCGGGTCGTCGCCGACGACCGCGAAGCTGTGCAGCCGGGCCCTGGGCCGCAGCCCGAGCCGGGCCGCGGTCTCGCTGTCGGTGATCAGGACCGCGGCGGAGCCGTCGTTGACCGGCGAGGAGTTGCCGGCCGTGATGCGCCAGTCCAGCTCGGGGAAGCGGGCGGCCCAGGCGTCGGTGCGGAACGCCGGCCGCAGCCCGGCCAGGACCTCGACCGTCGTCGCCGGGCGGATCGACTGGTCGCGGGTCACCTGGACCAGCGAGCCCGAGCCGTCGGGCGCCGGTGCCTTCAGCGGCGCGACCTCCGCGTCGAAACGGCCGTCGGCCCAGGCGGCGGCCGCCCGCTGGTGGCTCTCGGCCGCGAACTCGTCGAGCCGGGCGCGGGAGAGGTCCCAGCGCCGCGCGATCAGCTCGGCGGAGATGCCCTGCGGGACGAGCCCCTCGGGGTAGCGGGCGGCGACCCCTGGCCCGGCTGCGTCCCGGTCGAGCGACGAGCTGCCGATGGGCACGGTGCTCATCGACTCGACGCCGGAGGCGATGACGACGTCGTAGGCGCCGGCGATCACGCCCTGCGCCGCGAAGTGGATCGCCTGCTGGCTGCTGCCGCACTGGCGGTCGACGGTCACGCCCGGGACGCTCTCGGGCAGGCCGGCCGCGAGCGCGGCCCACCTGGCGTTGTTGCCGGCCTGCTCGCCGATCTGCCCGACCGTCCCGCCGATCACGTCGTCGACGAGGGCCGGGTCGATGCCCGTCCGCTCTACGAGGGAGCGGATCGCGTGGGCGTGCAGGTCGACGGGATGCACCCCGGCGAGCGCCCCGCCAGGCTTGCCGCGACCGATCGGGGTTCGCACCGCGTCGATGATGACCGCGTCCCGCATGATGGCCTCCTCCGTGACAGTTGGAGAATCCAACTCACCGTCTGGTACTGGTGTACCCCGCGTGGGTTGGAAATCGCAACTGACTCGGTTGTGACCTTGGTGACGGCGGCGGTCAGCGCACCGCGCCGAGCCGCAGGGTGCGGGTGTTCTCTCCCCAGGCGACCCGCCCGCCGCAGTGCGCGCAGACGGTCTGGGTGCGCAGCTCGGCACCGCACTCGTGCGCCAGCACGGTCGGCGGCTCGCCCTCGGTCGCGTACTGGTCGCCCCACGCCATCAGGGCGTGCAGCACGGGCCGCAGCGCCACGCCCGACTCGGTCGCCACGTACTCGAAGCGGGGCGGGTGGTCCTGGTACTGGCGGCGCTCGACGACGCCCGCCGCGACCAGCGCCCGCAGCCGGGCGGCCAGGATGTCGCGGCTCGCGCCGGTGTTCCGGGCGATCTGGTCGAACTTCGTCACGCCGAGGTTGATCTCGCGCAGCGCCAGCAGCGCCCAGCGCTCACCCACGACCGCGAGCGCGTTCGCGATCGAGCACTCCCGCCCGTTCTGGGCCATCCCGACCGCCTCCCTCCGTGCGAGCCGGGGCATCCTGGCGCGCCCACCGGCCGGACCCGGCGTCGAGTGAGTCCGAAAATCAAACCTACCATCGGCGCCGACCCGGCGGCCGACGCGGCTCGATCAGAGGTTCAGAATCGTCGAGATGGTTCCGCCGGCATCGACGCGCGCGATTTCCGTGCCGTTCTCGATGAGAAACGAGCCGTCGTCGGCCAGCGCGATTCTGTCCGGCCCGTACAACGGCTGCGTGACCGCCTTCTGGCCGTCGGTGTACGAGCCGAAGCCATTGCCCGCGACCGTCGTGATGACTCCGTGAATGTCGACGCGGCGTACCCGGAAGTTGTGGGAGTCGGTGATGTAGAGGTCGCCGGTGCTGTCGACCGCCAAGGTCGAGTTCCTGTGGGGGGCCGTGCTGAACAGGTCGAGGGCCGCCTTGGTTCCCGGGCCGCCGTCTCCCGAGAACCCCTTCTGCGGTGTCCCGGCGACTGGCGCTTTCGATCCGTCCGGGTTGAGAACGAAGATCGTGTTGTTGGGGTAGTCCGCGGCGTAGACACGACCGTCGTGCGCGGCGAGGCCCCCGAGATAACCGTTGATGAGCATGGGCAGACCCGCGTCGGGGTCGGTGTCACCGGGTAGGGGCGCGACGATGGAGTCGGGACCGCCAATGCGGGCGACGTGCGTGAGCGTGCCCGCGGCGTCGACCTTGCAGAGGACGGACGGGTCCGCGAAGTAGACGTCACCGTTCGTGTCGACGGCTATGTCGTCGGACAGGGAGAAGAAGGACACCGACGTGGCCGCGACCGGCCAGGCCGGGCTGGGATCCGAGTCGGAACCGCCACCGGCGATCGTCGTGATCTTCCCGGCCGTGTCGATGCGCCGCACGCGGTCGCCATCGACGACGTAGAGATTCCCCTTGGGGTCCAACGCCAGGCCGGTCGGGCCGTTCAGCGTCGCCGCCGTCGCCTGCCCACCGTCACCACCCGATCCCCGGATACCGGTGCCGGCGAAGGGCGTGACCTTCCCGTCCGGGCCGCGGCGAAGGATCCGGCTGCTCGAGTTGTCCGAGAAGTAGAGAACGCCGCGGGGCCCGGCGGCCCAGCCACTGAACTGCGTGGGGATCGCGATCGGGCCGGAGACGCCGCCCCCTGGGATCTGGCTGGCGGTAGGGGAGGTCGTCGCGGAGGCGGCGTCGGTTGTCGGCTTGCCCCCGGCCGTGGCCAGCACGACGCCGGTGACGGCCACGGCGACGACGACGAGGGAGGCGGCGAGAGCGAGCAGAGCCGGGCGCCGCCGCAGCCGTGCCGGGCCGAACCGGCGGTCCGCGAAGGGGGTGCCGGCGAAGGGGTGACTGTACTCGGGCCGGCTGGCCTCGTGGCCCGACGGGTCGCCGAGCCCGGTACCCGCCGCGCCGGTCCCGGCGCCGATTCCCGTCGCCGTGGCAAAGCCGGCGCTGACGTCTGCGGCCTCGTTCGGGCGCGGCCGGGTCTGGTGGTCCGTCAAGCCGGTCTGGCCCACGGCCGGCTCGGACGGTGGGCGGACGGTCAGGTAGGTCGGCGGCGTTTCCAGCTGCGCCGTGGCCGGCCTGAAGACATGGCCGCCGGAGTCGGGCTGCCGACGGGGCTGGTGGCCGTCCTTGGCTCCCTGCAACCGGACGATGAGGCCGGTGAGGGACAGCCAGTCCGGCCCGTAGGCCACCGCGGCGGCATCGGCGAGCGCGGCACCGAACGCGCCGACGTCCGGGTGCCGGTCCGCCGGGTCCTTCGCCAGGGCCCGCATCACGGCGTCTGCGATGGGCGTCGGGACCCCGAGCAGGGCGGGCGGGGCCTCCTCCAGATGGTGGCGCAGGAGCTCGGGCACCGGCAGGCCGGAGTGGAAGGGCGGCCTGCCGGCGAGCAGCTCGTAGAGGACGACGCCGAGGGCGTACTGGTCGACGGCCGGGCCGAGGTTCTTGCCGGTGATCTGCTCGGGCGCCATGTACCTGGGCGTGCCGGCCAGATGGCTGGTCGAGGCGGAGGTGTCCACGAACACCCGGCCGATGCCGAAGTCGGTGAGCTTCGGCTGGCCCGCGACGCTGAACAGGATGTTGTCGGGCTTGATGTCGCGGTGCAGCACGCCGTGGGCGTGCGCGTGGCTGAGCGCGTCGGCCAGGGCGAGCCCGACGGCGCAGGCCGAGGCGGCCGGCAGCCGGTGCTGGGCGAGCGTGCCGCCGCCGAGCAGCTCCATGATGAGCAGGCAGAACTCGTCCTGCCCGATGTACTCGTAGATCCGGACGATGTGCGGGTGATCGAGCCGGCTGAGCAGCCGCGCCTCGGCCCGGAACGCCGCGTCGAGCGCGGGACCGTTCGCCGGGTCGTCGATCGGCAGGACCTTGACCGCCACCGCGCGGTCGAGGTCGAGGTGCCGGCCGGCCAGGACCAGGCCGAACGACCCAGAGCCGAGCTGCTCGCCGAGGGTGTAGCGGGGCAGCGCGGCGGCCACACGCGCGCGGTCGATGGCGGGCACGGGGAATCCTTCAGGTCGTCAGGAGCTCGCCGCGACCAGCGGCGTCGGCAGTGCCGCGCTCGCGGTCACTGTGGGGGTAACGGTCACTGTGGGGGTCGGCGGTGCGGTCGGGCTGGCCGACGGGCAGGGCGAGGCCGTGCACGGGGGCGGCGCGACGCGGACGGCCCGCATCCGGCCGCCGACCGTGTCGAACAGGTACAAGATTCCCTGCTTGTCGTCGAGCACCAGTCCGTAGGCCAGCCCGATCTTGGCCTTGACCGCGGGTCCGCCGTCGCCGGCCAGCCCGGACTCGCCGGTCCCGGCGATCGTGGTGATCACGCCGTGGGTGTCGATCCGGCGAACCCGGGACTGGTCGGAGAAGTAGACGTTGCCCGCCGAGTCCACGGCGATGGCGGTGCCGGTCGAGTCGATCTGCGCCTTGGTGGCCGGGCCGCCGTCGCCCGAGTACCCACGCGTCCCCGTCCCGGCGATCGTGATGATCTTTCCCTGGGGGGTGACGCGCCGGATCCGGCTGTTGCCCTGGTCGCCCACGTAGAGACTGCCGTCCGGGCCGATGGTCAGCCCCTCGGTGTACTTGAAGAAGGCGTCCGTCGCGGGGCCGTCGCCGTCGCCGCCGGCCTCGACACCGCTCCCCGCGACCGTGGTGATGATGCCGTGGGTGTCGACCCGGCGGACCCGCTCGTTGTCGCCGTCGGCGATGTAGAGGTTGCCCCGGCCGTCGAGCGCGAGGTCGTTGGGCGACCTGAGCATGGCCTTCGTGGCGGGCACGCCGTCACCGGCGAACGTGAGCCCGTCGTCACCGATCGGGTCGTTGTAGCCGCCGTTGGCTCCGGTTCCGGTGCCCGCGACCGTGGTGATGATCCCGTGGGTGTCGACGTGCCGAACCCGGTTGTTGTCGCTGTCGGCGATGTAGATCGAGCCGTCGGCGGCCACGGCGACGTCGGTGGGCGAGTCGAGCTGGGCGCTGGTGGCCTGGCCGCCGTCGCCGGCGAACCCGGCGATCCCGTTGCCGGCGACCGTCGTGATGATCCCGTTGCGGTCGACGCGCCGGACGCGCTCGTTGTAGTAGTCCGCGATGTAGAAGTAGCCGCGTTTCAGGTCCAGCGCGATGCCGCCCAGCGAGTTGAACTCGGCGAAGGTCACCGGGCCGCCGTCGCCAGCGAACCCGCTGCCGTCGGTGCCGAAGACCGAGGTGATCGTTCCGAGCGGGAGCTTGGCCGGCTGCCACGCGGGTGGCGGTGGCGGGGGAGTGGGTGTCGCCGCCGGCTTGCGACCCCAGACCGCCCAGCCGACCCCACCGCCCGCGGCGGCGCCGGCCCCGAGCGTGACCACCAGCAGCGCCGCGGTGGCGCCCACCCCGGCCCACGCCAGCGGCCGGGGCCGGGACCGGCCGCCCGTCGTCCCGACGCCACCGGCCAGCGCGCTCAGCCGGCTGGTCGTGAGGGAGCGCAAGTCGTCGGAGACCCGGATCGGGACGCCGCACCGGTCGATCCAGCCGCGGCCGAAGACCTTCGTGGCGGCGCGGGCGAGGTCGGCGGCGAAGGCGCGCGCGTCCGGGTGACGGTCCTCGGGGCGCTTGGCCAGGCTGCGCATGACCATCTCGGCCAGCGGCTTGGGCACCCCTGGCGGAGGCGGGGGGATCACCTCGAGGTGGTGGCGCAGCAGCACCGGCAGTGGCACCCGGGGTGGCACGAGGGAGGTGCCGGACAGCAGTTCGTAGAGCACGGCGGCCAGCGCGTAGAGATCGGTGGCTGGGCTCAGCCGGCCGCCGGTGATCTGCTCGGGGGCCATGTACTTCGGGGTACCGATGACCCGGCTGGCGGTGGAGGCGGACCCCTCGATCACCTTGGAGATGCCGAAGTCGGCGAGCTTGGGCTGGCCGGCCTCGGTGAACAGGACGTTGGCCGGCTTGATGTCGCGGTGCAGCACCCCGTGGCCGTGCGCCGCAGCGAGCGCGTCGGCCAGCGCCAGGATGACGGCGCACGAGGCGTCCGGGCGCAGCCGCCGGCCCGAGAGGGTGCCACCACCGAGCAGCTCCATGACCAGCAGGCACAGGTCGCCGCGGGCCACGTAGTCGTAGGTGCGCACGATGTGCGGGTGGTCGAGGCGGGCCAGCAGCCGGGCCTCGGCCCGGAACTCCGCGGCGGCCTGGGGCTCGGCGTTGACGAGGACCTTGACGGCGACCTGGCGGTCGAGGTCCTCGTGGTGGGCGGCGAGCACGAGGCCGAACGCGCCGGCGCCGAGCTCGGCGCCGATCGTGTAGCCCAGCAGCGCGGCGGCCACCCGCGCGCGGTCAACGACCGCCACGGCACCGCTCCCTGTGTTGCGCGGCCATCCGGTCGGCCCTTTCGCTCGGCTTCGGCTGTGTCGATCTGACTGTCGATCTCGCTCGGCGATCTCGCTCGGCTCCGACGGTGTGGATGCCCCGGACCCGCGGGCGTCATCCAGACAGATCGATCCGGACGATCCGGTCCTGCGCCCGGCTGGCGACGTAGAGGTGCCCGGCGTTGTCCACCGCGACCGGCCCGTCCGGGCGCAGCGCGGTGGCGGAGGTGTCCGTGCTCTTGGACCCGGGCGGCGCGGTGCCGGCGACCGTCGTGATGATCCCGGTTGTGTCGATCCTGCGGACGCGGTTGTTGCCGGTGTCGGTGATGTAGACGTTGCCGGCCGCGTCGACCGAGACCCCGCGCGGTTCGCGCAGCGTCGCCGCGGTCGCCTTCCCGCCGTCACCCGAGTAGCCGGCGACGCCGGTGCCGGCGATCGTCTCGATCACCCCGTCGAGACCGATCCGGCGAATCCGTTGGTTGTACGAGTCCGCGATGTAGATCCGCCCCTGGCGGTCGAGGGCGACGTTGAACGGCTTGCTGATCATGGCCTGAGTGGCTGGCTTGCCGTCGCCCCACGAACCGTAGCCGAACCGGCCCGCGACCGTGGTGATGATCCCGTCGACGCCGACCCGGCGGATGATGTCGTTGCCGTTGTCCGCGATGAAAAGGTTGCCGGTGTTGTCGACGGCGATGCCGCTCGGGTACCACAGGGCGGCGTTCGTCGCCGGGCCGCCGTCGTCGTCCGGGTTCCACGGGCGCTCGCCCGAGCCGGCGACCGTCTGGATGATCCCGTCGGGGCTGACCTGGCGGACCCGCATGTTGAACGTGTCGACGATGTAGAGGGTCCCGCCGGGGCCGATCGCGACGGCCACCGGCTTGTTCAGCATGGCGGCGGTCGCCGGGCCGCCGTCGCCCGAGTACCCGGCCTGGCCGTTGCCCGCGACGGTGGTGATCGTGCCGTCCGGGCTGATCCGGCGGACCCGGTTGTTGTCGAAGTCGGCGAAGTAGAGGTTGCCGAAGCCGTCCATCGCCGGCCCGTACGGATGGTCGAGCTCCGCCTGGGCGGCAGGCCCGCCGTCGCCGGCGCAGCCGGCCTGCCCGGGTCCCGCGATGGTGACGCCGGGGAACGTGGGCGGGGTGGGCGTCGGCAGCGGCGCGGAGTCGGCCGCGGGGCGGACCGTCGGGGGAGCGGTGGGGCCGGCCGGCGCGAGTGTGGCCTGGGCCTGGGCGGGCGCCTTCGTCCCCTTTCCGCCGAGGGTCCGCGGCAGGACGACCGCCGCCGCGACGGCGAGGACGACCACGACCACCACGATCGGCACGACCGTCCGCCGGCTCCGGAACCGTCTGGTTCGAGTCGGGGATCCCTGGGCCGGGCTGGGTGGCTCGCTCGTCCGGGTCGTGCCCGGTGTGATCAGGGCGGTGGCGGCGGCGTCGCCGGGCTGACCGGCCGCGGAGCCGCCGACGGCCGCCGTCTCGGGCGCCACCGTGGGCCACAGAAAGCGGGTCTGGTCCGCCGCCGCGGTGCCATCGGGGCCCAGGGCCGGGATGGCGGCTGTCGGCTGGGCCGCGGCGGCCTGGGGCTGTCCCGGCAGGGGCGTGAGCGTGGCTTCGGGCGGCCGCCTGAACGTCGCGTCGGGGTCGAGCTCCCCGCCGGGCCGCGCCGGCTCGACGGCGAGCGCGCGCAGTGCGGCCGAGACGTGCAGCGGCATCCCGGCCGTCTCGAGCCACCCCGGCCCGTAACCGCGGCTGGCGGCCTCGGCCAGGCTGATCGCGAACTCGGCGGCCGACTGCGGCCGGTCGGCCGGCCGCTTGGCCAGTGTTCGGCGCAGCAGGTCGGCGACCGGCGCCGGGACGCCCGGCGGGGCCGGCGGTTCCACCTCGCAGTGGTGGCGGAAGAGGTCCTGCGCCGCGCGGCCCGCGCCGAACAGCGGCGCTCCGGCGAGCAGCTCGTAGAGGGTGGCTGCCAGCGCGTAGAGGTCGGTCGGCGGTCCCAACGGCTCGCCGGTGATCTGCTCGGGCGCCAGGTACTGGGGGGTACCCACGATCCGGCCGGCGGTCAGCCCCGAGTCCTCGGCGAACGCGACGACGCCCAGATCGGTGAGCTTGGGCTGCCCTTCGGCGGTGAACAGGATGTTCGCCGGCTTCAGGTCGCGGTGCAGGATGCCGACCGCGTGGGCGTGGGCCAGCCCGTCGGCGATCCCGAGCGCGACCGCGCAGGCGGCCTGCGGGCTGAGGTTCTGGCGCTCCAGGCTGCCGCCGGGCACCAGCTCGGCGACGACCAGGAGCAGCCGCTCGACGGCGACGACCGCGTAGGTCCGGTTCAGATGCGGATGGTCGAGCCCCGTCAGCGGGTGCGCGCCGCTCGCCTCCGCCCGCAAGGCGGGGGAGGGGCCGGCCGCGCCGAGGTCGATCACCTTCACCGCGACGTCGCGGTGCAGGTCATGCTGCCGCGCGGCGAGGACCAGGCCGAACGCGCCTGAGCCGAGTTCCCGGCCCAGGGCCTGGCCCGGCAGCGCCGCGGCGATTCGGCCACGGTCGACGATCGGCACAGCCAAGCCTCCCGATCCGCTTGGTCAGCGCCCTGCGCCCCGTCGCGCGTTCTCGCTAGGCCCCGACCTCGTTCGAGCGCAAATGGTAGCCAAAAGGGAGCTATCCGACGCCGGTCGGGTGCTATCCGCTAACTGACAGCCCCTCTTTTGGCGCGCCGGCCGGACCGGCGCCCTCGGCGCGCAGCCGCCAGCCGTGGGCGCGCTCGCGCTCCCGCCAGAACGCGGCGTACCTGCCGTCCTGGGCGAGCAGCTCGGCATGGGGTCCGCACTCGACCACCCGGCCGCCGTCGAGGACGGCGATCTGGTCGGCCCGGGTGATCGTGTCCAGCCGGTGGGCGATGACCAGGATGGTGCGCCGGACGGCGAGCTCCGCCAGCGCGGCGTGCACGGCGGCCTCGTTCTCGGCGTCGAGCGAGGCGGTCGCCTCGTCCAGGAGCACGACCGGGGCGTCCTTGCACAACGCCCGGGCGATCGCGACGCGCTGGCGCTCACCGCCCGACAGCAGCCGGCCGCCCTCGCCGACCCGGCTGGCCCAGCCGTCCGGGAGCCGGGCGACGACCGAGTCCACCCGCGCCCGCCGGGCCGCGTCACGGACCTGCTCCGCGGTGGCGTCCGGATTGCCGAACCGGATGTTGTCCTCGATGGTCGCGTCGAGCAGGTAGACGTCCTGGAAGACGAGCGCGATGTGGTCGAGCAGGTCGGCGCTGGTCAGCTCCCGGACGTCGACGCCGCCGACCCGGACCGAGCCGGCGGTGACGTCGTAGAACCGGGCGATCAGCTTGGTGACGGTGGTCTTGCCCGCCCCGGAGGCACCGACGAGGGCGGTCGTGCGGCCGGCCGGGATCGTCAGCGTCAGCCCGGTGAGCACGTCGGGGCCGCCGGGGTAGCCGAAGTGGGCGTCGGTGATCTCGATCCCGCTGTGGGCGATCACCCCGCCGGTCGCGGGCTCGGGGAGCGGCTCGACCGCCAGCAGCTCGGCGATCCGCTGGGCCGAGGCCTGGCAGGACCGCAGCGCGGAGCCGAGGTCGACGAGCGTGTCGAGCGGGCGCAGCAGGCTGATGCCGAGGACGACGAGCGCGACCATCCGGCCCGGGCCGAGCTGGTGGTGTGTGGCCAGGGCCAGCCCGGTGAGCAGCAGCGCGGTGAAGGTCAGGTGGATGCCGAGCTGGCCGAGATACTGGCCCGGCAGAGCCCCGAGGACGTCGCGCCGGGTCGCCCGGTACTGCCCGGCCAGCGCCTCGTCGAGGTCCGCCCGGCCGGCGGCGGCGTGGCCGGCGGCCCGCAGCGTGGGCTGGGCCCCGGCGAACTCGACCAGCCGGGCGCCGGCCTCGGTGGTCGCCGCGTGCTGCGCGGCCTCGAGGCGTTCGGTGACGCGGCGCCCGACCGTGACCGCGACGAGCACCACCGGGACGGCGAGCAGCGCCGCGAGCCCGATCCGCCAGTCGTAGCCGAGCAGGAACACCCCGAGCGTGACCGGGGTCAGGACCGCGCCGATCAGCGCCTGTGCGAGGAACACGGTGGTCGCGACCCGGGTCACGTCACCGATGACCAGCTGCGGGACCTCGCCGGCCCGCGGCCCGTCGAACCAGCCCAGCGGCAGCGTCAGCAGCCGGTCGCCGAGGCGGGCGTAGAGGGCGCGCCGCCAGGCCGACGAGCACCGCAGCGCCCGCGAGCCGAGGTAGTAGTGCGCGAACCAGCCCGCGACCGCCGTGGCGGTCAGCGGGACGAGCCAGCGTCCCGCGGTGGCGGTGTGGCCGGCGAACAGCGCGGTCAGCAGCGGGACGAGCACCCCGAAGGCGACGCCCTCGCTGACGGCGTAGCCCGCCGACGCGGCCAGGTAGCGGCCGAGCGGCCGGCGCTGGTCGGCCGCCACCAGGGCACGCAGGTGACCCGTCACGACCGGCCTCCGTTCTGGGCCTGCCACAGCTGGGCGTAGCGCCCGCCGGCGGCGAGCAGGTCCTCGTGGCGGCCGCGTTCGACGATTCGCCCCTCGTCCAGGACGAGGATCTGGTCGGCCTCGGTGATCGTGTAGAGGCGGTGCGCGATGACGAGCAGGGTCCGGCCGGCGGCCAGCTCGGCGAGCGCGTCCTGGACGGCGGCCTCCGAGTCGGGGTCGGCGAACGCGGTGGCCTCGTCGAGGAGCACGACCGGCGTCTCGGCCAGCAGCGTCCTGGCGATGGCGACCCGCTGTTCCTCCCCGCCGGACAGGTGGGCGTCCTCGCCGGCCACCGAGTCGTATCCCCGAGGGAGGGTGCGGACCCGGTCGTCGATGCTGGCGGCGCGGGCCGCCGCGTGTACCGCGGCCTCGGTCGCTGCGGGGACGGCCAGCGCGATGTTGGCGCGGATCGAGCGGCGCAGCAGGACCACGTCCTGGAGCAGGAACCCCACGTGGCGGTACAGGTCGTCCCGATCGAGGTCGCGCAGGTCGACGCCACCGAGGCGGATCGCCCCGGAGGTGACGTCGGCGAAGCGGGCCACCAGCATGGCGAGCGTCGACTTCCCGGCACCGGACGGCCCGACCAGCGCGGTCACGGCGCCCGGCCGCAGCGTCGCGTTGACACCGCGCAGCGCCTCTTGGCCGCCCGCATAGCTGAAGTGGACGTCGTCGAGCCGCACCGTCAGCGGCGTGCCCACCGTGGCGGCCCGCTCCGGCGCGACGGCCGGCTGCGGGGGCTCGCGCAGCAGCTCGGCGATGCGGTGGGCCGCGCCGCGGGCCCGCTGGTGCTGGTCGTGGGCGAGGTAGAGCGGGGTGAGCTGCTCGAACAGCCCGACCCCGAGCAGCGCGAAGGCCACCAGGTCGACCGGGTCGGTCCACCCGGCGGCGACGAGCCCGACGCCGACGGCGGTGACGACGAACACCACGGTCGCCGGAGCCACGGTCGCCCGGGCCACCCCGCGGGGCCGGACGAAGATGAGCTGGGCCTGCTCGTCGGCGTCGGCGTACTCGGCGGCGGCCGCGCGCAGCCGGGCCGCGCCCCGGCCGCCGGCGTAGGCCTTGACGACGCTGATGCCGCGCACGGTCTCCAGCACGGCGGCGGTCAGCTCGGCGCCGGCCGCGGCGATCCGGTCGACCTGCGCGCGGGCCCGGGCCGCGAGCCGCATCCGGATCGCCTGGGCCAGTCCGACCAGCGCGACCGTGACCAGCGCGAGCGGCCAGTCGACCCAGAGCAGGTAGCCGACGACGACCACCGGGCCGGCGACCGCCTCGGCCAGGTCTCCCCTGGCGTGCGCGACGGCGTGGTGCAGCGTCGCGACGTCGTCCTGCACGGTGGCGCGCACCCGGGCCGAGACGCCGGCGGCGAACCAGCTCAGGGGCAGCGCGCTGAGCTGGTCGGTCAGCCGGCGGCGCAGCAGGTAGGCGAGGTCGGCGTCGGCGAGGTGGGCCAGCAGGCTCGCCCCGGCGTACAGCGCGAACCGCGCCACCAGCAGGCCGACCGCCAGCCACGCCAGCGGCCACACCGGCCGCGCCGGCTCGGCCAGCAGCCGGCGGGCGATCTCGACCAGCACGACCACTGGCGTGACCGCGAGCACCGTGGCCAGGCCCTGCAGGCCGGCCGCCACCGTGATCCGGGCCAGGACCGGCCGCTGCAACGCGGCCAGGTCGGCCCGGGACGTGTCGACGGTCATGAGGCGGTCTCGGCGGCGTCGAGGCGGGGCTCCGGCGCTGGCCCCTGCGCAGGCGTCTGGGCGGTCGCGGTCCGGCGGGCGGCCGGGATGACCAGCGGCGTGCCCGACTCGGGATCGGTGATGACGCGGCAGCGCAGCCCGAAGACCCGCTCGACCAGGTCGGCCGTGACGATCTCGGACGGGTGGCCCTCGGCGACGATCCGTCCGTCCTGCATGGCGATCAGGTGCGTCGCGTAGCGGCAGGCCTGGTTGAGGTCGTGCAGGACGAGCACGAGCGTGTGCCCCCTGGACTGGTGCAGGTCGGCGCACAGGTCGAGAACGTCGACCTGGTGGGCGATGTCGAGGAAGGTCGTGGGCTCGTCCAGCAGCATGATCGGGGTCTGCTGGGCCAGCGCCATGGCGAGCCAGGCCCGCTGGCGCTGGCCGCCGGAGAGCTCGTCGACGTAGGCGTCGGCCAGGTCGGTGATCCCGGTGGCGGCCATCGCGTCCACCACGGCGAGCTCGTCCGCCGCCGACCACTGCCGCAACAGCCCCTGGTGCGGGTAGCGGCCCCGGCCGACCAGGTCGGCGACCGTGATGCCGTCCGGGGCGATCGGGCCCTGCGGCAGCAGGCCGAGACGCCGGGCGATCTCCTTGGACGGCAGCGACCGGATGTGCTTGCCGTCCAGCAGGACCAGCCCGGCCCGTGGCGTCAGCATCCGGGCGAGCCCGCGCAGCAGGGTCGACTTGCCGCAGCCGTTGGCGCCGACGATGACCGTGAAGGACCGGTCCGGGATCGTGACGTCCAGGTCGTGCACGATGCTGCGCTGGTCGTAGCCCAGCTCCAGGCGCTCGGCGCGTAGCCGGCTCATGGCCTCTTGTCCTTCATCGTCTCCTTCATCCACACGTCCGTCAGCCACGTCCCTGGCGCCACTCCCGGCTGAGCAGCCAGGCGAGGTAGAGGCCGCCGACGACGCCGGTGGCGACGCCGACCGGAAGCTGGGTCGGCGCGAAGGCCCGTTGCGCCGCGAGATCACTCGCCGTCAGCAGCAGGGCCCCGGTCAGCGCGGACGGGATGATGTTCGGCCCGGGCAGCTTCGTCAGCCGCCGGGTGATCTGCGGCGCGGCCAGCGCGACGAACACAATCGGTCCCGCGCAGGCGGTGGCGGCCGCGCTCAGCCCTACCCCGACGACGACCGAGGCAGCCCTCGCCCGCTCGGCGTGGACGCCCAGGGCCCGGGCGGTGTCGTCGCCGAGCTCCAGCATCCGCAGGTCGCGGCCGAGCCAGCTGGCCAGCGGCAGCAGCACGGCGACCGCGAGGGCGACCGGGCGGACGTGCTCCCAGCCGCGGCCGTTGAGGCTGCCGGTCAGCCAGACGGCCGCCGACTGGGCGTCGTTGATGCTGGCCCTGGTCAGCAGGAAGTCGTTGACCGAGGAGAGCATGGCCGCGATGCCGATCCCGACCAGGATGAGCCGGTAGCCCTGGACCCCGCGCTTCATCGCCAGCAGGTACACCAGCAGCGCCGTGGCCACGCCGCCGACGACGGCCCCGGCGGCGACCTGGGCCATCGTCCCGTGCACCACCAGGATGACCAGCAGCGCCCCGGTCGCCGCGCCGGTGTCGAAGCCGATGATGTCCGGGGAGCCGAGCGGGTTGCGCGACAGGCTCTGGAACATCGCGCCGCCGACCCCGAGCGCCGCGCCGACCAGCACGCCGGTCAGCAGCCGGGGCAGCCGCAGGGTGATCACGATGAAGTGCGTCGAGCTGTCGCCGCCGCCGAGCAGGGCGCGGACCACGTCGGGCAGCGGGATGTGGTAGTCGCCCGTGGTCAGTGCGACGCAGCCCACGGCGACGATGAGCCCGACCAGCGCGGCCCCGACCACGCAGGACCGGACCGGGACCAGCAGCGACACCCGCCCCCGTGGCATGCCGACGACCCGGGCCCGGCCGTGGGCGGCGCGTCCCGGCGCGCGGACGTCGACGACGCTGCTGCTCACAGCGCGGCCAGACGTCGGCGGCGGGCGAGCAACACAAGTACGGGCGCGCCGACGAAGGCCGTCACGATGCCGGCCTCGATCTCGCCGGGACGGGCGACGACCCGGCCGACGATGTCGGCGGCCAGCAGCAGCATCGGCGCGAGGACCATCGAGTAGGGCAGCACCCAGCGCTGGTCCGGGCCGGTGATGGCGCGGGCCACGTGCGGGACGGTCAGCCCGACGAAGCCGATCGGGCCGGCCGCGGCGGTGGCGGCCCCGCACAGCAGGGTCGTCGCGCTGATCCCGAGGACCCTGGTCCGGCCCAGGTGGACGCCCAGCGCCCGGCCGGCCTCGTCGCCGAGCGCGATCGCGTTCAGCGGCCGGGCGAGCCCGAGCGCGAGCACGGCACCGGCCAGCAGGAACGGCCCCGTCTGCCAGACGACCGCGAGGTTGCGCCCGGCCAACCCGCCGACCGCCCAGAACCGGTAGCCGTCGAACGTCGCCGGGTTGGTCAGGGCGAGCCCCCAGACGAGCGCGATCAGCACCGCGCTCACGGCCGCGCCCGCGAGTGCCAGCCGGACCGGGGTGGCCGTCGAGCGGCCCCGCGCGCCCAGTAGGTAGACGGCGACCGCGGCGATCGCGGCCCCGGCCAGCGCGAACCAGACGTAGGCCGCCGGCGAGTGCAGCCCGAGGGCGCCGATGGCGACGACCACGGCCGCTGACGCGCCGGCGTTCACGCCGAGCAGGCCCGGGTCGGCGAGCGGGTTGCGGGTCAGCGCCTGCATCACGGCCCCGGCGAGCCCCAGCCCGGCGCCGACCGTGAGCCCGAGCAGCGTGCGGGGCACCCGCAGGGTCCGGATGATCACCCCGTCGCCCGAGCCGTCGTAGTGGAACAGCTCGTGGACGACGGTGCCCAGCGGGATGGGTTTCGCGCCGACGGCCAGGCTCGCCATCGCGACGAACGCGAGCACGGCGACCGCGGCGGCGAGGCCCGTGACCCGCGCTCCGGTCCGGCCGCCGCGCCGGACCGGCGCCGCCGGTGCGGCCGGCCGAGGCCGGTCGATGACGTCCACGCGGCTAGCTTCGGCAGGCCATCGAGCGCACCAGCTCGCCGGCCCGCACGGCGACGTTCGACAGCAGGGTCGAGGAGATGCCGTGGGAGTGCTCGGTCGCCCCGAGCACATACAGGTCGGCCTGGACGTCGGGGGTCGTCGCCATCCGGTAGTCGCGGTCCAGCGCTGGCTTCCCGGCCGCGTCGTCCAGGCAGTACCCGGACATGGCGCCGAGCAGCTGGCGCGGGTCCCGGGACCTGTACCCGGTGGCGAAGACGATGACGTCCGCCTCGACGGTCTCCCGCTTGCCGGTCGGCAGGAACTCGACGTCAACGGCGACGCCGGCCTCGATCGGGCGCAGCTCGGCGATCCGGGACGCCCGCATGATCCGCAGCCGTTCCCGGCCCTGCACCTTCTCCTGGTAGACCCGGCGGTAGAGCTCGTCGATGAGGTCGATGTCGACCACCGAGTAGTTGGTCGACCGGTGGTAGCCGTTGAGCAGGTCCTTCACCGCCGGCGGCGACGCGTAGAAGTCGTCCACGGCGGTCGGGTCGAAGATCTGGTTCGCGAACGCGCTGTTGTCGGCCGGGCTGTAGCCATACCGGGAGAACAGCGCGACGACCTCCGCGCGCGGGTACCGGGTGTGCAGGAACTCGGTGACCTCGGCCGCGCTCTGGCCGGCGCCGACGACGACGAACCGGTCGCGCGCCATCGAGGGCAGCCGCTCGACCCGGCCGAGCAGGTCATGGTTGTGCCAGACCCGCTCGGACTGCTCGATGCCCGGCGGCAGCACCGGCTCCAGCCCGGCGGCGATGACGACGCCCCGGGCCCGGCGCACGACCGTCTCCCCGGTCTCGCCCCGCACGGCGACGACGTCGACCATCGTGACCTCGCCGTCGACCAGGACGGGCCGGATGTCGACGACCCGCGTGTCGTACTCGACGAGGCCGTCGACCCGGCGGGCCGCCCATTCCAGATAGTCGTGGAACTCGGCCCGCAGCGGGAACATGGTCTTGTGGTTGATGAAGTCGACCAGGCGGTTGCGGTCGTGCAGGAATGACAGATAGCTGAAATCACTGGCCGGATTGCGCAGGGTCACCAGGTCCTTCAGGTAGGACACCTGCATCGTGGCCCCGTCGAGGAGCATGCCGCGGTGCCAGCCGAACCGCGGCTGGCGCTCCAGAAACGAAATCGTCAGGGCCGCCTCCGGCGGAACCTGCGCGTTGTGCTCCGTCGCCGCTATGGCCAGTGCCAGATTCGATGGACCGAATCCAATTCCGACGATGTCCAGAATGCCGATGTCCGTGGACGCCGGACCTCTCACCACGCCAGATCCTCCGGTCCGTGGGCGCCGCCCTTTCCCGTCGGTAACGAGAAGCGTACGCAAGATCTACTAAGGGAAACCTTACCTATATTCGGGGCGGCCTCGCGGGGTGTCAAGCCCGTGTCGTCGGCGGCTGCCGGGGCGCCCCGACCTGGCAGCCCTAGGGGTTGGCGGCGCCCGGGGCGTAAGTTAACCTATCCTTAGCATATAGACACATCGTGACACTCGGGACACATGATGTAGTTGACGGTTGCCCCGGCCGGATGGGTTGACGATCCACTTGAACTTAGGTTAGGAATACCTAACTTCTTCGGGTAGGTAGTCGCCGCCCGCTGTCGCCGAGCGTGCGGGCCGCGGGCTCACCCCGTCGCGAGCCCTGTCGGGTGCGCGGGTCGTCGGACGACACGGGCACGATCCGTCAGGACGGTGCTGGGTTGAACAGCTCGACGGGCAGCCGGCTGTTGCGAACGCAACTGCGCAGGCGGCGGGGGGACCTCACGCTCGGCGCGGCCGCCACCGTCGTCCAGCAGACCGCGATGCTCGCCCTCCCGTGGTGCGTCCAGCGCGCCCTCGACCGCGGCGTCACCGCGCACTCGGTGCGCGGCACGCTGACCTGGGCTGTCCCGACGGCGCTGGTCGCCGTGGTGTTCATGCTCGGCGGTGTCGGCGGGCTGCGCTGGTCGGGCCGGGCCGCGAACCGGGTCTCGCACGCGCTGCGGGCCGCGCTGGTCGAGCGGGTCGCGGCCTTCGACCGCCCGGCGCTGGCCCGGTACGGGCACGGCGACCTGGCCACCAGGGCCACCCGGGACGTCGACCTGATCCGGCTGTGGGTGCAGAGCCTCGCCATCTGGGTGCGGATCGTGGTCACGATCGTGCTGGTGCTGCCCGCCTTCGCCCTGCTGGAGTGGCCGCTGCTGGTCGTCGGGGTGGCCACGATCCCGCTGGTCGCGCTGGCCAACGCCTACTTCCCCAGCCGGTTCGACGCCGCGAACGAAAAGCTCTCCACGGCGTTCGCGGACCGGGCCGACGCCGTCGAGGACCTGCTGTCGGCCAGCGCAGCGGTGCGTGGGCTCGGCGGCGAGGCGACCCTCGTGCGTCGCCACCACGAGCGCAGCGCCACCGTCACCGACCACACGATGACCGCCGCGCGGATCTCCGCGTCGTGGTCGGCCGTTCCGCCGGCCGTGCCCAGGCTCGCGATCGCGGCCGGCCTCGCGATCGGGGGGCTGGCCGTCCTGCACGGCGGCCTCACCGTCGGCGGCCTGGTCGCCTTCACCTCCTGGATGACCACGCTGACCCTGGCCGTCACGATCGCCGTCGACCTGCTCTCCCAGCGCGGCCAGGCGCTGGTCGCCGCCGGGCGCATCGCCGAGATCCTCGACACCCCCGGCACCGACGACGACCCCGCCGACGCGGAGAACCCGCCGCCGGACGCGGCGTTGGTGGCCGCCGGGGTGACGGCCAGGCACGACGGGCGCCTGGTGCTCGGCCCGGTCGACCTGAGCGTCGGTCCCGGCGAGTTCGTCGCCGTGACCGGCCCGACCGGCAGCGGCAAGACCACGCTGGCCCGGCTGCTGTGCCGGCTGGAGGACCCGGCGACCGGCTCGGTCAGCCTGGGCGGCGTCGACCTGCGGCGGGTCTCCCGGATCGAGCTGGCCAACCGGGTCGGCCTGGTGCCGCAGCGGCCGCTGATCCTGGCCGGCACGGTCGCGGACAACCTGCGGGTCGGGCGAGAGCTCGGCCTGGACGAGCTGCGGGAGGCGTGCGCCGTCGCCGCCGTCGACGAGTTCGTCGACAGCCTGCCCGACGGCTACGACACCGAGCTCGGCGAACGCGGGGCGAGCGTCTCCGGCGGCCAGGCGCAGCGGCTGGCTCTGGCCCGGGGCCTGGTCGGCCGCCCGGACGTGCTGATCCTCGACGACGTCACGGCGGCCGTCGACGCGGAGACCGAGGCCACGATCCTGCGGCGGCTGCGGGCCTGGGCACCCGGGACCGCGCTGCTGGTGATCTCGCACCGGCCGAGCGTGCTGGCCGCGGCCGACCGCGTGCTGCGGCTGGAGCCACCAGGCTCTCCCGCGGTGGCGGCCGGGCCGGCCCCGCGATCCGCGCCGGACGAACAGACGACGGACGAACAGACGACGGACGAACAGACGACCGATGAGCAGATCGTCCGGGTGGGTGGCGGCAATGGCTGAGATCCGGGAACTGGCCGAGGATCCGTCGACCGCGCGGGTGTTCCGCCGTTTCTGGCCCTACCTGCGGCCACACCGGGCGATCTTCGCCGCGGCACTGCTGGCGAACGTGGCCAGCTCGGCGGCCGTGGTCGGGATCGCGCCCGCGATCGGCCTCGGGGTCGACGCGGTCACGGATGGCGACGAGCGTCGGCTCTGGTGGGCGGTCGCGCTGATGGCCGGGCTCGTGCTGGCCCGGATGGTGCTGCTGCGCTCGTCGGAGGTACTGCTCTCGGCGGCCGGCGAGCGGACGATCCGCGGGCTGCGCGACCTTGTCGTCGACCGGCTCGCCCGCGCGCCGCTGCGGTTCATCGAGGCCCACCGCACCGGCGACCTGCTGCGCCGGTCGACCGGTGAGATCTCCGACCTGACCCTCTTCCTGCGCGACCAGCTGCCCAACCTGCTCGGCTTCGGCCTGACCGTGGCCCTCACGACGGCGTTGTTGCTGGCCTACTCGTGGCTGCTCGCGCTGCTGCTGCTCGCGCTGTTCATGCCGGTCGCGATCGTGGTCGTGGCCTGGTTCACCCGGGGCGCGCCGCGGGCGTTCGGGCGCCAGGCCGCGGCGGACGCCACGATGACCGCGACCTTCACCGAGACGCTCAACGCGCACGAGGCGCTGGTCGCGCCAGGCCGTCCACAGGAGTGGGTCCGCCGTTTCCAGGGCGACAACGACGAGCTGCTCCGCGCGGCCGACCGGACGATCGCCGTCCAGAGCCGGCTGGAGCTGTTCGGGATGATCGAGGGCCTGGCCACCGCCGCGCTGCTGCTGCTGAGCGTCTGGCTGGTGCGGGCCGGTCAGCTCAGCGTCGGCACGGTCGTCGTGTTCGTGGTCGCGACCCGCAACCTGTTCGAGAGCATGCTGACGCTGTCCGGCCTGGCCGGCCAGGCGCAGCTCGCCCGGACGGGGCTGGCCCGGCTGACGGACCTGCTCGACGCGCTGGCCCCGGCCGGCCGCGCCCCAGCCGAGCTGCTGACGGGGACCGAACTGCCGGCCCGGGGGGATCTGGTCGCCGACGGGCTGAGCTTCGGCTACGCCGAGGGCGCGGACGTGCTGCGCGACGTCTCGGTGACCTTCCCGTCCGGCGACCGGGCCGGCCTGGTCGGCGTCACCGGGTCGGGCAAGACCACCTTGGCGAAGCTGCTCACCGGGCTCTACCAGCCAGACGTGGGAACGGTGCGCTACGGCGGCGTCGACCTGCGCCTAGCGGACCCGGACCAGATCAGGGCCCGCATCGTGCTCATCCCGCAGCAGGTGCACATCATCACCGGCACGCTGGCCGAGAACCTGGCCCTCGCGCCGGGGGAGCCGGACCGGGCGGCGATGGAGCGCGCGGTCGAGCTGCTCGGCCTGGGCGACTGGACGGCCCGGCTCGGCGGCCTGGACGCGGACGTCGGCACGCGCGGCTCCCGGCTGTCCGCCGGCGAACGGCAGATCGTCGGCCTGCTGCGGGCCGCGCTCGTCGACCCGCCGGTGCTGCTGCTCGACGAGGCGACCGCCGACCTGGATCCGGACGCCGCTCGGCGGCTGGAAACAGCGGTGGAAAGGCTTCGGCCGGGCCGAACCCTGGTCGTCATCGCGCATCGGCCCACCACGATCGAACGCCTACCGCGGATCGTCCGGGTCGAAAGCGGCCGCCTGAACTGACCCCCACCCCCGGCGTCGAAATGGGGCAAGCCCGGCGACGCATTAGGGGTAGACAACCATGTGCGTTTTAGGTAAACCTTACTTGCCTAAAGTAAGGCAGACCTAAGTAGACGGCTGAGATCCAAGGAGACGGCACCTCATGTCGACCAACCCGTTCGATGACGAAATGGGCAGCTTCCACGTCCTGGTCAACGCCGAGGGCCAACACTCGCTGTGGCCGACGTTCGCGCCGGTCCCGACCGGCTGGACGACGGCGCACGGCGCCGCGAGCCGGTCGGACTGCCTGGAGTACGTCGAGGCCCACTGGACGGACCTGCGGCCGGTCAGCCTGATCGCCCGGATGGCGCTCGCCACGGAGGGCACCCGCGACGGTGCCGACTCCGGCGCGTCGCGATGACGGCCCCGGTGGTCTACCGCGAACGGACGGTGCCGCTCGGCGGCGATCCGCTCGCCGTGGCGGTGTCCTTCGCCCGCCGCGCGGCCGGGCCGGTCTCCGTGTACGAGCGGGACGGCGAGTGGCTCTGCGGGTCGGGCGCGCTGGCCGAGATCGTCCTGTACTGGGACGAGATCCGCTACCGGGTGGGGGAACGCTGGCGGGTCGAGCCGGTCGACGACGAGCCGCTGCGGGTCCTGGCCCGGGTGCTGGCCGGGGTCCCGGTCGCCGACTGGCGGGCCTGCGGCTGGGCCGGCTTCGAGCTGGGCCCGCGCACCCTCGGCCTGACCGGCCCGGTCGGCCCCGACCCGCTCGTCCACCTGGTCATCCCCGCCCGCGAGGCGCGGCTGTCGGCGACCGGCGCGCTGCTGCGCGCGGTCGACCCGGCCGACCTGCACGTCCTGGCCGAGCTGGTCGGCGGCCCGGTCGCCCCCGAGCGCGCCGAGCCCCGGCCGCTGGCCGACCTGGAGTACGACGCCGACGGGTACCGGCGGATCGTCGCCCGCGCCGTCGAGGACATCCACGCCGGCCGGCTGCGCAAGGTGATTCTCTCGCGGGTCGTCCCCGTCGAGGGCGAGATCGACCTGGTCGCGAGCTTCGAGCGCGGCCGGCGGGGCAACACGCCGGCCCGCTCGTTCCTGCTCGACCTGGACGGCCTGCGCGCGATCGGCTTCAGCCCGGAGATGGTCGTCGAGGTGGACACCGGCGGCTGGGTCTCCACCCAGCCGCTCGCGGGCACCGCGGCGTTCGACGGCACCGGCACCGACCCCGACGGCGCGGGCGGCGACCGCGGGCGGCGCGAGGCGCTGCTGCGCGACCCGAAGGAGATCTACGAGCACGCGGTGTCGGTGCAGGCGGCCCAGGAGGAGCTGCGGCCGCTGTGCGCGCCGGGCACCCTGGTCGTGGACGAGTTCATGAACGTGCTGGAGCGGGGCAGCGTCCAGCATCTGGCCTCGCGGGTGAGCGGCCGGCTCACCTCCGACCGGGACGCCTGGGACGCGCTGGCCGTCGTCTTCCCGTCGATCACGGCGACCGGCGTGCCGAAGGACCTCGCCTGCGCGGCGATCCGGCGCTACGAGTCGCGGCCGCGTGGCCTCTACAGCGGCGCCGTGATCAGCGCCACCGCCGACGGCGCGCTGGACGCCGCCCTCGTCCTGCGGACGGTCTTCCAGCGCGGCGGACAGACCTGGCTGCGGGCCGGCGCCGGCATCGTCGGCGCGTCCCGCCCCGAACGGGAGCTGGAGGAGACGCGGGAGAAGCTGCGCAGCGTCAGCCGCTTCCTCGTCCCGGCCCAGCCCGTTCCGGCTGGCACCGGAGCGGCCGGCACCGGCGACGAGCTGGAGGCGCTTCGACGCACCGTCGCCGAGCTGATCGAGGAGGACCCGGCCTCGCTCGGGGACGACGACAACCTGTTCGAGCGTGGGCTGGAGTCGATCGCGCTGATCCGGGCGATCGGGCAGTGGCGGCGGGCCGGCCTCGAGGTGAACTTCGCCGAGCTGGCCGAGAACCCGACCCTGGACGGCTGGTTCAAGCTGCTCTCCGTCCGACGCGCTGCGGCTTCCACAGTGGCTTCCCCGGTGGCCGTCGCCGAGCCCGCGCCTGCCGCCGTCAGCCCGGTGAGCGCAGGGCCGGGCGAGACCGCCGTGAGCGCGGACGGCGACGGCGAGTTCCCGCTGGCCGTCATGCAGCACGCCTACTGGATCGGGCGCGGCGCCGGGCAGTCCTACGGCGGCGTCGCGGCCCACCTGTACAGCGAGTTCGACGGCGACGGGGTCGACCCGGCCCGGCTGGCCGCGGCGGTCGAGCGGCTGATCCAGCGGCACGAGGCGCTGCGGACCCGGGTCACCGACCTCGGCGGCCAGGTCGTCGAGCAGGTCGCCGGCTGGCGCGGCCTGACCGTTCACGACCTGCGCGACCTGGACGACGACGACGCCGCCGAGCGGCGGCTGGCCGCCGTCCGCGACCGGCTGTCCCACCAGCGGCTCGACATCGAGCGCGGCGAGGTCTTCGCCACCGAGCTGAGCCTGCGCCCGGACGGGACGACCCGCCTGCATCTCGACGTCGACATGGTCGCCGCCGACGCGGTCAGCTACCGCGTCCTGCTGGCCGACCTGGCCGACCTGTACGGCCGCCCGGACACGGTCGCGCCGGCGCCGGCCTACAGCTATCGCCGGTACCGCGCCGAGCGGGCGGCCGCCCGCCTCGGCCAGCGGGGGACCGCCCGTGGCGAGGCGGCGGCCCGGGCCCGGCGCGCCTGGTTCGACCGCCTGCCCGGCCTGCCCGGCCCGCCCCAGCTCGCGCTCGCCCCGGCCACTGAAGGTCCGACACGCGCTGAAGGTCCGACACGCGCTGACGGACCTACTGGCGGTGATGGCCCGGCCGCGGCGCCACGCGTGTCCCGGCGCCACTTCCGGCTGCCGCCGTCGGCCCGCGCGGCCCTCGACCGGGCCGCGCACCGGCACGGCGTCACGCCGGCGATGGCCGTCGCGACCGCGTTCGCCGAGGTCCTCGGCGGCTGGAGCGCCCAGCCCCGGTTCTTCCTCAACGTCCCGCTGTTCGACCGCGAGCAGCTGCACCCCGACGTCAACCGGATCGTCGGCGACTTCACCAGCTCGGTGCTGCTGGAGATCGACCTGACCGACCGGGTGCCGTTCGTCGACCGGGCCCGCCGGGTCCAGACCCGGCTGCACGCAGACGCGGCCCACGCCGACTACTCCGGCGTCGAGGTGCTGCGTGACCTGGGCCGCCACCACGGCGAGCCTGTCCTCGCGCCGGTCGTGTTCACCAGCGCGCTCGGGCTCGGCGAGCTGTTCGACGCCCCGGTGCGCCGGGAGTTCGGCCGGCCGGTGTGGATCATCTCGCAGGGCCCGCAGGTCCTGCTGGACGCCCAGGTCACCGAGCTCGACGGCGGGCTGCTGGTCAACTGGGACATCCGCGAGGGCGCGTTCGCGCCTGGCGTCGTCGACGCGATGTTCGCCGCGTTCGAGCGACTCGTGAGCGGCCTGGCCGAGCCGGGCCCGGCCACCACCAGCCTGCCGGACACCACGATCTGGGACGAGCCCGTCGACGGGCTGCTCGACGCCTCGGTGCGGGACGTGCGCCGCCGGGTCGGCGCGGTGGCCGGCCCGGCGTCCACCCGGCTGCTGCACGAGGGGTTCTTCGCGACGGCGGCGCTCCAGCCGGACGCGCCGGCCCTGCTCTGGGACGAGGCGGGCACCGGGCCGGAACGGCGGTCGCTGTCCTACGGCGAGCTCGCCGCGCGGGCCACGGCCGCGGCCGGGGCGCTCGCCGCCCGTGGCGTCCGGCCGGGCGACCTGGTCGGCGTCAGCCTGCCGAAGGGGCCGGACCAGGTCGTCGCCGTGCTCGGCGCGCTCGCGGCCGGCGCGGCCTACGTGCCGATCGGCGTCGACCAGCCGGCCGCGCGGATCGAGCGGATCGTCGCGACCGCGGGCTTCAGCACGGTCCTCACGGACCGGCCGGGCTCCGACTGGCCGGCCGGCGTGACCCCACTGCGCCTCGACGACGCCCTCGCCGCGGCCACCGGCGACCCGGTGGCCGGCCTCGTCCTGCGCGCGGCCGACGACCCGGCGCGCCTCGACGAGCCGGCCTACGTCCTGTTCACCTCGGGGTCGACCGGGCAGCCCAAGGGCGTCGAGGTCGGGCACCGGGCCGCCATGAACACCCTCGACGACCTGGTCGAACGGCTCGGGATCGGCCCGGAGGACCGGACGCTGGGCGTCTCCGCGCTCGACTTCGACCTGTCGGTGTTCGACCTGTTCGCCCCGCTGTCCGCCGGCGGCGCGGTGGTCCTCGTCGACGAGGAGTCTCGGCGGGAGGCGGCCCGGTGGGCCGACCTGATCGCCGGCCACGGCGTCACGATCCTCAACTGCGTGCCGGCCGTGCTGGACCTCGTCCTCGCCACCGGCACGCCGCTGGGCACAAGCCTGCGCGCGGTGCTGCTCGGGGGGGACAAGGTCGGCGTCGACCTGCCGGCCCGGCTCGCGGCGGCCGTTCCCGGCTGCCGGTTCCTCGCGCTCGGCGGCACGACCGAGACCGCCATCCACTCGACGATCTGCGAGGTCGTGGGCGGCGCGGCGCGCCCGGAATGGCGCTCGGTCCCGTACGGCACCCCGCTGCGCAACGTGCGGCTGCGGGTCGTCGACGCGCTGGGCCGAGACTGCCCCGACCACGTGGCCGGCGAGCTGTGGATCGGCGGCGCCGGCGTCGCCCGGGGCTACCGGGCCGACCCCGAGCGGACGGCCGACCGGTTCGTCACCCACGGCGGCGAGCGCTGGTACCGCACCGGCGACCTCGCCCGCTACCTGCCGGACGGGACGGTCGAGTTCCTCGGCCGCCGCGACCACCAGGTCAAGATCAGGGGCTTCCGGGTCGAGCTCGGCGAGGTCGAGGCTGCCCTGGCGGCGCTGCCCGGTGTCCGGGCCGGGGTGGCCGCGTTGACCGCCGGCGCGGACGGCCGCCCGGCCACGCTCGGTGCCGTCGTCGCGGCCGAGCCGCAGGCAGACCCGGCGGCGATCAGGGCCGCGCTGCGGTCCGTGCTGCCGCCGCACATGGTCCCCGACCGGGTGGTCGTCGTGGCCGAGCTGCCGCTCAGCGCCAACGGGAAGATCGACCGCAAGGCCGTCGGCGCGCTGTTGGCCCGGGAGCTGGACGCACCGCGCCCGTCCTCGCGGCCGCCGGGCTCCGACCTGGAGCGGGTGATCCTCGCGGTCTGGCGCGAGGTGCTGGGCGTCGGCGAGTGCGGTGTCCTCGACGAGTTCTTCGCCCTCGGCGGCGACTCGGTTCTGGCCACCGCCGTCGTGGCGCGGCTGCGCGAGGAGCTCGACACCGGCGAGGTCACGGTCCGGGCACTGTTCGCGGCTCCGACGGTGGCCGGGCTCGCGGAGCAGCTGCGCGCGGCCGAGACGACGCCGGGCCGGCTCGACCGGGTCGCCTCGATCGCCTGGGAGATCGCGTCGCTGTCCGACGAGGAGATCGAGGCCCGGCTGCTCGACGGCGCGGACGCCGGGACGGACCGGTGAGCGCCCCACTGGTCACCGAGACCGCGGCCGACCCGGGCGCGGCGGCGGACTGGGTTCGCTGGCCGGCCGAGGCAGCCGACCGCTACGTGGCGGAGGGCTACTGGCGGGGCGGTTCGCTCGGCGAGCGGCTGCGCGGCTGGGCCGAGCGGTACGCCACCGCCACCGCCCTCGTCGCCGGTCCGGTCCGGCTTTCCTACGCGGATCTCGACCAGGCCGCCGACGACCTGGCGGCCGGGCTCGCCGGGACCGGCCTGACCGCCGGTGACCGCGTGGTGGTCCACCTGCCGAACCGGGCCGAGTTCGTGACGCTGCTGTTCGCGCTGTGCCGGCTGGGCGCGATCCCGGTGCTTACCCTGCCCGCGCACCGCCGGGTCGAGATCGAGCACCTGGCCCGGCTGTCCGGCGCGGTGGCCTACGCGATCCCGGACACGCACGAGGGCTTCGACCACCGGGTGCTGGCCCAGGAGATCGTCACCGCGGTCCCGTCCGTCCGCCAGGTGCTGGTGGCCGGGGCTCCGGGCCCGTTCACCAGCCTGGAAGCGCTGGCCGCGGCCGGAGCGGCCGCCCGGGCCGACGGTACGGCGCGGCCGGTGCCGCCGGCCCCCGACCCGGCCGGCGTCGCGGTGCTGCTCATCTCGGGCGGTACCACCGGCAAGCCCAAGCTGATCCCGCGCACCCACTGGGACTACGGCTACAACGCCGAGGCCAGCGCCCGGCTGTGCGGGCTGACCGCCGCGGACACCTACCTGGTCGCACTGCCCGCCGCGCACAACTTCCCGTTGGCCTGCCCGGGCATCCTGGGGGCGCTCGGCGTCGGCGCGACCGTCGTCCTGGCGGTCTCGCCGAGCCCGGAGACCGCCTTCGGCCTGATCGCCCGGGAACGGGTGACGGTGACGGCGCTCGTGCCGGCGCTCGCCCGGATCTGGGTCGACGCCGCGGAGTGGGAGCGGCCCGACACGTCGAGCCTGCGCCTGCTGCAGGTCGGCGGCGCCCGGCTCGACGCCGAGCTGGCCCGGCGCATCCCGCAGGCGCTCGGCGCCCGGGTCCAGCAGGTCTTCGGCATGGCCGAGGGGCTGCTGAACTACACCCGCCTCCACGAGGACGAGGAGCTGGCCTTCACCACCCAGGGCCGGCCGCTCGCCGCCGCCGACGAGATCCGGGTCGTCGGCCCGGACGGCGCCGACGTGCCGCCCGGCGCCGTCGGCGAGCTGTGGACCCGTGGCCCCTACACGATCCGCGGCTACTACCGGGCCACCGAGCACAACGCGACGGCCTTCTCCCCGGACGGCTTCTACCGCAGCGGCGACCTCGTCCGGCTCACGCCGAGCGGCAACCTGGTCGTCGAGGGGCGCATCAAGGACGTCATCAACCGCGGCGGCGAGAACGTCTCCGCGACCGAGCTCGAGGAGCACCTGCTCGCGCACCCGTCGATCGCCCAGGCCGCCGTCATCGCGGCACCCGACGAGCAGGTCGGTGAGAGCGTCCGCGCGGTGATCGTCCCGGTTCCCGGGGCGGCGCCGACCCTCAAGGCGGTCAAGGCCTTTCTGCGCGCGCGCGGGCTCGCCCGCTTCATGCTCCCCGACCTGCTGACGGTCGTCGACGCGCTGCCGCTCACCCCCGTCGGAAAGATCGACAAGCGGGAGCTGCGGCGCCGCCTCGGCTAGCGCCGGCCCCTCCGGCCACCGCCACCGCGCGCAGGCCGGTCCCGTTCCGCGCCTCCCGCGCCCGCCTCACCCGTCGACGCCCTCATCCCGGGCAGCACCACCGGAAGGACGAACATCGTGGCGAGTCCCGACTCCGCGCAGCGCAAGCGTGAGCTGCTCCGCCGCTGGCTGGCGGCGGAGCGCCTGACGCGCGAGCCGGCGACCGCGGCCGGCCCCCGGCCGCGCCGGGAGCCCGGCCGTGGGTACCCCGTCAGCCCGGCGCAGCGCCGGACGTGGTTCCTGACCCGGCTCGACCCCGACAGCGCGGCCTACACGATCTCGGCCGCGTTCGAGCTGACCGGCCCGCTCGACGTGCCGGCGCTGCGCCGCGCGCTGCTGGCCGTCGCCCGCCACCACGAGATCCTCCGCACGACCTACCGCGCCACCCCGGACGGGGGGCTGGAGCAGGTCATCCGGGACGACGTCGAGCCGGCCTGGCTCAGCGTCGACCTCTCGACCGAGCCCGCCGGCACGCGGGACGACCACGCGAGGGAGATCGCGCTGCGCGCGGCCCGGCGCCCGTTCGACCTGACCGCCGAGTCCCCGCTGCGGGTCACCGTGCTGCGTCACGGCCCGGACCGGCACACGCTCGCGCTGGCCGCCCACCACATCGCCTGGGACGACGCCTCCTGGGACGTCTTCTTCGCCGACCTGCTGGCCGCGTACGACGGCCGGGCCGAGCCCGGTGGCACGGTCTCGTTCCTCGACGCGGCAGCGGTGACCGACCCGTCCGCCGCGGCGCGGGGCCTCGCCTACTGGCGCGACCAGCTGCTCCCGCTGGCCGAGGCGGTGCGGCTTCCCCGGCCGATCCCCGACGACCGCCGGCCCGAGGGGCCCGACGGCCGTGACGCGGGCCAGCAGGTCGTCCACCACGCGCCGGCCGACCTGGTCGGGACGCTCCGGGCGTTCGCCGCCAGCCAGGGCGCGACGCCGTTCATGGTGCTGCTCGCCGCCTACGCGGCGCTGGTCCACCGGGTCACCGGCGCGACCGACGTCACGATCGGCTCGCCCGTCGTCAACCGGGACGCGGCGGCGACCGAGGGGATCATCGGCTACTTCGGCAACACCGTCTGCCTGCGGCTGGCGGTGGCGCCCGGCGACAGCTTCACCGAGCTGGTCGAGCGGACCCGCGCGGTCTGCCTGGGCGCCTTCGCGCACGCCGACGCCGACCTGGCCGACGTCGTCCGCGCGCTCAACCCAGACCGCGCCGACGGCGTCTCCAGCCTGTTCAACACGATGTTCGCCGTCCGTGCGCCGGCGGCCGCCGGCCTGCGCGGTGCCGGCCGGGACCTGCGCGGCGAGCGCCGGCCCCTGCACAACGGCACGGCCCAGACCCCGCTGATGGTCGTCGCCGAGCTGGGCGGCGAGGACGCCGCCGGCCTGCTGGAGCTGGAGACGACCTACCAGCCCGGCACGGTCTCGGCGGGTTTCGCCCGCTCCGTCGGCCCACGGCTGGAGCGGCTGCTGGTCGCGGCGCTGACCGAGCCGGACGCGCCGATCGGCCGGATCGACCTGCTCGCCCCGGCCGAGCGCCACCAGGTCGTGACCACCTGGAACGACCCGACCAGCCCAAACGACCCTGCCAGTCCCGCTGGCGCCGCGGAGCCGCTGCCGACCGAGCCGTGGGCCGCGCGGTTCGCCGCCTGGGCCGAGCGTGACCCGGGCCGCACCTCGCTGGTGACGGCCGAGCGGACCCTGACCTACGGCGAGCTGTCGGACGCGGCCGACGCCTTCGGGCGCCGGCTGGCGGGCGTGGGCGCCGGGCCGGGCTCGATCGTCGGGATCGCCCTGCCCCGCACGGCCGACCTGGTCGTGGCGCTGGCCGGCACCGGCCTGGCCGGCGCCGCGTACCTCCCGATCGACCCGGACTACCCGGACGCCCGGATCGCCTTCATGATCGAGGACGCCGCGCCGACCGTCCTGGTGACCACTGCGGCGCTCGCCCCCCGGCTGCCGGCCTCACCGGGCACCACGCTCGTGCTCGTCGACCAGCCCGAAGTCGATCCCGGTCCGGCGCAGGCTGGCGGACCGTGGCCACCGAAGATCGCCCCGGACAGCCCCGTGTACCTGATCTACACCTCGGGCTCGACCGGCCAGCCGAAGGGTGTCCTGGTCGGCCACCGGTCGCTGACCGAGTTCCTGGCCTCGTTCGCGGCGGCAGTCGGCATCGGGCCGGACGACCGGGTGCTGGCCATGACGACGCTGGGCTTCGACATCAGCACGGTGGAGCTACTCGCGCCGCTGACGGTCGGCGCCTCGATCCGGCTGGTCGACGGCGACGCGGTCCGCGACCCCGCCGAGCTGGCCCGACTGCTGGGCACGGGCGCGGTCACGGTCGCCCAGACGACCCCGTCCCGCTGGCGTTCCATCCTGGCCGCCGGCACCGGGACCTATCCGGGGGTGCGGGTCCTGGCCGGCGGCGAGCCGTTGACGGCCGACGTCGCCCGGGAGCTCGCCGCCCGCGCGGAGAGCCTGACCAACGTCTACGGCCCGACCGAGGCGACCGTCTGGGTGACGACGGGCCTGGTGCGCGAGGTCGACGGGGCCGGCGCCGCACTCGCGCCCAATGTCGCCGCCGCTTTTGCGCCCAATGTCGCCGGCGCCGCTCTTGCGCCCAATGTCGCCGCCGGACCGACCATCGGGCGGCCGCTGCGCAACGCCCAGGCATACGTGCTCGACGGCGCGCTCATGCCGGTGCCGCCCGGCGTCGTCGGCGAGCTCTACCTGGCTGGTACCGCCGTCGCGCACGGCTATCTGGCCCGGCCGGGGCTGACCGCCTCCCGCTTCGTCGCGAGCCCGTTCGGGGCCGGCGAGCGGATGTACCGCACCGGTGACCTGGCCCGCTGGACCACGGCCGGTGAGCTGGTGGTGTCCGGCCGCTCGGACGACCAGGTCAAGGTCCGTGGCTTCCGGATCGAGCTGGGCGAGATCGAGGCCGTGCTCCAGGGCCACCCGGCCGTCGCGCGCTGCGCCGTCGTCGTCCGTGACGGAGAGCCGGCTGGCCGCACGATCGTGGCCTACGTGGTCCCGGCCGGCGACCTCGCCGACGCCCCCGCCGGGCCGCTCGCGGATCAGCTGCGCGCGCACGCCGCTGCGGTCCTGCCCGGCTACATGGTGCCGGCGGCGTTCGTGACGCTGCCCGCCCTGCCGACGACCCCCGCCGGCAAGCTCGACCGCCACACGTTGCCCGCGCCCGACTTCGGCGCGGCGGCCCAGCCCGGCCGGGCGCCGGCGACCCACGCGGAGGCGGTGCTGCGCGACGTCTTCGCCGCAGTCCTCGGCCAGCCGGGCATCGGGGTCGACGACTCGTTCTTCCACCACGGCGGCGACAGCATCCTGGCCTTCGCGGTCGTGGCCCGGGCGGCCGCCGCCGGGGTGACCGTCGGGCTGGCCGACCTGTTCGACACCCCGACCGTCGCCGGCCTGGCCGCGGCGGCGACCGCGCGGGCCGACGGCCCGCAGCTCCCGGACCTGGCGCCAGTCGACCCGGCCGATCTGGACCGCTGGCGGTCCAGGCTGCCCGGCCTGAGCGAGGTGTGGCCGTTGTCGCCGTCGCAGTCGGGGCTGCTGTTCCACCGCCTCGTCGACGGCGACGACACCGCCGACGTGTACGTGATCCAGTTCGTCCTCGACCTGCGAGGCGAGCTCGACGTCGACCGCCTGCGCGCGGCCTCGCGGGTCCTGGTCGACCGGCACGCCGTGCTGCGCGCCGCCGTCCTGTCCGACGGCGCCGCGCCGGCCCAGGCCATCCTGGCCCAGGCCGAGCCCGAGTGGACGGTCGCAGACCTGTCCTCCTGGCCTACTGGCGAGCGGGCGGCGGAGGCGGACCGGCTGGTCACGGCCGACCGGGCCGCGCCGTTCGACCTCGCGGCGCCGCCGCTGCTGCGTTTCCTGTGGATCCGCACCGGGCCCGCCAGCGCCCGGCTGGCGGTCTGCGCCCACCACGTCATCCTGGACGGCTGGTCGTTGCCGCTGCTGCTGCAAGAGCTCTTCGCGCTGGCCGCTGTACCCGGCGATCCGGCGGCCACGGCGGCGGGTCTGCCGGCGGTCCGCCCGTACGCCGACTACCTGCGCTGGCTGCTGGCCCAGGACCGGGTAGCGGCCAGGGCGGCCTGGCGGGACGAGCTGTCCGGCCTGGAGGGGCCGACCCTGCTGGCCCCGGCCGGCGGGCAGTCCACCGGCGGCCCGGCGGCGGTCGTAGAGCGGGAGGCCAACCCGGAGCTGACCGCTCGGCTGGCGGCGCTCGGCCGCGAGCGGGGCCTGACACTCAGCACGATCCTGCGGGCCGCGTACGCGGTGCTGCTGGCCCGGGCGGTCGGCCGCGACGACGTCGTCTTCGGCGTCGCGACCGCCGGGCGGCCCCCGGAGCTGCCCGGAGCCGACGCCATGATCGGTCTGTTTGTCACGACCGTCCCGGTCCGGGCCGCGGTGACCGCCGAGCGGACGTTCGCCGACCTGCTGGCGGATCCACGGGTCGCCCAGGGCCGGATGTTCGCCCACCAGCACCTCGGCCTGGCCGAGATCCAGTCCGCCGCCGGCCGCGGCGAGCTGTTCGACAGCCTGCTCGTCCTGGAGTCGTACCCGTTCGACACGGCGAAGCTGCTCCCGCCGGGCGGCCCACGCCTCGAAGCCGTCGACGGCCACGACGCCACCCACTACGCGCTGACCGTCCGGGTGATCCCCGGGGACCGGCTGCGGCTGACCTTCGGCTACCAGCGGGGCGTTCTCGACGACGCGACCGTGGTCGGCCTCGCCGACCGCCTGCTCGCGCTGCTGGCACGGATCGCGGCCGACCCCGACCGGCCGATCGGCGCCGTCGCGGCGCTGCCGGCGGCCGAACGTGCCCTGCCCGCGCTCACCCCGGCGCCGACCGGCGGCGCGGACGCCACCCTTCCCGACCTGTTCGAGGCCCAGGCCGCCCGCACCCCGGACGCCGTCGCCCTGCGCTGGCGGGACACGGACCTGACCTACGCCGAGCTGGACGCCCGGGCCAATCGGCTGGCCCGGCTGCTGCGCCAGCGGGGCGTCGGGCCGGAGTCGATCGTCGCCGTCGCGCTGCCCCGCTCGTCCGACCTGGTCGTGAGCCTGCTCGCCGTCCAGAAGGCCGGCGGCGCCTACCTGCCAGTCGACCCGGCCTACCCGGCCGACCGGATCGCGTTCATGCTGCGCGACGCGGCGCCGGTCTGCGCGCTGACCACGGTCGCGACCCGAACCGCGCTGCCGGCCCGCACGAGCGTGCCGCTGATCGCGCTCGACGACCCGCTGTTCGAGGCGGCGCTCGCCGAGCAGCCGCCGGCCCCGCTCGACCCGGCCGGCCGCGCCCGGTCCGACAACCTCGCCTACGTGATCTACACATCCGGCTCGACGGGCCGGCCGAAGGGCGCGCTGGTCGCGCACCGCAACGTGGTGCGGCTGTTCGCCGACAGCCAGGAGCACTTCCACTTCGGCGCCGCCGACGTCTGGACCCTGTTCCACTCGGTGTCGTTCGATTTCTCGGTCTGGGAGCTGTGGGGGCCGCTGCTGCACGGCGGCCGGCTCGTCGTCGTCGACCACGAGATCACCCGCGCGCCCGAACAGTTCCTCGACCTGCTGCGCCGGGAGTCCGTCACCGTCCTCAACCAGACCCCGTCCGCCTTCGGCGCGCTGCAGGAGGCCGACCGGGACGCCGAACGGAGCGACCCCGACCGCCCGGCCCTCGCGCTCCGGCTGGTGATCTTCGGCGGCGAGGCGCTCGACGTCAGCCGGCTCTCCCCGTGGTACGAGCGGCATCCCGACGACGCCCCGGCCCTGGTCAACATGTACGGGATCACCGAGACCACCGTGCATGTCACCTACCTGCGGCTGGACCGGGCCAGCGCGGCCGCCGGGCGGCGCGGCGTGATCGGCGAGCCGCTGCCCGGGCTGCGGGCCCGGATTCTCGACCGGCACCTCACCCCGGTCCCGCCGGGCGTGCCGGGGGAGGTCTACGTCAGCGGCGGGCAGCTCGCCCGCGGCTACCTCGGCCGGCCCGGCCTGACCGCCGCCCGGTTCGTCGCCGACCCGTACGGCGCCCCGGGCGACCGGATGTACCGCACCGGTGACCTGGCCCGGCTGGGCCCGGACGGGCAACTGGAGTACCTCGGCCGGGCCGACGACCAGGTGAAGATCCGTGGCTTCCGAATCGAGCCAGGGGAGATCGAGGCCGTCCTCGCGGCCGACCCGGCGGTGGAGCGGGCCGTCGTCCTGGCCCGCGAGGACGACGCGGGCCGGCGTCGGCTGATCGCCTACGTCGTACGGCGGGCGGGCCAGCATGTCGACGGCCCGGCGCTGCGGGCCCGGGCCGCGGCGGCCCTGCCCGACTTCATGGTCCCGGCCGCGGTCGTCGTCCTGGACACGCTGCCGCTGACCGACAACGGGAAGCTCGACCGGGCCGCGCTGCCGGCCCCGGACCTGGCCGCCGCCGCGACCTCGGGCCGCCTCGGCGGCACCGACCTGGAGCGCACGCTGGGCGCGGTGTTCGCCGCCGTCCTCGGGCTGGACCGGGTCGGCGCCGACGACGACTTCGTCGCGCTCGGCGGCGACAGCATCATCGCCATCCAGCTGGTCAACAAGGCCCGCCGCGAGGGCGTCCGGCTCACCCCGCGCGAGGTCTTCGTCCAACGGACGCCGGCCGCGCTCGCCGCGCTAGTCGCCAGCCGCGAGACCACCCCCGAGACTGCCGCGCCGCCCGCCTCCACGAGTCCGGCCGCCCTGGAGGCCCGGCCGGCCCTGGCCGTCGCGCCGGCCGGTGTCGACGTCGCCTCGGCGGCGACCGGCCTGCTCACGCCGCCGCCGATCGTGGCCCGGCTCGCGGAGTGGGGCGGCGAGATCCGGCGGTTCAACCAGGCGTTCCTCGTCCGGACGCCGGCCGGCGTCGACGAGGCGGCCCTGCGCGCCGCGCTGCGGGCGCTGGTCGCGCACCACGACGCGCTGCGGGCCCGGCTGCTGCGCCCGGCGCCCGGCGTGTGGCTGCTCCAGATCGATCCCGCGGCCGACGACCCGGCGACGGCCAGCCCCGAGCTGCTCACCCGGATCGACGCCGCCGGTCTCGATCCGGCCGCGCTGCGCGCGGTGATCGCGAGCGCCTCCGACGGCGCCGCCGGCGGCCTCGACCCGGACGCCGGGTCGATGGTCCGCGCGGTCTGGCTCGACGCCGGCCCGACCGAGCCCGGCCGACTGGCCATCGTGATCCACCACCTCGTCGTGGACGGCGTGTCCTGGCGGATCCTGCTGGCCGACCTGGAGACCGCGTACACGGCCGCCCAGGCCGGTCGGGCCCCGGAGCTGGAGCCGGTCGGCACGTCGCTGCGCGCCTTCGGTCAGGCCACTGCCAAGCACGCCAACGCGCCCGCCCGCCTGGCCGAGCTGACCCACTGGCTGGCGACGCTCGCCCCGGGCGCCCGCCCGTTCCCCGAGCCGCCCGATCCGGTCACCGCGCCGGACGGCTCCCAGCTGGGACCGGCCGCCCTCGGCGCGCTGGCCGACACCGGACGGCTGGTCGTCGAGCTGCCGGCGGCGGCCACCGCCGCGCTGCTCACCGCCGTTCCGACGGCGACGAGCGCCGAGGTCACCGACGTGCTGCTGACCGGCCTGCGGCTGGCGCTGGCCGACGGCGAGCCCGGCGAGCTGCTGGTCGACCTCGAACGGCACGGCCGGGACGAGACGACCCCGGGGCTGGACCTGGCCCGGACGGTCGGCTGGTTCACCAGCATCGCGCCGGTCCGGCTCCCGGCGGCCCGGAGCGACGCACGCGCGGCCCTGGCCGACGTGACGGCCCGGCTGCGGGCCGTCCCCGACGCGGGCCTCGGCTTCGGCCCGTTGCGCTACGCGAACCCGCTCGCCGGCCCCGCCCTGGCGCGAGCCGGGCAGCCCCAGGTGCTGTTCAACTACCTGGGCCGCTTCGGCGCCGACCGCCGGGCCGACTGGGGGCCGGCCGAGGAGTTCGACGCGCTCGCCGCGACCGCCGACCCCGGCCTGGGCGTCGGCTACCCGCTGACCGTCGACGCCGTCAGTGTCGAGACCGCCGACGGGCCGGTGCTGCGCGCCACCTTCACCTACCTGACGACCGTCCTGGACGAGCCGCGGGCGGCCCAGCTCGCCGCCGGTTTCGTCGGCGCCCTGCTGGAGCTCGCCGCGCTCGCCCCAGCCGCCGCGGCCGGGCCGGCCGAGCTGGTCGCGCTCAGCCCGGCCGAGACCGACCGGATCGCCCGCGCGTTCCCGGCCCCGGTCGAGGACGTCTGGCCGCTCTCGCCGCTGCAGGAGGGCCTGTACTTCCACTCCGCGCTCGACCAGACCAGCGACGCCTACACCGCGCAGTTCTGGTTCGACTTCGACCACCGGCTCGACGCCGACCGGCTGCGCCGCGCCTGCCTCGCCTTCATGGCCGCCACCCCGACGCTGCGCGCCGGCTTCCTCGGTGACGGCCTGCCCCAGCCCGTGCAGGTGATCGCCCGCGAGCTGCCGGCGCCGGTCGAGGAGATCGACCTGTCGGGCCTGGCCGAGGCCGATCGTCTCGCCGAGGCCGACCGGATCGCCGCCGCCGACCGGACCCGCCCGTTCGACGTCACCCGCCCGCCGCTGTTCCGGCTGACCCTGATCCACCTGGCACCGGGACACGACCGGCTGGTCGTCAACCGTCAGGTGCTGCTGTGGGACGGCTGGTCCGGCGCCCTCGTCGTCGAGGGCCTGCTCGACCGGTACGCCGCCGAGGGCGACCCGGCGGCCGGCGGCGAGCGCCCGGCCGGGCCGGGCGGGTCCTACCGGGACTACCTGGTCTGGCTGCGGGAGCGCGACACCGCCGCCGCCGGGCAGGCCTGGCGCTCGGCGCTCGCCGACCTCGAAGGCCCGACCCTGGTGGTGCCGGCGGCGCGTGGCCTGTCGCCGGTCGCGCCGGTCCGGATCACCGCCGAACTGCCCGAGGCGACGGCCAGCGCGGCCCGCGCCGCCTCCCGCGCCCAGGGCGTCACCCTGAACACGATCTTCAACACGGCGCTCGCGCTGGTCCTGGCCGGGGCGACCGGGACGGATGACGTCGTGTTCGGGACGACCGTCGCCGGGCGGCCGACGGAGCTCGACGGCATCGACGAGGTCGTCGGCCTGTTCCTGAACACCGTCCCGGTCCGGGTCCGGCTCGATCCCCGCGAGACGGTCGGCGAGCTGCTGGACCGTGTCGCCGGCCAGCGCCTCGACCTGCTCGACCACGAGTACCTCGGCCTCGGCGAGATCCAGCGGGCCAGCGGCCACCCGGCGCTGTTCGACACGCTCTACGTCCTGCAGAACTTCATCGACGAGGTCGCCAACGAGCAGACCACCGCCCGCCACGGCATCGTCGGCGGGGACAGCCTCGACCACACCCACTACCCGCTGACGTTCGTCCTGTTCCCCGGGGCGCGGATCACCGTGCGGCTGGAGTACCGGGCGGACGTCGTCACCCCCGAGCTGGCCGAGGGGCTGTTCGCCCGGCTGCTCGCGATGGTCGACACCCTCAGCGGCGGCCTCGACGCCCGGGTGGGCTCGCTGGACGCGCTGCTGCCGGCCGAGCGGGCCCGGCTGGAGCGCGACGCCGCGGCCCCGGCGCGCCCGATCGGCACGGCGACCGTCGCCGACCTGCTGGCCGACCGGGCCGGCGGCGAGCTGCGCGACGTGGTCGGGCTGGTCCTCGGCGCCGAGCGGCTGACCTACGGCGAGCTCGACGCCCGGGTGAACCAGCTGGCCCGGCTGCTGATCGCCCGCGGCGCCGGCCCGGAGACCGTGGTCGCGCTCGGGCTCGGCCGCACGGTCGACATGGTCGTCGCCCTGTTCGCCGTGCTGCGGACCGGCGCCGCGTACCTGCCGCTGGAGCTGGACCATCCGCCGGCGCGGCTGCTGGAGATGGTCGCCGACGCGCGGGCGGCGCTGCTGGTGACCAGCCGGGCGCCTGGCCGCTACCTCGCCGGGGGGCCGGACGACCTCGCCGACCAGCCGTGGCTGGTGCTCGACGACGACGCGGTCGCCGCCGAGCTCGCCGCGGCCCCGGCCGGTGCCCTGTCGGACGCAGAGCTCGGCGCCTTCGCCCGCGACCGCGCGGACCGGCTCGACCACCCGGCCTACGTGATCTACACGTCGGGCTCGACCGGCCGGCCCAAGGGCGTCGTCACGCCCTACCGCGGGCTGACGAACATGTGGCTCAACCACCGGGACGAGATCTTCGAGCCGACCGTGGCCGCGGCCCGGCGCAGGCTGCGGATCGCGCACACCGTGTCGTTCGCCTTCGACATGTCGTGGGAGGAGCTGCTCTGGCTCGTCGAGGGCCACGAGGTGCACATCTGCGACGAGGACCTGCGCCGCGACGCCGAGGGGCTGGTCGCCTACTGCGACCGGCACCGCATCGACGTCGTCAACGTCACCCCGACCTACGCGGCCCACCTGTTCGAGGCCGGCCTGCTCGACCGGACCGAGCCCACCGGTGACCCGGCCCCGGACGCGGTTCTGGCCGACGGCCACCAGCACCGGCCGGCCCTGGTCATGCTCGGCGGCGAGGCCGTTCCCGACTCTGTCTGGAACCGGCTGCGCGACACCGACGGGACGTCCGGCTACAACCTGTACGGCCCGACCGAGTACACGATCAACACCCTCGGCGCCGCGACGTCCGACAGCCGGACCCCGACCGTGGGGCGGCCGATCCGCAACACCCGGGTCTACGTGCTCGACCGCTGGCTGCGCCCGGTCCCCGACGGCGCCGCCGGTGAGCTGTACATCGCCGGCGACGGCCTCGCCCGCGGCTACCTCGACCGGTTCGGCCTGACCGCGACCCGGTTCGTGGCCGACCCGATCCGGCCCGGCGAGCGGATGTACCGCACCGGCGACCTGGTGGTCCGCCGGGCCGCCGACGGCAACCTGGACTTCCTCGGCCGCACCGACGACCAGGTCAAGATCCGGGGCCACCGGATCGAGCTGGGCGAGGTCACCGCCGCGCTCGACGCCCACGAGGCGGTCAGCCAGTCCGCGGTGATCGCGGCGCCCGACCCGGCGACCCCAGGTTCCAGCCGGCTCGTCGCCTACGTCGTCCCGGCCGAACGATCCGCCTCCGACCGGGCCGCGACCGAGGACGACCAGGTCGGCGAGTGGCGCCAGATCTACAGCGACGAGTACGAGCAGATCCCGACGGCCGTGCTCGTCGAGGACTTCGCCGGCTGGGACTCCAGCTACGACGGCCAGCCGATCCCCGTCGAGCACATGCGGGAGTGGCGGGCGGCGACCCTCGACCGCGTCCGCGCGCTCACGCCCCGGCGGGTGCTGGAGATCGGCGTCGGCACCGGCCTGCTGCTCGGCCCGCTCGCGCCCGACTGCGAGGCCTACTGGGGCACGGACTTCGCCGCTCCCGTCCTCGCGAAGCTGCGCGCCGAGCTGGCCGGCGACCCGGACCGGTTCGGCCGTGTCGAGCTGCGCCACCAGCCGGCCCACGTGACCGACGGCCTGCCCACCTCGTTCTTCGACACGATCATCCTCAACTCGGTGATCCAGTACTTTCCGAGCGCCGGCTACCTGGCCTCGGTCCTGCGGGGCGCGCTCGACCTGCTCGCCCCGGGCGGGTCGCTGTTCGTCGGCGACGTCCGGGACCTCGGCCGACTGCGCACCTTCCACCGCGCGGTCGAGCTGGCCCGCGCGGCCGGCCCCGACGAGGCCCGGCCCGACGAAAGCCGGCCCGACGATGCCCGACTGAGCGCCGCCGTCGACCGGCGGGTCCTGCTGGAGAAGGAGCTGGTCGTCGCGCCGGCGTTCTTCGCCGAACTGGCCGGCGACGCCGACCTGGAAGTGTCCGTGCGGGTCAAGCGGGGCCGGCTGCGCAACGAGCTCACCCGGCACCGCTACGACGTCGTACTGCGCCGGCCCGACCCGGCGGCGAACGCCCCGGCGGCAGGGGACTCGACGGCAGACGATGACCTGCTCAGCCTGACCTGGGGCGCCGACGCCACCGATCTCGCCGCGGTCGGACGGCTCGTCGGCACTCGGCGGCCGGCCACGGTCCGGCTCGCCGGGATTCCCGACGCCCGGATCGCCGACGAGCTGGCCGCGGCCGACCACGCGCCCGCCGGGCTGGTCGCCGTCGAGCCCGACGACGTGTACGCGCTGGCCGACGCCCTCGGCTACCAGGCGGCCCTCACCTCGCGCGCCGATGAGCCGGGGCGGCTCGACGCCCTGCTCGTGCGCGGCTCGGGCCCGGCCGCCCTCCCGGTGACCCGGCCGGCCAGCGACCCGGCCGCTCGGCCCGCCGCCGGTACGGCCCGCACGAACGACCCGACGGCGGCCCGCGCCGCAGCCGCGCTCGTCGGCCGGCTGCGCTCCGACCTGGGCGCCGTCCTGCCGGACTACCTCGTCCCGTCGGCCTTCGTGCCGCTGCCGGAGATCCCGCGCAACGCCAACGGCAAGCTCGACGTCGCGGCGCTCCCGCCGGCCGAGCCGGTGGCGGCGAGCTCCGGCCGCCCGCCGGCCACCGCGCTGGAACGTCAGCTGGCCGAGGTGTTCGCCGACGTCCTCGGCCTGCCCGCCGTCGGCGCGGACGACGACTTCTTCGCCCTCGGCGGCCATTCGCTGCTCGCCACCCGAGTGGTCAGCCGGGCCAGGGCCGCGTTGGAGGTCGACCTCGCCATCCGCGACCTGTTCGACGCCCCCACGGTCGAGGCGCTGGCGGCGAAGCTGGCCAGCCGTACCCAGACCGCGCCCCAGCGCCCGCCGCTGGTCGCGAGGGAGCGGCCGGAGCGGATCCCGCTCTCGCCGGCGCAGCGCCGGCTCTGGCTGGTCGACCGGCTGGCCGGCGGCACCGACGCGTACAACTACCCGCTCGCGTTCCGGCTCAGCGGCCGGCTCGACGTCGCCGCGCTGCGGGCCGCCGTCACCGACCTGGTCGGGCGGCACGAGTCGCTGCGGACGCTCATCGCCGTCGCCGACGGAGAGCCCTACCAGCGGATCCTCGATCCGGCCGCCGCGCGGCCCCGCCTCGACGTCCTCGACTGCGCCCCCGGCGAGGTGACCGCGCAGATCACCCGGGCGGCGGCGGAGCCCTTCGACCTGGCCGCCGAGGTGCCGCTGCGGCTGCAGGTGCTACGCGGCCCGGACGACGACGCCCTCCTGGTCGTCCTGCACCACATCGTGACCGACGAGTGGTCGGACCGGCCGTTCCTGCTCGACCTGGACACCGCCTACGCGGCCCGTCTCGCCGGCCACGCACCGGACTGGGCGCCGCTCCCGGTCCAGTACGCCGACTACGCCCTCTGGCAGCAGGCGCTGCTCGCCGACCAGGACGCCGACGACGTTGCCGCCGCCGACAGCCTCGCCGCCCGCCAGCGCGCGTTCTGGCTGGAGGCGCTGCGCGGCCTGCCGGCGCAGATCCCGCTGCCGCTGGACCGGCCGCGCCCGGCGGTCCGCGACGGGGCGTCCGGCCGGGTCGTCCGGGTGCTGCCCGGCCCGGTCGCGACCGGGCTGCGGGCGCTGTGCGCCGAGACCGGCACGAGCATGTCGATGCTCGCCCACGCGGCGCTGGCCACCCTGCTGCACCGGCTGGGGTCCGGCGACGACATCCCGATCGGCGTTCCGATCGCCGGGCGGGCCGACGCCGCGCTCGAACGCCTCGTCGGCTTCTTCGTGAACACCCTGGTGATCCGGTCCGACCTGGCCGGCGACCCGACGTTCCGGGACCTGCTCGGCCGGACCCGCCAGACCGACCTGGCCGCGTTCGACCACCAGGACCTGCCGTTCGAGGACGTCGTCGCCGCGGTGAACCCGCGCCGTGACCCCGGGGTCAACCCGCTGTTCCAGGTGATGGCCGGCTACCACCACCTGGCCGACGACGACCGCGACCTGCTCGGCGGTCCGGTGACCTTCCTGAACCCCGAGGTCGGGACCGCCAAGTTCGACCTGGACGTGACGTTCGTCGACCGGGCCGCGCGCAACGAGATCACCGTGCTGGTCGAGTTCGCCACCGACGTCATCGAGCCGGTCGGCGGCACCCGGCTGGCCGACCGGCTGCTGCGGCTGCTGGCCGAGATCGTCCGTGACCCGGACGTCCCGGTCGGCCGGCTGGAGATCGTCGACGAATCCGAACGCGCGGCGGCCCTGCGTGCCGCGGCCGGCCCGACCCGGGCGCTGCCCGCTCTCGGCGGGGCGACGGTGCCGGATCTGCTCGCCCGCGCGGTAGCCGCGTACCCGGACCGGGTCGCGCTGGTCACCGGCCAGGGCCGGACGACGTTCGCGCGGCTCGCGGACGAGGTCGAGCGGATCGCCGGGCTGGTGCGCCGGCTCGCCGCCGGCCCGGAGGCCGTCGTCGCGCTCGCGCTGCCGCGGGCCCACATGGTCCCGGCGATCTTCGGTGTGCTGGCGGCCGGCGCGAGCTACCTGCCGATCGACGTCGAGCAGCCGGCCGACCGGCTGGCGTTCCTGCTCGGCGACGCGGCGCCGGCGGCAGTCCTCACCACCCGGGCCCTCGCCGACCGGCTGCCGGCCGTACCGACACCCGTGCACGCCCTGGAAGACCCGGCGCCCGGCGACCCGGGCCGGCCCGGACCGGCGCCGGCCGGCCGGGCCGGGCTCGACCCGGACGCGGCGGCCAGCGTGATCTACACGTCGGGCTCGACCGGCGTTCCCAAGGCGGTCGTCGGCACCCACCGGGGCCTGGTGAACCTGTTCGCCTCGCACCTGGTCGACCTCATCGAGCCGGCCGAGCACGCCGCCGGCCCCGACGGGGGTGCCCGGCGCGTCCTGCACGCCGCCTCGTTCAGCTTCGACGGCTCGTGGGAGCCGCTGCTGTGGCTGCTGGCCGGGCACGAGACGCACGTCGTCGACGAGTCCGTCGCGCGGGACGCGGCCGCCCTCGTCGACTACGTCGAGCGGACCCGGGTCGACGTGCTCGACCTGACCCCGACCTACCTGCAGGAACTGCTGAACCACGGGTTCCTGCGGCCCGAGGGCCATCGGCCGGGCGTGCTCCTGGTCGGCGGCGAGGCGACCCCGGCGCCGCTGTGGGAACGGCTGCGCGCGCTGCCCGGGATGGTCGTCCACGACCTGTACGGGCCGACCGAGTACTCCGTCGACGCCTACGGCTGGCACAGCGCGGGCTGGGCAGCGCTGCTGGCCAACACCCGGGCCTACCTGCTCGACGGCGCGCTCGCGCCAGTCCCGGACGGGGTGGCCGGTGAGCTCTACCTGTCCGGTCCGGGCCTCGCCCGGGGCTACCAGCGGCGCGCCGGCCTGACGGCGGCCCGGTTCGTCGCCAACCCGTTCGGCGGACCCGGCGAGCGGATGTACCGCACCGGCGACCTGGCCCGCCGCCGGCCCGACGGCTCGCTCGCCTTCCTCGGGCGCGCGGACGACCAGGTCAAGGTGCGCGGGTTCCGGGTCGAGCTCGGGGAGATCGAACGCGTCCTGGAGACCGTGCCCGGCGTCGCGTCGGCGGCCGTCTCGTTCCGCCCGGACTCCCCACCCGCGCTCCAGCTCGTGGCCTACCTCGTGCCCACCGCCCGGCTGGGCGGGGCCGGGCCGGACCCGGTCGAGGCCGCCCGGGCGCAGGTGGCCCGGGTGCTCCCCGCGCACATGGTTCCGCAGGCGTTCGTCACGGTGGACCGGCTGCCCCGCACGGTCAACGGCAAGCTGGACCGCCGGGCGCTGCCCGAGCCGTCCGCGCCGGTCCCGGCCGCCGGCCGGCGCCTGCGCGACACCCGCGAGGAGCTGCTCGCGGAGCGGTTCGCCGCCGTGCTCGGCGTCGAGCGGGTCGGCGCCGACGACGACTTCTTCGCCCTCGGTGGCCACTCGCTGCTCGTCATGCGGCTGTGCGCGGCGGTCCGGTCGACCTTCGGGCTGGAGATCACGCCCCGCGCGGTCTTCGAGGACCCGACGGTCGCCCGGCTCGCCCGGCGGCTGGACCAGGCCGCCGGGGCGCGTCCGGCCGTCGGCCGCCGGCCCCGGCCGGTGAACCCGCCGCTGTCCTTCGCCCAGCGCCGCCTCTGGGTGGTCGGGCAGGTGGAGGGCCCCAGCCCGACGTACAACATCCCGATCACCTGGCGGCTGACCGGCCCGCTGGACCTGACCGCGCTGCGCGCCGCCGTGCACGACGTGGTGGCCAGGCACGAGGCGCTGCGGACCGTCTTCCCCGCCCCGGGCGGCGAGCCGGTCCAGTGGATCCTCGACCCGACGGACACGGAGATCCCGTTCGACGTCGTCGACTGGCCGGCGGGGCGCGAACCGGCCCCTGGCGACCCGGCGCTGGCGGACGTCCTCGCCGGCGCGGCGGCCTACGCGTTCGACCTGGAACGCGAGGCGCCGATCCGGGTGACCGTCGTGCGGTGCTCGCCGAAGCTGCACCTCGTCCAGTTCCTGATCCACCACATCGCCGCAGACGAGGGCTCCGACCGGCCGCTGGCCCGCGACCTCTCCGTCGCCTACCAGGCCCGGGTCGCCGGCCTCGTGCCGGACTGGGCGCCGCTGCCGGTCCAGTACGTCGACTACACGCTGTGGCAGCAGGAGCTGCTCGGCGACGAGGCCGTGGCGACGAGCCCCGCCGCCCGGTCCCGGGCGTTCTGGGCCGAGGCGCTGGCCGGCCTGCCGGCGGAGCTGGCGCTGCCCACCGACCGGCCGCGACCGGCCGAGCCGAGCCACTCCGGCGGGGTCGTCGAGGCGGGGCTCGACGCCGACGTCGTCGCCGCGCTGCGCGCCGTGGCGCGGACCGGCAACGCCAGCCTGTTCATGGTGCTGCGGGCGGCGGTCGCGACCCTGCTGCACCGGCTCGGCGCGGGCGAGGACCTCCCGATCGGCAGCCCGGTCGCGGGCCGGGTCGACGAAGCCCTCGACGACCTCGTCGGCTTCTTCCTGAACACCCTGGTCCTGCGGACCGACCTGTCGGGGGACCCGTCGTTCGGCGAGCTGGTGGGACGGGTCCGCACCGGCGACCTGGCCGCGTTCGACCACCAGGACCTGCCCTTCGACCGGGTGGTGGACGCGGTGAACCCGCCCCGCCTGCTGGGCCGCCACCCGCTGTTCCAGGTCATGATCGTCTACCTGGCCGCCTCGGACACCGTCGACGAGCTGGCGCTGGAGGCCGTCAGCGCCCGGCCGGAGCCGGTGCGCAGGGCGAGCGCCAAGTTCGACCTGTCCTTCGACTTCGTCGAACATCCCGGGACCGACGGCGGGATGACGCTCGGCGTCGCCTACAGCGACGACCTGTTCGACCGGTCCACGGCCGAGGGCCTCGCCCAGCTGGTCCGCCACGTGCTCGTCGCGGTCGCGGCGGACCCGTCGGCACCGCTGAGCACCCTGAAGACTCCGGACGTCGGCCTGGATCTCCCAACCCGACGGGAGACGCCCGGCCCTCGGGAGTCGGCGCCACCGGCAGCCGAGCCGGCCGCGGGGGGGGGGGGGGGGGGGCGGGGGCGCCCCCCACCCCCGGGCCAGGTCGAGCTGCTGAGCAGGAAGCGAGGCGAGATGAGATCGATCCAGCGCGTGCTGCGGCCCGTC
>NZ_JADWYX010000062.1 GCF_016786355.1 Frankia sp. AgB1.9
GTTCCGGAGGTCTTGTGCTGTCGCCGGAGTCCGTCGTGCGGTAGCAGCTGTCCAGGGCGGGCGGGGCCGGGCGCCCCCCCCCCCCGCGGGGGGGGGGGGGGGGGCGCCCGGCGACCACGCTCCCGGGCCGCCGCCAGGACAATTGCGGCTGGGATTCCGACCGGGTCGAACGGCGCTCCGGGCCGTCGCTCGCCCAGGCGGGCTCACGTCGCCTGGCGAGGCCCTGATCTGGCTGGTCCCGGGCCTGGGCTGGCCGGCCGCGACCCTGAGCTGGCCGGCCGCGGCCGAGGCCGGCGGTGACGGCCCGGCGTGCGCCGGGCGCGCCCGGCCGGGCCCAGGGTGGCCAGGCTGATGAGCGCGCCCAGCGCGACGAGCCCGGCCGAGACCTTCAGCCCGCGGGAGTAGCCGGCGACGAAGCCGTCGACCGCGCTGCCGCCGGCGGCGACGACCGCCCGTTGCCGGGCGAGCAGAATCGCCCCGGTGACCGACACCCCGAGCACCCCGGAGACCTCCCGGGCCGTGCTGAGGACGGCCGAGGCCATCCCTGCCCCGGCCGGGTCGACGTCGCCGAGCAGGACCGACGTCAGCGGGGTCGTCAGGGCCGAGCCGGCGCCGATGATCAGCAGTCCGGGCAGCAGGTCGAGGTAGGAGGCGCCCGGCCCGACCTGCGCGGTCAGGTACAGGCCGGCGGCGACAGCCCCGAGTCCCGCCGCGACCGTGAACCGTGCGCCGCAGGCGGCGACGAGGCGTCCGGTCGCCGGCACGGCCAGGACCAGCGCGACGGCCAGCGGCACGAACGCGAGGCCGGCCCCGACCGGGCTGAAGCCGAGGATGCTCTGCAGGTAAAGCGACGTGAACAGGAAGACGCCGTTCACCCCGAGCCCCCACAGCATCTGGGCCGCCGTGCCGCCGGAGAAGGCCGGCGACCGGAAGAGCGCCAGATCGAGCATCGGGTCGGTCCCGGTGGTCTCGACCGCGACGAACGCCCAGCCGGCCACCCCGGCCAGCGCGAAGGCGTAGATGATCGCCGGCGAGGTGAACCCCCGGTCGTTGCTCTCGACCAGGGCCCAGGTGAGCGCGAGCAGCGCGAGGCCGGAGGTCGCGAGCCCCAGGATGTCGAGGCTCGCCCGCCGGCCGCGGCGGCGGCGGCTCGGCGGGACGGCCCAGCAGGCCAGCGCCATCGTCACCGCGCAGACCGGGACGTTGACGTAGAAGACCCAGCTCCAGTGCGCGTACTGGCTGATCGCGCCGCCGACCGCCGGCCCGAGCGCGAGGGCGGCCGCGATCGCCGCGGTCAGGACCCCGGCGCCCAGGTCGCGGTCGCGCCCGTCCAGGTCGGCGGTCAGGATCGCCAGGGTCGCCGGGAGCACGGCCGCCCCGCCGGCGCCCTGCGCGGCGCGGGCGGCGATCAGCTCGGTGCCGGAGGAGGCGTGGCCGCACAGCACCGACCCGACGGCGAAGATCGCCAAGCCGAGCAGCAGGACGCGGCGGCGGCCGAACAGGTCGGCCAGCCGGCCGCCGGCCAGCAGCAGGCTGGAGAAGGTCAGGATGTAGGCGGTCGCGACCCATTCCAGGCCGGTCGTCGACAGCGTCAGGTCGCGCTCGATCGATGGCAGCGCGACGTTCACGACGGTGTTGTCGAGCGCCGTGACGAACGCGGCCAGCGCGACCGTGAGCAGCAGCCCGGTCCGCCGGACCGCGGGTCAGCTCGCCGGAAGTCCCAGCCCGGCCGCCAGCACCGGCCACGACCGGGCGAGCTCGCGATTCCAGTACGGCCATGAATGGGTGCCCGCTCCATAGAAGTCAACGGTCGGCTTCAGCCCGGACAGCCGGGCCAGGGTGACGAACGTCGTGCTGTTGGCCAGCGTGATCGTGTCCAGCAGGCTGCTCTCCGTGTTCGCCGGGTCCAGTGGACCGGGGTTGCCGTTCCCCGAGGAGACGAACAGCCCGACGCCCTTCAGGCGCCCGAGCAGGGCCGTCGGGTTCGTGTAGAGCCACTGCAGTCCCAGCAGCACCGGGTCACCCCACATGGCCAGCGGGTTCTGGCTCTCCCGCACGAGGATCGCCGCGATCTCCGTGCTCACCACCGGGGTCTGGGTGTCGAGCAGGCCGCTGAAGGACGCGGCCGCCCCGTACTCACCCGGGTGCAGCGCGGCGAGCGCGACGGCCGCGTAGGCGCCGATCGACACGCCCGCGATCGCGGCCCGCCCGGAGGCCCGGTACCCGGCGCGCAGGATCTGCGGCACCTCGGTCGCGAGGAAGGTGTCGTAGCCCCAGCCCTTGTTCGGCATGCCGAAGTTCCACCAGTTGGTGCCGAAGCCGGCCGAGCCGTCGCTCGGCATGACGACGAGGACGTTCTTGTCCGCGGTGGCGGCCTCGACGTCCGTGTAGAGCGACCAGGACTGGTAGTCGGCCTTCTCGCAGCACCCGTGGATCAGGTAGAGCGCCGGGAACGTGGCCGTCGGGTCCGCGGTCCAGCTCGGCGGGAGCATCAGCCGGACGGGGGCGGCGCCGCCGAGCGCCGGCGAGCTGATCATGAGGTCGACCGTGCGGGCGTCGACGCGGGTCTCGTAGAGGACCCGGGCGCCGTCGGCGGCCTTCGCGGTGGCGAGACCGACGACGGGCACGGTCCCCGGGTCGGGCACGCCGAGCGTCGCCGTGTCCGGCACCGTCCCCGTCTTGGGGTTGTCCCCGCCGCTCGTGCTCTGGTTGACCTGGGCCACCGGGGCGACCGGCGTCCCGGTGGCGGCCGGCGCCGCGGCGGATCCGGCGGCCGGCCCGGCGCCGGCCAGCCCGAGCGGCATCGCGACCGCGACCACCGCCGTGGCCACCGCGATCCACCGGCGCCGCCGCGTCGATAACTGTGCGGGCATTTCCCGTTTCTCCGTCCGTCAGCCGGCCGGCTGGTCGCCGGTCAGGAGCCGGCCGAGGCGGCCGGCGATGAGGTCCACAGCAGGGGGGTCGATGACCGAGGTGTGGTCGCCGGGAACTACGACGACCTCCAGGTCCGTGCAGAGGGAGTCCCAGCCGAGCGCGGCGTCGGTGCGCCCGTAGCGCGGGTCCAGCGTGGCCGTCACCTGGTGGGTGGACGCCGCGCGGAACAGCACGACCCGGCCGGCGTACGGCCGTGGCCGGTAGCGCTCGGAGATCCGGGCGTCCGCGTAGGAGGTGCGCTGGTGCTCCAGCACTCCCGGAGTCATGCCGATCCCCGAGGACGCGAGCAGCTGGCCGAGCCGCTCCACCTGGGCGTCCTCGTCCAGCGCGGCCAGCTCCTCGTAGGGCAGCCGCAGGTCGACCCGGTAGGTCTCGCTCACGTAGGCGGCGAACCGGCGGAACCGCTCGACCACCAGCCCACGGACGTCTCCGGTGACGGGCAGCGGGAGAATCGAGTCGATCATGGCGACGACCTCGACGGTCGCCCCGGCCGCGACCAGCCGCTGCGCGACCTCGTAGGCGAGCACCCCGCCGAACGACCAGCCGCCCAGCCGGTAGGGCCCGCGCGGGTCGATCTTCCGGAGGATCTCCAGGTAGCGGTCCGCCTTGGTCTCGACGTCCCGCAGGTCGTCGAGCCGTTCGAGGCCGTACACCGGCGGTCCGGCCGGCAGCCGGGTGACAAGCGCGTGGTAGACGCTGGTCGGCCCGCCGGCCGGGTGGAAGAGGAACAGCGGCCGCTGGCTGCCGGCCTCCCGGCCCTGGTCGGGGCTGGCGGCGCGCAGCAGGCGCAGCGGGTTCCCGCCGTTGCCCTCCAGCCGTTCGCGCAGCAGGTTCGCCATCCGCTCGACGGTGCCCGCCGCGACCAGCCGGGCCGCGTCCGGCGGCGTCTGGTCCGGCGGCGCCTTGGGCCCGAGCCGGTCGGCCACGGCGGCGGCGACCGCCTCGCTGGCCCGGCCGGGCGAGGCGCCGTCCCGGTCGGCGGCGGCCAGGTCGTCGGCCACACCGACGGGGGAGCGGCCCAGCGCCTCCTCCCAGAGGAGCACCAGCCACCGTTCGGTCGCGTCGCGGGGCGGAATGTACCCGCGGGAGCCGGGCGCCCGCTCGGCGCCGACGTCGGTCGGGCCGGGGCCGGCGTCGGGCACGCCCAGCTCGGAGGCCAGGTGGTGTTCGACGTCGGTCAGGCTCGCGCCCTGCAGCATCAGGCGCACCGGCAGCACGACGTCGAAGTCGGCCTCCACCGCGTTGCGCAGCCGCACCGCCATCAGCGAGTCGAGGCCGAGCCCGGTCAGTTGGGCGTCCGGGTCGACGAGCTCGGCCCGGTCCGGCGGGAAGCCCATGATCTGGGCGACGCGGGTCCGCAGCCTGGCCGCCAGCAGGCCGCGGGCGGTTGCCGGGTCCGACGAGCGCACGGCGGCCGCGCCGGGCCAGCGGTCATCGGCGGCGCCGTCGCGGGTGGGTTCCTGGGTGGCGGTCTCGGCCAGCAGCGGCCCGAAGAAGGCGAGGTCCGTGATCTCGGGCAGCAGGGCGACGGCGCGCGTGGGCGACAGCCGGGTGACGCCGGTGACGTCTCGGCCGGAGGTGAGGACGGCCTCCAAGGCCTCCAGGCCGGCGGCCGGCGACAGCGGTTCCAGCAGCGGGTTCGCGTTCCCGGCCGCCTTGCCGACCTGGGACCAGGCGCCCCACTGGATGCTCGTCGCCGGCCGCCCGGTCGCGCGCCGCCAGCGGGTGAACCCGTCCATCCAGGCGTTGGCGGTGGAGTACGACGCCTGTCCCGGGGAGCCCAGCAGGCCGGCGGCGGACGAGAAGACCAGCCACCAGTCGGGGTCGAGCTGCTCGGTCGCCCGGTGCAGCAGCCAGGTGCCGGTGACCTTGGGGGCCCAGACCCGCTCCAGGCTGTCGCGATCGAGGGTCAGGACGGCCTGGTCGACCAGCAGCCCGGCCGCGTGTGCGACGCCGGCGAGCCTCATCCCACCGGCGGTCGCCGCGTCGACGAGCCGCTCGGCCGTCCCCGGCCGCGCGATGTCGCCGGTGACGACCACGACGTCCGTGCGCCCGTCGGCCCGCAGCCGCGCGAGCGCCGCCTCGACCTCGGGGGACGGCTGGCGCCGGCCGCCGAGAACGAGCCGCGCGGCCCCGCCTTCGGCCAGCCGCTCGGCCAGCGCGAGGCCGAGGCCGCCGAGCCCGCCGGTGATCAGGTAGGCCTCCGGACGCACCAGGGGTCGCCCCGCCCGAGCGGGCGTGAGCCGCGCGCGGGCGAGCCGAGCTGCCAGCCGGTGGCCGTCCCGCCAGGCGACCTCGTCGTCGCCGGTGCCGGCGGCCAGCTCGGCCAGCAGGCCGGGCAGCGGGTCGCCGGCCGGGTCCAGGTCGACCAGCGTCGCCCGCAGCAGCGGATGCTCGAAGGCGAGCACGCGCACCAGCCCGCGCAGCGACGCCGGGCCGGGCCGACCGGTCTCGCCTGCGGCGGCCACCGACGCGCCCCGGGTGACGATCCACAGGCGCGGCGTCTGCCCGGACGCGGCCTCCAGCGCCGCACGGGCCAGCGCGGCCGCCCCGGCGACCAGGGCGGACGCCTCGGTCACCTGGGCGGGCAGCTCGCCTGCCTGGGTGGACGCGTCGACGAGCGCGGGCTCATCGGGGACGAGGAACAGAACCCCGGCCTCGCCGCGGGCCGCCTGTCCGGCCAGCGCCGTGGCAAGGGCCGGACCGTCATCCAGCGCGACGGTGACGACAGAGCCGCCGGCCGCCTCCAGCCGGGCCTCCAACTGGGCGACCAGGCTGTAGGACGGCGGCCCCGCGGTCACCACGACCCACGCGGTGTCCTCAGGCCGACCGGTGCCGACCGTCGGCGCGGGGAGGTCCGCCGGCTCCCAGCGGGCCTCGAACAGCATGGACTCCAGCGCGACCGGAACGTCGTCGCGATGCAGCCGCCGCAGGTAGATCTCGTCGGCCTCCAGCAGGACGGCGCCGTCGTCGCCGACGAGGCGGACCGCGCCGACCAGGCCGGTCGCGTCCGTGCCGATCGGCGCGAGCGTCGCGTGACAGGTGCCCTCCCGGGGCTGGGCCGCGCCGACGCGCAGCCGGCCGATGCCCACCGGCAGGTAGACCGCGCGGTCGTCCTGGACCTGCCGGACGCCCGCGGCGGCCGCGGCGAGCGTCTGGAGGCACACGTCCAGCAGAGCAGGGTGCACGCGCAGCAGCGGATGCCCGGTCGCCGTGTCCGGCAGGCGGACCCGGGCGCGGGCCACGCCCCGGGCGCCGGAACCGCCGAACCGCGCCTCGGTCACGCCGACGAACGCGGGGCCGTAGTGCTGCCCGACCGCGTCGAACGCCGCGTACAGGTCGAGCGGCTCACCCTCGCCGTCACCCAGTACCGCGTCAGGATCGCGCGGGGGGTCGGTCCCGGCCAGCGCGACCGTCGCCGTCGCGCAGCGGACCCAGCGGTCCGGCCCGGCCGTCCTGCTGTGGACGTCGACCGTGCCGCCCGCGTCGGTCACCCGCAGCGAGACGGTGAGCGTCGTGTGGTCGGCCAGCGGCACGATCCGGTGGATCTCCAGGTCGCTGACGACGACGTCGGGCGAGCCGAGGACCGCGGTGGCCGCGGCCAGGGCGAGCTCGGCGTGCGCCGCGCCCGGCAGCACGGGGACGCCGTGGACGGTGTGGTCGGCGAGCCAGCGCACGTCGGTGGTCCCGACCTCGGCGCTCCACAGGTACCGGTCGCCTTCGGGCAGGTCCACCCGCGTGCCGAGCAGCGGATGGCGGTCGGCCACGGCCGGCCGCGGCTCGGCGCTCGCGCGGAACCAGTAGGGCCGGCGGTCCCAGGAGGTCGTGGGCGGCTCGGGTGCCCGCCGCGCCGGCCCGGGGCCGTCGGTCTCGCGGGCGAGCGCGGCCCTGGCCCCGGCGTCGCCGCCGGCCAGGGCGAGCCGGGCCAGGTTGGCCCGGAACGTCACCTGGTCGTCGGTCCCGCGACGCAGCGTTCCGGCAACGGTCACCCGCCCGGCGCCCAGGGTCTGGCGCACCGCGCGCGCGCCGATCGGATGCGGCGAGACCTCCAGGAACGTGTCGTGGCCGTCCGCGCCGGCGGCGGCCAGGGCATGGGCGAAGCGGACCGGCCGGCGGGCGTTCGCCGCCCAGTACTCGGCGTCGAAGGCGGGCAGCGTGCGCGGGTCGTCCAGGGTGGTGCCGTAGAAGGCCACGGCCGGCGGCTGGCCGGTGAGGTCGGACAGCTCGCTGGTCAGCTCGTCGAGCAGGCCGTCGACCGCGCTGGAGTGCGCCCCGCCGGGAATGTTCATCGGGAACACGGCGTGGCCCATCGCCTCGACCCGGGCGCACAGCGCGCGCAGCTGGTCCGGGTCGCCGCCGACCGCGCGCTGCGTGGGGCTGGTATAGACGCTGACCGCGACGTCCGGGTAGTCGGGCGCGAGCGTGTCCCACTCGGCGTCGGTCACTTCGATCATGGCCAGCTCGCCGCGGCCGTCGCGTTCCAGCGACGTGAGCAACCGGGCCCGGGTGGCCATGACGCGGGCGGCGCTGTCGAGGTCGAGCGCTCCCGACACCACGGCCGCCGAGACCTCGCCCATCGAGAACCCGAGAACGGCCGCGGGTTCCAGTCCCCGCGAGCGCCACAGCCTGGCCAGGGCGACCTGCGTGCCGAACAGCACCACCTGGATGGCCTCGAGCCCCTCGAACGGGGTCGCGCCGGTAAGGGCCGCCCGCAGCGAGCGGCCGGTGCGGCGGGCCAGGACCGGTTCGACCCAGTCGACGGCGGCGGCGAAGTCGGGTTCGGTCGCGAGTAGCCGCCGGCCCATGCCGGCCCACTGCGAGCCCTGGCCCGAGAAGATCCAGACGGTGCCCGGCCCGGCGGCGCGTGCCGCCCGCCGCGCCGTCGGCGCCGGGGCGACGACGGCCGGATGGTCGGCCTCACCGGCAAGCGCGGAAAGGGCGTCGGCCAGCTCGCCGCGGGTGCGGCCGACGACGACGGCGCTCATTGGCGCGTCGTAGGAGTGCCGGCGGGCGAGGACCGCGGCGACGTCGGCTGGGCGCGCGATCCGCCCGGCCGGCTCGTCGAGCCAGCCGGCCAGCCGGGCGGCCTGCCGCCGGATCCTGGCCGGGTCGGCGCCGGAGAGCAGGAGGGTTCTGGTCGCGTCCGCCGCCCGATCGTCCGGTGTCGGGGCCTCGGCGACGCTCAGCCCGCCCGCGAGCCATTCCTCCACCACCACGTGGGCGTTGGTCCCGCCGAAGCCGAAGCCGGAGACGCCGGCACGGGCCGGGCGCCCGGCCACGCGAGGCCAGGGGCGGGGCTCGGTGACGACCCGCAGGCCCGCCTCGTCGAAGCGGATGTGCGGGCTCGGCGCGTCGAAATGCAGGCTGGCGGGGATCACACCGTGCGTCAGGCCGAGCGCGACCTTGATCAGGCCGGTGATGCCGGCCGCGGCCTCCAGGTGCCCGAGGTTGGTCTTCACCGACCCGATCAGCAGCGGGCGGTCCGCCTTGCGGCCGGCGCCGGCTCCGACGACGGCGCCCAGGGCGGTCGCCTCGATCGGGTCGCCGAGCGGGGTGCCCGTCCCGTGCGCCTCGACGTAGTCGACCTCGGCCGGGTCGACGCCGGCCGCCCGGTAGGCCGCGCGCAGGACGGCCTCCTGCGCCCGGGGGTTCGGCGCGGTGATCCCGTTCGAGCGCCCGTCGGAGTTCACCGCCGAGCCGCGGATGACGGCCCAGATCCGGTCGCCGTCGCGCCGCGCGTCGGACAGCCGCTTCAGCACGACGGCGCCGGCGCCCTCGCCGCGCACGATTCCGTCGGCCGACGCCGCGAACGCCTTGCAGTGCCCGTCCGGGGCCAGCAGGCCGGCCGAGGCGAACGCGGCCGAGACGGCCGGGGCGAGCAGCAGGTTGACGCCGCCGGCGATCGCGGTGGCGCTCTCCCCGGACCGCAGGCTCGCGCAGGCCGTGTGGACCGCGACCAGCGACGACGAGCAGGCGGTGTCCATGGCGATCGACGGGCCGCGCAGGTCCAGCGTGTAGGAGATCCGGTTGGCCGCGAGCGACATCGCCGCGCCGGTGGACGTGTGGGCCTCGATCCGGGTCAGGTCCGCTGCCGTGAGGTGGCCGTACTCCAGCAGGCTCAGGCCGACGAACACCCCGGTGGGCGTGCCGCGCAACGAGTCCGGGGTGATGCCGGCGTTCTCCAGCGCCTCCCAGACGACCTCCAGCAGGAGCCGGTGCTGCGGGTCCATCAGCTCGGCCTCGCGCGGCGCGATGCCGAAGAACCCCGGGTCGAAGCCGGCGACGTCGTCGAGGAACCCGCCGTACCTGCCCAGCCCGGCCAGGGCAGCCGCCGACGCCGAGCCCGGGTCGACGAAGTGCTCCCAACGCCCGGCCGGCACCGCGCGAACGCCGTCGCCGCCGGCGGTGAGGAAGGCCCAGAACGCCTCCGGGTCGGCCGACCCGCCGGGCAGCCGGCAGCCGATGCCGACGATGGCCACCGGCTCGGCGCTCGGGACCGCCGCGACGTGCGGGACGTCGCCGTCGCCGTGATCGGAGCCGAGGGCCACCAGCCGGGCGGCGATGGCGGCGATGGTCGGGTTCTCCCAGACCAGCGTGGCCGGAAGGGTCATGTCGAGCAGGTCCTCGAGGTCGCCGGCCAGCGCGACCGCGGCGCGGGACGCCAGGCCCAGCTCGCCGAGCGGCTGGAACGGGTCGATCGACTCGGCCCGCGTGCCGACCAGGCGGGCGACCTCGCGGGTGAGCCAGGCCCGCAGCTCCGGCTCGGTCGGACCGGGTCGTCCCGTCATGACGGGCTCCCCAGCCGGGCGAACCCGCCGGCCAGGTAGCGCTGCCGGCTCGCGCGGCGCGCGATCTTCCCGCTGGTGGTGCGCGGGACGGAGCCGGGCCGGGTGAGCACGACGTCGTGGACGGCGAGGCCGTGGCGGTCGGAGACGGCCCGACGGACCGCCTGCGTGACGGTGGTCGGGTCCCAGCCACGGTCGAGCGCGCGCCGGGAGATCTCCGCCACCACGACGACCCGCTCGCCGTCGTCGCCCGGCACCGAGAAGGCCGCCGTGCGGTGGCGGCCCAACGCGTCGTGGACGGCCTCGACGGCCGCCTCCACGTCCTGCGGGTAGTGGTTGCGGCCGTCGATGACGATCACGTCCTTCAACCGGCCGGTGACGAACAGCTCGCCGCCGTCGAGGACGCCCAGGTCGCCGGTGCGCAGCCAGGAGCCGGCGGGCAGGCCGTCGGCCCGCTCGACCGCGCCGCCACCCTGGACCGGCGCCGCGGGGCCGTCCGGCGCGAGCCGCTGCCCGAACGTCGTAGCGGACAGCTCCGGGTTGCCCCAGTACCCCTGCGCGACGTTGGGACCGTGGACCCAGATCTCGCCGACCATTCCGTCCGGCAGCACCCGTGACGTCACGGGATCGACGATCGCGAGCCGCTGCCCGACCGGGTGGCCGCAGGAGACCAGGGTGTGGGGTTCGCCCGGGGGCGCGTCGCGGTCGGTGTCCCCGGCCAGCTCCACCAGCTCGCCGGCGCCGAGCCGCTCCTGGTCGACCTGGAGGACCCGGGCCGGGCGCCCGTCGGTCGACCCACAGACGTACACCGTCGCCTCGGCGAGGCCGTACGCCGGCCGGATGACCTCACGGCGCAGCCCCTGGGGGGCGAACCTACGGACGAAGCGGTCGAGGGTGCCGGCCTGGACGGGCTCCGCGCCGTTGCCGATCGCGGCGACGTCGCCCAGCCACAGGCCGGCGGCGTCCTCGGGCGAGATCCGGCTGGCGCAGAAGTCGAAGGCGAAGTTCGGGCCGGACGTCACGGCGCCCGGGCTCGCCGACAGCAGCCGCAGCCATCGCACCGGCCTGGCCAGGAAGGCGACCGGGTCCATGAACACGGCCGGGTAGCCGCCGGCGACACAGCCACCGACGACGAGGACCAGGCCCATGTCGTGGAACAGCGGGAGCCAGCTGACCAGGGTCAGCCCAGGGCCGTGGCCCTGGCTGTAGGCGGTCGCGGCCTGGGCGGCGTTGACGGCGATGTTGCGGTGCGAGATCAGCACCCCGGCCGGCGACCGGGTGGAACCGGAGGTGTACTGCAGGTAGGCGACGTCGTCCTCGCCGAGCACGTCCGGTACCTGGCCCACCGGCTCGGCGGCTCCCGCCGCGTCGTCGATGACCACGACGTCGATGGGCCGGTCCTGCGCCGCCAGGAACTCGCGCACGGCCGGAAGGGCTGCCAGGGTGGTGGCGACCGCCGCCGGCTCGCAGTCGCGAAAGACGGCGTCCAGCCGCCCGGAATGCCCGGGCAGATCGGGTGGGAACAGCGGGACGGCGATGATGCCGGCTCGCAGCGCGCCGAGGAACGCCACCACGTAGTCGAGCCCCTGTGGAGCGCTGATCGCCAGCCGGGAGCCCCGCTCCTGGCGGGCCGCGATCCGGGACGAGAACGCGCACACCCGCTCGAACAGCTGGGCGTAGGTCAGCGACGTGGCGGCGCCGCGCCGGTCGACGGCGTAGTCGACGAAGGTGAGGGCGACACGGTCAGGCTCGTCCCGAGCGCGTACGGCCAACTGTTCGGGCAGCGGGACGGACGCGAACGCGTCCCCGGTCGCCCGGCCGCCGCTTGGAGCCATGCGAACCCCACACATTTCCTGTCCTCCAAGCCCTGTCCCACCCGCAGGCCAGCCAGGGGCCGGTCCGGGGGCGATCTTCCATCGATTCGACGCCATCCCTGCCTTCCCTGGGCCAGCGAACAGCTGCTTGTGGCTTTTCGCGCAGGAAAGGAGTACCGGTGCCGTGGCTGGTTCACCTCGACGCTTCCACGAGCACGCCGCCGGATTCCAGGCCAGGGTTTCAGCCGGGCAGGCCAAGCGTAGGTCAGCGGCGCGCGGAAATCCTTGGCGAAGTATCCAGAAATCGACAGGAGCGGCTATGACCGATGACAACCGGTTGAGATTCGGCGGGCCGTCGCGATTGGGACTGATGTGCTGGTCACCTGGGTGTCGGCGCTGGCCAGGAGTCAGACGGACAAGATCGGTTGTCCTGGTGTCGCTGGCCCCTTGTCTCCGAGGTGGCCGTCCTGTTGGATGTCTCGCCCGGTCGCGGTGGGGGAAGCCCGGATTTGTTGCGCGGGAAACCGTGCGTGCCCGACAATCTTTCGCGCGTGTCCGCCGTGTTCGCCGGCAGCCCCCGTGCATTCCTCGCGTGGAACGGAGCATAGGGAAGCGAAGCGAGATTTCAAAGGGATGCGAATCTCGCTTGGCCGGTCCGTGGAAGTATCTCCGTGCCGCATTCCTGGGCGGCGGAACGACGGGCGCGGAGCACGCCCACCGCGGCCCTCCGCCGGGCTGTCGTGTCGACGTCCTCGACCCCGCGGGCGCCCGCCAGTTCGCCGCGGGTGCCCTCGGATCGAGTCGGGCCGGGTGGCCGGCGATCGCCCAGATCCGCGACCACCGGGCGTGACTCGCGGCGACCCGTGTGCCTGACCAGCGGATATGTGAGCCTCTACCCCCTATTGGGTGACATTGGCGCAATCCTCGTGGCATCCTTCCGTCCCACAGTTCCTACTGACCAGTAGGTAACAACGGGAACGGGCGCAGCGGGAGGACGTAACGTGACGACACGATTATGGAGAGCGATGGGCGTGCTCACCGCGAGCGCGATCGCGGCGAGCCTGGCCGTCGTGCTGGACACGGCCGTGGCGCGCGCGGACGTGACGCCGTTCGGGCACGCCTGCACGGCGCAGAACGGCGTGCGTTTCTGCCCGACCGCCGACCTCGGCGGGCGGGTCGCGTCCTGGGACGGCACTCCGCTGGACGTCGACGTGACGCTCCCGGCCACCGGCTCCGGGCCGTTCCCCACAATCGTGATCATGCACGGCCTGGGCGAGGACAAGACCGCGTTCGAGGACACCTCCGCGACCGGCTCGCAGGCCCTGACTTACCACTACAACACCAACTACTACGCCCAGCGTGGCTACGCGGTGGTCACCCCGACGGCCCGGGGCTTCGGCAACTCCTGCGGCTCGGCGGCCAAGACCAGCGCCGGCTGCGCCGCCGGGTGGGTGCACCTCGACGACGCCCGCTACGAGGCGCGCGACGTCCAGCAGCTGCTGGGAACCCTCGTCGACGAGGGCGTCGCCGACCCGTCGGCGCTCGGCGTCACCGGCATCTCGTACGGCGGCGGCACGGCGGCCCAGCTCGCGTTCCTGAACAACCGGATCGAACTGCCCAGCGGCGGCTTCGCCGCGTGGACGAGCCCGGCGGGCGCGCCCCTGCACATCGCCGCGTCCTACCCGCGCTGGGGCTGGGCCGACCTGGCCACCGCGCTGGTCCCGAACGGCCGCGCCACCGACACCGCCCCGCCCAGCTACGCGGCCGACACGTCCCCGGTGGGCGTCTCGAAGCTGTCCTACACGAGCTTCCTCTACCTGATCACCGACCTGCTCGGCCAGGTCGCGCCGGCCGGCGCGGATCCGGGCGCCGACCTGACGACCTGGTACAAGACGCTGCTCGCCGGCGAGCCGTACTCCGGCAGCGCCGTCACCAGCCTCGTCGCGGCGCTGAAGTACAAGGGCACGACGGGCATCCCCGGGGCGCCGACGCCGATGCTGATCGAGAACGGCTGGACGGACAACCTGTTCGGCGCCCAGCAGGGCCTGGCCCTGTTCAACCAGGCCCGGGCGGCCAGCCCGAGCGCGGACGTGTCCCTGCAGCTCGCCGACACCGGGCACCCGGGCGCGAGCAACCGCTCCGACGTGGTGGACCGGCTGGTCGACGCCGGCTCGGCGTTCTTCGACGCCAAGCTGCGCGGGACCGGCACCGGGCCGGCCCCCGGCTCGGTGGCGCTGTCACCGATGTCCTGCCCGGCCGGCAGCGCCACCCCGGCGCCGATCACCGCGGCCTCCTGGGGCGCCGCGCACCCCGGCACGCTCAGCTTCAGCCTGACCCTGCCGCAGTCGACGACCTCCAGCGGCCTGAACTACCTCGGCCAGGTCGGCCAGGACCCGGTGATCGGCATCCTGCCGGGCACCGTCGGTGACGTCCTCACCGGCCTCGTCAACGGCACCGTCGACCCGTCCAGCCTGCTGTCGATCCTGGGCGGCGGCAGCTCCCAGTTCGGTTCGCTGTTCTCGCAGGCCCTGCAGACCTCGAACCCCTGCGCCACGTCGCCGGCCCTGATCCAGCCGAACAGCATCGTCGTCATCGGGCCCGCCCTCACCCACGCGGACACCCTGGCCGGCATGCCCCTGGTCACTGCGTCCATCCAGCACACCGGCCCGGATGGCCAGCTTGACGCCAGGCTGTGGGACGTCAGCCCCAACGGGACCCAGATCCTCGTCAGCCGCGGTCTCTACCGGGTGACGGCCAACCAGTCGGGCACGATCAGTTTCCAGCTGGACGGCAACGCCTATACCTTCGCTGCCGGGCACCGTCCCAAGCTTGAGCTGCTCTCCTCCGACGGCCCGTACGCCCGGCCCAGCAACGGCATCAGCACGACCTTCGCCCTGACCGTCACCGCGAAGCTCCCGATCGTCCAGACCACACCCTGACCTCACGAGACCGGCAGGCCCGCGGCCACCCGGCCCCGGGCCTGCCGCCGAGACGGTCGCGTCCGCGGCGGGAGACGTCCGCGCGTCCGTGGACCGAAGGAAACGATGACGCACCTCGAGACGCTGGTAACGCCTGAGCTTGAGGCCCAGAAGGGCGTGTGGATCGACGAACAGGTCTCCTACCCGATCTCCGCCTCCGACATCCGTAAGTGGGCCATCGCGGTGTACTGGGACGAGACGCCGCCGCGGATCTACTGGGACGAGGAGTACGCCAGGTCGACCCGATGGGGCGGGATCATCGCCCCGGAGGACTTCAACCCGTTCGCCTGGGCCATGACCAGACCGATCATGATGGGCGCTGTTCCTGGCCAGGAGGTCAAGAAGGGCGAGAACACTCTCAACGGCGGGATGACTGAGAAGTTCGGCGTGAAGATGCGGCCCGGCGACGTCATCACCACCCGCTCCCAGCTGACCCACTGGGAGGAACGCCAGGGGCGCAACGGCCTCACCCTCTACCTGTACGTCCTGACCGAATGGACGAACCAGCACGGCGAGCTCGTCAAGACCCGAGTAAGAACGACGATCCGCTACTAGCCGGTCCAGCTCGGAACGGCGCTGCTAGTCCGAGGTGGGCAGGCTGATCGCGAGGTCGATCAGCTCCGCGGCCAGGGGGCTCGGGGTCTGGCCGGACCAGACCGCGTGCAGCGGCCGCTCAAGGGCCAGATCGGCGACCCGGAGCCGGACCAGCTCACCGGTGGCCAGGCCGGCCGCCGCCGCCCGGGCGCTGACGACGCCCACGCCGCCGCCCGCTCGGACCGTGGCCAGGATCGTCGCCGTCGAGCCCAGGCTGGTCGCACGGGGGATCGACGGGGTGCGCCCGAGCGCGCCGGCAAGCGCGCGCAGGAACGTCTCGCGGGTGCCGGAGCCCGGCTCGCGCAGCAGCAGCGGGACCTCGACAAGGTCGCTGGCGCGCAGGCCCCGGTCCGCCCGCGCGGCCAGCGGGTAGCGGGCGGCGACCACGAGCGCGAGGCCGTCGGTGCCGACGACCCGGCGGCCGAGGTCGGCCGGGACGTCGGGTGACTCGACGAAACCGAGATCGGCCCGCCCGGACCGGATCGCCGCGCAGACGTCCGCGCTGTTGGCGACGCTGGCGGAGATCTCCAGGTCGGCATGACCGCGTCGCAGGACCAGTAGCCAGCGGGGGAGCAGGTACTCGGCGATGGTCAGGCTGGCCGTGAGGCGCAGGCGGGCCCGCTGGTCGGCTCGTAGGGAGAGCACGCCGTCGGCCAGCGTCTGCGCCGCGTCGACGACCGGGTGGATCCAGGCGACGACGGCCTCGCCGGTCGGGGTCAGCGTGCTGCCGCGCCGGGTCCTGACCAGCAGCGGCACGCCGAACAGCCGTTCCAGCCGGGCCAGCCGCTCGCTCGCGCTGGGCTGGCTGATGCCGTGCGCCCGCGCCGCGCCGCCGACGCTGCCGGTCTCGGCGACCGACAGCAGCAGGTCGAGCGTCGCCAGATCCGTGGCCCAGCTCGGGAGCGGCATCGCCGGACAGCGTGTCACACCGCTCCGGCGACGGCGAGGCTGGTCAGGCTCACCGTCACCCACAGCAGCAGACCGAGCAGCAGCGGCCGGAACCCGGTGCGGCGCAGTGCGGCGACGTCCGTGGCGAGACCAATCGCGGCGAGGGCGACGGCGATGAGGACCATCGCGCAGCGACGCAGCGGCTCATGGCTGACGGCGGGGAGCAGCCCGGCCGAGTGTGCCGCCGCCACCAGCACGAACCCGACCAGGAAGCCGGGAACCAGGCGGACGGCCCGGCGCGCCCCGGCCAGCCCCCCGCGGCCTCGCCGGCGCCGCGGCCCGGCGGCGGGCTCGGGGTCGACCGCGGTCTCGGGGTCGACCACGGCCTCGCGGCGGCGGACGAGCGCGCCCAGCGTCAGCACGATCGGAATGATCATGAGTGTGCGGACGAGCTTGACCACGACGGCCTGCTGGACCGCGCCCGGGCCGTAGGCGCCGGCCGCGGCGGCGACCGAGGACATGTCGTTGACCGCCGTCCCGGCGAACAGGCCGAACCCGTTCGGGCTCAGGCCGAGCGCGTGCCCGAGCGGCGGGAAGACCAGCACCGCGGCCACGTTGAACAGGAAGATCGTCGAGACGGCGTAGGTGACGTCGGGGTCCTTGGCCCTGATCGTCGGGCTGGTGGCGGCGATCGCCGACGCGCCGCAGATCGCCGTCCCGACCCCGATGAGGACGCACAGGTCACGGCCCACCCGCAGGCCTCGGCCGAGCAGGGCCGCGCCGGCCAGGCACGCGGCGAGGGTGGCCAGCATGACCGGCAGCGAGGCGACCCCGGCGCGCGCGACCTCGCCCAGGGACAACTGCGCCCCCAGCAACACGACGGACAGCCGCAGCAGGCGGACCCGGGCGACGTCGAGACCCGGCTGAACGACCTCCCGCCAGCGCCGCGCGAGCGGGCTGAGCAGCGCGCCCCCGACGACCGCCACGACCGGCGCCCCGATCACCGGGCAGGCCGCGCCGACGGCTGTCGCGGCGAGGCCGATCGCGGCGGCCAGCCCCAGCCCGCCCACCTGGCCGGAGGCGGCGGACACGGCGGGCAGGAACCGCGTGGGCCGGGCCGGCCGGCGTTCCCCTACGGGGATGGTGGTCATGTAGCCAGCCTCAACCGACCGCGGAACCTCCGGTAGCGACCGACTGCCAGGCACGGTCATAGGCGCTACCTATGACCCGGCGCGCGAGGGCTCCCTGATCCGCCCCGCGATCGAGGCCCGGAGTCGTCTCCGCAACGGTCCAGCCGACGTGCGCAGGTCACGGCGGTTGGTAACAATGGTGTGCCGTCAGTGGACATCGCACTGTCAGTGGACCCGCACAGTCAGTCGATATCGCACAGTCAGTCGAGACGGCTGAGTCAGTCGGGACCGCACAGTCAGTCGAGACCGCACAGTCAGGAGGGTGCTCCGGTGCCTGGGTCGAGTTCCCTGCGCCCGCCGGCCGGTGGCCGACGGGGGAGCGCGGCCCCTGTCGCGGACGCAGTCCTGCCTGACGACGGCCCGCGTACCGACGGCGGCCCGCGTAACGACGTCGGTCAGCGCGGTGACGTCGGTCAGCGCGGTGACGTCGGTCAGCTTGCCGAGTCCGCCGCGCAGAATGGCGGGCCGCCGCTGGCCCACGCGGCGGCTGACGGCCAGGGGGTGCGGGCCAACGAAGAGGCCGGCCGGGTCGACGGCCGTAAGGGTGGCCTGCGCGCCGCTCAGAAGGCTCGCACCCATGCGAGGTTCATCGACGCAGCCGTCACCGAGTTCGCCGAGCTGGGATATGCCCGCACCAAGGTCGACGACATCGTCGCTCGGTCCGGCTCGACCCGAGCCACCTTCTATCTGCATTTTCGAAGCAAGGCCGATATTCTCCGCGAGCTCTATGAGCGCGTCATGATGGCTTTCACCGGTATCTACGATGATTTCGGCGCCATTGCGCGTAACCCGACGATCGAGGGCATCGAGGCCTGGATCCGGACGGACGTCGAGCGGTGGGGGTCGATCAGGCATGATGTCGCGGCCCTTGCGGAGGGCGCGGTCATCGACCCGGAAATCCGGGACATGGTCGAGCAGGGCTACGACGACCATGTCAAGTTCCTCGCCGCGGCGCTGCTCACGGCCCACGAGGGCCTGGACCCGGTCGACGCCGAGTACACGGCCGCGATCCTGTACATGCCGCTTATGCACTTCTTCGAACGATATGTGTACGGACGACTGGCGGACCCCGATCGGATGATCTCAGTGCTCGCCTCCGCCTGGATGGCCGTCATCAAGAACGCGGGTGCGGCGAACCAGTAGCCAGAAACCGCGAGTCCGACAGCGGCGCCACCACCTGGTGCCGCGACCACCAGCGTCCACCCGTCGCCTTGATCGCCGTTTTCGCCCTCGGGTGGCTACGAAACAGACCCGGTAACGACCACCTGAGGGCCGAAACGGCGATCATGGGGACGCCGGAACGGGCGAATGCTGCCGGAGACGCCACCAGCCAGGCCCGGTAGCTACGGCACCACCTGATCCCGACCCGCCGGCTCCCCGGCGGGCGGGCGTCCATCACCGTGACGCGTGGCAGGTCCGGGCGGCGCCGCGCCCGGCGGACCGGCGCGCGCCGTAGCCGTCACACCTCGCGCGCCCGCGGATCGCCGCGTGTACGGATCGAGCCAGGCCGGGCCGGAGGTGGGCCGCGCGGAGCACGGTCGCCCGAGTGCGCCGATGGCCGCGCGGGCACGTTGACTAGACATGACATCTTGTCTATCGTCGCGGCACCGGCTTGGCGGACCGGCTGGAGGAGACGACGCCGATCGACCCCGATCGGCCTGCCGACGCGCGGTGCCTCGACCACCGGGCGCCAAGCCTCAGGTAGCCGATTCCTCCCTGGCCGCCCTGGAGCACATTCAGACCTTGCAATCGTCTAAACACATATTGTATCCAATATACTAATGGGTCGTCGCGGACCCCGCCTGCCTGGCCGACCAGGCCGGACCGAGGTGCCGCTACGGCCCCTGATGCCCAGCCAGCCAGTTCGGATCGCCGCCGCGCCCCGTCACGCGGGCGCGGCGGTCATTCATCGGGGAGTAACGATGCGTGTCTCACGATTAGCAACCGTCCTGGCCGCCGCGACGGCCCTGCTTACCGGCCTCGCGGCCTGCGGGAGCGGCGACGGATCCACGACGACGAGCAGCGGCCCGACCGTGGCCGCCAACGCCATCAAGGCCGGACCGCCTACCGGCTGGAGCGGCGGCGGCGTCACCGTTGACGCCAGCTCGCTGAAATGCGGCCAGACCGCCGCCGACCCGACCCGCGGCATCACCGACACGTCCATCAAGGTCGGTGGCCTCGCCTACCTGACCAGCGCCAGCGGCAGCACGATGGCCGGCACCGAGATCGGCGCCAAGGTCCGCTTCGACCGGGCCAACGACGCCGGCGGCGTCAACGGCCGCAAGATCGACTACATCGGCACGCTGGACGACGGCAACGACGCGAGCCGCAACACGAGCCAGGCCAAGGTCCTCGCCGACCAGGAGAAGGTCTTCGCCGTCGTTCCCGAGATGACCAGCTCCACCGGCTACCTCGACACCTTCTGCTCGGAGGCCGTGCCGTTCTTCGGCTGGGGCTTCAACGGCGGCTACTGCGGTAACACGGTCGGCTTCGGCATCACCGGCTGCCTCACCAACCTCACCGAGGCCACGTCGTCGGCGTACGGCGTGATGATCCAGACGCTGTTCGGCGGTGACGCCAAGGGCAGGACCGTCGCCGTGATCGGCAACGACGACGACGCCGCCCGTACCGGCGTGGCCGACCTCAAGGCGCAGATCCAGACCGTCGGCGCGAAGGTCGTCTACGCCGAGAGCCCGGTCCCCGACTCCGGCCTCACCGACGCCACGCCGATCGTCGGCAAGATCATGACTGCCGCGGGTGGCGCGCCGCCGCAGGTGGTCGTCTACGCCACCGACTTCACCTCGACCACGAAACTGATCCAGGCCCTGTCGGCAGCCGGCTTCGACGGCAAGCACATCAACTCGGTCGGCTACGACCCACGACTGGCCGCGGCCAACTTCCCCGGCCTGCAGAAGGCCTACACCCTGCTGCAGTGGTCGCCGACGGAGGACGCCTCGGCAGCCGGCGTCCAGCAGCTCGTCGCCGACTTCAAGAAGTACGCCCCCGACGCCGCACTCAGCCTGCCCACCATGGCCGGCTACTGGGCCGCCGACATGTTCGTCGACGCCGCCACCAAGACCGGCAAGGATCTCACCGTCAACAGCTTCCTGAAGACCCTGAACAACGGCGACTACAGCTACTACGTCGACGGCGCGCTGGCGCAGGCCCGGTTCCCGCTCAACCACGTCGTCAACGTGCCCTGCGCGTCGCTGGTCCAGCTGGACGGGGCGAAGTACACCGTCACCACGAAGCTGTCCTGCGGACAGGTGCTCAAGAAGTAACGAGTCCCAACCGGCCAGGCCGGCGGCACCAGCCGGCCTGGCCGCACACCACGAGGCAGTATTCGGGCAGCCAAGGAGTATCGGCGAGAATGTACATGCTGAGGTTCGACATGCGCGCGCCCGGAACCGGGGCGCCGACGCGGGAGCTTTACGCCGCGGCGACCGAGATGGCGGCGTGGGCGGAGACGCGCGGATGCTTCGGCGTCATTCTCTGCGAGCATCACATGTCCGAGGACGGCTATCTTCCGTCGCCGATGGTCCTCGCCGGCGCGATGGCCGCACGCACGTCGAGCGCGATCATCAATATCGCCGCCCTCGTGCTGCCGTTATACGACCCTGTCCGCCTCGCCGAGGAGATGGCGGTCCTCGACATCGTCAGCGGCGGGCGGCTGTCCTACGTCGCCGCCATCGGCTATCGGCCAGCCGAGTACGAGATGTACGGGGTCGACTTCCACCGCCGCGGGCGCATCGCCGACGAGAAGCTCCCGCTCCTGCTGCGTGCGAAGACCGGTGAGCCGTTCGAGCACGACGGCCGGCGCATCCACGTCACCCCGACCCCGCACACGCCGGGTGGCCCGATGGTCGCGTGGGGTGGCGGCAGCCTCGCCGCGGCCCGCCGCGCCGGACGGCACGGCATCGGGTTCCTGGCCCAGGGCGGCGGCGAGGAGCTGCGGGACGCCTACGAGGCCGCGGCGCGCGCGGCCGGCCACGAGCCCGGCATGTGCGTCCTGAACCCACCGGAAGAACCCAGCGTCGTGTTCGTGGCAGAGGACCTCGACGAGGCCTGGGACGAGCTCGGGCCCTACCTGATGCACGACGTCCGCAGCTACGCAGCCTGGAACGAGGGCGACACCGGCACGGCGAGCCTGTCGTTCACCCGCACCGCCGAGGAGCTGCGGGCCGAGCGGCGCAGCCACCAGATCCTGACGGTGGACGAGGCCGTGGCCCAGGTCCGCGCGGGCGGCCTGCTGCGGCTGCACCCGCTGATCGGCGGGCTGCCGCCGGAGATCGGCTGGCGCTACCTCCAGACCGTGGCCGAGAAGGTCCTGCCCGCCGGCAAGGTCGGCCCGTTGGCTTGATCGCTGTTTTGGCCCTCAGATGGTCACAAAACTGTCGCGTTTACAGCCACGGGAGGGCGAAAGCGGCGATCTTGCTGGTGTCGGGAGGAGGCCAACCTCGTCAGATGCGGCACTAGAGACCGAGGTCATCGCCGAAGGGGCCTGAGACTGCCGTGAATCCCGCCTTACCGCTGGCGGCTGGGCCCCCGGCAGCCCTGTCCCCGTCAGCTTGCCGTCCCCAGCGACACGGACCGCGAACCCCCGATCATGCCGCGCCGGAGCCGGGCCAGACCGCCCTCCGAGGCGGGGGAAAACCCCACCTCGGACCGTCCCGCCTGCATTACTGTCAGACACCGCGCCCGCGGTTATAAAGAACCTGTGAGCGTTCAAGCACGATTTCAGGAGACCGCGGCGGGCACGGCTTCGGCGCCGGTCGTCGAACTGCGCGGCGTCAGCCGCACATATGGCCGTCGCCTTACGGAGGTGCGGGCCCTCGACGATGTGGACGTCGCTTTCGGGGCCGGCTCGTGGACGGCGGTGATGGGGCCGTCGGGCTCCGGGAAGTCGACGCTGCTGCATTGCGCGGCCGGACTCGAAAAGGTTACCGGCGGGCAGGTCGTGCTTTCTGGCCAGGACATTACCGGTGCCTCTGACGCGGAGCTCACCGAATTGCGCCGCAAGACGGTGGGATTTGTCTTCCAGAGTTTCAACCTGATCGGCTCGCTGACCGCCGAGCAGAACGTCGCCATGCCGCTGCGGCTGGCCGGCCTGCGCCCGGGGCGGCGGGTGGTCCGCGAGGCGCTCGCCGCCGTCGGGCTGGCCGACCGGGCCCGGCACCGGCCGCGGGAGCTGTCCGGCGGCCAGCAGCAGCGCGTCGCGATCGCGCGGGCGATGGTGACCAGGCCGGCCGTGCTGTTCGCCGACGAGCCGACGGGCGCGCTGGACAGCCGGTCCGCGCGCGGCCTGCTCGACCTGATGCGATCCATGGTCGACGACGAGGGCCAGACCATCGTCATGGTGACCCACGACCCCGCCGCCGCGGCCACCGCCGACCGGGTGCTGTTCCTGCGCGACGGGCGTCTCGTCGACCGGCTGGAACGGCCGTCGGCCCACGCGGTGGCCGAGCTGCTGGCGAGCTGGGAATCGTGAGCCCGCGCCGCCCTCGACGACCGAGCCCGCCCGGCTAGAAAGGCTGCACTCCCATGTTGCGCATGTCCTGGAGTACCTTCCGCGACCGGTGGCAGGTCTTCATCGGCGCGATCGTCACCGTCGCCCTCGGCGTCGCCCTCGTCCAGTCGTCGCTGCTCACCCTGATCTCGGCGGCGACCGCGAAGGTCCCCGCAGGCCTGCCGGCGGCGCAGGCCCAGACCGTGCGGGACGGCTACACGGCCGCGGTCGCGCTGCTCGGCATGACGCTGGGCCTGGCGACGTTCGTCGCCGGTTTCATCGTCAGCTCGACGTTCGCGTTCACGGCCGTCCAGCGCCGGCGTGAGCTGGCCCTGCTGCGGCTGGTCGGCGCGAGCCCGCGGCAGCTTCGCCGGCTGCTGTTCGGCGAGGCACTGCTGCTGGGCCTCGTCGGCTCCGGGCTCGGCGTGCTGGCCGGACGTTCGCTGATACGCCTGCAGGACGCCATGCTGGCGCGTTTCGACCTGGTCCCGGACGGGTTCACCAGCGAGTGGCGGTCCTGGGTGATAGCCGTGTCGGTGGGCACGGGTGTCGTCGTGGCCGTCTGCGGGGTGTCTGTGGCGTCGGCGCGGGCGGCCCGGGTCCGGCCGTTGGAGGCGCTTCGCGAGTCGGGCGGCGACACCCGCCTCATGACCATCCCGCGGTGGGTGCTCGGCGGTGTCTTCCTGGCCGGCGGGATCGCGCTGCTCGTGCTCGTGCCGGCGGTCGGCGGCGACGCGGCCGTCGCGATGGCGCTCTGCTCGTCCATGGTGCTGGTGGTCGCCGTCGCCGCGTTCACCCCGCTGCTGGTCCCGGCGGCGAGCTGGTTGCCGCGGCTGTTCGCCGTCGGGCCGCTCGGCCAGCTGGCCCACGCGAACCTGCGCGCGGGCGCCCGGCGCAGCGCCGCAACGGCGGCCCCGGTCATCGTGTTGTTCGCGTTCGTCGTCGGCATGGCCGGTTCGCTCGACACGCTCGGCGCCGCGTCCCGGCAGGAGACGACCCGGGCCCTGCGCGCGGACCTGGTCGTGACGACCGACCGGGAGATGACGTCCCGGCTCGCGGCCGTCGACGGGGTCGCCGTGGTGTCCGAGGAGGTCCCGATCGCGTTCGACCTCGGCGCGCTCGACGACGGGAAGGTGGAGTACGACTCCGCCGACGCCCTCTCGGTGGACCCCGCCGCCTACGCCCGTACCCACCGGCTCGACCTGCGTTCCGGCGACCTCGCGGACCTGCGCGGCGACACCGTCGCCGTGGTCGGATCGCACTGGCGGGTCGGTGCCGTGCTACGGACCCGGTTCGCGGGGGAGTCGAGGAACCTGCGGGTCGTGGCCCGGCTACCGGCCACCATCTCCGGCCCCGAGTTCCTGTTGCCCGCCGGCCGGGGTGTCGAGGCCTCGGCCCCGCGGCGCTACACGATCCAGGTGACGCCGGGTGCCGATCGGTCCGCCGTCGCGGACCGGCTGCGCGGCGCCGGCCTCGGCGGCGGCGGCAAGGTCGACACCGCGGCCGGGTGGATTCGGCACGACGCGGACGAGCAGCAGCGGATCAACGTCCAGATCATGGTGGCGCTCCTCGGGCTCGCCATGGTCTACACGGTCATCGCGATGATCAACGCGGTCGTCGTCGCGGCCTCCGGGCGCCGGGAGGAGTTCGCGACGGCGCGGGTGTCCGGCCTGACCCGCGGCCAGGTGGTGCGGATGGCGCTGTGGGAGGCGGCGGCCGTCGTCGTGATCGGCCTGGTCCTCGGCGGCCTGACCGCCAGCGCGACCGTGCTCAGTCTCATGACCGCCGTCCGTCACATGATCGGCGTGACGGTGCTGAGCGTGCCGTGGCCGCTGATCGCCGCCGTCGGGCTGGGATCCCTGGTGGTCGTCGGCCTGACGACCGCGCTGACCGCGCTGGCGGCGACCAGAACGCCGGCGGTCCGCCTCACCGGCGCCCGCGAGTAGGCGCGCGGCCCGATGATGGCGGAGGTGACAGCCCTCCTCATCGACCGCCCGCGCGACTGCGTGGTCCCTACTGGAAGCCGAGGTCATGCCGGACATCCGTTGGAAAGACGCCCCGCAGGAGCACGACTACCCGGCCGCCGCGGACTATCTCGCGCTGCTGGCGGCTCCCTCGCAGGTCGAGGCGCTGGTCAAGGCACTGCGCGTCGCGCCGGAACAGCGGTGGAAGGCCAAGGACATCCTGCGGGCCGCGCTGCTGCCACTGCTGCCGGCGGACAACCCCCATGTCGCGGCGGACCTCCAGAAGATCCGCAAGGGGAAGCAGCTGTCGCCGGTGCTGCTCATCCGCGGCGACCTGTTCGCCGGCCTGCCGATGACGATCGCCGACGGTTACCACCGGGTGTGCGCGGTCTACCACACGGACGAGAACACCGACATCCCGTGCCGGATCGCCGCCCTCGGTGGCGGCCCTCCGGGGGCCGCGATCAGGCCGGTCGTGGCCAGCACCGCCGGGCGCGGCAGTCGCCGGTCGACCGCACCGAACGCGTAGACCTTCGCTGACGGAGGTCAGACCGCGTCGGCCGCGTCGCCGTCCTGGGGGTAGAGCACCGAGGTGAGCAGGGCCGTCTCGGCGGCGCGCCAGCGGCTGCGGTCGTTCTCGTCGGCGAAGTCCAGGTGCAGGGCGTGTTCGAGATACGGCCGCAGCAGGACCGGGGCGAACCCCAGCAGGGCCAGCATCGCGGCCGTGACGCGCAGGTCGGCGGACGGGCTCGCGATGCCGAGTGACTCGCGCTGGCTCAGCCCGGCCGCCGAGGCGTCGACGGCCCGGGCGAACCAGGCCAGGCCGTCTTCGGTGCCGTCGAGGAGCATCCGGCGCAGGTAGGCCCCGAGCAGCGGCGTCTCGGTGGTCATCCGCTCGAACCGAAGCTGGCGGCGCCGGTGCGCCTCGGCCGGGCTCGCCTGGGCGTCGGCGTCCCGGGAGACGTCGCCGAGGACGTCGGTCACCCAGGTCGTGACCTCGTCGACGACGCCCTGCTTCGAGCCGAAGTGGTGCAGGACGAGACTGGGGGAGACGTCGGCTCGCCGGGCGATCGCGCGCACCGTCGTCGCGTCGACACCGTGCTGCGCGATCAGCGCGAACGCCGCGTTGCGGATGCGCGCCCTGGCGGTGAGGTCGTCCGGCCGGACCGGCGGGTGTTCCTTGGTTTCGCGCTCCACGCGGCCGCCCTCTCGTTGGTTTCGTCGCGTCCGCCCGTGTCCGCACGCGTCCGCCGCAGCCTCACGGCTGCACGAGCGTTCAGCTTACTGAACGCTGATTGACCTGGTCGGGAGGCGTGGTGACGATGAGCCGGCCGCGCACCACCGGCACTGGGACGCAGAGCGCTGGGACGCGGAGAACTGGGACGCGGAGAGGAGCGAGATGGGCATTCGGGTTGTCGTCTGTTACACCGGCGGCGTCGGGTCGCAGGCCTTACGGCTGCTGGCGGCCGAACCGGGCATGGAGATCGTCGGTGTCCTCGTCCACCATGAGGAGAAGGACGGCCGCGACGTCGGCGAGCTGGTCGGGATCGGGCCGATCGGGCTGGCCGCGACGCGCGACGTCGACGCGCTGGTCGCGCTGCGCGCGGACTGCATGCTGTGGCACGGGCTGACCTGGGAGCCGGCGGTCATCGCCCGGTTCCTGGCCGCGGGCACGAACGTCTACTCGAGCATGGGCGGCTGGTGGCCGGCGTTCATACCCGCCGATCAGGAGACGCTCGCCGCCGCGTGCGCCGAGGGCGGCTCGACGTTCCTCGCCGGCGGCAACATTCCCGGGCTGGTCAGCGACGTGCTGCCGCTGTTCGTCTCCGGCTACGCCGGCCAGGTCGAGAAGATCCGTTGCTGGCAGAGCGACTACGTGCCGCACTACCCGGCCGCCCAGCAGCTCCAGGGGGCACTCGGCATGGGTCTGCCCGTGCCGGAGGACCAGTCGCCCACTGAAGCCGACCAGGGCTGGATCTGGGGCATCCGTCAGTCCGCGGAGATCGTTGCCGCCGGTCTCGGGTTCGAGCTGGTCGACGTGAAGGTGACCAAGAAGGAGTACGCCGCCGCGCTCCAGGACACCGTGCTGCATCCGAGCGGCCTGGACGTCAGGAAGGGCACGATCGCCGGCGCCCGGTGGACGTTCACCGCCTACACCGGCGCGGATGGCGACGTGCCGTTCTACGAGGTCGTCAACGAGCAGACGGTCGGGCTGGGCCTGGCGCCCGGCTGGCGCGTCAGCGAGGACGAGCCCAACTGGAAGGTCGAGATCACCGGGGTCCCGACCATCACCTGCGTGTTCGACCTGGCCTTCGACCCGGACCTCGAACCGGTCTCCGCGCTGAACGCCGCCCGCGCGGTCAACGCCATCCCGATTCTCGTCGCCGCCGAGCCGGGAACGAAGACGGTGCTCGACCTGCCGGCGCCGCGGGCCGCCACCCTCGCCGCCCGGGCGAAGCCGGCGGCGGGGCGGCCGTGAGCGCGTCCACCGGCGCCGCCGCGATGCGGACGCTGGAAAGCTTTCGGGAGACGCGGGCGGTGCTGGACGCCCACCGGGCCGCCGGCCGGACGGTCGGCATGGTCGGCACCAGTGGCGCCATTCACGAGGGCCATCTTTCCCTGGTGGAACGGGCCCGGCGCGAGAACGACGTGGTGGCCCTCTTCTACGCGGGAGTCATGAGCGTCGACGCGGCACCGGCCTCGGTCCAGATCTACGAACGCGACGTCGACCGGGACACCGAGCTGCTGGCGGCCGCCGGGGTCGACCTCTTCTATGTGATGCGGCGCGACGACCTGTACGCGCGGCCACCGGTGACGTTCCTGGCTCAGCCGGAGCTGGTGCCGGACCTGCCCGGGCTGCTGGCGCCCGACCACGCGGGTGTCCTCGCCACGATGGTCTTCAGCATGTTGAACATCGCCGGTCCGTGTACGAACTATTCGGGCGAGAAGGACTGGCAGCAGCTCGTCCTCTTCAAACGGGCGGCCGAGGATTTGCTCTCGCCGTGCACCGTCGTCGGCTGCCCGACGGTGCGTGAGCCGGACGGCGTCGCGAAGTCGAGCCGCAACGTCCGGCTGACGCCGTCACACCGTGCCGCCGCCCCGGTCATCTACCGTGCGCTCACCGAGGCCGTCGAGCTGGTGAACGCGGGGGAGCGCGCCGCGAAGGTGGTCACCAGCCGGATCGCGGACCAGATCGCCGCCGTCGCGTCGGTGGACTACGTACACGCCGTCGAGGCCGACACGTTGCGCCCACTCGACGTGCTCGACGGCGAAGTCCGGCTGCTCGTCTCGGCGACGTTCGGCGACACCCCGCTGGTCGACAACATCGGTATCACCGTCCCCCGTCAGGCCGCCGCTGTTCCGGCAGGCGAGGGCGGCACGGTCGCGGCCGGGAATGACACGGAGGAAACGGCGCCATGAGGCTTCAGGGAAAGGTCGCGCTGGTCACCGGCGGGACCGCGGGAATCGGCGCCGGGATCGTGAGGATGTTCGCCGAGCAGGGCGCGGCGGTCGCCTTCACGGGCCGCAACGACGTCCGCGGTGAGGAGCTCGCGACGACGTTGCGCGCCGACGGCCACGCCGTCACCTACGTCCACGCGGACAGCTCGATCGAGCAGGACGTCGCCCGCGCGGTCACGACGGCGGTCGAGACCTACGGGCCGATCACTGCCCTCGTCAACAGCGCGGCCGCCACCGACGTGACGGCGAGCGGCCGCGACAACCACGTCGACGAGATCAACACGGAGGACTGGGACTACATCGTTCGCACCGCGCTCAACGGCACGATGTGGGCCTGCAAGTACGCCGTGCCGCACCTGCGGGCCGCGGGCGGCGGCTCGATCGTCAACATCTCGGCGTCGTCCAGCCTGCGCTCGCTGCGGTCCCGGCCCGCCTACCAGGCGGCGAAGGGCGGCGTGAACGTGCTGACCCGCCAGCTCGCCGCCGACTACGGTGCCGACGACATCCGCGCCAACGCGATCATCGTCGGCTTCATCTACACCGGTGAGGAGGGCATGCGCAATCTGCTCGCGGACCCCGAGTACATGCAGGTCATCCGCGGCATGCTGGTGCTCCCGCGCCTGGGCGAGCCGGCCGACATCGCCGCCGCCGCGGTCTATCTGGCCTCCGACGAGTCCAAATACGTGACGGGTACCCAGATCACCGTCGACGGTGGAGCCACCGGCTTCCAGCCCACGTTGCCCCGCTTCAACCTCAAGCCGTCCGCCAGCGACCGCTGACCAGCACCGTCGAGGAGCACCCATGTCGACACCCGTGATCACTCCCTCCGGCCTGTTCGTCGAGGAGCGCCTGCTCATCGGCGGCGAGCTGCGCCCGGCGTCCGGCGGCCGGACCTACGAGAACATCAACCCGGCGACCGAGGAGGTCATCGGGGTCGCGGCCGACGCGACGGCCGAGGACATGCGCGCGGCGATCGCCGCCGCTCGGACCGCGTTCGACGAGAGCGCCTGGGCGACCGACGTGGAACTGCGGGTCCGCTGCTTACGCCAGTTGCACGCCGCGTTGTTACGGCACGAGCCCGAGCTGCGCGAGACGATCCGCGCGGAGGTCGGCGCGACGAACGTCAGCCTGGATGTGCCGCTGTTCGCCCGCGCCCTGGACAACATCACCTATGCCGCGGACCTCGCCGAGCGCTACGAGTTCGTCCGGGACCTGGGCGTCGGCGAGTCGATGGGCCGGATGAGCCGCCGGCGCCTCTATCGCGAACCCGTCGGCGTGGTCGCGGCGATCACGCCGTGGAACGCCCCGATGCAGGTCAACCTGGCGAAGGCGGCGTTCGCGCTGGCCGCCGGGTGCACGGTCATCCTCAAGCCCGCCCCGGACACGCCCTGGAACGCCACCGCGCTGGGCCGCCTCGCGGTCGAGGAGACCGACCTCCCCCCGGGCGTGTTCAACGTCGTGCCCACGTCCGACAACGCCGTCGCCCAGATCCTGGCCGAGGACCCCCGCGTCGACCTGATCAGCTTCACCGGCTCGACGGGGGTCGGCCGGCATCTGATGTCCGTCGCCGCGAACACGGTCAAGAAGGTCTTCCTGGAGCTCGGCGGCAAGTCGGCCTGGATCCAGTGCGACGACGCCGACGTCGACACGAACGCGCTGATGATCGCCTACCAGTCGCTGTCGCAGGCCGGGCAGGGATGCTCGATCAACACCCGGCTGCTGGTCCAGCGTTCCCGCTACGAGGAGATGATCGCCAAGGTCGCGGACGCGTTCCGCTCCATCCCCTATGGCGACCCGGCCGACCCGAGCACCTACATGGGCCCGCTGATCAACGCGAAGCAGCGCAGCCGGGTGCTCGACTACATCGAGATCGGCAAGGCCGAGGGCGCCCGCCTCGTCCTGGGCGGCGGCGCGCCCGCCCACCTGGAACGCGGCTACTACGTCGAGCCGACGATCTTCGCCGACGTCGACCCGGCCTCCCGGATCGCCCAGGAGGAGATCTTCGGGCCGGTGCTGGTCGTCATCCCGTTCGACACCGACGCCGACGCGATCCGGATCGCCAACTCGACCATCTTCGGCCTCGCCGGCACGGTCGAGAGCGCGGACCCGGCCCGGGCCCGCGCCATCGCGGAGAAGATCCGGTCGGGCGTCGTGAACGTCAACGGCGGCATGTACTTCAGCTGCGAGGTGCCTTTCGGCGGCTACAAGCAGAGCGGCGTCGGCCGCGAGATGGGCACCCTCGGCTTCGAGGAGTACACGGAAGTGAAGATCATCAGCGAGGGCATCGCCTAGCGCCGGCCGGCGCGGCGGGACCTCGGGCGGTTCCCTCACGGCCGCCCTGGACGAACAGTTTGTACGAACGTATGGCGCGATGCTATACGTTCGTACAAAGATGTCCAGGGGAGGCCAGCCACGTGGGCGCAGGCGATCGGTACTACGACCCGTACGACGTCGAGATCGACAGGGACCCGTACCCCGTCTACCGGCGGCTGCGCGACGAGGCGCCGCTGTACCGCAACGAGCGCCTCGACTTCTGGGGGCTCAGCCGCTACGACGACGTCGTCACGGCGCTCAAGGACCTCACGCGTCTGACCTCGACGAAGGGCGACATCCTGGAAGTGGTCCAGGCCGCTCCGGTGATGCCGCCGGGGATCTTCATCAACGAGGACCCGCCGCTGCACACCATCCACCGTGCCCTGGTCTCCCGGATGTTCACCCCCAGGAAGATCAGGGCGCTGGAGGAAAAGATCCGGGCATTCTGCGCCGCGTGTCTGGACCCGCTGGTCGGCGCCGGCCGGTTCGATTTCGTCCTCGACCTCGGCGCCGAGCTGCCGATGCGCACCATCGGCCTGCTGTTCGGCATTCCGGACGCGGAGCAGCCGTCGCTGCGCTCGACCGCCCAGCGGGCCCTGCGCAACGAGCCCGGCAAACCGCTGCCGGTCACCAGGGAGAAGTACTTCGGCGGTGGGAACTACGCCGAGTACGTCGACTGGCGGGCGAAGAACCCGTCGGACGACATCATCACCGAGCTGCTGACGCTGGAGTTCACCGACGACTCTGGCAAGGTCCGCCGGCTGACCCGCCAGGAGGTCCAGATCTTCGTCGGAGTGATCGCGGGTGCCGGCGTCGAGACCACCAGCCGTCTTTTCGGCTGGATGGGAAAGCTGCTCGCGGAGAATCCCGACCAGCGTCGTGAGCTGGTCGCGGACCCGAGGCTCATCCCGCGGGCGGTCGAGGAGTTGCTGCGCATCGAGCCGCCCGGCCCGCATGTGGCCCGTTCCGTGACCGAGGACGTCGAGTACCACGGGCGGACGGTGCCGGCCGGCAGCGCGCTGCTGCTCATGCTGGCGTCGGCCAACCACGACGAGCGGGTGTTCCCCGACCCAGACCGGTTCGACATCCACCGCGACTTCAGCCAGCTGGTGACCTTCGGCCATGGGGCGCATTTCTGTCTGGGCGCCAGTCTCGCCCGCCTCGAAGGGCGCGTCGCTCTCGAAGAAGTGCTCAGACGTTTCCCGACCTGGGGGGAAGGTCGCCGTCGTGACCGGCGGCGGTACGGGAATCGGCCGGGCCTCGGCGCTGGCGCTGGCCGAGTATGGCGCCGACGTGGTGCTCGCGGCACGCCGGCCGGAACCGCTGGCGGCCACCGCGCAGGAAATCGAGGATTCCGGCCAACGTGTCCTGGCCCTTTCCGCCGACGTGACGACGGCCGCGGAATGCCAACGGATCGTCGACGCGACCCTTGCCGAGTTCGGGCGGCTCGACATTCTCGTCAACTGCGCCGGCGGTGCGCAGACCAAGTCGATCAAGCGCTGGACCGAGGACGAGTGGCAGCAGGTGCTGGCCCTCAACCTCGGCTCCGTCTGGTTCCTGTCCCGCGCCGCCTCCGTGCCGATGCTGGCCCAGGGCAAGGGCGCGATCGTGAACATCTCCTCCGGCGCGAGCCTGCTCGGCATGCCCCAGGCCGCGCCCTACGGCGCGGCGAAGGCCGGCGTGAACAACCTGACCGCCTCGATGGCGGCGGCGTGGACCCCGCACGGAATCCGGGTCAACGCAATCGCCGTCGGCGCGGTCCGGGCCGCGTCGCTGACCGACGACGCCGCTCGGTACGGCCTGGACCCGGATGCGATCGGGCTGACGAACGGCTCCGGCCGGCTCGGCGAACCAGCGGAAATCGGCAGCGCCGTGCTGTTCTTCGCCTCCGACGCGGCGAGCTTCTGCTCCGGCCAGACGCTTTACGTCCACGGCGGCCCCGGCCCCGCGGGAATCTGACGAACCACCCTCGCGACCACGGAGCCAGACCGTAAGGAGCACCGTGAGCAGCGAATCCGAGCTCGACGAGACCGGACCGCGAAGGAGCATTTCGATGGCACGAATCGCACCGCTGCCCCCGCGAGAATGGCCCGCTGACGTGGTCGGGGCGCTGACCGCGATCGACCCGACGACCCGGGGCCGGCCTGCTCCGGAGATGGACCGGCGGCCGTCCGGGCGGGACGCAATCGCGTCGCTCGCCCGCCACCCCGTGCTCGCCAAGGCATTTCTCCCGTTCAACGGCTACGCGCTGCTCGACACCGAGCTGCGGATCCGTGAGGTCGAGATCCTCATCCTGCGGGTCGCGGCGCGGCGCCAGTCCCGGTATCTGTGGGGCCAGCACATCTTCGCCGCCCGGGCCGCCGGCCTCACCGACGAGGAGGTCGCGCGGGTCGCCTACGGCCCGAACGCCCCGTTCCTGGAGCCGCTGGACGCCGCGCTCATCCGGGCCGTCGACGCGCTCGTCGACGACGGCGCCATCTCGGACGGCACCTGGGCCGAGCTCGCCGCCGAGCTCGACGAGCGGAAGCTGCTCGACATCCTGTTCGTCACCGGCTGCTACGAGACGATGGCCTGGATGATGAACTCGCTCGACCTCGAACCCGACCCACGCATCCCGGAGTACCTGAAGAACCCTGTCGTCCCGTGAGCGGCGCCGAGCCCGGGGGAGTGCCCGCGGCGGAAGGTATACCTGGGTTGTGAGGGGTGCTGTATGACGAGGCCGCGGCGGGTCGGTACCGAGACGTCGGCGAAGCGCGCCGACCTGCTGGACGCGGCCGAACGACTGATGCTGGCTGAGGGATATGCCGCCGTCACGTACCGGGTGGTGGCGGCCCAGGCCGGGATGACGCCGTCGCTGGTCCAGTACTACTTCCCGACGCTGGACGAACTTTTCCTGGCACTGGTCCGGCGCCGGTCCGAGCAGACGGTCGGAGCGCTGGTCCGGGCGCTCGAGACCGACCAGCCGCTGCGGGCGATCTGGGAGTTCGCCAACAACAGGACCGCGGCGGCTCTCATCGCGGAGCTCATGGCCCTCGCGAACCATCGCAAGGCGATCCGCTCCGAGATCGCCGCGGTGGGTGAGCAGGTCCGTGAGCTGACCCTGGCCGCGATGGCCAGGTCGGGCAACGACTACACCTCGCCGTTGGTACCGGTATCTCCCGAGATACTCGTCTTCCTCCTGACCAGCAGCCCGCGAATGATGCGCATGGAGCAGGCCGTCGGGATGTCGGGCTCACACACCGAGGTCGCCGACTTCCTCGCGGGCTACCTGGACAAGGTGGAGCCTTCGAGCACGCGCGGCACGGCGCCGGATTCCCCGACGCCGCGGTAGCCCGTCGAGCAGGGATCGCCAGGTCGACGGGCGGTGTCCAGTCTCTGGATCGCGGGCACCGCTCCGGTCATGATTGCCGTTTGGGCCCTGGGGTGGTCGCAGAAACCGTCCCGTTACGACCATGAGAGGGCCAAAACCGCGATCAAGGCCACGCGCAGGCAGGCTCTGCCGAACAGGCCAGCAGGGTCCAGTGGGGAGCGACGACGGCGATCTTGTCGGCGGCCCGGCTCGCGCTGGCCCGGCGCTAGGCCGCTGGCTGGGGGCGGGCGGCGAGTCCTTCGACGAGGAGGGTCAGGAGCCGGTCGTCGGGGTTGACGGTGCGGCCGGCCTGCCGGGCGGCCCAGGCCATCGCGTAGGCCGTGGCGATGAGCTCGCCCGGGTCGAGGTCGGCGCGGATCGCGCCGGAACGCTGGGCCCGGGCCAGCAGGTCGGCGGCGGCGGTGCGCAGGCCGTCGCAGGAGTGGTGCAGGCTGGAGTCGGGATCGTGCAGCGCTCGCAGGACGGAGGCGGGCAGGCCGTCGTAGCGGGTGGACGCCGCGGCCAGCTCCCCGATCCAGACGACGAGGGCCTGACCGGGGTCGGCGGCGGTGAGCAGGTCGGCCGCTCGGGCGCGCAGCGTGTCGAACCCGTCCCGCAGCAGTGCTTCCAGTAGCGACTCTCGGGTCGGGAAGTGCCGGTACAGGGTCGCGATGCTGACGCCGGCCCGGCGGGCGACCTCCCGTAGCGAGGCGTCGGTTCCCTGGTCCGCGAACGTCGCCCGGGCCGCGGCCAGCAGGTGCTCGTGGCTGCGCCGGCCGTCGGCCCGAACGGGAAGCGCGACGTGTCGAGGGGGCGCCTCATCCATCACAGGGTCCTCTTCCCGGAGTCTTGCTAAGCGAAGCACCGCTACGCATAATGGGAGCACCGCTTCGGTTATGGCCCGAGGCTACTCCGGTGCCCCCACCAGCGCGTGAGGTGATCTTTCTATGCCGCAGGAACTCGACGAGTGGCATGCCCAGGCCGGCGGCTATGTGCCACGGCCGAGCTTCGAGGTCTACGCCGAGAAGTACGCCGAGTATTTCGTCATGCACCGCCGCGACGGGATCCTCGAACTACGGATGCACACCGACGGCGGCCCGGCTCGGTTCGACTTCGCCGTCCACAACGCCTGGGCCCAGGCGTGGCAGGAGATCGGCAACGACCCCGACAACGAGGTGCTGATCATCACCGGGACCGGCGACCAGTGGCTCGGGGTCCCCGACCCCGTCGCGACCGACCCCGCGGCGGCGGCAGCCAGGCTCAGGCAGGGCGCGCGTCCCAGGGACTTCGCCTACGAGCACACCTACTACGACGCGACCAAGCTGCTGGAGAACTTCGTCTTCGGCATCGAGATCCCGACCATCGCGGCCATCAACGGACCCAGCGTCGCCCATACCGAATTCGCCCTGCTCTGCGACATCACCCTGGCATCGACGTCCGCCACCATCATCGACCCGCATTTCCTGGTCGGCGCCGCGCCCGGCGACGGGCAGCAGCTCACCCTCCAGGAGCTCATCGGCACAAAGCGAGCGGCCTACCACCTCTACACGGGCCAGCCCATCGGCGCCCAACAGGCGCTTGAGCTCGGTCTGGTCAACGAGGTGCTCTCCGCCGACCGTCTGCTGCCCCGCGCCTGGGAACTCGCCGAAGCCATCATGAAGGCGCCCCGCGCCGCCCGCCGCCTCACCCACGCCATCGCCCAGCGCCCGTGGAAACGCCGTCTCGTCCAGGACCTCGGCTTCGGCCTCGCCCACCAGATGTTCGGCATGCGGGCCGACGGCCTCGTCGGCTAGGCCCGCATCTGACAAGGTCGGCCTCGTCCCGAGACCGGCAAGATCGCTGTTTGCACCCTCGCGTGGCTGTAACCGAGGCGGTTTTGTGACCATGGGAGGGCCCAAACCGCGATCAAGCGACGGGTCGACTTCGGCGGACCCGGCACTGGGCCGGGCTGGACCCGGCTTGCGCGTGCCGGCGGCCAGCGCGCCGGCGTTCGAGGCCGTACCGCATGTTCCCGCCTCCCCGGGCCGGGAAGAGGTAGGCCATGCCGACGCAGACGTCCGCCAAGCTGTTGACCTTCCGGTCCGCCCAGGTCGCCGAGCCCGGCGGCCCGTTCAGCATCGTCAGGAGTGAGCTGCCGGAGCCCGGACGGGGCCACGTCCGTCTCACCGTCGAGGCCTGTGGCGTCTGCCGCTCGGACTCCGGGTTCGTCGACGCCGCGTTCCCCGGTGTGTCGTTCCCCCTGGTGACCGGGCACGAGATCGCTGGACGCATCGACGCGGTCGGCGACGACGTCGAAGGCTGGAGCACGGGTGAACGCGTGGCCGTCGGCTGGTTCGGCGGGAACTGTGGTTTCTGCGTCGCCTGCCGGGAGGGCGACTTCATCCACTGCGCGCTCATGCAGGTTCCCGGCTGGGCCTACCCGGGCGGCTACGCCGAGGCCGTCGTCGTTCCCACCTCCGCGCTGGCCCGCATCCCCGACGGGCTCACCGCCGTCGAGGCGGCGCCGATGGGCTGTGCCGGCGTGACCACGTTCAACGCGCTGCGGCGCAGCCCAGCCGGGCCGGGTGACCTGGTCGCCGTGCTGGGGGTGGGCGGGCTCGGCCACCTGGGCGTGCAGTTCGCCGCGAAGCTCGGCTTCGAGACCGTGGCCATCGCCCGGGGCCCGGACAAGGGGCACATGGCCAGGAAGCTCGGCGCCCACCACTACCTCGACAGCAACACCGGCGACGTGGCCAAGCGGCTGCAGGCGCTGGGCGGCGCGAAGGTCGTGCTGGCCACCGCGGCCAGCTCCGAGGCCATGAGCGCCACCATCGACGGCCTGCGCCACAACGGCGAGCTCACCGTCATCGGTGTCACGCCGAAGCCGATCCAGGTCAGCCCGCTCCAGCTCATCGGGAACAGCAGGTCCGTGCACGGCCACCCGTCCGGTACGGCCCGGGATGTCGAGGAGACCATGCGGTTCGCCGTGCTCACCGGAGTCCGGGCGATGACGGAGACCCGCCCGTTGGACGAGGCCGACGCGGCCTACCACCGCATGCTGTCCGGTGACGCCCGCTACCGCATGGTCCTCACCACCGGCCTGTGACAGCCGGCCTTGACGACGCCTCTCGCCCTCGTCACATGGCGATATCGACTACCGATGTGCGAGTCGACCTTCTCAGATTTCAGGAGCCGATGGCCGCGAGGGCCATCTTTTCTTTCGCCACGCGTGGATGATCCGAGCCAAACCTATTCTCAAGTATAAAAACGGCTCGCTTCAGGTATCGCCTGGCGTCGTCTTTGTTGCCGATCTGATCTGACACGTGACCGAGTCGTGCCAGTGTAGAAGCGACCCATGGATGACTTTTCCCGTACACTCTCTCGTCGATATCGAGAGCGCGATCGAGAAGATTCTTCGCATAGCCGAAGTCTGCCATCTGGATCGGTATGGAACTTAGGCTTACCAGCGACGCTGCCACCCACGGATGAGTCGGGCCAAAGGTCTGCTCGCGAATTTTAAGAGCGCGTTCGAATGCGAGGCCGGCCTCGTCCAGGCGCCCTAGGTCCAGTAGTACGCGACCGATATGAATCAAAGCGGCCGCGACCCACGGGTGATCGGGTCCGTAGACCTGTTCGTCGATCCTCAATGCTTGCTCCAGGAGATCTCTCGACCGCTCTAGCTCTCCTAGGACGCGCAGCACGCCGCCGAGGTGTACCAAAGCTGTTGCGACTCTCGGATGCTTACCTCCGTAGGTTGAGAGCGCAATGCCAAGTGCCCTCTCATGAAGGGTCCGGGCGTGTCCGTATTCCCCGATATCCCGCAGCATGAAACCATGGCTCATCAGGACATCTGCTACATCCGGATGATGTGGACCCAAAGATCCTTCCCGAATTCTGACTGCCCTCTCCAGGGCATCGCAAGCGGCCTGTGATTCTCCACTGTCACGCAGTGCGTGGCCAAGGAAAAGCAACGCGTCGGCAACTAGTAGACTTTCTGGACCACAGCATTCCTCGCGAATCACCAATGCTTGCTCCACGCACCGTCGAGCGGCAAGGGGTCTCCCTTGGTCGCGCAATACACGACCCAGATTGACAAGAATTTCAGCGCCCAGGAGGTCCGTCGATTCGCTCGTGTTCTCGACCAGCTTCAATGCCTGCTCCAGCAGGCGGGAGGACGCTTCGAGATCGGCGCGGTCGTGGAGGTATACTGCGGCGCAGTTTGACAACCTTGCAGCCGTCAATGGATCATGGGCAAGGTCTCTGTGCCGGGTCAGTACCAGCACATGCGGAAGCAGATCTTGCCACCGTGCCCATATCTCATTTTTGCTCAGTGAGTCATTGGGTACAGAAGAAATGATCGTTTCGCCGGCCGAGGAGGCGGTGTCCAGCCGCTCTCTATGGCTCATTCGCTCACGCGTGGCGATCTGCACCATGCGGTGTATCTGCAGTCCATTGGACAGTCGGGTCGCAAGACCGTAGCGAACCAGCACTCCTACTATCTCGAAGGTCGCAATCTCGCAGGCGAGTGTCGGCGTGTGATCGATGAATGATGGATCGACGCTTTTTGCCAGCAGACTCAAAGGAATCGTTGTAGGCGCCAGGAAAGCGCACACCTGAAGCAGGTGCAGTGCGGCGGGGTTCATGTCTCGCAAGCGGTCCAGGGATAGCGACCACACCGTGTCGAGATTCCAGGGGTAGCCGTCGACATTGCCTCGCGTCAACAACTCCGCTGATTGCGTCCTAAAGATATCGAGATAACGGTTTGGTGTGATGGTCGTTTCCTCGATATAAGAAGATGCCTGTTCGAGCGCTAGAGGAAGATCGCCGAGTTCCGCGGCCAAGACCTCGGCCGTGTGTGAGTCGATCTCCGGTATGCGTCTCAATAGTAGCTGTGTGGCTTCGTCTCGTGAAAGAATGCCGACGTCCACACGTCGGCCAAAGCTACTCCAGCGTGGGTTCCTCGACGTCACGATGATCCTACCGGAGCCGGCCATTAGATTGTTCCGGATGTCAGACGGCTGCTCGGCATTGTCAAATACAATGAGCCAGTCGTGGCGGCGACGGAGTTCATCGCGCACTGCTTCCGCGGACTGGCTTACGTCACTGCGATCAACTAGGCCCAGGTAAGTGGCCAGGGATGTCAGGTGCTCGTTAATAAGCTCGGGCTGCTCAGCAGACACCCACCAAACGATCGCATATTCGGATGCGTACCGGTAGCAGTATTCGATGGCGAGGTTCGTCTTACCCACCCCTCCCATTCCGCACAGAGCGACCGCATATTGCCTGTCTCTCGTCAAGGCAAGACAGAGTGCATCAAGGTGGGAATCGCGTCCCACAAAATTTGGATTCCTTGGTGGGACGTTCCAGACCGATGGTAGATTAGATACCCACTTTGGCCCACCCTTCGTGTTGACGGCGGAGGGCGGAAACTGGGGTGCCTTTGAAGGCTTTGAGCGGCCCTGGGGATGCAGTTGGACCGCAGATAGCAGGCGATGGCGAGCGTCTTTCTCCGAGAGACCGAACAGATCCAAGGGTACGATCTGATCCAGGGATGTCGAAGGTAGGTCTGCCGTTGTCTTCAATGCTAGCAGTTTGTTCCCCAACCCAAGTGGGTCCTTTGTCCAAGCTGAGAGCCACTCGAACCTTCCGACCTCAGAAGCAAGATACGCGTCAGTTATGATCGAAATAGTCTGGCGCGCGACAGAAGCATGCCTGTACAGCCACTCGGCCCTATTGCTTCCAGGCAACAGATCCCATGCCTCGATGAGGACGCGGTATCCCACATCTTCGAGTTGCCAGGCAACCCATTCGCCCCAGGTTCGGTCAGCTGGCGCGTAAGACACCAAAAAGTCCCACTCAGGGAATTTCCCCGGCGCTTGCACGCGGTCATGGTCCCATCGACTGACGCTGCCGACGAGAGCCGGGGGAGCAAGTGTGGCGCAGATATCAGTCAGACGCTCAGATGCCGAGTTAGGGAGGATTGGTGCTCATTCGCCGGCACCTGCCTCGCGGACGTGACTCCTGAGCAAGGAAAATGTGCCTAGGACACCTGGACATCAGGCAGGAGGCTGCCTGAACCGCCTCGCCGCGTGTCAGCGATTCGGTCTCGTGAGGAGATGACGTGAACGGATGCCTTCCGCTGAGCTACCGGCGCACCGCCATGCGTCGCGCAGCGCTGCGGTCGGCCCTGATCCGCGGCGCTGCCCGTCCCGCGCGCCGAGAAATACCGCCATGTGACGGAAGCCGAGCGTCCCCGCGCCCGGCTAGCTTCCGTGTTGGAGGTGGCCGTACTCGCGGCGGCCCCGCGTAGGAGATGAGTGCTTGTGAAGCTGGGTCTGGAAGGCCGTACCGCCGTCGTCACCGGGGCGAGCCGTGGGATCGGGCTGGCCGTCGCGCGCGCCCTGGTGGGTGAGGGCGCGACCGTCGTCGCGGGCGCGCTGGGTGGTTCGCCCGAGCTGGACGAGCTCGCCGCCGGCGGGAACCTGACCCCCGTCCGCGTCGACCTGTCCTCGCCTGACGGGCCGGCCCGGCTGGTCGCCGCGGCGGGCGAGCGGGTGGACATCCTGGTGAACAACGTCGGGTCGGCGCCGACCCGGCTGGCGGGGTTCGCCGCGATCACCGACGAGATGTGGCAGCAGACCTGGGAGCTGAACGTGATGGCCGCGGTCCGGGCCAGCCGCGCGGTCCTGCCGGCGATGCTCGCGGCGGGCGGCGGCTCGATCGTCACGATCAGCTCGGTGAACTCGACGCTGGCCGATCCGCTCGTCATGGACTACAGCGCGGCGAAGGCGGCGCTGAGCAGCTTCTGCAAGGCGTTGTCGAAGGAGGTCGGGCCGCAGGGCGTGCGGGTCAACACGATCAGCCCGGGACCGGTCGCGACCGACCTGTGGCTCGGGGCGGACGGCGTCGCCGCGCACCTGTCCGCGGCGCAGGGCGCGACCGCGTCGGACATCGTCGACTCCGCCGCCGCCGGGATGCTCACCGGCCGGTTCACCCGGCCGGAGGAGATCGCCGCCGCCGTCCTGCTGCTGGCCAGCGACGCCTCCGCCAACATGACCGGCGCGGACATCCGCATCGACGGAGGCATGATCACCACCTGGTAGTCGGCCCACCGGTTTCCCCTGCGCATCCGGCGATCAACGAGGTCTCGCAGGCGGCATGATCACCACCTGGTAGTCGGCCCGCCAGTTTCCCCTGCGCATCCGGTGATCAAGGAGGTCTCGCACCCGGCGGGGAGGCCTTGATCGCTCGTTGCGCAGGCAAGGCGGCGTTCGATACCCCAATTTCTCCCCTTTATCCCTGCGCAGTCTTCGATCAAGGTCCGGCAGCTTGGCCAGCTAGGCCGGATGATCGGCGTCTGCGCAGGCAAGTCGGCGCCTCGGATCAGGCGGTCCGGCACCGGGGGCCGGGCGGCTTGATCAAGTCGGTCGACCGGGCTGAACCCCCTGAGTTGCCGCGGGCGTTGGCGGCCGTCCCGCACCGCCGACGGGGGGTTCCCCTAGTTACTACGAAATCGTATAGTCCGAAATCGTGGATACTTCTCCTGGGTCGACCAAGGGGTCGGCGCTGCTCGCTCTCCAGCGAGCCACCCATGTCACCCTGCAGATCCTCGCCGCCACGCTGGTGGACCTCGACCTGACCGCCTCCGAGATCAACGTCCTGGCCATCCTCGCCGACGGCCGCGGCCGCACCATCTCCGAGCTGGGCACCGCGGCCGGCACCCGCCCGACCACGCTGACCAGCGTGCTGGACCGGTTGGAACGGCGCGGCCACGTCACGCGCGGCCCCCGGCCGGGGGACCGGCGAGTGGTGGTCGTCGAGCTGACCGCCTCCGGCCGGCTTGTCGCGGGCACGATTCGTCAGGCCCTCGCCGACCTGGAGCAGCGGGCCCTCGTAGACCTGCCCCCGGACGCGATCGCCGGCTTCCACGCGGTACTGCGCGCGTTGGCGGAGGTGCCCGCGTGACGCACGACGGCCCGGGGCCGACCGCGCTGTTCGACGAGCTGATGGCCGAGGTGACCGGCGCGACCGGGCAGTTCGATCACCGCGCCCACGTTCATCTGACCTGGTTGGCGATCCGCCGGGTCGGCATGCCCGCGGCCGTCCGGGTGGTCAGCGACGGGATCCACCAGGCAGCCCTCCACGCCGGGGCACCGCAGAAGTACCGCGCCACTGTCAGCCGGGCCTGGGTGGAGCTGGTGGCGCACCACGCCGCCGAACGCGCCGCCACCGAACGCGCCGCCGTCGACTTCGCGGGCTTCATCGACGCGCATCCCGCGCTGCTCGACAAACGCCTGCTCACCCGCTTCTACCGCCCGACGACGCTCGCCGGCTCCCCGGCCCGCACCCACTGGGTCGAGCCCGACCTCGACCCCTTCCCCTGGGACCCGAGGCACCGTCACCGGTAGTGGCCGGTCAGGCGGATGACGGTTGACCGCGACCAGGCGCGGCCGCGGTCAACCGCCGACGGGTAACGGGTGGAGGTGGGTCAGGCCGCCGCCGGGGCGAGCTCCTCGGCTTCGACAGCGACGGCGACGGCGTGGACCACGGAGGCGATCCGGATCGCGTCCTGGATCGACTCGCGGGGCACGCCCCGGCCGCGCAGCTCATGCTCGTGTGCCTGCAGGCAGCGGCCACAGCCGTTGACCGCGGACGCGGCGAGCGACCACAGCTCGAAGTCGACCTTGTCTACGCCCGGGTTGGCGATCGCGTTCATCCGCAGGCCGGCCCGAAGCCGGTCGTACTCCTCGTCCTCGAGTAGATGCAGCGAACGGTAGTAGACGTTGTTCATCGCCATCAGCGCCGCCGCCGTCCTCGCCGCGCGGTAGGCCTCGGCGGTCAGGTGCTCGCGCGCCTCCTGGTCCAGCTCCGCGAGCGCCGTCCGGCCGCGGCTGGCCAGGGCGGCCGTCAGCACGGTGCCCCACAGCTGCTGCTCGGTCAGGTGCGTCTGGCTGGTCACCGACCCGAGGTTGAGCCGCAGGTCCTTGGCGTACTCGGGCAGCGCCGCGCGCAGGGCAGCGACGCCCATCAGGCGCCGACCTCGACCTTCTCCTGCGCGGGGATCCTGCCTCCGACGGAGAGCGTGCTCTCGCCCTTCTGCCAGTTGCAGGGGCACAGCTCGTCGGTCTGCAGGGCGTCGAGCACCCGGAGGACCTCGTTCGGGTTCCGGCCGACGCTCCCGGCCGTGACCATCACGAACTGGATCTCGCCGGCCGGGTCGATGATGAAGGTCGCCCGCTGCGCGACGCCGTCGTCGCCGAGGACCCCGGCGGCCGTCGTGAGCTCCTTCTTGATGTCGGCGAGCATCGGGAAGGGCAGATCGCGCAGGTCGGCGTGGTTCTGCCGCCACGCCAGGTGGACGAACTCGCTGTCGGTGGAGACGCCGAGCACCTGGGCGTCGCGGTCGGCGAACTCGTCGTTGAGCCGGCCGAAGGCTGCGATCTCGGTCGGGCAGACGAAGGTGAAGTCCTTCGGCCAGAAGAAGACGACGCGCCACTGGCCCGGGCGGCCGGCCGACGACTCCTGGACGAACGCGGTGTCAGGGTCGGTGCTGACTACGGCGGTCAGGTCGTAGGTGGGGAAGGTGTCACCGACGGTGAGCATGGGAGTGGACGTCCTTTCGGTCATTCAGGTTGGGGTCGATGAGGATGGAGCAGTCAGCGGGCGAGCAGCGCGCGAGCGTCGTCGCCGTCGAGGTGCGCGCTGGCGCGCTCGGTGCGGACGAAACCCTCGACGACCTCGACCTCGAGCAACGCCCAGCGGTCGCCGAGGTCGAACAGGTCGGTGGTGGGATGGCGGGCCGCGAAATGGGCCGCGAGCCGGTCCGCGTCGGCTTCCGGCACCGCGCCGACCCAGCCGCCGAGTCCCACCGACACCCAGGTGGATCCTTCGACGGTCGGCCCGCAGAACTGGAAACGGCAGGCCTGGTCACCGTGCTCGAGCAACCGGCCGATCGCGGCGGGTGCGAGCAGCAGCAGGCGTCCGGTGGCCTCCGACAGCCAGCCGGCGTCCGGACCGGCGATCTGCTCGAGGCCGGTGGTTCGGTGGTCGGCGGCCGAGGGAGGCGCGGATTGCGCCTCGGGGGCCGACGCGGGCTGGGACGCGGCCAGGCTCGGCGAGGGGGCGGGGTGGCCGCCGGCGAAGCGTAGGCCGTGGGCGACCTGGCCGCCCCACAGCGCGAGGCAACCGTCGCCGGCCGAGCTGGTCAGAACGCGGGCGGCAGCTACGAGCTGGGTGGAGCAGGGGGGTGGCACCGCTGCCGGCAAGGCCCGTCATCTGCTCCACCGCGTCCTTCGTTAGGGGTCAACCGTCTTAGGTTTTCCTAACCTAACCGAGAAGATTCGCGGGTCACAAGGCTGTGGCCAAGGTCATCCGGGCGTGCGGGTGTCTGATGTGGCGGTTACTGTCGGCTGGTTACTGCCCGGCCGGGAGCAGGGGCTCGCCCAGCAGGCGCAGGGCCGCGTCGAGCAGGCCCAGTGGATCGGCGAGCGACGGGTCGTCGGCCCACCGGCTCATCACCTCTTCGAGGACCAGCAGCACCGTGCCGGCGACCAGGCGAGAGGCCATCGGGTCGGCGTCGGCGCCGTACCAGGGCGCCAGCGCGTCGGCGAGGCGGTCGCGGCTCTTGCGCCGTTCCTCCAGCCAGCGGCCCCGCAACGCGGGGCTCTCCCGCAACAGGAACTGGAAGCGGCGCGCCCGGTCGGAATTGTCCCCGACCGGAGCGAGGACCGCGCGCAGCATCGCCGTCACCGCCGACCTCAGCGTCTCGTTCTCGTCGCGCCCGCCGAGGTGGTCGATCACGTCGTCCATCGAGGCGCTGGCGAGGGCCGTGACGACGTCCTCCTTGGCGGGGAAGTAGCGGAAGAAGGTGCGTGAGGAGACGCCGGCCGCGTCGGCGATGTCCTGGACGGTGGTCGCGTCGTAGCCCCGTTCCAGGAAGAGCCGACCGGCGGCCTCGGCGATCTCGCGGCGTGCCCGCAGCTTGTTCCGTTCCGTCAAGCCGGCGGTCATGACCCCTCCTGTCTGGCGCTCAGAGTTCATCGTCTCCTGCGTCACGTCACCTGGCAGTTTCTGCCATGGTGACATAGGTTGCCGCTGGGCGGATCAATTCTCACTGTCGAGCCGTCTGGCCATAGAGGGGTGCGTGGGTGACCAGCCTTGACCAGCACGAGCTGACGACCCGTTCGGCGCGATCGACGAAGGCCCAGTCGACGAAGACGCAGTCGACGAAGGCCCAGTGGTGGATCCTCGTCATCATCGCCTGCGCGCAGCTGATGGTGGTTCTCGACTCGACCATCATGATCATCGCCCTGCCGTCGGCCCAGAAGGCGCTCGGGTTCTCGGATACCGAACGCCAGTGGGTCATCACGGGGTACACCCTGGCGTTCGGCGGGTTCCTGCTTCTCGGCGGCCGGATCAGCGACATGCTCGGGCCCAGGCGCACCCTGATGGTCGGCGTCATCGGCTTCGCGCTGGCCTCGGCGCTGGGTGGCGCCGCTCCGGACACCGTCGTGCTGATCGCGGCCCGCGGGCTGCAGGGACTGTGCGGCGCGCTGCTCGCCCCGTCCGTGCTCTCGCTGCTCTCGGCGACCTTCACGAACCCCCGGGAACGCGCCCGGGCCTTCGGGATCTACGCCACGATCGCGATCGGCGGGTCGGCCTTCGGGCTGATCCTCGGCGGCCTGCTGACCCAGTACGCCGACTGGCGCTGGTGCCTCTACGTGAACCTGCCGATCGCCGCCCTGGTGATCTTCGGCATCGTCACGATGATCCCGAAGTCCACCGGCCGGTCCGGCGTGCGGCTCGACGTCGCGGGCGTGGTCCTCGGCTGCGGCGGACTCGTCGCGCTCGTCTACGGGCTCGGCGAGGCCGGGGCGGACGGCTGGGGCTCGCGCGGCGTCCTCGTCCCGCTCGCGATCGCCGTCGCCCTGCTGGCCGGCTTCGTCGTCTGGCAGAGCCGGGGCCCGAACCCGCTGCTGCCGCTGCGCGTGCTGCGGGACCGCAACCGCAGCGGGGCGTACCTGACAATCCTGCTGGCGATGACCGCCATGTTCGGCACGTTCGTCTCGCTCACCTACCTCTTCCAGTCGGTCGACGGCTACTCGCCGCTGCGCAGCGGGATCGCCTTCCTGCCACTGATGCTGCTCAACGGGCTGGCCTCGACCCAGCTCGCCAGCCGTCTCATGCCCCATGTGCCGACCCGGCTGCTCATCGTCCCGGGGCTGCTCGCCGCGTCCGTCGGCGTCGCGCTACTGACGAGGCTGACTCCCGAATCGGCGTTCGCGACCCATGTGCTGCCGACCGAGATCCTGCTCGGCGTCGGTCTCGGCGTCGCGATGGTCCCGGTCATCAGCACGGCGACCAGCAACGCCGACCCGGGCGACGTCGGCGTCATCTCGGCCATGTCGACCACCTCGCAGCAGATCGGCGCCTCGATCGGGACCGCCCTGCTGAACACGATCGCGGCCTCGGCGGCGACGAGCTACCTGGCGTCGCACCGCGGCGGCGACGCCGTCCACGCGACCGTGCACGGCTACGCGACCACCAGTGCCTGGGCGGCCGGCATCCTCGCGCTCGCCGCGCTGGTCGCCGGCCTTCTCATCAACGTCCATCCCGGACGGGCGCACGCGACCCAGCCGGCGGGCAGCCAGGGCGGCGCGCCCGCCGCGCAGCCGAGCCGGGAGGCACTGCTTGTCCCGGCGGCCCGAAGCGAGCAGACGGCGGCCACGGAGCACCGCTCCGAGGCGTAGCCCCGCCACCGCCTTTTCCGCGACGCGCCGCGACGAGCGAGCAGTTCTCGGCGGCTGTGGTGTCGATACGACGAGAGGCCGGACGACCGGCCGGGAGTCGAGAGGCGAGCCATGGCCAGCGATGATCTGATCTCCCGGGCGCGGGCGGGTGACGGGGAGGCGTTCCGTGCGCTGACCGAACCGCACCGCCGCGAGCTTCAGCTGCACTGCTACCGGATGCTGGGCTCGGTGCAGGACGCGGAGGACGCGCTGCAGGAGACGATGGTCGCCCCGTGGCAGGGCCTCGGCGGGTTCGGCCGGCAGGCGTCGCTGCGCACCTGGCTGTACCGGATCGCGACCAACAAATGCCTCAACGCGCTGCGGACGGCCCGCCGGCGACCGGCGAAGGCCTGGGACATCCCAGGGATCGAGCCGCCCGCGCCGACCCGTCACGGGGAGGCCGTCTGGCTCGGCCCGTTCCCGGACTCGCTGCTGGACGGCGCGTTCGACGTTCCGGTTGGCCCGGAGGCCCGCTACGAGCAGACCGAATCGATCTCGCTGGCCTTCGTCGCCGCGCTACAGGCGCTGCCCCCGCGGCAGCTCGCCGTGCTGGTCCTGCGCGACGTGCTGGGCTTCCAGGCCAGCGAGGCCGCCGGCATGCTGGACATCACCGTGCCGTCGGTCACCAGCTGCCTCACCCGGGCGCGCGCCAACCTGGACCGGCAACGCGCGCACCTGCGGCGCTCACCGCCGACGCTCGGGTCGGCGCAGGAGAGCGCGATCGTGGCCCGGTTCGTCCGCGCGTACGAGGCGGCCGATCTGACAGCGCTCGTCGAGCTGTTCACCGACGACGTGTTCCTCTCGATGCCACCGATGCCGCTCGAGTACCAGGGCATCGACGTCGTGACCCAGTTTTTCCGGCTGCTGCTCGTCCCCGAACGTCGCTACAGCCTCGTACCCACCCGCGCCAACGGCGGGCCGGCGTTCGGCTCGTACGTCCACGGAGCGGACGGGCAGCGGCACGCCACCGGACTGTTCGTCGTGACCGTCCTCGACCGGCGTATCAGCGCGATGACCCGCTTCGAGAGCACCGTCCTCGCCTGGTTCGGCCTCCCGCTCACACTCCCGGCCGGTAGGCGCACCGAATCCGCGTAGCCGCCATGACCGCTGGCGTCGGTCCGTCGCCTTGATCGCCGTTTTCACCCTCTGGTGCCTATGAAACAGGCCCAGTTACAACCACCAGAGGGCCGAAATGGAGACCAAGGGGACGCCGGTAACGGGCGAACCTTGCCGGTGGCGGCATTCGGAAGCCACCGCGCAGTTCCGAGTCGGTCCGGTGTCTATCCCTGTGGACGCATCCACCCGCAAGGAGAAAGCCACATGGGAAAGATTGTCATCACCACGAACCTGTCGCTTGACGGCGTCGTTCAGGACCCGGACGGGCAGGAAGGATTCCGGCTCGGCGGCTGGTTCGGCGAGTCCGGCGGAGCCGATCTCGCGGCCTGGTCGCGGCTGGAGACCGACGAGACGCTGCGCTCCGCGGCGATCCTGGTCGGCCGCCGCAGCGACGAATGGTTCGCCACCCGCTGGAACGATCGCACTGGCGAATGGGCCGACAAGCTGAACAGCCTGCCCAAGTACGTCGTCTCGACGACCCTCGCCGCGCCGAAGTGGAACAACGCGACGGTCCTCACCGGCGACGTGCTCGCCCAGATCACGAAGCTGAAGGCGGAGACGGACGGCGACATTCTCGTCTACGCCAGCTACCAGCTCGCCCGCACCCTGATCGAGCACGACCTGGTCGACGAGCTGCGCCTAGTCGTCTTCCCGGTCATCCTTGGCGACGGCGACCGGCTCTTCGGTGCGACCAGTGACAAGAAGGCACTGCGGCTGGTCAGCACCCGACCCCTCGGCGAGGGCCTGTCGTTCCTGACCTACGAGTTCGTCAGGTAGCCCCTTACCCGGACGCGGGGGCCACCGCCGGCCAGGCGGTGCCCCCGCGTCGTGTCCAATATCCGGTCGAACAACCAGGGTGTCGGTGGTGTCAACGTCATGGCAGGGTTGGCGCGAATCCGAATGCGGGGAACAGCTCGGGGTAGGCGAACACGGTGATCTCCGAGATCGCGGCGTCGGACAGTCCCAGGACGACGAACCCGAAGCTTCGATACGTGTCGTCGCCCCAGGCTCTCAGATAGGCGGCCGCCGCTGGCTGGCGGTTGGCGCGGGTCGGTATGAGGCGCCAGTCGCCTGTCCGGTCGGGGCCCCACCCGCGGCGGAACTCGGCGACGGTCGCGTCCAACCCCTCGAACCACACCGCCCGTGGCGGCATCGTGAAGCGCGCCGCGTCGGTGAGCAGGTCGGCGAGGGCGTCGGCATCGGCGGCCTCGTGGGCGGCGATATAGCGCCTGAGCAGCTGGTACTCCTGTGCGGTCGACGGTTGCGCTGACCAGTCGTGGCGGTCGGCGGGCGTGTCGCGCTGTAGGGACGCGCGAGCTCGCTGGAGCGCACTGTCGACGGCCGCGACCGAGCAGCCGAGCGCGGTGGCGATCTCGGGGCCGGTCCAGCCCAACACCTCCCGCAGGAGGAGGACGGCGCGTTGTCGGGGCGTGAGGAGCTGGATGGCGGCGAGGAAGACAAGCGACACGGTCTCCTTCGCGATCGCCAGGCTCTCGGGGCCGGCCTGATCGAGGAACACGTCGGGGTACGGCTGGAGCCAGGCGGCCTCCGGATACTCGGGAGCGTCGGTCAGACCCGGCTGCCCCAACTGGTACGGAAGCGCTCTGCGCCGATTCCGCCGGAGGTGGTCAAGGCAGGTGTTCGTCGCGATCGCGTACAGCCATGCACGAAACGTCGAGCGACGCGCGAACGAGCACCGGCCGCGCCATGCTCGCAGGAGCGTCTCCTGTACCAGATCTTCGGCTTCGTCGAACGAGCCGAGCATCCGGTAGCAGTGGACGTGCAGCTCCCGCCGGTACCTGTCGGTGAGCCGGCTGAACGCGCCTGGATCGCCATCGACGGCTGCCGTGACAAGCCGGTCAAGCTCGTCGTGTTCAGGCTCAGCCATCGGCGTCTGGCTGGAACGAGCCGAAGGTCAGGGGACCGGCGCTCTGATAGGTGTGGACGGCGACGCCCGACTCGGATGTTCTCGAGCCGACCAGGCGTAGCCCAGCGGATGGGAGGCCGTCACCGAAGAGACGTTCGCCGGTGCCGAGCAGGACGGGGAAGACCCAGAGGCGGTATTCGTCGACGAGGCCCTGGGTGATGAGTGATCGTGCGAGCCGGCGGCTCCCGTGGACCTGGAGCTCGCCGTCGCCATCGGCCTTGAGACGTGCGATCTCGGTGCCGAGGTCGCCGGCGATGACCGTCGCTGGTCCCCACGCAGGGGCGGTGAGGGTCCTCGACACGACGTACTTGGGCAACGTGTTGAGGTGCCGGGCGAGCACGTCGCTCGGGTCGGTGACGTGCGGCCAGTGCGACGCCAGTATCTCGTAGCTCCGGCGTCCGAGGAGGAACCCGCTGGCCTGCTGGATCCACTCGACCGCGAACGCGGCGGTCGACGCCTCCACGTAGGGGACCAGCCAGCCGCCCAGCTCGAAGCCGCCACTGCGGTCCTCGTTGGGGGCTCCGGGGCTCTGCATCACGCCGTCCACCGACACGAAGGTCGTCAGCACCAGCTTTCGCACACCTACTCCTTGGACTCGGTCATCTCCTTGGTCATGTGACGTCGGAGGCCGGGCGATCCCATCGGGCGTCGTCGAGGAATATCCAGCGCTACTCGACGTAGCGGCTGCGCGGCACGTCCGCCTCCGCGGACAGGCGCCGGTACCGCACCCCGATCACACCGCTCGCGTACACCTTCTGCCAGACGAGCCCGAAGTCCGCTGGACTCGACAGGCCCCCGAAGACAGAGAGACCGGCGCCGATGGCGACCGGGTGCACCTTCAGCCAGAACTCGTCCACCAGGCCGAGCCGGACGAAGGCATCGACGGTTCGAGCGCCACCGAACAAGACCATGTCCCCGCCCGCTTCGTTACGCAGACGCGCGACCTCGTCGGCGATCGGTTGCGACGCGATGCGCGAGTTCTTCATGACGGCGTGCGTCCTCCCGGTCGAGAACACCACCTTCGGCGTGTCGAGCATCCAGTTCGCGAACTCCACGAGGTCCGGTGTTCCAGACCGATCGGCGGCTCGCGCCGGCCATACCGCTGCGAAGCTCTCGAACACGACCCTGCCGGTCAGGATCGTGCCCGCGGCTCGGCGGAGGTCAGTCGTGAAGTCATGATCCATCTCGTCGTCGTGGACGAGCCAGCCCAGGTCGCCCGTTGGGCTGCCCATGAACCCGTCCACGGAGCTGTTGACGAACACGATCACCCGTCGCATGGTCACGCCTCCACCGTCGTGGCGCCCGGATAGCGCCGTCGTACAGACGAGACGTCGACGAGTACCGAACCCCATCGCTGCGCCGGGGTGAGGTCGCCGATCGCGGCGATACCGGCGCCGGCAAATGCTCCTAAGGGAGCTGCGTCGTGGCAGATGATGTGGATTGCGGCGAGAGACCTTCGACGGCGGGGGGCATACCTGTGTACATAGCCTGGACCGACGACAGCGACGGCGGGAGAATGTGGTGGGCGGAGATGGGCGCATTCGGCTGGGGCGCCCCCCGTCTCGTGCCCGACCGGCGGTCGGCCGCCGGGCCCAGTCTGGGTATGGTCGGTGACGACTACTTCATGGCCTGGACGGGTGCCTGGTACGAACCCGGCGGCTTCGCCCCGGTAGCCCACGACACGACCATCTGGTGGTCGGGCTTCGACCGAGTCCGCAACGACTGGCAGCCGCAACAGCCTTTTGCCGAATTCCGCAGCTCCGTCGCGCCCGCCCTCAGCACCACTCCGAGCGGCGAGTTGGCCATGGCCTGGTCCGATTATGACCAGGAGGTTCCCTTCTGGTCGGCATTCGTGAACGGCAGGTGGCGGACCGGCCGCGCCGTCGGCTCACCGGGGCTGGTCCTGACCAGCCCTGCCGTCGCCAGATTCGGCACGCTGTTCATGGCCTGGGGCGGCGGCGGCCCCGGTCTGTGGTGGACGTCGTTCAATCCGGTTCAGGGGACCTGGTTCACCCCGCAGCGCCTCGCCGATCGCGGCACCAGCCACGCGCCGGCCCTCGCCGGTGCCAGCGCGGGCGACCCGCTCGTGATGGCGTGGAAGGGCCTCGGCGGCGACACCGCCATCTGGTGGTCGACGTTCGACGGATCGGCGTGGGGTCCGCAACAGGCTTTCACCGATCGGCAGACGGCGGCTGCCCCGGCTCTCGGGACGGTCGGCGGCAGTATCGCGATGGCATGGACCTGGGACGGCGCCCTCAACACGTCGCTCTACCTAGGCGGGCAATGGACCCCACCTCGCGTACTTCCCGGCGCCCGCACCGCCCTAAGCCCCGCCCTCCCGAACTAGCGGACTGCCCGAGCGGGAAGCCGGCGCGTGGCGCTCAGTCCCGGTATCGCGAGCCACAACACCGGTCATGATCGCCGTTTGAGCCCTCGGATGGTCGTAGAAACGCCCGCGCTACGACCACCCCAGACATCCCATGGTTTTGGGTGTCAAGCGGCGGTGTCGAGTGTGACGGTGTGTGGCCAGGCGGTTG
>NZ_JADWYX010000063.1 GCF_016786355.1 Frankia sp. AgB1.9
GGGCCGGGGGGGCCCCCCCCCCCCCCGGCCCCCGGCCGGGGCCGCCCCCCCCCCCCCCCGCCCCGGGAGCCGGGCCGTGGTGCCTCGCATCGCGGCTCGGCACGGAACTTCATCGATCGGGCGGCGGGCGCGCTTTGTCCGCCGCCCGTTCCGATTCTCCGGGGGCTGCGGGAGTTGGCGACCCTGTTCCGTCGCGCCCGCGGTAGCGGAAGACCTTCGACAAGGCGGATGCATGGGCTTCGTCCACCAGTTCTGGCAGCTAACCATCGACGGGCTGATGTCGGGCTCGTTGTATGCCGTCATCGCGCTCGGCTACACCCTGGTGTATGGCGTCCTGCAGCTGATCAACTTTGCGCACAGCGAGGTCTTCATGCTGGGCGCGTTCGGTGGCCTGTTCGCGGCCCGACCGATCATCCACGGGTTCGACCACACCCCGTCCGGCATGGCCTCGGTCGGGATCGTGCTGGTCGGCCTCATCGCCGGTGCGGCGTCCGGCGCGCTCGCCGCCTTCGTCCTGGAGCGGGTGGCCTACCGCCCGCTGCGGAAGCGGAGCGCGCCCCGGCTGGCATATCTGATCAGCGCCATCGGCGCGTCCGGGTTCGCGGTGAACATGGCCGGCAAGCTGTGGGGGCACCAGAACGTGCCGCTGCCGCCGGCATTCACGAACGGCGTCGTGTTCCACGTCTTCACCGGCAAGGTGAACACCCAGACGCTGGTCATCCTCGCGGTCGCCGCGTTCATGCTCATCGTTCTCGACACGCTGGTCGCCCGCACCCGCCTCGGCCAGAGCATCCGCGCGGTCGCGCAGGACGCCGACACCGCGATCATGATGGGCGTCAACGTCGAGCGGGTCATCGTGCTGACCTTCGTCATCGGCGGGGCGCTGGCGGGCGCCGGCGGCTTCCTGCAGGCGATGACGTTCAGCGCCGCGAACAACATGGGCTTCCTGCCCGGGGTCAAGGCGTTCACCGCCGCGGTTCTCGGCGGTATCGGCAACGTCCGTGGCGCGGTCCTCGGCGGCCTGACCCTCGGGCTGATCGAGAGCTACGGCGGCTTCATCTTCCAGGCGTCCTACAAGGACGTCATCGCGTTCCTCGTGCTCGTGCTGATCCTGATGGTCAGGCCGACCGGCCTGCTCGGCGAGCGACTGGGGAGGGCCGCATGAGCGCCGCGCCGACCGTGTCGGATCCGACGCCGGCCCCCGCGTCGCCGCCCAGACCGGCCGGCGGCTCCGGGGCGGGCGCCCTGGTCACCACGGCGCTTTTCGGCGCCAAGGGGCTGCGGTTGCTCGGCACCTGGGTGCTGCTGAGCCTCGTGCTCGCCTTGATGACCGGCAAGGACGGCTCGCCGGACAAGCCGTTTCACGCTGTGGCGCAGGACATCTTCCACCCCCGGATCGTCACCTTCCTGCTCATCGCGGTGGTGATGTGGGTGGTGGTCGCGCTCTGGCCGCTGCTGCGGTCGCTGCTGCAGGGGACGGTCGACCAGGCGCGCGGGCCGGCCAACATCGTGACGCAGAACAGGTTCGCCCCGATCGGCGCCAACCTGGTGCTGCTGGTGCTCGCGATCCTCGCGCCGATGTTCTTCTCGACGGCCGCGCAGCAGTCGATGGTCAACGACATCGGCATCTACGCGCTGCTCGCGCTCGGCCTCAACGTCGTCATCGGCTACGCCGGCATGCTCGACCTCGGCTACATCGCCTTCTTCGCGATCGGCGCCTACGCGACGGCCTACTTCTCGTACAAGCACACGTCGCCGCCGCTCCCGGTGCACGCGCCGTTCAGCCTGAACCCGTTCTTCGTGTTCCCGATCGCGTTCGTGCTCGCGGCGCTGGCCGGCATCATCCTGGGCGCGCCGACGCTGCGGCTGCGCGGTGACTACCTGGCGATCGTTACGCTCGGGTTCGGCGAGATCATCCAGCTGATCGCGAACAACTCGTCGTGGACGAACGGGCCGCGGGGCGCGTTCGGCGTGCCGCACCTCTCGATTCACATCGGCGGCTTCAACTACGCCTGGAAGCTGGATCCGAGGCCGTACTACTACCTGCTGCTCGTCATCATCGTCATCGTCATGCTCGCGCTCGGCCGGCTGGAACGGTCGAGAATCGGCCGGGCCTGGGCTGCGATCCGGGAGGACGAGATCGCCGCCGAGGCGACCGGCGTCCCGACGCTGCGGATGAAACTGCTGGCCTTCGCGATCGGCGCGTCGGTCTCCGGCTTCGCCGGGGTGCTGTTCGCGAGCAAGCAGTTCTTCAACCCCGGGGTCTTCAGCCTGCAGGCGTCGTTCCTCGTCGTGACGATCGTCATCTTCGGCGGCATGGGCAACCGGCTGGGCGTCGTCGTCGGGTCGGTCGTCCTGCAGGGACTGGCGTTCTACCTGCGAGACAAGGTGCCGGCGACGGACCGCTATATCTGGTTCGGCGCGGTGGTCATCATCATGATGATCTTCCGGCCGCAGGGTGTCGTCCCGTCGCGGCGGCGCGGGCGGGAGATCAAGCTGGCCGAGCAGGGCGTCGGCCACGCGGACTCGCTCGGTTCCGCGCCGATCTCGGAGGACCTGGCCTCATGAGCAAGCACCGCGCATCCGGCCCGGCCGGGGCCGCGGCCGTGGCGACGTCGACCGCCGCGACCGGTACTCCGAGCGCAGGCGACCCGACCGGCGACGTGGTCGTCGACGCGCAGGCTCTCACCCTGCGGTTCGGCGGTGTGACCAGCCTCAACGGCGTCTCGCTGCGGCACCGGCGTGGCGAGATCCTCGCCGTCATCGGCCCGAACGGCGCAGGCAAGACGTCGCTGTTCAACTGCCTGACCGGGGCGTACAAGCCGCAGGAAGGCTCGGTGCGTTTCGCGCCGACGCCCCAGAAGGCGTACTCGATCGTCGGCAGGACGCCGCACTCCATCACCAAGCTCGGTGTCGCCCGCACGTTCCAGAACATCCGGCTGTTCCCCGCGCTGTCCGCGCTGGAGAACGTGCAGATCGGCGCCGAGATGCGCCAGCGCCACGGCGCGCTCGGCGCGATCTTCGGGACGCCGCGGGCCCGGCGGGAGGACCGCGACGGGATAGCGCGGTCGGTCGAGCTGATGCGGTTGGTGGGGCTGGAACACCGGCTGCACGAGCTTTCGTCGTCGCTGCCGTACGGCGAGCAGCGCCGGCTGGAGATCGCCCGGGCGCTGGCGACCGAGCCGAAGCTGCTGTTGCTCGACGAACCGGCGGCCGGCACGAACCCGTCCGAGAAGCTGGAACTGGCCAACCTGATCCGCGCCATCGCCGACACCGGTGTCTCGGTTCTGCTCATCGAGCACGACATGCGGCTGGTCATGTCGGTCGCGGCGAGCGTGGTCGTGCTGAACTTCGGACAGGTCATCGCGCATGGCACCCCAGCCGAGGTGCAGCGCGACCCGGCGGTCATCGAGGCGTATCTGGGAGCCCAGAGCGACGAGCCCGCCTCCGGGAACACCACGGGGAAGGACCGGTCCTGATGCTGCTGGAGCTCGTCGACGTCGAGGTCGCGTACGGCGCCGTCACCGCCCTGCGCGGGGTGCGGCTCACGGTCGACGCCGGGGAGATCGTCACGCTGCTCGGCGCGAACGGCGCCGGCAAGACGACGACGCTGCGCACCATCTCCGGCCTGCTGCGGCCACGGGCCGGGCAGGTGCTCCTCGACGGCGAGCCGCTGTCGAGGATTCCGGCGCACCAGCTGATCCGGCGCGGGGTCGCGCACTCACCGGAGGGCCGGCGGATCTTCCCGTCCATGTCCGTCCGCGAGAACCTGCTGATGGGCGCGTTCCACGACCGCAAGCACGTCTCGACAGACCTGGAGATGGTCTTCGGGATGTTCCCGCGGCTCAAGGAGCGCATCGGCCAGGCCGGCGGCACGCTGTCCGGCGGTGAGCAGCAGATGCTGGCGATCGGTCGCGCCCTGATGAGCAGGCCGCGGCTGCTGCTGCTCGACGAGCCGTCGATGGGCCTCGCGCCGCTGATCGTCCAGACCATCTTCGAGGTCATCGCGCAGATCAACGCCACCGGCGTCGCCGTGCTGCTGGTCGAGCAGAACGCCGCCCAGGCGCTGCGGATCGCCAACCGGGGCTACGTGCTGGAGACCGGTCGGGTCGTGCTCGACGGCCCGGCCGACGTGCTGCTCGCCGACGACCGCGTCCGGCAGGCCTACCTCGGCGAGGATGTCGGGACTCCGACCGGCGCCGAGGCAGCCGCGAGCTCCTGACCGACCTGGACGGCGGCACCCGCCGATGACGGGTGCCGCCGTTTTCGGATCACCGGCAGCGTCATGCGCTGGCTGCCAGATTGCCGGTGGCCGGGCCGGTGGCCGGGGTCATCCGAACAGGCCGCGCTGGCGCGAGCCGGCCAGCGTCTCCTGGCGGGCCTGGACGTCATGGAGTCGGGGGCCGTCGCGGTAGCCGGCGGTCCAGGGATGGCTTTCGTCGAGGTCGGAGGATGGGGGCCGGCGCCAGTCCCGGCCGTCGCGGGAGTCGGTGCCGAAGCGCCGGACGCCCGCCACGATCAGCAGGACCGCCAGGGTGATGAGTGCAACGATGACCATGCGTTGAGAGTGACGTGTGTTCGATCCTCCGGTCCATCTAATTTTTCTTGCCGACACCGTTAAGCTCTTCTACGTGATCGACGTTCGACGCCTCCGCCTGCTGCGCGAGCTGGACTGCCGGGGCACCGTGGCCGCGACCGCCGCCGCGCTGCATCTCACCCCGTCCGCGGTCAGCCAGCAGCTCGCCGCGCTCGCCCGGGAGTCCGGCGTTCCCCTGCTTGACCAGGTCGGACGCAACGTCCGGCTGACTCCGGCGGCCCGCGTGTTGTTGCGGCACGCTGACGAGATCTTCGCCCAGCTGGAGCGGGCGGAGGCCGACCTCGCTGCGTTCGACGCTGGCCGGATCGGGCCGGTGACGATCTCCGCCTTCCCGACGGCGATCGTCGGAATTGTCGCCCCCGCGATAGAGCGGCTGCGCGAGACCCATCCGGGCATCGACATCACGATCGTCGACGTGATGCCGCCCGACTGCTACGACATGCTGATCGGCGGCGAGCTCGACCTCGCGTGTGACTTCGTCTCGACCCACCCCGACGACGGCCGGTTCGAGACGATCGGGCTGCTGGACGACCTGTTCGACGTGGCGCTGCCGCGCGACCACCCGCTTGCCTGCCTCGACCGGGTCTCGCTCGCGCAGCTCGCCGACGAGGACTACATCGCGAGCCGGGCGGGCACCGCCTGCCTGCAGATCATGCTGGCGGGCTGCGCGGTGGCGGGGTTCGCGCCGCGGATTCGCCACCGCAGCGACGACTTCCCCGCGGTGCTCAGCCTGATCGCCGCCGGCTGCGGGATCGCGCTCATCCCTCGCCTGGCCGGGCTTTGCTCGACGGACCGGGTGGTGCTGCGCCCGCTCGTCGACCCGCCGGTGCGCCGGCTCGCGGTGGCGCTGAGGCGCGGTTCCGGCGGCGCGCCGCACCTGGCGGCCGTGGTGCGGGCGCTCGTCGACGCGGCGCGGCTAGCCGAAGCCGCGGCCCCGCTGCTGCCGGGTATCTGCCCGCCGGTCGCCGTCCGGCCGGTCGGTGCCCAGCCGGCCGCGCTGGCCTGACCGGTGCCGTGTTCGGGCTGGTGACGGCCGGCGTCCGGGTGCCTGGAGCGGCCGGCTAATCTTTGTCCTCCCCGGCGAGCGTGCGGTCCTGGAGGGCGCGCGAATACGGGGCTGGAATCGGGGTGGTTACCGCGCGTCCGCCATCGCGGACCAGCGGGTTATCGCACGGGGCGCGTCTCCCGCCGCACGACGTCGTGGGCCAACGGATGGCTGACGGACGCTCAGCGAACGGAGTGTCCGGCGTCGATGCGTGTGCGCGGGCAGCCGGGTCCTGATAGACCAGCACAGCACATGTACTGAACATTCGATCAAGAAGCAGGGAACGTCATGCATCCGACGGTGGAGCGTTTTCAGGAGCGCCTGCGTGAGCTGGGCGCCGCTGGCGAAGCCCGCGAGCTGCCGAACAGCTCACACACCGCGAACGAGGCCGCCGAGGCGCTCGGCACCTCGGTCGGGCAGATCGTGAAGAGCCTGGTCTTCCTGGCTGGCGACCAGCCCATAATGGTGCTCGCGTCGGGTCTGAACCAGGTCGACACCGACAAGGTCTCGGCGCTGCTCGGCAGCCCGGTGGGCCGCGCGGGCGCCAAGACCGTCCGCGAGGCGACCGGCTACAACATCGGCGGCGTTCCCCCGGTCGCGCACGCCACCGAGATGCGCATTCTCCTCGACCGCGACCTGCTCGCCCACGCCGAGCTGTGGGCCGCGGCCGGAACCCCCAACGCGGTCTTCCCGACCAATCCCGACGAGCTTCACGCCATCACCCAAGGCGAATGGGCCGACGTCCGCCACGAGTTCTAGAACCACCTCCGGCGAGGTTCGGCCGGCTTCGGCCCCCATGATCGCTGTTTCGACCCTCCGGTGGTCGTATCCGGCGCTGTTTCGTAGCCACCGGAGGGCGAAAACAGCGATCAAGGCGACGGGATAGCCAGCAGGTTCACCAGAGGATCGGGCCGGTGTGCTCCTGGTCGCGGGAACGTCGGCCGGTGCCGTTTCGAGCCGTTTGTCTCGCACTCGACAGCGGGTCGATGCAACCAGTTGGCGACGGTACGCTTCCGCCCGTTCTGGTAGCCGTGACGGGGCCGGTCGAGGGACCGGGCGCGACGGCGGCACGGGTGAAGGAGGCGAAGGCGTGGCTTATGCGCAGGAGCGAATCGGCTACCCCCGCGGCTGGCTGAGCGAGTCCAGCTACACCCTGCACGTCGAGCTGGAACGCATCGACCCGTCCGCGCCCTGGCAGTTGGACGACTGGGCCGCCGACTCCTGGGACCCAGCCGACACGGCGCTACCCGAGTAACCGCCAGTCGGGAATGCCGGAGTCACTATCCGGCCACAGGCCCGAGGACCTGGTCGAGGTAGTCGTTGGTGAAGACCCCCGCTGGGTCGCTCTGGGCACGGACGGCTCGGAAGTCGTCGAACTTCGGGTAACGCGGCCGAAGGGTCTCCGCGGTCTGGGTGTGCAGCTTTCCCCAATGCGGCCGGCCGCCTGCCGCGGTCATGATGGCCTCGACCATCCCGAAATACTCCTCGTGCGGGGTGCCGTGGTCGACGTGCACCGCGACGTAGCCGGTCTCCCGGCCGTGCGCCGTCGACAGCCAGATCTCGTCCGGCGCCGAGACCCGGACCTCGACCGGGAAGGAGATCCGCAGGTCGGAGCGTTCCACCGCGGCCGTCAGCTCGCGGATCGCGTCGACCAGCGCGGCCCTCGGGAGCGCGTACTCCATCTCCTTGAAACGCACCCGCCGCTCCGAGGTGAACACCTTGTAGGAAAGGTCGGTGAAGGTGCGGGCGCCGAGTGCCCGGGAGCTGACCCTGGCCGCCGGCGAAATGGTGCGCGGTGCGTGCCGGCCGGTGGCGACGACCATGCCGAAGACCCGGTTGGACAGGAACTCGTCGGAGAACCATCCCCGCATCCGGCCCAGTGGTTCGAGCTCACTCTGCCCGGCGGACAGGGAAATCCGGGTGTTGCGCTTCGTCAGCGTGCGGTCGGTGTGCGGGAACCAGTAGAACTCGGCGTGGTCGACGCCGTCGGCGAACTCGTCGAAACCGTCCAGCAGCTCCGGCAGCCGGGCCGAGCCCTCGTCGGCCCGCAGCGCGAACAGCGGCACCGCCTGCAGCGTCACCGAGGTGACGACCCCGACAGCGCCGAGCCCCACCCTGGCGGCGGCGAACAGGTCGGCCTGGTCGTGCGCCGAGCACAGCACGATCTCCCCGTCGCCCCGGACGAGCTCGAAGGCCCGTACCTGGGTCGCGAGGCCGCCGAACCGGGCGCCGGTGCCGTGGGTGCCGGTCGCCAGCGCCCCGGCGATCGTCTGCCGCTCGATGTCGCCGAGGTTGGTCAACGCGAGCCCCGCCTCGGCGAGGAGCCGGTTGAGCCGGCTCAGCGTCATCCCGGCGCCGACGGTCACCAGCCCGCTGGCGGCGTCCAGCGCGAGCAGGTCGGCGCATCGGTCCAGCACCAGTTGGGTCGTGTCCGGACCGTCAGGCCGCCCGATCGCGGTGAACGAGTGGCCGGTCCCGATCGGGCGCAGCCGCGAACCACCGTCGACGGCCTTGCGTACCAGGGTCGAGACCTCGTCGGGGCCGGCCGGGTGCGCGACCTCGGCCGGCGTCGCCGTCTGGTTGCCCGCCCAGTTCGTCCACGCCGTCGGGGTCTCCGACCGCCTTTGCCGCCAGCCGGCGGAAGAGCCCACTGATTACCTCCGAGCGTCCGCGCCTAGCGTCCCCGCGCAGCCAGGACGGGGCACCGGTGAGATGACTGGCGTTCGCCGTCTCATCTTGCCCTATGCGCGCGAACCCGGCTGTGATCTTGTGGCGGTCTCGCGGGAACGAACGGGGTGGATCCGAACCGGCGGTCGAGCCTGGAATCGATCAAAGAACGCTGGCCAGGCGTGACCGTAACCGACACGATGGGCAGGTGGTGGCCAAGATGCGCGCGGAGATGCCAACGGGGCCGACGGCCTCCAGCTCGACGGCCCCTGGCGGGTCTGGCAGGTCTGGCACGCCGCCGGTCGCTCCCGAGCCGGACTGGGACCGGCTGGAGTCGGCCACCTCGGCGCTGAGCTCGCCGTTCGCGGTGGTCGACCTGCCGGCGTTCTGGGCCAACGCCGCCGACCTGGTCCGTCGGGCGGCCGGGAAGCCGATCCGGGTGGCCAGCAAGTCGGTGCGCTGCCGGGCCTTGCTGCGTGAGGTGCTCGCGACCGAGGGGTTCGCCGGAATCCTCGCCTACACCCTCGCCGAGGCGGTCTGGCTCGCCGAGGAGTTCCCGGACGTCGTCGTCGGCTATCCCACGACGGACCGGGTCGCGCTGCGCGCCCTGGCCGCCAGCCCGCTGGCCGCGGCCCGGGTGACGCTCATGGTGGACTCTGTCGGCCACCTCGACCTGATCGACGAGGTCGTCGGCCCGGACCGCCCGGCGCTGCGGGTCTGTCTCGACCTGGACGCCTCGTTGCGGCTGGCCGGGGGCCGGGTACACGTCGGCGTGCGTCGCTCGCCGGTGCACTCGGTCACGCAGGCCGGCGAGCTCGCCCGGGCGGTCGTCGCGCGGCCGGGGTTCACGCTCGTCGGTGTGATGGCGTACGAGGCCCAGGTCGCCGGCCTCGGCGACGTTCCCGCGGACCTGGGCGACGGCGCCGCCCCACTCGGCCGGACGGCGCGGGCCGGCGCGCGGGCGCGGGCCGAGGTCGTGCGCCGGATGCAGGCCCGTTCGATGGCTGAGCTCGCAGAGCGCCGCGCCGCCGTGGTGGCCGCCGTGGGCGAGGTCGCCACCGCGGCGGGAGGCGGGCTGGAGTTCGTCAACGGCGGCGGCACCGGCAGCGTGCACTGGACCACGGCGGAGCCGGCCGTCACCGAGATCGCCGCCGGCTCCGGGCTCTACGCGCCGACGCTGTTCGACCGGTACCAGGCCTTCACGCCCGCGCCGGCCGCCCTGTTCGCGCTGGCGGTCGTGCGCCGCCCGACGCCCGGGATCGTGACGGTGGCCGGCGGCGGCTGGATCGCCTCCGGGCCGCCAGGGCCGGACCGGGTGCCCCGGCCCGTGCACCCCTCCGGCCTGCGGTTCGTCGGCACCGAGGGGGCCGGTGAGGTGCAGACCCCGCTGCGGGGCCCGGCGGCGGACCGGCTCCGGATCGGCGACCGGGTCTGGTTCCGGCACGCCAAGGCGGGCGAGCTGTGCGAGCACGTCAACCTGCTGCACCTCGTCGACGCCGACGGCTCGGTCCGCCCGGTCCCGACCTACCGCGGCGAGGGCCAGGCCTTCTGACCGGCCGGTCCGGCGCGCCGGAATGGATCTCTGGTGTCCGCGCCGCGATGGGTGCAGCATGCCAATCGCGGACGTGTGTCGTACCTCACGAGTATCCGACCTGGCCCCGCCGGCCCGACTGGCGGCCGTCCGGGCGCGAAGGGAACGTGACGCGATGACGGTGACCGGGACGATGGCGACCGGCAGCAGCCTCGGCCTGCTGGCCGAGCTGGCGAAGGAACGAGTGGGCGACGAGACGCTGCTCTACTTCGAGGACCAGCGCTGGACCGGCACCCAGCTGATCGAACGGGGTGCCCGGCTTTCCGGAGGGCTGCGGGCCGCCGGCCTGCTGCCGGGTGACCGGGTCGTCGTCTGCATGGCCAACTGCCCCGAGGTCGGGATCACCTACACGGCGGTCTGGCGGGCCGGCGCGGTCGTCACGCCGGTGCTGTTCCTGCTCAGCGAGCCGGAGCTGCGGCACGTGCTCACCGACAGCGGCGCCCGGTTCGTCGTCACCACCCCGGACTTCCTGCCCAAGGTGCTGGGCGCCGCGACCGGCGTGCCTACGGTCGCCGCCGTCGTGGTCGCCGGCGATGCCCCGGGCCTCTCCGGGGGTGCCGACCTCGCGGGGGCCGGGAGCGGCCCGGTGCCACCGGTGGTCGACTTCGCCGAGCTGGAGGCCGCCGAGGCGGCCGGGCTGGTCGACACCTCGTCCACCGAGATGGCCGCGCTCCTCTACACCGGCGGCACGACCGGCCGCTCCAAGGGCGTCGTGCTCACCCACGACGCGCTGTCGTCCGCCGCCTGGGCGGCCAACGTCTCCCACGAGGAGGAGACGCCCGAGGACGGCAGCCGGCTGGCTGGCCTGTCCCCGCTGCCGCTGTCCCACGTCTACGGGCTCGCCATCAACGTGATGGGCCTGCACTCGACGCGTCCCGGCACGTCCGTGCTGATGCGCTGGTTCGACCCAGGCGAGTTCCTGACGCTGGTCGCCCGCCACCGGGTGCGGATCAGCGCCCTCGTCCCGATGATGATCCGGATGCTGCTGGACACGCCGGTCGAGAGTCACGACACGTCCAGCCTGCGCAGGGTCGTCAGCGGCAGCGCCGCGCTGCCGCGGGAGACCGCTCTGGAGTGGCAGCGCCGGCTGCCGCACATCGCCCTGGCCGAGGGCTACGGCTGCACCGAGGCGGCCGCGATCGTCTCGTCCGCGCCGCGGGGCGCCATCCGGATCGGCAGCGTCGGCAAGCCCGTCGGGGGTGTGGAGGTGCGCATCGAGCGGCGCGACGGTACCGAGGCGGTCGTCGGCGAGGACGGCGAGATCTGCCTGCGCGGGCCGTCGCTGATGCGCGGCTACTGGAACGCGCCCGAGGAGACGGCCAATGTGCTGCGCGGCGGTTGGCTGCACACCGGCGACGTCGGGAAGTGCGACGAGGACGGCTACCTCTACGTCGTCGACCGGATCAAGGACGTCATCATCCGCAACGGCTTCAACGTCTACCCACGCGACGTCGAGGACGTGCTGCTCACGCACCCCAAGGTGGTCGCCTGCGGTGTGGTCGGCCGGCCGGACGCGACGCGTGGGGAGGAGATCGTCGCCTTCGTCCAGCTCGCGCCGGGGGCGACGGTGACGCCGGCGGAGCTCGTCGCCTTCTCCCGGGAGCGGATCTCGGCGGTGAAGTACCCGCGCGAGGTGCTGGTCGTCGACACGATCCCGATCACCAGCGTGCTGAAGACCGACCGCAAGGCGCTGCGCGCGTTGCTGGACCGCTGACGTCGCGGGTCATGTCGCCTTTCTGACTTCGCCGATCCGCTCCGTCACCGATCGGAAACTTTCAGTTATTTACTGGTATGTCCGGTCGGGCTGACGGTCACGGTCGACGACTGGTAGCGCCCATACGTGTTCAGATGGGCACCCGACACTCCCGTAAGGGTACGGATGTAACCACCACGTGAAGATCTACCCCTGCCCATGGCCGAAGATGGCTCTGGCCGCTTCGCCACAATCCGGAAGATGTACCGGGTTGCCGGCGAGCGGCGGCATGTGTCCGCGGCGGGGAGAGCGTGATCAAGGTGAGCGACTACAGCGGGCAGACCGCCCTGGTCACGGGCGCCTCGTCAGGCATCGGCCTGGCTCTGGCGGACGGGTTCGCGAGCCGCGGCGCGGACGTGGTGATCGCCGCGCTGCCGAACGAGAAGCTTCCGGCGGCGGCGGCCTGGCTGCGCCGGCGCCATCCGGTGACGGTGCACGAGATCGGCGTCGACCTCGCCCTCGAGGAGGGCCCGGACCGGCTCGCCGCGCGGGTGGCCGAGCTGGGGCTCACGATCGACATCCTGGTCAACAACGCCGGCTTCGGCCAGCACGGCTACTACCACGATCTCGATCAGGACCTGCACCACCGCGAGGTGATGCTGCTGTGCGCCGCGGTCGAGCGGATGACCCGGTTGTTCCTGCCCGGCATGCTTGAACGGGACCACGGCACGCTGATCAACCTCAGCTCGGTGCAGGCGTTCCAGGCCGTGCCGCACATGGCCGTCTACGGCGCGGCGAAGGCGTTCGTCCTGTCGTTCACCACTGCGCTGTGGGCCGAGTACCGCGACCGGGGCGTGCAGATCATGGCGCTCTGCCCGGCCCAGACCGACACCGACTTCTTCGAGGGCCTCGGCTACGAGGTCGCGACCGGAGGCCGGCTGCGGACCCCCGACGAGGTCGTCGCCACCGCCTTCCGCGGCCTCAAGCGCGGCGCGCCGTACGCCATCGACGGCTGGCTCTACCGCCTGACGGCGAACGCGCCGCGTTTCCTGCCGCGGGGCCTGGTCGCCCGCATCACCGAGAAGGTGCTGCACCCGTCGAAGATGACGCGGCCCGCGAAGCCCGCCCGCGACCTCGCCAGCGCGGCCGATGCCGCCCGCCCGGCCGCCTGACGGCGCCGACTGCCTGACGGCGCCTGAGACGCCGCGGTCCGACGTCCGGGGCCGCCCGGCCGGCGCCTGACCGCGGCGTGGCCACCCGGGTCCGCGCTGGAGGTCAGCTGGTCGGGCGCGCGGCCTCGCCGACCGCGCCGGCCGGCGTCCGGGCCGACCCGAGGTCCCTGCCGAGCTCGGCCAGCAGATCGTAGGAGTGGACGCGGTCGGCGTGGCCGTGCACGTTCGTGGTGACCATCAGCTCGTCGGCGCCGGTCGCGTCGAGCAGGTCACGCAGCCCGCGGCGGACCGTCTCAGGCGAGCCGACGACATGCGAGGCGGTCGCCTGGCGCGCGACCTGGCGTTCCTGGTCGGTCCAGGGGTAGGCCTCGGCTTCCTCCGGCGTCGGGTACGTCCCGGGCCGGCCGGTGCGCAGGCGCATCATGGTCAGCCGGATCGGGCCGGCGAGCCACTCCGCGCGCTCATCGGTGTCGGCCACCAGCACGGCGGCGGCGACCATCGCGTACGGCCGCTCGCGGCCAGCCGATGGCCGGAACGAGGAGCGGTACAGCTCCAGGGCGGGCAGCGTGTTCTGCGCGCTGAAGTGGTGCGCGAAGGCGAACGGCAGCGACAGGATTCCGGCCACCTGGGCGCTGTAGCCGCTGGACCCGAGCAGCCAGATCGGCGGCATCTCGGCGCGCGGGAAGGCCGTCACGCCGTGCAGCCGGTGGCCCTGGGGGAACTCGGCACCGGCCAGGAAGGTCGTCAGCTCGGCCAGCTGGTCGGGGAACTCGTCCTCGGTGAGGACCCGGCCCGTGATGCGGCGCAGTGCCCGTGCCGTCGCCTGGTCGGTGCCGGGGGCACGGCCGAGGCCGAGGTCGATCCGGCCGGGGAACATCGCGCCGAGCGTGCCGAACTGCTCGGCCACGACCAGGGGCGCGTGGTTGGGCAGCATGACGCCGCCGGAACCGACCCGGATCGTCTCGGTCGCGGCCGCGACCTGGCCGATCAGCAGGGCCGTCGCCGCGCTCGCGATGCCCGGCATGCCGTGATGTTCGGCCAGCCAGTAACGGGTGAAGCCGAGTTGCTCGGTCCGTCGAGCCAGGTCGAGCGAGTTGCGGATGGCGTCCCCTGGCGTCACCCCGGTCCCGACCGGCACGAGATCGAGCACCGACAACGGCAGGGGAAACGGCACGGGTGCGAGCCCGCCAGGCTGCGACGTCACGTCCTGGCACAACTCCGGACCGCCCCCGCCGTCTTCCCGTCCCGGGCCCCTGTCTCGCCGTCAGCCGGACAGGGCGCCGCCGAGGAAGGCCAGCTGGGCGGGAAGCTGACGGCGCCAGAAGCCGAAGTCGTGGCAGCCGACCGTGAAGTCGCGTTCGGCCGCGCCCAGCTCGGTGGCGAGCTCGTGGGCGCGCGGGCTGAACGGATCCGCGTTGCCGCAGTCGATCCGGTAGCTGACCTCACCGGCGGGGCCGACGCCGAGGACCCGGTTGGCCGCGAAGTCGGCGGCCGAGTCGAACGCGCCGGCCGCCGCGTCCGGATAGCTGCCCCAGACCGCTGGGCTGCTCGCGGCGACGGCGACCACCCGGGCCGGCTGCCGACGGGCCAGCAGCAGCCCGCCGTAGCCGCCCATCGACCAGCCGAGCACCCCGAACCGGTCGACCCCGATCCCCTGCGCGGCGAGCCGGGGCAGGACCTCTTCGAGCAGCATCTTCTCGGGGTCGTCGCCGTTCGCCCGCCGATGCCAGTACGTCTCGCCGCCGTCGACCGCGGCCAGCGCGAACGGTGCCACCCCGGAGGCCGTCGCCGCTGCCAGGTAGGAAGGCCCCGCCAGCCCGGAGACGAGGGCGTGGGCGTCGTCGCCGCGGCCGTGCAGCACCAGGCACAGCGGCAGCGCGGGCAGCCCTCCGGTGCCGGTCGTGGTGCGGTTGCCGGGGGCCCCGGTGGTCCCGCCGCCGGAGGCCGGCCGCGGGGCGTAGCCCGGTGGATAGGCGACGACCAGGCTCACGTCGCGGCGGCGGGCGGCGCTCCGGAAGGTCGTGGTGGTGACCGGGCCGGCGGTGACGCCGGCCGGCGGGGTGCCGGGGGTTCCGCAGCCCTCGACCGCCCTGATCAGCCGCGGCCGACCCGGGAGCCAGCCCTCGTACACCGCGCCGCCTGCGGCCGCTACGAGGCCCGCTCCGACCACCACCCCGGCGCCGGCCACGAGTACCCGGCGTCGGCTCGGCCCGCCGCCCGCCGCGCGCCGCCGCTCCTCCAGGCTCGGCAGCCGCTCGGGAAACTGGGCCCTTGCGCGGGCGCCGCCCTCGCGGTCGCTGATCTCGTCGTACCCGTCCCCGCCGTCGGCGGGCGCCTTGTTCCGGGCCGCGCCGCCTCTGGCTGCGTCAGCTCTGGCCGCGTCGCCTCGTGCCGCGTCGCCTCTGGCCGCATCGTCGCCGTCGGCGGCGTGCGGCGCGGGCCCCCGCTCCGGCGCTTCCCCCGACCTCATGCCCGCATGCTCCCATTTCAGCCGGGCCGCAAACGTGGCTTCGCTGGGAGTCCGCCAGGTCACGGCGGTCCATCGAGCCCGGCCTCGTCCCGAGACCAGCAAGATCGCTGTTTTGGCCCTCGCGTGGCTGTAACCGCACCGGTTCTGTGACCATGGGAGGGCCAAAACGACGATCAAGCCAGCGGGTGGACCTCGCGGGGCCCGGCGACTGACGCGGCCAGTGGGCGGGCGGCCAGACTGGCGATCAAGCCCGTGCCTCGGCGGGGCCGGAGCAGGCCAGGTGTGGCACTAGTCGCCGGCGGCGGCGAGGTAGTCCTCGGCGAGCTCGTCGAGGTCGTCGACGGGATAGCCGAGGCTGGCGCGGACCCGGCGGCGGCCGACCAGCAGCAGGTCCAGCAGGAACTCCGGCACGTCGGCGTTCTCGCAGCGGTGGTAGCCCATGGTGAACCAGGTGTGCGCGTCGGCCAGCAGGCCCTGCGCCTCCAGCGACTCGGCGACCGCGGCGTAGAAGTCCGGGTCCTGGCTGCGGGTGGCCCTCAGCTGCTTGAGCAGGGTCGCCGCCTCCTCCAGCTGGCCGCGGCGCAGCAGCGCGTCGTGCAGCCAGACCCGGGGGTCGATCGTCTGGGCGCCGCCGTCGGCGACAGCCTCCCGGTAGCAGCGGATCGCCGCGTCCCAGTCGCCGGCGAGCCCGTGCTGCCCACCGGCGTCGACCAGCAGCGATGCTCGGTTGATCTCCTCGCCGTGCAGCTCAGGCCGCCCGGCCAGCTCTTCGAACCGGGTCGCAGCGGCATCGTGCCGCCCGTCCCCGGCCGCCTTGATCACGATGTCGTCAACGTCGTCCTCGGTGAGCATGCCCCATTCTTGCGACCGCTCCGGTGCCCGCCGTAACCGGCTCCCCACAGGCGGCTGACCAGTTGGTGGCCGGTCGCGGCAAACGACGAGGGCTGGGGCGGCCGGCCCAGGAGTCAGGCGGCCACCCCAGCCCTCGCTGGGATCAGGTGCCGTTACGAACGGCTGCTGCGAGCCATCTTGATGGTCTTCTCGAGCTGGTCGCGGTCGACCTCGGCCACCCGTCCGTTGGACGAGACGGTCGGGATGTGGCCGCCGTTGAGGACCAGGTCCGTGGTGTGCCGCAGGCCCATGTCCTTCTGCTCGACGTCGAGGATGGCCTCCTCGACCCGGTACAGCTTCTCGATCTTGGCGACTCGGGCCTCGACCTGTGCCGCGACGACCCGCAGCCGCCGCTCGGCCCGGGCCAGCTTGCGCTCCAGGCGCCGGTCCCGCCACGTCGGCAGGGGGTCGTCGCGCTCCATCGGGTCGTGCAGGTAGAGCTCGACGACGACGGCGACCAGCGGGATCAGGCCCTGGAAGAGGATCAGCGCGAGGGACGCGTTGGCCGCGCTGCCCTGGACCCGGACCAGGACGCCGGCGATCATCAGGATGAAGAAGATGACCGCGGTGAGCCACAGGGCGAGCGGCGAGGACTTCGAGTCGACCAGCTGCGGACGGACGTCCTGGTCGATGTTGAGCCGGCCGTTGTCGGCCGCGTGCAGGAACTGCCGCTGGGCGCGGGCGAGGATCGAGCCCTTGATGGCGTGCGACAGCGCGAAGCCCGCGAAGAAGACCGCGATACCCAGCAGACCGCCCAGCCACCAGCTCACGGTGAACTGGCCGACGTCGTCCACGCTGGCGTACGCGCTCGCGAAGACATAGAAGTCCAGCGCGGCCAGCACGATGAGCACGGCGCTGCGCGCGGCCTTCCCCAGGTGCAGTTGGGGAATGCGCTCCTGCACGCCGACGCTGCGCCACAGCCGGGCCTGCTCGACCTTGTGCCGCATCAGCTCGGTCTGCCGCTCGCGCCGCTCCGCCCGGGCGTCGATCTCCGTGCGAAGCTCGGCGATCTGCTCCTCGAGGGAGCGTGCGTCGGCCCGGGTGGCAGCCCGGACCTCCTGCACCTCGGCGTCCTCGAGGGTCTTGAGCACCTTGGGACGGGTTTCGGCGCCCGCCAAGGCCACGTCGGCGTCCCCGACCCGGCGAATCAGCTGCTTGGCCAGTTTCCCTGGCTGGTTACCCCTGCGCAGCACCTGGGTCTCGCTTTCCGTATCTCTTCGTGCCTGTTTCGGTGGTGTTCAGGGCCACGGCGATGATTCGTGGCCGGTGTGCTGGGCCGGCGGGGGGCATCGGCCTGGGTGACGCCATCAGATCGGTCGCCGTCAGTCGATCGGGCGGGAGTAGCTGCCGGCGAGGAAGCAGAGCATCGCGAAGATCGCGCCGATGATCGGGGCGATGATCGTCGCGTTGTTGTCGTCCTCGCCGCGGGCGAGCACCGCGACGATGACGAGCGCGGTCAGGCCGACGCCAGCCGACACCGCGCCGATGATGAACCGGCGGTGGATGGTGTCCCGCGGCGGCAGCTCGGAGAGGGCGTCGATCGGCGCGATCAGCCCGGCCCTGGCCCGGTTCCCGACCCGGCGCCGCACGTCGCGCAGCCGGAACGTGTTGCCGGACAGGAAGAAGCCGATCGCCGTGACGAAGATCGAGCCGCTCACGGAGACCCGCACGGACGACTTGGGTGGCAGCGTGAGCCACAGGAAGCCGACGACGACCAGCATCGCGAGGACGCAGACGGAGATCACGGCTCCGGAGCGCATCAGCGCCGGCGCATAGTGCTGGTCCCGGTGCTCGCTGAAGGAGCCGCCCGGACGCTTCTTCGCCCGCGCCATCGACTGCGTGGACGCGACGAAGGACTCCTGCGGAGCCGTCGTCACTTCCGTAGGTCGGGAGTTCTGATCGTAGATGCTCATGCCGCTGCCTCCGGTCGATGACCCTCGGTGATGAGGCCGCCGGTGGCGCGAAGGTGGCGTGGCGTCGCGCCGACTTCTGGCTGGGTGGCCCTGATTGGTGCGCTTCCGGTGGTGACCGGGTTGATCCCGTTGACGGCAAGGCCGCGTGGTGCCACCCGGGTGGGCGACTCCACGCGGCGCACGGTGGCCGCGGCGCGGCTAGCTGCAGTCACTGCTCAGCCGCCGGCATAGCTCGCCGCGCAGATACCGGGAGAGGTTCTGCTGGGGAGGTGTCAGGTTCCCCTGGCTGACGTCGATGAAGCGGATCTTCGCGTCCTTCACGGGGCTGATCTGCTGGGCGGCGAAGCAGCGGGACACCACGGCCTCGGCCACCTGTACGGAGGCCTGCTTGTTCTCGACGTTCATGCAGTCCTGGTCTCCGCCGTTGCCGAGCAGGTCGCTCCACACCAGCACGGTGACGGTGCCGATCTTCACACCGGGGACCGCCTTGACTGCCTGGATGTCGTCCGGAACGCCGCCGAGCAGGCTGGTGACGCTGCCGGTCTGGCTGATCGGCGTCTCCTGGACGTCGTTCGTGATCTGCGTCTGGAGCTGCACGGAGCCGGCGGCCCGGTCCTTGTTCTGGCGGTTGGAGTTGTTCCGCTTGACGAGGTAGGGCGTCGAGCCGGAGAAGCAGGAGAACGTCTTGAGCCCGGCGGCCGACCCGCCGCTGGCGACGAGCTTGACGTAGGCGCCGTCGGACAGGGCGTCGTCGAGGTAGGGCTTCAGCGCGGTCGCGACCTGCTGCCCCGTGTCGGCCGAGTTGTTCGACAGGTCGAGGAGTACGAGCAGCAGCGGCGTGGCGTTCTTGCTCTTCGTCTTGGCCTGGTAGAGGGAACAGTCGGCCTTCTTGCCCAGGACGCTGTTCAGGTCGCAGCCGGCCAGCACGGGGACGAGGATCAGCACGCCGGCCAGGGCGAGCGCGAGGCGGCGGATCGGGCGCGCGGCGGTCAGGGTGCTCACTTGAGGACGATCTCCACCTTGCGACGGGTCGAGTCGGGCACGCCAGCGGGCGCGCCGTCCGAGCCCTTCCCGATGGCCTGCAGGAGCGACGCCTTGACGCCGGCCCCCACGAGGATGGCCTTCACCGCGTCAGCGCGGCGCTGCGACAGGTCCTGGTTGTAGGAGTCCGTTCCGACACCGTCAGTGAAACCGAGGATCTGGACCGGACCGTCGTGGGTCTGGATCGCCGGGACGATCTTCTCGATCTCGGCGGTCGCGTCGGGCACCAGCTTGTCGCTGCCGACGTCGAACAGGTAGTCCGAGTTGACCGACGACATCAGGCTCCCGTCGGGCAGCCTGATGAAGCTGTTCAGGTCCGGCAGCTCGAACGGCGCGACGCTCGGCAGCGTTCTGCTGCCGGGTGCGGCCGGGGTGAACTTTGTATCGCTGCTGGTAGAGGTACACCCAGCCGCCACGACGGCGAGCGCGCAGGCCGCGAGGACAGCTCCAGCGCGCGTGCGAACCACGGGGATGTGTCGCCTCTCGGGCGATACATCCCCGGTGGGGTGGTTGGCGTGATACACAGACAGCCCCTAACGGCGAATGCGGGGCCAAACATAACGGGGCAAGCCGGGTGGACTGCGACCAGGCCAGGTCGTTGTGTCTCAAGTGGGACTTGTCCGTAGATTGTTGAGGTCTCGATAACGCATCGTTACCGAGACGGTGCGCCTCTCGTTGCCTCCGGCCGGTCCCGGCCGGGTCGGATCACTCCGGTCGGGCGGTCACGAAGATCGCGGTGGAAGGCACGTAGTAGCCGCGCACCGGCCCCCACTGGCCCCAGATCTCGGTGTTCTCCTCGGGCCACTCGGGCTCCACGACATCGAGCAGCACCAGGCCGGCGGCCACGATCTCGCGGACCCGGTCGCCCATCGTGCGGTGCGTCTCGACGTACGCCGGCCGACCTCCACCGTCGCGCTCCAGGTAGGCGCGCCGGTCGAAGTAGCTCTGGATGACGCGCAGCCCGGTCTCGTCCGGCTCGTCCGGCAGGCACCAGATCATCGGATGGTTCGTCGAGAACACCCACCGCCCGCCCGGGCGCAGCACGCGGGCGACCTCGCGCATCACCGCGCCGCTGTCCGCGACGAACGGCACCGCCCCGAACGCCGAGCAGGCCAGGTCCACCGACTCCGACGCGATCGGCAGCGCGGTCGCGTCCGCCTGCGCGAGCCCGACCTCGATCCCGGTCCGGCGCCCGAGCGCGGCGCCGTGTGCGAGCTGGCCCGCGGACAGGTCCACGCCGACGACCCGCGCGCCGCGCGCGGTCAGCCAGCGGGCGCACTGCGCCGCGCCGCAGCCGACCTCCAGTACCCGCTTGCCGTAGACGTCACCGAGCAGCCGGGCCTCGGACTCGCGCAGCCCCTCCGGGCACCAGCAGAAGTCGACGTCGCCGAGGAACGCCCCGTGCTCCTTCTGGTAGGCGGCCGCCTCGTCCTCCCAGTACCGCCGGCTCGCGGTCCTGGCCGTCGTCTCGTCGACGTCCTCGTACCGGACGGACCCCGCCTCGCTCATCGTGCATCCTCTACAGAAGGGGATCGGTTCTCCGCCCCCGAACGGCGCCCAGGCGCCGCGGCGCAGCGGTCATCCTGGCATGACGGCGGCACCGATGATGGCGCGGTCGCCGGCCACGCTGACCGGGGAGTAGACGACGTCGGCGCCCCCCTCGGGGTCGAGCAGGCGGCCACGGCGGCTCTCGCCGACCAGCCGGGCCCTGCCTTCCAGCGACCCGACCCGCACCTCGTGCCCCGCCGGCCCGAACGGCCCCGTCCCGGACAGCCCTGACCCGGTCGCGACCGGGGTCGCGTAGACCCGGACGACGGCACCGGGCACGCTCGTCCAGCGCAGCACGGTGCCGCCCGGGGTCCGCTGGCTCTCCAGGTCGGTGACGGCGCGCGGGCGGGGGACCGCGGTGGCGGCCACCTCGGCGCCCTCCGCCAGGTCGAGCGCGAGGGTGCCGTGGACGGCCGGAGCCACCCAGACCCGGTAGCGGTAGGTCGCCCCCGGCTGGACGTCGTGGTCGAGGTACTGCCCGCCGGTGCCGCGGAACCGGCGCATCGCGCCCTGGAACGACGAGGACGGGTCGAAGACCCGCTCGATGACGACCTCGTTCTGGCCGGGCATCGGCCGCCAGGACAGCGCGATCGCGTCGCCGAGCAGGTCGGCGCGCAGCCCGTGGATCCGGGGCGACATGGTTCGGGGCGCGGTGCCGACCGGCGCTGACGCGGACGGCGAGTCCGGCCCGACGGTCATCGTGTGGCCAGACGGGTCGCGCAGCACTGCGACGACCTCGTGCCGGAACGGCACACCCTTGGGGACTCCGGCGTCGACCAGCCCGGTGACGCCGGTCGTGCCGAGACCCCGGGCGCGCCAGCCGTTCGGCGCCGCCGGGTCCGCGACCAGCCGGAACACCCGGTAGACGACGCCGGGGGTCGGCGAGGGCTCCCAGCTCAGCGCGATCGCGCCGTCCTCCTCGGTCGCGGTCAGCTCGCTCGGCGGCGCCGGCCGTCCGCCCGCGGGCTCGGCCCGCGGCGCCGGCCGAGCGGCGGCCAGCACCGGAGGCGCGGTCGTGACCGGGACGGCGACCGGGGCGTCCTGTGGCTGGGTCGTTCCGGCGGGCTGGGCGCGGGTCCGGCGCGGGGCGGACGCGGTCGCCTCCGGGTCGAGGAACGCGACGTCGACCGCGCGGATGCTGTCGATGAAGATCCGGCGCGCGACGGCGACCCGCATCCGGACCGCCGGGTCCTTCTCCAGCAGGCCGATCAGCGCGTCGGCGATCGGTCCGGCCTGCCGTGGGTAGGCGACCGGGGCGAGCACGATCGCCGCCAGCATCGCGCTGAAACTGTCCCGCGCGAACGGCGCCTGTCCTTCTACCGCGAAATAAAGAGTGCCACCGAGACTGAAGAGATCCGACTCCAGCGTGGCCGGCAGGCTGTTCAGCCGTTCCGGGGCCATGTAAAGCGGAGTTCCGATAACGCCGGTCACGGTCAGCGTCGGATCTCCGTCGCCGGTCGCGATGCCGAAGTCGGTGAGCACGATCCGGCCGTCGTTCGCCATCAGCACGTTGGATGGTTTGACGTCCCGGTGGATGATGCCGAACTCGGCCGCGGCGGCCAGTGCGTCGACCATCGCCAGCCCGATCCTGGCCACCTCGACCGGTGGTAGCGGGCCGTCCTGGCGCACGACGTCGAACAGCGACCGTGAGGGCACCAGTTCCATCACGATCCAGGGCAGCCCGCTCTCGAGGACGACGTCAAGAATCGTCACCACGTTCGGGTGGGCGCGCAGCTTGGTCGCGTGCCGGGCCTCGCGCAGCGCGCGCTCGACCCGGTCGGCGCGCTCCTCGTCGGGAACGCCGCCGGCGAACTCGATCTCCTTGAGCGCGACCTCGGCATCGAGCAGCTGATCGAAGGCGCGCCAGACGGTGCCCATCGCGCCCGCGCCCAACGGCGCGAGCAGCCGGTAGCGACCCGCCACCACTCGGTTTGGCCCGGCTGTCACGTCACCCCCACCCAACATGCGGGACGCGCGCCGCCGACGTCCGGACGGTTGAGCATTTCGGCTCTTCCCCGGCTTCGGCGGGAGTTTCCCGCGGCCATTCCATCATCCCGGACGGCAATCCGGAGTGGCACCCCGAACAGCTTCTCGTGTGCGCCTCGCCGGGTCGTCAGCACCCGGTGTACCGGCCGACCGGACCGGACCGTCGATACCTTGTGAATCAGAGTCGCTACCCAGCGTCGCCGGACCCGTGATCGGTCGTCGGCCTGAACGGGTCTCGACGCACCGATCAGACCCGGAAGGACTCCGGCCACAGCGCGACGCCACCCGGCTCGTCCACCGGGCTACGCCCGGTCAGGCCTGTGACCAGCTCGATGAGCTCGGCGTGGTGGTCGGCCGGACCGACGATCACCGCGTCCGGGTGCAGCCTCCGGTAGGCCTCGCGCAGCCCGGGCAGCGCGAGCGCGGCTCGTGGCGTCATCGTGCCGGCCTCCACCGTCAGCAGCGCGGTGGTCAGCGGGCTGGCGTTGCCGTGGAACTGGGAGCGCCCGTCCGGGCCCGGCACCGTGCAGTAGCAGCCCGCCACGGCGAACCGGTAGCCCGCCTGGGCCTGCCACAGCATCGCGTCCGGGATGTCCGGGCGTGGGTAGGGCGCGACGAGCACCCGCGCGCCGTTCGGGATGACGCGTACGGCGGCCGTCGTGAAGAAGGTCGGTGCGCGCATCTCGTGGGCGTGCAGCGGGGCGGGGAACAGCGGTACCAGCACGGCGGCGATGAGTACCGCGGCGCCCGCGCGCCGCGGCGCGGGTCGCTGGCGGACCTGCTCCAGCCAGATCGCCAGCGCCAGCCCGGCGAACAGCGTCAGGTAGAGCGCCAGCCGGGACGGCAACGCGTTGCCGATCACCGGTAGCTTCTCGGCGAGCAGCCAGGGCAGCACGATCCTGGTGATCCGGCCGTCGACGTGCAGATGGCCGCCGAGCGAGAGCACCACGACGATCGCGAACAGCGGGGTGAGCACCCGCACCACCGGATCCCGTCGCAGCCGCACTGACAGGGCGGCCAGCAGCAGGAGAAGCGGCACGCCGAAGTACGCGCTGACCTCCACCGGGTTGCCGGTGAACCGGTGGCTGCGGGCCAGCGCCTGGTTCGGTGCCAGCCACTGAGCCCAGGTGGGGACGGCGAACGTCAGCAGGTCGGAGACCGCCACATCATGAGGCTGGATCGAGCCGCTGACGCGGTATGGCCCGCGGAACTGGATCCACAGCGGCCAGGCCAGCAGCACCGCCGCGACGAGTGCGCACCAGCCGAGTGATCGCGCGAGCGGGCCGACCTGGGCCCGAACCGCGGTCCGGTTCCGCGCCGCGGCGATCAGCACGCCCAGCCCGCCGATCAGTGCCCCGGTCGCCAGCAGCTCCTCACTGACGAGGGCCTGCGCGGCCACCAGCAGCCCGAGCCACAGCCCGGTGCGCCGCGGCGACCGGCGGCCGGTGAACAGGTCGTGGAGCAGCATCAGCAACAGCGGCGGGAACGGTGCGAACGTCAGGTGCAGGTGGCCGCGGGTCGCGCCGATCATGTACGGGCTGAACCCGTAGAGCAGCCCGGCGACGGCCGCCGGCCAGGTCGAGGCCCACCGGCGGGCCGCGCCGTACGCCGCGATGGCCGAGACGGCCGGCGCGAGCGTCAGCAGCGTGTTGAGGGCGACGACGGGCCCGGCGAGCATCGTCACCGGCGTGATCAACAAGGCGAGCAGCACCACGGGGGTGCTCCACATGATGTTGACGCCGTCCGGCGCGTTCAGCAGGTGCGTGACGAAGGGGTTGGACCCGTGCAGCACGGCGTGCGGAACCCAGCCGATGAACCAGGTGAACAGCGTCGCGTCGGACACTCCGTAGCCACGGGCGCCCGGGTCGGCCCACAGGGAGCGCAGCAGCACCGCGGCGAGCACGAGGTAGCCGGCGAAGACGAGTGGCCAGCGTGGCAGCCGGCGCCGCGCGTGCCGGCGGTGTCGGGCACTTATCGGGAGCCCGCCGTCGGTACCCCGTCCGAGCCTGGTCTCGCCGGTCTCCGGAGCGCCCAGCGCATCGTCCGAGCCGACGCGGCCGAGCCGGAAGGGGGCGACGACGCCGGAGCCTTGCTCGGTGGCCGACACGAGTCCTCCTGACGGAGCCGGGCCGCCGGCGGAGCCGGCCGGAAGATCCGGCTTCACCCTGCGTCGTCAAGTCGACGCGCCGCCCGGCACTTTACCCGTATTGGAGTAATCGTCGCTTTGGGTATGCGAACACCCACACTGCCATAGATCGGTCCACTGTCGGCATGGGCGGAGTTTCGCCAGGTAGGCGTGGGAACCGAGCGGACGCGCCGCTGGCCGGAGATCCGTGGTTGTTGTTGCGCCCGGTGTCGCGCAGGAGGGGCGTCAGGCCGCCGTGGGCGGTGCTTCCGGTCGCCATTCGGCGACCAGCGCGCGCCAGTCGCGGTAGCGGGCCACCTGGTAGGCGGGCGCGATGACGCCGTTCGGGTCGTGGATCGCGACGGGGTACCCGACCTCGGCGCGGTAACCGCGCTCGCCGACGATGACCCGCCCGCCCAGTCGAACCGCGCCCGTGACGATCGGACGCCTGGTCCAGCGCGGGACCGGGGCCGCGGCGAGGGTCTCCGGGTCGCGCCAGGCGTAGAGGCCGCAGACGCAGCCGTCGGCCGGGATCACGCCCTGTGCGCCGTCGTCCGGCTGGCGCGTGCCGTCGTCCGGCCGCGAGACCGCGGTGATGGGACCGACGGCGGCGCCGGGTGGCTCGCCGGGGGCATGTGCGTCACGCAGGCAGTACGCCCGGGTCAGCCCGTCCGGGCGCCACAGCAGCAGGCCGGCCGGGAACGGCGTCCAGGGCGTCCAGGCGGGCCGCAGCAGACCATCCCGGTCCACCGCCCACTGCCGCCACCCGAGCAGGCTCATCGCCCGGGCGCCACCGCCGGCTCGGGCTCACGCTCGGGCAACGCCGGCACCGTCAACGGCTCCTCGTCCGGCCACGAGATGGGCTCGTCCTCGACGATGCGCTCGGGCTTGCCGATGTCACCCATGCGTCCAGGGTCCGTGGCGCGGCCGTAGTGGTCAACCCGGATCGATGAACCGGTCGACGGAAACCGTCGAGCGCCCGCCGCTCGAGCCGACCCGATCGAGCCGGGCCGAGCGACCCGATCGAGCCGGGTTGAGCCGATCGAACCGGGCCGGGCCGGCATGGACTGGGGCCGGGCCGGGTTGACCACTGTCGAGGTCGACCGGGAGGGTGGGCGCTGTGAAGGTCAGGATCGGGATCGGACTGGGTGGGGTCTCCGGCACGGAGCTGTCGGCGCTGGTGAAGAAGATCGCCCAGGTCGACGTGGACTCGCTGTGGCTGTCCGAGCAGCTGTCCAGCCGGGCGGTCGACCCGATGATGGGGATGGCCTGGGCGCTGGCCCGGACGAACCGGCTCAAGGTTGGCACCGCCGTCAACGTGCTGCCGGGCCGCAATCCGGTCGTCTACGCCAAGCAGCTCGCGTCGCTGGCGGCGCTCGCCCCGCGGCGGGTGCTACCCGTCGTCGGCCTCGGCCCGGCCCGCCCGGCCGAGCGGGAGGCGTTCCCGGTCCCGGCCGGCCGGCGGGGCGACGTCTTCGACGAGTCGCTCGTCGTCGTGCGCCGCCTGCTGTCCGAGCCCTCCGTCACCCACCACGGCGAGTTCTTCCACCTGGACGGCTTCGCGCTCGGCGACCGTCCGGAACGTCCGCTGGATCTCTGGCTCGGCGGTTCCGGCCCGAAGGCGCTGCGCCGGGTCGGCCGGCTCGGCGACGGCTGGCTGCCGAGCTTCATCACCCCGGCCGAGGCGGCCGCGGGGCTGGCCGCCGTCAACGCCGCGGCCGCCGAGGCGGGCCGCACGGTCGACCCGGAGCATTTCGGCGTCAGCATCCGGGTCGCCCTCGACGGGCCAGCGCCGGACCTGAAGGCCCTGCGGGCGCGCCGGCCGGAGGTCGACCCGGCCGAGTACCTCCCGGTCGGGTGGGCCGCCATCCGGGCGAAGGTCGAGGAGTTCGTCGCCGTCGGGTTCAGCAAGTTCGTCCTCTACCCGGCCGTCCGCCCCGAGGACCTCCCGCCCTTCCTCGACGCCTTCACCACCGAGCTCAAGCCACTGGAGACCTGAGGCCCCGTCGGGGCGGGTCGGGCTAGGTGGCGGTGAAGCCGCCGTCGACGGTCAGGACCTGGCCGGTGGTGTAGGAGCCGGCGTCGCTGGCCAGGAAGATCAGAGCGGCGGCGAGCTCCTCGGGGTCGCCGGAGCGGCCCAGCAGGACGCGCGGGATCTGGGCCTCCAGATAGCCGGGCTTGTACTGGTCGGTCATCTCCGAGGCGAAGAAGCCGGGGGCCAGGGCGTTCACCCGGATGCCGCGGCGCGCCCCCCACTGCTGCGCCAGGTCCCGGGTCAGGCCGATCAGGCCCGCCTTGCTGGCCGAGTACGCCGCCTGCGGCAGGCCCGCGGTGGTCAGGCCCAGGACGCTGGAGATGTTGATGATGCTGCTGCCGGGCTTCATCACCCGACCGCAGGCCTGGGCCATCCAGTAGCAGCCGTTCAGGTTGACGTCGATCACCTGACGGAACTGCTCGGGGGTCTCCCTGGTCGCCGGGTAGGCGGTGCCGACGCCGGCGTTGTTGACCAGCACGTCGACCCGGCCGAAGGCCGCGAGGGCCGCGTCGACGAGCGCCTGGCAGTCGGCCGGCTCCGCGACGTCCGCTCGGACGGCCACCGCCTTGCGCCCGGCGGCCTCGACGACCGCCTTCGTGTCCTCGAGCCGCTCCACCCGGCGGGCGCCCAGGGCCACGTCGGCGCCCGCCTCGGCCAGCGCCTTCGCGAACGCGACACCCAGCCCGGCGGACGCGCCGGTCACGACGGCCACCTTGCCGTCCAGGCGGAAACGGTCGAGCACGGACACAGGTTCTCCCTCAGCACACAACGGACGCGGGGCCGGACATCAGGCTAGTGCCGACGGCCGGCCCCGCGCTCGGGTGGACGAACCCGGGTCAGCTGGACGAACCTGGATCAGCGCAGGATGCCGGTGTGGCCGAGGGAGTAGCGGCCGGGCTGTGGCCAGACAGACATGCCGTGCGGGCCGGCGCCGACCGGGATGCGCGCGAGCAGATGCCCGTCCGCCGTCGAGATGGCGTAGACCTCGCGGTTGTAGCGGCCGGACAGCCACAGCACGCTGCCGTCGGCCGAGACGCCGCCCATGTCGGGGCTGCCGCCGCCGGGGATCTGCCAGCGACCGACGATCCTGCGGGTCGCGAAGTCGATCAGTGAGATCGAGCCCTCGCCCCGGTTGGAGACGTAGAGGACCTTCGCGTCCCGGCTCGGGTAGAGGCCGTGGGCCCCCTTGCCGGTCGGCATGAAGCCGATCTTGGTGAAGGTCTTCGCGTCGATCAGGTGAACGCCGTTCGACTGCATGTCGGCGACGTAGAAGACCTCACCCTGCGGGTCGAGCTTGATGTCCTGCGGCATCCCGCCGATGGTCAGGTAGCCGAGCACCTGGAAGGTCTTCCAGTCGATCTTGACGAGTTTCCCGGAGAACTCGCAGGTGGCGACCAGGAAGCTCTCGTCGGCTGAGTAGTCGATGTGGTCGACCCCGGGGCAGTCCACGTGCACCTGGTGGACGAGCTGCCAGGTCTGCGCGTCGTAGAAGTCGAGCCGCTCGCGGGCCTCGGCGACGACGATCGCGTACTTTCCGTCCGGGGTGAAGTACATGTTGTACGGGTCGTCGACCGGGATGTTCGGGCCCTTGGGCTTGCCGGTCGTCGGGTCGACCGGGGTCAGGCTGTTGGCCAGGTCGTTCGTCACGTACAGCGTCTTCAGATCCCAGGCCGGCACGACGTGCTGCGGGTTCTTCCCGGTGACGTAGTGGTCGATGACCTTGAACGTCGTCGGGTCGATGACGTCCACCGAGTTCTGGTCGCTGTTCGGCACGTACACCAGCTGCCGCTGCCCGGCGACGTTCGGGCTCAGGGCGTTCGCGCCGTCGTGGGAGTAGACGTTGACGCTGGTCGGCGTCGCGGCCGGCGGAAGCTGCGCCGGCATCGTCGTCGTCATGTTCATGCCGGCCATCGGGTCGGACGTCGCGGCCCCGCCGGCGTTCGCGCTGGTGCTGGAGCATCCGGCCGCGAGCAGCACGGCAGCCAGCAGCGCGGCCACCGGGACGGGCCGGATCCGACGGCCGGGCCGCCCAGCGCGCGTCGGCGCGGGGCCGGCGGCCGCCGCGCGGCGATGCCCGCCGAGGCGGGCTGAGCTCGTGGATCTCACGCGGAACACATCCTCCGTGCAGCGCCAGTGCCGTGATTCTTGCCGGGGAGCCTCTCAGGGCAGGTCTGGCCATGGCGCGCCGGGGTCCGGTGCTCGCCGTGGTCCTTCGCCGGAGTGGCGCCGTCTGGCCATCCGAGCGCGGCCCGCTCGGCGCGGAGGCTTCCTGCCCTCCGCGGCGCCGCCGCGAACCTGTAGTGACAGATTGCCAACCTAGTGTGAGCAAGCTGTTGGCGGGCAGACCTGGTGGATGTGCCCGCTTCGCGAACCGCCGGGTTGCTGGTAGGCAGGGAGTATGGACCTTCGGATCTTTGTCGAGCCGCAGCAGGGCAACACCTACGCCCAGCAGCTGGGCGTCGCTCGTGCCGCCGAGGAGGGCGGATTCGACGCGTTCTTCCGCTCCGACCACTACGCGCGGATCGGTGGCGGCGACCCGGGCGTCGGGCCGACCGACTCCTGGGTGACACTCGCCGGCCTCGCCCGGGAGACCAGCCGGATCCGGCTGGGCACGATGCTGACCAGCGCGACGTTCCGCTATCCGGGCCCGCTGGCGATCTCCGTCGCTCAGGTCGACGAGATGAGCGGCGGACGCGTGGAGCTCGGCCTCGGCGCCGGCTGGTACGAGGCGGAGCACAAGGCCTACGCGATCCCGTTCCCGCCGCTGGCCGAGCGGTTCGACCGGCTCGCCGAGCAGCTTGAGATCATCACCGGCCTGTGGACCGCGACGGAGACGTTCAGCTTCGAGGGCCGGTACTACACGGTGACCGACAGCCCCGCGCTGCCGAAGCCGGTCCAGTCCCCACGCCCGCCGGTGATCGTCGGCGGGTTCGGCCCGGTGCGTACGCCGCGACTGGCCGCCCGCTTCGCCGACGAGTACAACGCAGCGTTCCAGCCGGTCGCGGAGGCGGCCCGGCTGTTCGACGGGACACGCCGGTCCTGCGAGGAGATCGGCCGCGACCCGGGCAGCCTCACCCGCTCGGTCGCGCTGACGGTCTGCTGCGGCCGGGACGACGCCGAGGTCGCCCGGCGGGCCGCGACGATCGGCCGCGAGGTGCCGGAACTGAAGGAGAACGCCCTCGCCGGCACGCCGGCGGAGATCACCGCCCGCATCGGCGAGTACGCCAAGATCGGCGCCAACCGCCTGTACCTGCAGCTCCTGGACATGGACGACCTGGACCAGATCGCGCTGCTCGCCGCCGAGGTCCTGCCACAGGTCTGAGACCGCCGGGCCGGGCCGTCGGACGTGGTTCGGCGGCTACCGGCAGGGCGGCCGGAACATGACCAGGACGGTGGGGTTGCGTCGGGCATAGCGGACCGCCGCCCGGGTGGCGGAGCCCGACGCCCACACCAGCGTCCAGTCCACCGGCACCAGCCCGACCACGCCGGCCACCCGCTCGTAGAGGTCGTCCTGGACGGCCCGTTCCGCGGTCTGCGACGCCTGGGCGACCCCGTCCATCCCGAACGCGCAGTACATGCCGGACGTCCAGCGGGCGAACCGCGCCCAGCGGTCGCGCTCGGCGACCACCACGAGCCTGGCGCCCGTGCTCACCGCGAGCTCGGCGGCGAGCAGGACATCGGCGAGCTCGCCTGGGTCGCCCACACGCAGACCCACAATCACACTGCTGCCGGTCGCGACCGTGGTCGCGACGGACCGGTCCTGGGCCTGCTCCACGGCCTCCTCCTCGGGTTGCGCCGTCCGACCTGCTTTGGCCGATTGTGACGTGCCTCATAGGTAAGGGGAAGCCCTATGTCGAAGGAAGCGTGAAAGAACCTGCTTCCGTGCCTCCTAGCGGGGCCCGGGGGAGGTAGTTCCGCATCCCTCGTGGGTCCATACCCGCACCGAAAGGCGTCAGACGCGCGGCTTCCACTGATACGACGGCAGAAAGTCTCATGCCCGCCGGGCCGGAAGGCCCCGTCCGGCGGCCTCGGAGCACGGCGCGTGGCCCGATCGTGAAGCCGCTGGCCGGACCATCCCGGCGACGGCCACCAAAGATGGGAGGCTGCTGGCGGACCCGCGCCGCCGTGGGAGCCAGACGGGGACGTGACGGACGGAACGGAGGCCGGCGTGACGGTCGGAGCCGAGTCGATGCCGGCGCAGCGGGGTGTGGCGGTGGTGACCGGCGGAAGCCGGGGGATCGGCGCGGCGATCGCGGTCGAGCTGGCCAGGAACGGCTGGGACCTGTGCCTGAGCTACCGGACCGACGACGAGGCCGCGGCCGGCGTGCTGGCTCGCTGCGAGGCCGCGAGTGCCCGGGCGGTCGCCGTGCGGGCCGACGTGTCGTCCAGCGCCGACGTCACCGCCCTGTTCGCCGCGGCCGACCGGCTTGGCCCGGTCTCGGTCCTGGTCAACAACGCCGGCATCGTCGACCGGCGCGCCCGCGTCGACGAGATGTCGCCCGAGCGGCTGGAACGGATGCTGGCGGTCAACGTCGTCGGCGCCTTCCTGTGCGCGGGCGCCGCCGTGCGCCGGATGTCGACGCGCTACGGCGGGACGGGTGGCGCGATCGTCAACGTGTCCTCCGTGGCCGCCCGGCTCGGCAGCCCCGGCGAGTACGTCGACTACGCCGCGTCCAAGGGGGCCGTCGACACGATGACGATCGGTCTGGCCAAGGAGGTCGCCGCCGAGGGCATCCGGGTCAACGCGGTCCGGCCCGGGATCATCGACACCGAGATCCACGCCAGCGGCGGCCAGCCCGATCGCGCCGCCCTGGTCGGCCCGAACGCCCCGCTCGGCCGGGCCGGCACCCCCGCCGAGGTCGCCGCGGCGATCCTCTGGTTCTGCCTGCCCGAGTCCTCTTCCTACGCCACCGCGGCCCTTCTCGACCTCAGCGGCGGCCGCTGACCCACCGGTGCCGTCACACCCCGTATCCCGGCCGACGCGACGGGAACCACGGCCGGCGCGTCCAGCAGGTACGCGTGGACGGACCCGGCGCGGCCCTTCACGGTCATCGGGGGCAGCGGCGCGAGCATGGCGGCCAGCGGGCCGCGCAGCGCGGTGACCGTCGGCTCGGAGAGCACGATCTGACCCGCATGGGCAAAGGCCTGCAGCCGGGCAGCGAGGTTCATCGTGTCGCCGACGAGCGTGTACTCGCGGCGGGCCTCCGAGCCGAGCAGCGCGGCGGCCACCTCGCCAGTGCTGATGCCGATCCCGAGCCCGAAAGGCGTCAGGCCCTCCTGCCGCCAGTGGGCGTTCAGCGCGCGCTGGCGGGCCTGCATCGCGGTCGCGGCCCGCGTCGCCCGGGTCTGATGGTCGTCCTGCGGGTAGGGCGCTCCGAAGACGGCGATGACGGCGTCACCGGCGTACTGCAGGACCGTTCCCTCCTCTGCGAGGATCGCCGCGTTCATCTCGCGGCGGTGCGCGTCGAGCAGGCCCGCCAGCACGATCGGGTCGGTGCGCTCGGCGATGGTCGTGTAGCCCCGGATGTCCGACATCAGGACGGTGACCGTCAGCCGTTCGGCGGCCTGCCCGGCGCTGGCGTCCTCCCGCAGCTTCTCGGCCAGGCCCCCGGGCAGCAGCCGGGACAGCGCCTCGCCCTGCTCGTCGCGGCGCACGATCGCGGCGTGCAGCATCCGCAGCTGGCGCAGCGCGCCGGCCCGGCCGGCACTGGCGCCATGGGCGAGCCGCAGCAGCAGAGCGTCGATGGCGGCGTTCACGGCGGCCGGGGTGTCGCCCTGGCCGTCGGCGATCGCCCGGATCGAACGGCCCTCGGCGACCTCGCGCAGCAGTCGCTCCTGGTCGTCGGTCAGGTCGGCGGCGTCCCGGACCGGGCTGAGCACCGCGGCCACGATCCGCGGGTCGAGCATCGCCGCGCCGGCCGCGACCTCCCGGATCGCCCGAACGAGGATCTCCGGGTCGGCCAGCCGCTCCTTGAGCAGGTAGGCGCAGCCACCCGCGTCGGCGCCGGCCAGCAGGCTGATCCCGTACTCCGGCTCGTCGTACTGGGACAGCAGCACGACGCCGGTCCCAGGCGCGCGCCGCCGGATCTCCCGCGCGGCCTCGATGCCCTCGTCGGAAAAGGTCGGCGGCATCCGGATGTCGGTGACCACGACCTGTGGTCGGTGCTCGCGGGCAAGACGGACGAGCTCGTCGCGGTCGGCGGCGACGCCGACCACGGACACCCCGGGCACCCGGGCGAGCAAGGCCCGCACCCCGGCACGAACGATCAGGTTGTCGTCCGCCAGCAGAACCCCGATCTGCTCCATGGTGCTAGTTCAGCCTGGGAGGTGACCCTCTGCACAGGGGGCTGGTCCCACAGGCACGGTGGTGCCAGTACCACCTTCTCGGGCTTTGCGTCCATAGGACCATCGGCGTGGCGCCCGTTTTTGGTCGCCGCGTAGCCCCGGAGGCCTTGCTGTTCCGGCGAATCGGGCGAGACCGGGCATTCGGTGACGCTCCTGGTTGGCCGCCGATGGCCCGCCACCACCGCTCGGATGATCTGGACGAGGTGAGTCGGTTCGGGTTTATTGGGTGCGGCCCCGCTCGGCCGTGCGGTCGGGTGGACGGGTGCGCCGTGCGCCGCGTGGCCAGGCGGCCGCTGGTCGCCATGGTGGCTCGGGATCGGCTGGGTAGCTGTTCGCGTGGCCACGCTTCGGCGTAGCGAGCGCGGTACGCTCCGGCACGCATCGCGGTGCCGGGGGCGTGATCCTCTCCGACGCGGGGGCTTTGTCCAGGCAGCGGAGGCACGCGCATCGGGAGATCGTCCAGGGCTTGGACCGCGAGTTGAGCGTTGCCGGTTGGCTCGCGCGGACCGACACCGCATGGGGGGTGACATGAGCAGCGAGCCGGACGCCACCGCCGCGTCCCTTCCGACGGCCCCGCGGCCGCGGGCCATGCACCCACCCGAGGGCCGCCCGGCCGCCGAGTGGCATCTCGGCCTTCCCGTCGACCATCCGTCCTATCCGGACCCGTCGAACGTCTGGCCGCCGGTGGCGCCGCCGGCCGCGGTCATGACGACCTCGGCCGTGCCGGGGACCGTCGCCCGGTCCGCGACGGTCCAGGCGGCGACCGTCCAGCTGGGGACCGTCCCGCGGGCCGGCGGGGCACCGTCCACGGGCCCTCGGCAGCGCGGCGTGGCGCCAGCCGCCGCGGTGGCGGCCCGGGCCGGCGAGCTGAGTGCGCTCGAGCGGTTCGAGAGCCTGCGGCAGCTGACCGGCACCGTCGCGCACGACATCAACAACCTGCTCTCGGTCATCAGGAACTACGCCGACTTCGTCGCCGACGCGCTCGACGACGGACGGGGGCACGGCGTCGACCCGGCCGGTCCGGCGGGTGCCGGTGACGGCGTCGGCTCGGCCGGTGGCGGTAACGGCATCGGCTCGGCAGGTGTCGGCGGTTCGGTCGGTGTCGGCGGTTCGGTCGGTGTCGTCGGTTCAGACGGTGTCGTCGGTTCAGACGGTGCCGGCGGGTCGGCCGATGGGGGTGGGGCCGCGTCGCCACGGGTGGACGCCCGCGGGGTCCCCGGTGGCTGGGACGCGGTGCGGCGGGACGTGGCCCAGATCCAGCGCGCCGGCGAGCGGGCCGCCGAGCTCGCGGCGGAGTTGCTGGCCGCGGTACGGCGCCAGCCCCTCCTGGTCGGGCCGATCGACGTGAACACGGTCCTGCGCGAGACCGTGGCGATGTTGCGCCGCCCGCTCGGCGCGCGGATCGAACTGCGGATCGAGCTCGACGACACCCTCTGGCGGGTGCGTGCCGATCCGGCGCGGCTGGAGCAGGCGATCGTCAACCTGGCGATGAACGCCCGGGACGCGATGCCGCGCGGTGGCACGCTGACCGTGACCACGGGCAACGTCATGCTGTGCGACGAGCACAGCCCGACCCCCGCAGGCTTCCCGGCCCCCGCAGGCTTCCCGGCCCCCGCCATCCCTGCCGCGGCGGCCGGGTTCGGCGCCGGCGCGCCCGTCTGGTACCCCCACCCGCATCGCCACCCCGCCGGAGGCCCACCCGCCGAGGTGGAGCGGCCCGGTCGGCGCCACGTCGGCGTCTGGATCTCCGACACCGGTGACGGGATGACCCCGGCGACCAGAGCCCGCGCCTTCGAGCCGTTCTTCACCACCAAGCCCGCGGACCGCGGCACCGGCCTCGGCCTCGCGGTCGTGCGGGAGGTCGTCACCGAGGCCGGCGGTGAGGTCCAGCTCTGCTCGACCGTCGGCGTCGGCACCACCGTCAGCCTGCTGCTGCCCGCCGTCGACCAGCCCACCCCGGCTCCGGCTGCCAGTCCCGAGATCTCCGGCCCGGACGGCCCGTGGGCCTACCACCACCGTTCGGACGGCTCGCGTACGGAAGGGCTGCGTTCGGACGGGCTTCGTCCGGAAGCGCTCTGTCCTGACGGTGGTGCCACCACGAGGCCGTCCGCGGTCCGCCGGCCGCACGGTCTGCCACCGCCCGCGATCTCGCGGACGACCCGCTCCTAGCGCGGGGCCCGGCGACGCCTGCCCGGTGGCTTGATCGCTGTTTCGGCCCTCCCATGGTCGCAAAACCGCTGCTGTTACAGCCACACGAGGGCTAAAACAGCGATCTTGCTGATCTCGGGACGAGGCTGGGCCGTCTCGGGACGAGGCCAGGCCGGATCCCGGCGGGCCGGGCGGGGCTGGGCCGGGTCAGGCCAGGGGTGGGGTGGCGGCGTCGAGGTCGGCCAGGCCGAGGGTGGACATCCGCCGGTTGTAGGCCGCGCGACCGGCCTGCTCCAGCTCGAAGGTGCGCCGCGCGCGGTGGCGGACGCGTTCCCGGGCCTCGTCGCTGACGCAGTACCGGGCGAGCACCGTCCGGCCGAGCCTCATGTGGAACTGCTCGTCCGGAAGGATCTTGTCGATCGCCGCGGCGACATCGGCCGGCAGCCGGGGCTTCACCGCGAGCATGGCGTTCGCCGCGCCGATCTCGCCGGTGACATTGTGCGCCGCGACCCGTTCGATCGTGTCCGCCCCGGACGGGTACCAGCCGTCGATCCACTCCTCCCACTCGGGCTCCGGCTTCCACCGGTCCAGGGAGGAGACGCCGCGCCGGTCGAGCGCCCGCATCAGCAGCTGGTAGTGCCGCGCCTCGTCGCGCACCTGCCGGGCGAGCAGTGTGAACGCGTCGAGTTCCGGGGTGTCGGCCAGCCATCGCCCGATGAACTCGGCCGCGCGCTTCTCGTAGTAGGCCTGGAAGCACAGCCACTCGATCAGCTCGGGCTCGCTCATCGGGCGGTTGAAGAACGTGGCCTCCTCGTCGGGCAGTGCCGCGCGGGCCTGCTCGATGGTGGTCACCAGGGCGTCGTAGAACCTGTTCGGCGCCGTCGAGCCCGGCGGCCGTCCGTTCTCGCCGCTCGTCCGTACCGCGCTCACCGTTGCGTCCTCGCTGCCGTCGGGTCCGTTCCCACGGTCGCCGCGACGGCGGAACCGTGGGGAAGGTCAGGGGCCAACCTCGTGGCGGGGCGCCTCATCGCTCGCCCTGCGCCGGAATGGCCATGATGAGCGCCGTGTCGACGCCGACCGGGCCGAGGCCGGCCGCGCCGCCCGGCTCCCGCAGCGGCGCCGGCTGCCCGGGCAGCGGCTGGTAGAAGAACGACGCCGCGTCCTGGATGTGGGCGGTGTCCGGGTCGGCCGGGTCGAGGTCGCGGTCCCAGCTGATCGCGTCGACCGGGCAGCTGCGGGCGCAGGCACCGCAGTCGATGCACTCCTCCGGGTGGATGTAGAGCTTGCGCGCGCCGGTGTAGATGCAGTCGATCGGACAGTCCTCCACGCAGGACTGGTCCATGATGTCGACGCACGCGGCCCCGATCACGTAGGCCATAACCGGCGCGCCTACCGGGCCTGGGAGGTCAGCGCCGGGCCGGCTCCGGCGGGCATCCCGAAGCGGGCGGACTCGGCGGCGGCCTCGGCCGCGGCGCTGCCGGCCCGGCGGCGGGGCAGCCCCGCCGCGTCCGCCTCGGCCCCGGCGCGCGCCTCGGCGGCCGCTACCGCCGCCCGGCTGAACGGTCCGGTCGCCTCGATCCAGGTGCCACCGCGCACGCAGCCGACGGGGGCAAGCCGGCGATTGCCGGCCACCGTCTCGAAGCCGTCGGAGAACGCGGCCGGCCCCTCGTCGACCCGCAGCACGCTCACCTCGGCGGCCCGGCCGACGCCGAGGGTCCCCAGCACGTCCGAGCGGCGGATCGACGCGGCGGAGTTGACCGTCGCCATCGCGATCACGTCGGCGAGTGGGACGCCGAGGGCCCAGATCTTCGACAGTGTCTCCGGCAGCGAGTAGACCGGGCCGTCCTCGTTGAAGAGGTTCAGGTCGGTGCTGATCGTGTCCGGTGCGTAGCCGAGGTCCAGCAGTGCCCGGGCGGCGGCGAACCGGAAGTCCGAGCCGGAGTGGCCCAGGTCGAGCCGGACCCCCCGGGCGACCGCGTCGGCGAACACCGGGTGCACGGCGACCTGGTCGGCCGCGGGACGCCCGGCCCCGCCGGAGTCGCCGCCGGGCGCGCCGTTCACCAGCGCGCCCGAGTGGCCGCGGAAGGCGTGCGTGACGATGTCGCCGGGGCGCAGCGCCGCCAGCGCGTCCAGGTTCGTCAGGCTCTTCGTGTACGGATACTTGCCAAGATGGATCATGATCGGCAGGTCGCCCGCGATGGACTTGGCGCCTTCCAGGAACGGCGAGACCCGGTCGTCCTCGGTGGTCGTCGCGCGGACCTTGAAGCCGATGACGTAGTCCCGGTTCTCCTCGACGGCCGCCGCTGCGGCGTCCAGGTCGAGGTTGCGCGGGTCGTTGGCGATCTCCAGGCGGTGCGCGATGAAGTCCTTCGTCGCCAGGTAGAGCAGGCACGGGTCCATGAAGGCGAGCACCCTGGTCCGCACCCCCGGGCCCTGCGCGAACGCCCGGGAGATGCCCAGCGTCCGCACGCCCGAGGTGCCGCCGTCGACGACGACCGGGACGCCGACCTCGACGCCGGCCCGGTCCGGGTGGACGCAGAAGTCGCCGAGGCCGGGGTACACGTGCACATGGAGGTCGATGAGGCCCGGGGTGACGACCAGGCCGGTGCAGTCGATGACCTCGACGGGCCCCGCGGGGGGTCGGGACACCGCCGAGGCCGCTGTGGTGGCGGGTGCGGCCATGACACCGGGGGCGGCCGTGGCGCCCGGCGCCGCATAGGCGGCTCCCGCGCCCGGTCCGACCGCGACGATCCTGCCGTTCGCGCAGACCACGTCCGCGATCCCGTCGAAGCGGCTCGCCGGGTCGATCACTCGGCCGCCGGCGAGGACGGTGACGCCCGTCGCGTCGCCGGGGGCGGACTGAGGGGATCCGGCCGGGAGGTTCGGGTCGCGCATCTGTCTCCGATCAAACCCGCGGGGCTGGCCTGGCCGGGTCTCGGCACGGCCGGACAGCCCTGGACTGCGAACGAGGTGCTGGTGCCCATGGCCGACCGGGACAGGCGGAGGCTGGCGGGAACACCGGTTGTGTGGCGAGCCACGGCGTCGTTGCCAGGCGGGTGATCTGTCAGGCCGGTGAGTTGCCAGACCGGTGAGCTGTCAGACCGGTGATCGTGGGCGCTCGCTTCGTCGCGAGTCACCACGGTCATCGTCTCTTCTTCCTGACCCGAGGTCCAAGACGCAAACCCACCTGGAGCTATAGAAAACTCCTATGGATGCCCCACGGGACTCAAAGGCGGGCGGTCCTGGGCCCACCGGTCCGGCCGCGGCCCCGAAGCCGACCGGCCCGGGGCCCCGGCAGCCGTGGCTGGATCTACGGCAGGTGGCCTACTTCGTCGCCGTCGCCGAGGAGCGGTCCTTCACCGCGGCGGCGGCCCGGCTGCTGGTCGCCCAACCGTCGCTGTCCCAGCAGATCCGGGCCCTGGAACGGCAGCTCGGCGCCGAGCTGCTGGAGCGCTCCAGCCGGGGCGCGCGGCTCACGCCGGCCGGCCGGGCCTTCCTCGACGCCGCCCGCGGCCTGCTCGCCGACGCCGGCACCGCGGTCATCCGAGCGCGCGCGGCCGCCGGCCTGGACGGCGGCACGCTGCACATCGCCACGCTGACCTCGCTCGCGACCTGGGTGCTGCCGGACGCGATCGCGCGCTTCCGGGATCGCTTCCCGGACGTGCCGCCGCGGCTGACCGAGTTCCCGGACCGGCTCGGCCTGGAGGAGTTCATGGCCGAGGGCCGGGCCGACCTCGCGATCGGCGCCCGACCGCCGGACTGGGCCGGGCCGGTGCGCTTTCTCGGGGACGAGCGCTACGCGCTGGTCGTGCCCGCGAGCGACCCGCGGGCCGGGACGGCCGGGGTGCCGCTTCGCGCGTTCGCCGCCGTCGACTGGGTGCTGTACGCGCCAGGGCATGGCCTACGGACGCTGGTACTGGAAGCCTGCGGGGCCGCCGGTTTCACCCCGCGGACCGCCGTCGAGACCCGCACGGTCGACGCCGCCGCGCGGCTCGCGGCCGCCGGGCTCGGCGTGGCGCTGGTGCCCGACGCCGCGGTGCGCGCGGATCTCGCGGCCCATCGGGTGCGGCTGGCGGACGCGCCGGTCGTCGCCGTCGTGGGTTACGCGCGCACGGCCTTCCCGCCGGCCGCGGCCGCCTTCCTTGACCTGTTCAGCACGCTGCAGGTCCCGGGGCTCGTGCATCCGCCCGCGGCGCCCTGATCTCGGCCGGCGGTGGCCGGGCCGCTCGAGAACGGACGCCCTAAATCCGGCGCGGGGCGTCCAGGCGGCCCTGGGCAACCGGCGACGGGGTCCGCCGTGGCCAGCTGAGCGACGCCCGCCAGGGGCCGCCGGGCTGCTCCTCGGTGATCCGGGCGCCGACGATCGCCGCGACCCGGCGCAGCCGGCCGGTGCGGGCGACGGCGTCGTGAGCCGCGTCGAGGCTGGTCGCCGAGCACGGATCCGGGGCGGCCCAGAGCGTCAGGGTGACGCCGTCAGGGCCGGACCGGACGGTCACGCTGGCGCGCCGGGCCGGCCGCCACGGGTCGCTCTCCAGCAGCAGCAACTGCACCGCGGACAGGACCTCGGCGACCTCGGCCCGGCTCGGCGGCGCGTCGTCGACGTCGAGGACGGTCTCCAGCTCGCGGGCGAGCGTCCCGCGCACCCGGTTCGTGAGGGCCGTCGTGAGGATCTTGGATGCGTCACTGCCGGCGCGGAACGCCGGCGCCGGCAGCTGCAGGGTGGTGATCGCGTCGCGCAGCTGGGTCTCGACGGCGGCGAGCTTCTCAGCCGCGGCCCCGTCAAGCGTCCGGCGCACCGCGGCGCAGGTCAGCAGGACGGCGGTGAGGTCCTGGATCGGGCCGTCGTGGAAGGCGTCGCACAGGTGCTGGCGCTCGCGCTCCTGACCGGCGGCGATCAGCCGCAGCAGCAGCCGGGTGGTGTCGCTGACCGGATCGTGGGCCTGTGCCTGTGCCTGGACCGGGGCGACGGCGACCGCCGGGCGGCCCACTGGGCCCACGGCGGTGGCCCGACCGGTGCCGGTGGCGGTGTGAAGGGTCACCTCGGTGACGCACCGCTGGGCTGAATGTCACCCAACGCACGTACGGCGGCCGACAGGTCGTCGGCGGTGAACGGCTTGTACAGCACGGCGACGTCCGGCGGCAGGTCGTCGTCGATGCCGCCGGTCAGCAGCAGGCAGCGGGCCGGCATCGACGGGTCCTGGGAGCGCAGCCGCTCGATCAGGTCGGTCCCGCGTTCGGCGCCGAGGCGCACGTCGATGATCAGCGTGTGGTAGTCGGCCACGGGGAAGGCGAGCGCGTCCTCGACCGACGCCGCCGCGTCGACCTCGTGCCCATCGTGGCTAAGCAGCCGGCTGACCAGCGTCCGGATCATGTCGTTGTCGTCGACGATCAGCGCGCGCCCTGGGCTGTAGGGCCGCGTCCCGATGGCTCGCACAGGAACACCTCGCTCGCCGTGGCCTCGCTCGAGCGTGGGGGGTTCCGCTCGAACGCATCTCCGTCATCTTCGCGCCGCGTTCCGGGCCCGGACCACTCGTTCCGCGCGGACGTCGTCCGCCCGGCGCCAGCGCCACCCAGCCAGGAGCACTCCGCCAAGCCCGGTCGCGTCCGGCCGCCCGGTCCGAGCGACCGGTCGGCCCGAGTAGCTGACGGCCGGTGACCCGTCACCCGTCTGACCAGGACCTCGGTCGACGGGGGTAACGAGCCGGCTACACCATACGGCAGGCGCCCCGTCGCGGACATCCCCCGGAGGGGACATTTGGGGGTCACGTCAATAGAGACATTCGGTCCATCTGTGCCCGTGAATCTGGCCGCGGTGTCCCGGATGCGGCAAACTGTCGGTGACCTGTATCACATCCATGCTGGCTCGAACGGGCCGGATCGACGGTGCCGGTCGCGAGCCACGCGGAGATCTGGTGGGTTGCGCGCCCGATGGCCGGGCCTTACGGTTTCGCGCACTGACCGGCCCGGCCGCGCGCGGTCCTGGCTCTCGGCGCCGAGAGGACACGGTGGCAGCAATCATGATCAGCACGATGCAGGACGTGCCGCTGGGCATCAGGCGGCTGCTGGAGCATGCCGTCACGGTGTATCCCGACCAGAAGCTGTTCACCGCGCAGGGGGACGGCAGCCTGACGGTCGCCACGTTCGCCGAGGCCGGCGCCAACGCGGCCCGGCTCGCGCACGGGCTCACCGAGCTGGGCGTCACGGCCGGCGACCGGGTGGCCACCCTGATGTGGAACAACGAGGAGCACATCGAGGCGTACTTCGCCGTCCCCGCGATGGGCGCGGTCCTGCACCCGCTGAACCTGCGGCTGCCCGGCGAGCAGATCGCCTTCATCGCCAACCACGCCGAGGACCGGGTGCTCCTCGTCGACCACACGCTGGTCCCGGCCCTGGTCGCGCTGCTGCCGGCGATGAAGACGGTCGAGCACGTCGTCGTCAATCACGGCGCCCTCGACGCCGCCGCGGTCGGCACGGACCTGGCCGCGATCGCGACCGCCGCGGGCCGCCCGGTCGAGGTGCACGACTACGCCGGCCTGATCGCCGGGCGCCCGGACACGTTCGACTGGCCGGAGGTGCCGGAGACGACGGCGGCCGCGATGTGCTACACGTCCGGCACGACCGGCGACCCCAAGGGCGTCGTCTACAGCCACCGGTCGATCTTCCTCAACGCGATGGGCTCCGCCCTGCCGTCGATGATGGGCATCTCTTCGGCCGACCGGGTGCTCGCGATCGTGCCGCAGTTCCACGTGCTGTCCTGGGGGCTGCCGTACATCGCGTTCCTCGGCGGTACCGAGCTGGTGCTGCCCGGGCCGTTCCTGCAGGCCCAGCCGCTGGCGAAGATGATCGAGAAGACCCGGGTGAACAAGGCCGCCGGTGTGCCGACGATCTGGCAGGGCCTGCTCGCCTATCTGGAGGCGAACCCGGGCGCAGCCGACGTCTCGTCGCTGAAGGAGGCCGTCGTCGGCGGTTCGGCCTGCCCGCCGTCGCTGATGGAGGCCTACGACCGGCTCGGGATCACCCTGATCCACGCGTACGGCATGACGGAGACCTCTCCGCTGGTCACCGTCGCCCGTGCGCCGGCCGGTCTGACCCCCGAGGAGGCCTGGCCGTACCGGCTTACCCAGGGGCGTTTCGTCGCCAACGTCGCGGCCCGGCTGGTCGGTGCCGGCGGCGAGATCCTGCCGTGGGACGACGCGAGTGCCGGCGAGCTGGAGCTGCGCGGCCCCTGGATCGCCGGCTCCTACTACTCCGGCGGCGTGCTGACCGGCGACGGGGCCGGGGGCGGCGACCCGGAGAAGTTCCACGACGGCTGGTTGCGGACCGGAGACGTCGGGCACATCAGCCCGAACGGCTACCTGACGCTGACCGACCGGGCCAAGGACGTGATCAAGTCCGGCGGCGAGTGGATCTCGTCCGTCGAGCTGGAGAACCTGCTGATGGCGCACCCGGCGGTCGCCGAGGCCAGCGTCATCGGCGTGCCGGACGACCGGTGGGGCGAGCGGCCGTTCGCGCTGGTCGTGCTGCGGCCGGGCGTCGAGGCGACGTTCCCCGAGCTGCGGGAGTTCCTCTCCGGCAAGGTCGCGCGCTGGCAGGTGCCGGAGCGCTGGCAGGTGATCGCGGAGGTGCCCAAGACCTCCGTCGGCAAGTTCGACAAGCGGCGGCTGCGCCAGCAGTACGCCGTCGGCGAGCTGGTGGCCGAGCTGGTTCCCGCGCCCTGACCCCCGCCTCGCGCGCCGGTTCTGGATAGCTTCGAACTCGGTGCCCGGACAGCGGGCGGGCAGATCGGAGGCCGGCGTGAGCGTCATCTACCTGGTGCGGCATGGCCAGGCGTCGTTCGGCGCCGCCGACTACGACGTCCTGTCCGAGCTCGGCCACCGGCAGGCGGCGCTGGCCGGGGCCGAGCTGCGGGCCCGGGGCGTGCGGATCGATCTCGCGGCCAGCGGCACCCTGCGCCGCCAGCGCGAGACCGCCGCCGCCGCGCTCGCCGTCTACGCCGGCGCCCCGGCGAGCCAGCCCGTCACCGGCGCGGGCTCCGCGGTCGCCCTCGGCGACGCTGGCCTGACGGTCGCCTTCGGCCACGGCGGCTGGGCCGGCGAGACCGAGGCCGACGCCCGGTGGAACGAGTACGACCAGGACACGATGGTCAGCGACGGCCGCCCGCCCGCGCAGCGGGTCTCGACCTCCAGCGGCATCTCGTCGCGGTCGTTCCAGGGCCTGCTGGACAACGCGCTGGCCGACTGGATGGGCCGTGGTGACACCGGGCCGGGCAGCTTCCGAGCGTTCAGCGACGGCGTCGCCGGCGCGCTCGACGAGCTGTCCGGCCGGCTCGGCTCCGGTGGCACCGCGGTGGTCTTCTCGTCGGCCGGCCCGATCGCCGCGCTGTGCGGCCGGCTGCTCGGCGTCGGCGTCGAGGGTCTCGTCTCGCTGAACCGGACCATGATCAATGGCGGCATCACCAAGATCGTGTCCGGCCGCTCCGGCACCAGCCTCATCTCGGTCAACGAGCACAGCCACATCGACGCCGCGGGCCGCGAGCTGCTCAGCTACCGCTGACGGCCCGCGTTCCCCGCCCGCCGCACCCGCGCACCGATCCGCCCGCGCGGGCCAGACCCGTGCGCGGGTGCGGGCCGGATTGCGGCTGGGTACTGGATGCGAAGCGGATACGGGAGCAGGATGACCGCGACGGCCGGTGACGTCCGGCTGAGGAGGTGCGGCGCCATGACGGTGGCACCTGGCTCGATGACAGCCGGTTCGACGACAGCTGGATTGACGACAGCTGGGTCGACGACAGCTGGGTCGACGCAACGATCGTCCAGGGGGCCGAAGCGTGTCGGCAGCGAGCCTGTGCGGTCGCGGCCGACCGTGACACACGTGGTGACGAACCAGCCGCCGCCGCTGGTCGACTACGACGTGGCAGACGACCCGGTGCTGGAAGAGGGTCTGCGGCGCGAGGGCGCAGCCTTCTACGTCGACGACCTGCACCGCCTGGGCTGGCTGGCCGGCAGCGAACAGGCCGCCCGCTGGGGGGACCTGGCGAACCGGCACGTCCCCGAGTTACGCACCCACGACCGCTACGGCAACCGGATCGACGAGGTCGACTTCCACCCGTCCTGGCACGCGCTGATGGACGTCGCCGTGCGGGAGGGCCTGGCCGGCGCCGCGTGGGGCAGCCGCCGCCCGGGTGCGCACGTCGCCAGGGCCGCCGGACTGCACGTCTGGAGCACGGTCGAACAGGGCCATACCTGCCCGGTCTCGATGACCTACGCCGTCATCCCGGCGCTACGCGCCGAACCAGAGCTCGCCGCCGTCTACGAGAAGCTGCTGACCAGCCGGGTCTATGACCGCGCGATGTGCCCACCGACCGGCAAGCTCGGCCTGATCGCCGGCATGGGGATGACCGAGAAGCAGGGCGGCTCGGACGTCCGCGCCAACACCACGGTCGCGGTCGCCCACCCAGACGGTGGCTACCGGCTTCATGGGCACAAATGGTTCACCTCGGCACCGATGAGCGACCTCTTCCTCGTGCTCGCGCAGGCGCCGAGCGGGCTGTCCTGCTTCCTGGTGCCGCGAATCCTCCCGGACGGGTCACGCAACACGTTCCGCATCCAGCGGCTGAAGGACAAGCTCGGTAACCGCTCCAACGCCTCGGCCGAGCCGGAGTTCGACGACACCGTCGGCTGGCTGGTCGGCCCGGAGGGGCGCGGCGTCCGGACCATCATCGAGATGGTCGCGATGACGCGGTTCGACTCGGCGCTCGGCTCGGCGGCCGGAACTAGGGCCGCGCTCGTCCAGGCGCTGCACCACACGCGGCACCGGTCGGCGTTCGGCGCCCTGCTCGTCGACAAGCCGCTGATGCGCAACGTCCTGGCGGATCTCGCTGTCGAGTCGGAGGCGGCGACGACGCTCGTGCTCCGGCTGGCCGGCGCGATCGACCGGGGCGTGCGTGGCGACGCGGGTGAGCGCGCCTTCCTGCGGCTGGCGACCGCGCTGGCGAAGTTCTGGATCTGCAAGCGGCAGCCCGGGTTCGTCGCCGAGGCGCTGGAGTGCCTGGGCGGCAACGGCTACGCCGAGGAGTCTGGGATGCCGCGGCTCTACCGCGAGGCGCCGCTGAACAGCATCTGGGAGGGCGCGGGCAACGTGAACGCCCTGGATGTGCTGCGCGCGCTCGGCCGGGAGCCGGCCGCCGTCGCGGCGTTCGACGCGGAGGTCGCTCGGTCCGCCGGCGGTGACGAGCGGCTCGACGCGGCCGTCGCCGCGCTGCGCGCGGATCTCGCCGGGCTGCCGACGGCGGACCCGGGCGAGCTGGAGTTCGGCGCCCGGGCCCTGGTGGAACGGATGGCGCTGGTGTTGCAGGGCGCGCTGCTGGTCCGGCACGCGCCGCCCGCTGTCGCCGACGCCTTCTGCGCCACCCGGCTGGCCGGCGGCGGCGGCCGGGCCTACGGCACGCTGCCGCGTGGCACCGACGTCGCCGCCATCCTCGCCCGCGTCCCTCCGGTGACCCGCGGCTGACGCGCCCGCCGGTTCAGGCCCGGACGCGCGCCGCGCGTGCCGTGGCGAGCGCGATCACCGCATCGAGGTTGGGCGTCGACCACTGGTCGAGCGTCTGATCCAGGGTGTCGAGGGTGCTGTCGAGGACGAACAGCCCCGTCGTCGGCAGCGAAGCGCCGATCTCGACCAGCACCGGACGCAGATGGACCTCGACGGCGAGCGCGTGCTGCGGCGCCGCGGCGACCTGGACCGGGATCGTCGGCACGCCGCCGAGCTCGCCGGCGCCGATCTGGTCGAGCAGCAGTTTGAGCAGGCCCGTGTAGGTGGCCTTGTAGGTCGGCGTCGCGACGATGAGGACGTCGGCCGCGGCCATCGCCGTGGTCGCGGCCTTGACGGCCGGATCACCCCAGCCGAGCAGCCCGGCGCCCAGCTCGGACACCTCGATCACCTCGGCCGTGGCGGCCGCGCCGTTCCCGGCCGAGCCGTCTCCCGGCTCGCCACCAGCCGTCAGCCCGCGGACGACCCGCTCGGCGACCGCCTCGGCCACCTGCCGGGTCCTCGACTGAGGCTTCGGGTTGCCCACGACGCTCAGCACACGCCAACCAGCCATCGCCAACCTCCTGGGCGGCACCTGAGGCCGCGATCTCGGACGGTTGCACGCTATGCGCCGGCCTGCCGCGGCACCAAGCGTCCCAGGGGCGGTTGAGTCGAGGCTGTCATGTTGCGGTAACACTGACCGTTCTCGGCCGGGAGAGACCGCGGGTCGAAGGCGCCAGCCTCGGCCGGCGGCCTCTCCCGGGAGGCGGTTACCAGGACCAGCGGAAGCCGACGACGGCGTGATGGATCGCTGGCAGGAACCGGTGCAGGGTGTTGTTCTCCGACAGGTCCACCGGCTCGTCGTCGACGATCAGGCCGCCCTCGTGGGTGCTCCACACCGTCCACCGCGGGTCGCGCGGCAGGTGGTCCGGGTCGAAGGCGATCGCGAGGTCGACGCTTTCCGTCTTGGCCCGCACCGCCCGCCGGATCTCCTGGACCGGCTGGCCCGACGGGAACCGGGCCCGCAGCTCCAGCGCGTGCCGGGCGCCCCGGCCGAGGGTTCGGTCGAGCCCGACCTCGGTGAGCGTCAGCCGGGAGCTGTAGGCGTGCTGGGAGCCCGGCTGCCCACCGACCAGCACCGTGCTCTCGGTCGCGTCCGAGCGCAGCACCCACGGGTACACGGCGACCCCGTCCTCCTGAGCGGAGATCACCTGATGGGTGTGCTGCTCGACGAGCGACCCGGTGTGGTCGAACCGGTACCGCTCGAACAACGCGAGAGTGCGGTGGCGTTGCGGCAGGATCAGCGCCGGCGCGCCACGCCTGGTTCCAGGGCTCGCCTCGACGCCGGGGTCGGTGAGGCCGGCGAACGCCGCCCACAGCCCGGCCTCGTGTTCGCGCATCCCGAACGCCTCGATGAACCATTCCATCGTCTGGGCCGAGATTCGCCCGCCGCCGAGCGCCCGGCTGACCCGGTCCTTGAGGGCTCGGTCGAGCTCCTGGTCCTCCTCGGCGACGATGCCGGCGTTCCAGAGGTATTCGGCAATGACGCGAGCCACCGCCGCGAAGCTCGGTTCCTGGGCGCTCGCCCGGCGGACCCGCGACTCCCACATCCGGCGATACTCCGGCGTCCCCGTGAGCAGCTCACGAAGTAGCCGTCCGGCGCGTTCCCCGGTGGAGAGCGCGTCGTCGCCAGTGGGCGGGCTTTCCCCGGTGCCGGCAGGACCGGTCAGGGACTGGTCGGACCGACCAGCCGGGCCGTCGATGTTCATATCTGTGCCTGTGCTGTCTGAGGCCACATACAGGCCTGTGTCGTTTGAGGCCTGGTGCGGGCCTGCGTCATGTGAGGCCTGGTGCGGGCCTGTGTCGTTTGAGGCCACGTGCGGGCCTGTGTCGTTTGAGGCCACGTGCGGGCCGGTGTTGTCCGAGGCCAGATACAGGCCCGGGATGTCATCGCTGTGCTGTTCCGGCGGCGCCGCCGGCCAGGCCGCGCCGCCCGCCAACGTCGGGTTTCCTCTTGCCACGCCCCACCCCTCCCGATAGCGCTGCGTGGTCATGGTCCGGTCGTCCACCGGTGAGGCGAACCGACGCGGCCCGGCGTTGGTGGCTCTGCGTAACGAGCCATCCTTACGGGCCGTGGCGGGCACCGCCGCTAAGACAACCTCAGAGGACAGTAATGCCCCCGCGATCTGCGGCTTCGTCGGCATGGCCATCGTGGACGGAATTGGGCCCAGTCGGCGACGGAACGTCGTATCCGAGACATACTTGAGCCGTCTACGTGCCACAGCGGGTCGGAGGCGCTGCGGAGGCCAATCTTTGCTGGCGGGCGGGCCTATCGCCTTTGCTCGCAGTCGGTCAAGTGTTTCTTCGGTCGGGCCGCGGGCCGCGGGCTGGATCGGAACGGCCTCTCCGCTTACCTTCGGTTAGCGATTTGAGTCTCGGCACCGATGGATGGTTACTGTAAATTGCGACTCCGGCATCGCAACGCCGCACAACATTTCGCGTATTCGTAGCAGAGAGTCACCGATTTTCGAACACCGTCGCTCGGTGGTGCCCGTGCAGGTTGCAGGCCGGCCCGCCCCGCACCGTCGGCCGACGGTTTGCGTTTTGACGATCCCTGTCTGTTCTGTCAGGCGCAGGCCGCGTCCAGGGCCTGGCGCAGATCGGCGAGAAGGTCGTCGGCTGACTCGATCCCGACCGAGAGTCGAACCAGGTCGTCGGGCACCGCCAGCGGCGAGCCGGCCGCGGAGGCGTGCGTCATCCGGCCCGGATGCTCGATCAGCGACTCCACCCCGCCCAGCGACTCGGCGAGCGTGAACAGCCTGGCCTGGCGGCAGACCTCGGCCGCCGCGTCGGCCCCGGCCCGGACCCGGAACGACACCATGCCGCCGAACCCGGACATCTGCCGCGCCGCGACCGCGTGCCCCGGGTGCGTCGGCAGGCCCGGGTAGCGGACCTCCGCGACGCCGGGATGGCCGTCCAGCAGCGCGGCGACGCGGGTGGCGTTCGCGCAGTGCCGGTCCATCCGGACGGGCAGCGTCTTGATCCCCCGGAGCACCAGCCAGGCGTCGAACGGTCCGGGCACCGCGCCGGCGGCGTTCTGGATGAACGCGATCCGCCCGCCCAGCTCGGGGTCCGCGACGACGACGGCCCCGCCGACGACATCGCTGTGCCCACCGAGGTACTTGGTGGTCGAGTGCACGACGGCGTCCGCGCCGAGCGCGAGCGGGCGCTGCAGGTAGGGCGAGGCGAACGTGTTGTCGACGACGAGCAGCGCACCGGCCTCGTGCGCCAGCTCGGCGAGCACCGCGATGTCCGCGATCGACAGCAGCGGGTTCGTCGGGGTCTCGCACCAGATCAGCCGCGTCCGCCCGGTGCGCAGCGCCGCGCGCACGGCGGCCGGGTCGGCCAGGTCGACGGGCGTGTACTCCAGGCCCCAGTCGGCGTAGACGCGGTGGAACAGCCGGTAGGTGCCGCCGTACGCGTCGGCCGGGATGAGCGCGTGGTCGCCCGGGCGGCAGACCGCGCGCAGCACCGCGTCCTCCGCGGCCAGGCCGGACGAGAACGCGAGCCCGACCCGGCCGCCTTCGAGCGCGGCGAGCGACGTCTCGAGCGCGGCACGCGTCGGATTGCCGGAGCGGGCGTACTCGAAGCCGGCTCGCAGGCCGCCGATCCCGTCCTGCGCGAAGGTCGAGGCCAGATGGATCGGCACGACGACGGCACCGGTCGCCGGGTCCGGCTCCTGGCCGGCGTGCACCGCGACCGTCTCGAAGCCCCGCCCGGTGTGCTCGTGGTCGGTGTAGTCGTGGTCGGTGGTCACCGGGCGGCCAGGAAGCTGAGGAGATCGGCGCGGGTGAGGATGCCGACCGGGTTGCCGCTGTCGAGCACGAGAACGGCCGGATCGTCGCCGCCGAGCGCCTCGACGAGGGTCGAGAGCGGCTCGCCCGCGCCGATCGTCGGCAGTGGCGCCGACATGTGCGCGGCGACCGGCGCGTCGATCACGGCCCGATCGGCGAAGACGGCCGCGAGCAGCTCGCGTTCGAGCACCGCGCCGGCTACCTCGGCGGCCCGCAGCGGTGGCTCGTGCCGGACCACCGGCATCTGGGAGACGTTGTACTCACGCAGGTAGGAGATGGCCGCGCCGACGGTCTCGTCGGGATGAACGTGCACCAGCTCCTGCGCCGCGTGCTTGCTGGCCAGGACCGCCCCGACGACCGGTTCGTCGGACGGTGGGTCCAGGAAGCCGTAGTCGTACATCCACTCGTCGTTGAAGATCTTCGAAAGGTAGCCGCGCCCGGAGTCGGGCAGCAGCACGACGACCAGGTCCTCCGGCCCGAGCGCGCGGGCGACCCTGGTCGCGGCGACCACGGCGAGGCCGCACGAGCCGCCGACCAGCAGCCCGGCCTCCCGGGCCAGCAGCCGCGTCATCAGGAACGAGTCCCGGTCGCTGACCGCCTCGACGCGGTCGACGACCGTCTTGTCGAACGTGGTCGGCCAGATGTCCTCGCCGACACCCTCGACCAGGTAAGGCCGGCCGCTGCCACCGGAGTAGACCGAGCCCTCCGGGTCGGCGCCGATCACCTGCACCCGGCCGCCGCTGACCTCCTTGAGGTACTGCCCGGCCCCGCTGATCGTCCCGCCGGTGCCGATGCCGGCGACGAAATGCGTCACCCGCCCGTCGGTGTCCCGCCAGATCTCCGGCCCGGTGCTGGCCCGGTGCGCGGCCGGGTTGTCCGGGTTGGAGTACTGGTCGGGGCTCCAGGCTCCGGGGGTCCGGCGCGTGACGTCGCGGGCGACAGAGTAATAGGAGCGCGGGTCGTCCGGGTCGACCGCTGTGGGGCACACGAGAACCTCGGCGCCGTAGGCACGCAGCACCGCGCGCTTCTCTTCGCTGATCTTGTCGGGCATGGTGAACACGCAGTGGTAGCCGCGCAGTGCCGCGACCATGGCGAGACCCACGCCGGTGTTGCCGCTCGTCGGCTCCACGATCGTCCCGCCGGGGCGCAGCCGGCCGTCCCGCTCGGCCGCGTCCACCATCGCCACCGCGATCCGGTCCTTCACCGAGCCGCCCGGGTTGACGTACTCCAGCTTGCCGAGCAGCGGGGCCTCGCCGCGGGGGCCCGCTCCCGGTGCGCCGTCGGCGGGCCAGAGGCGCGCGGCGGCCGTGACGGCCTCGGTGAGCCGGACGAGCGGGGTGTTCCCGATCAGGTCGGTCACCCGGTCGACGACCCTGCCGCGGCGGTCGTCACCGGGCACGCGGCCGTCACCGGGGACGCCGACGCCGCCGGAGTCGTCCTGGATCCGCATCGCCGCCACCCGCCTGCCTGATCGTGCGTGGTCGTGTGGCCGACGTCCTCCCCCGTCGCGACCGGGCCACACCGCCGGTGGCCTCGGCCGGGGTGGCGAGTTGCTGATCGCCGTCCACGCGATAACCGTTGGTAGTGAAGGTACCGCCATTAGTGACGACGGTGCCCACTCGGAGCTGGCGCGGGCTCTCCGCCGCCGGAGCGCGGTCAATGATCCAGTTGTCGGTCGGTGCGGATAGAGTGACGACGTCACCGCCCCCCCGAACTGGCCGTTGTCGCGCCGCCGGGTGTGGACGGGGACAGCGCGACAGGCTGGGGGAACCGTCGCCGGCTGCCCGTGGCGGGCTACGCCGGCGTCGTCGAGCGGGGTGGTGCGCAGCCCACCCACGAATATCGGCATGGAGGTCGACATGGCTTCGGGCACCGTGAAGTGGTTCAACTCCGAAAAGGGCTTCGGGTTCATCGCGGTGGACGGTGGTGGCCCGGACGTCTTCGTCCACTACTCGTCGATCGAGACCGACGGCTTCAGATCCCTCGACGAGGGACAGCGCGTCGAGTTCGACGTCGAGCAGGGACAGAAGGGGCCGCAGGCCGGCAAGGTCCGTCCTACCAGCTGACGACGACGGCTGCCGGGGCCCCCCGCGCGCCCCCCCCCCGGCGGGCCCCGCCCGCCGGGCGGG
>NZ_JADWYX010000064.1 GCF_016786355.1 Frankia sp. AgB1.9
CCCGGAGCCCGGCCCCGCCAGGGCCATGAGGGGTACCTCGTGGGGGGCGGGGGGGCGGGGCGGCCGGCGGCCGCGCGGCGCCGGGGGGCGGCGGCGGCGGCGGGCCGGTGGGGTCAGGACTTGGCGATGCCGATCTTGGAGAAGTCGACCTCGAAGGCGCCGATGTTGTGCGCCTCGGCGATCCCGGTGATCCACTTCTGGGCGAGGATCCAGTCGTTGTTGTTGGACAGGTGGTAGTAGCAGCCGTTCTTCGTGTATTCCTGCGCGGCCCTCACGTAGAGGCTGGTGTCACCGGTGGCGACGGCCTGGTCGAGGGTCGTGTTGACCGACGGCACGTCGCACTGCAGGAAGTCGATGCCACCGGACTTGTCCCAGAAGACGTGGCCCCACATGTAGGGGTCACCGCCGTCGGGGCCGTTGGAGGCGTCGATGAAGGTGTCCGGGCCCTTGGTGGGGTCCTCGGACCAGGAGAAGACCTGGTCGGTGGTGTAGCCCTGGACCTTCGCGTCGAGGCCGTCCGCCTGCAGGGCCGCGGCGATGATGTTCGCCATCTTCTGGCCGTTGGGCTGGTTGGTCTGGAAGCCGACGGTGAGGCTCTTGTCGGTCGCGGTCTTCGCGTAGGCCGCCATCACCGACGGGTCATAGGTGATGTCCTGCTTGTCCGTGCCGGCGGGGAGCATCCCGCGGGCGTAGCTGGTGGTGGCCGGTGTGGCGAACTTGTCGCCGAGGACCTGGGAGACCAGCTGCTTCTGGTTGATCGACTGCAGGAACGCCATCCGGGCCGGCTGGGTGGCGAAGAAGTCCTTGTTCGGGTTGGTGGTGATCTGCGCGGTCGCCATCATCGGCAGGAAGTAGTTGTCGACCGGGCGGCTCGCGTAACGCGGGATCGCCGAGGACGGCAGCGCGTTGACGAGCAGCTGGACGTCCCCCTTGTCGAAGGCCAGCTCCAGCGCCGAGACGTCGGTGTAGACGGGCAGCCGGATCGTCTTGAACGGCGAGGTGCCGCCCCAGTACTTGGCGTACTGCGTCAGCACGTAGAGCCGGCCGACCTCGGCGGTGGTCAGCTCGTACGGCCCGGCCCCCAGGTCGTGGGTCTTCAGGTAGGTCTGCGCCTGGTCGGTGCCCGCGTGGTCCTTGAGGCCGGTGGGGGAGAGCATCTTCGGGCCGAACGGCGAGGCCAGGTAGTTCAGGAACGCCGAGTTCGCCGACTTGAGGTGCACCACGGCGGTCAGGTCGTCCGGGGTGTCAACCGAGGCCACGATCGCCGCGAGGTAGGCCGGGCCGCCGTTGATCGACGCCATCCGGGCGATCGACGGCATGACGGCCGCCGAGGTGAACGGGGTGCCGTCGTGGAACGTCACGCCCGAGCGCAGGTGGAAGGTGTAGGTGAGCTTGTCGGCGCTGACGTCCCACGAGGTCGCGAGCTGCGGGGCGATCTTCACCTGGTCGGTGTTGGGCGCGTAGGTGACCAGGCCGTCGTAGACGTTCTTCATGATGGCGATGCCGTTGCCGGCGTAGAAGGTCGCCGGGTCGGGTGGCATGCCGATGTCGCCGAGCAGGCCGACGGTGAGCGTGCCGTCGGTCGGCGGCTTGCTGGCCGGGCTGGCCGAGGACGAGCTGCCGCCGCCGCAGGCGGCGAGGGTGGCCGCGAGCACGGCCGCGACCGCGGCGGCCGCGGTTTTGGCCGCGCGCCGTCCGAGGGTGCGATTCATGGGTGAAGGTCCAATCAGACGAGCGGAGGGCGGACGGGCGGGGCGGGTGTCGACGGGCGTTGTCGACCGGGGGCGTGAGGCGGGGTTCAGGGGACGGCGGCGTTCGCAGGGCCGGCCGGGGTCTAGAGGGCCAGGCGTGGGTCGGCGAGGGTCTGGAGCACGTCGACGACGGCGTTGGCGACGATGTAGATGGCGCCGAGCAGCAACGTCACCCCGGCGATCGCGGGGAAGTCGCCGCTGGCGATGGAGTCGCCCAGGTAGGAGCCGATCCCGGGCCAGCTGAAGATCTTCTCTACGACGACGACGCCGGCGAACATCGAGCCGAGCTGCAGGCCGGACATCGACAGCGCCGGCCCGACCGCGTTGCGGGCCACGTGCCGGGCGACGACGGCGCTCTCGCGCAGGCCCTTGGCCCGCGCCGTGCGGACGTGGTCGGCGCGCAGCGTGGTCTCGACGCTGGAGCGCAGGATCCGCCCGATCGCGATGGCCGGGGCGATCGCCAGCGCCAGCGCTGGCAGCAGCAGATGGCGCAGCGCCTGGCCGAACAGCCCAAGATTCCCGTGCAGCACGCTGTCGAGCAGCAGGAACCCGGTCGGCGACGACGTGTCCGCGCCCCGCCCGGCCGCCGGCAGCCAGCCGAGGTCGGCGTAGAACACGACGATCCCGAGCACCCCGAGCAGGAACACCGGCGCCGACGCGGCGACGAGCAGCAGCCCACGGACCGGCGCGCTGCCGCGCACCCGCAGCGCCCCGGAGAACGCGTAGCCGGCGCCGAGCAGCGCCGCGAGGACGAACGCGGCGAAGACCAGCTCCAGCGTCGCCGGGAAGAAGTCCGCGAGGTCGGTGCCGATCGAGCGCCGGGTCCGCAGCGACGTGCCCAGGTCGCCGTGGGCGGCGTGGCCGACGTAGCTGAAGTACTGCTCGAACAGCGGCCGGTCCAGGCCGAGCCGGTGACGGACCTCGGCGATCTGCCCGGGTGACGCCTTGGCCCCCAGGTAGGCGGCGGCCGGGTCGGAGTCGGACAGGTGCTGGAGCACGAACAGCACCAGCAGCAGCAGGAGCAGCAGCCCGACGGCGATCCCGGCGCGGTGCAGCGCGAACCGTCTCATGACCGGCCTCCCAGCAGCCGGCGCAGCGCGTCCCCGCTCAGGTTCGCGATCAGCGTCAGGGCCAGCACGGCGAGGCCCGGAATGATCGGGACCCATTTCTGGCCGAGCAGCTGGTCGAGGGTGCTCGCCGTGTCGGCGCCGAGCTCGGGTGCCGGCTGCTGCTGGCCCAGGCCGATGAACGACAGGCCGGCGAGCAGCAGGATCACGTTGCCGATGTCCAGGCTCGCGGACACCACCGCGCTCGGCACGACCCCGGGCAGCAGGTGGCGCACCACGATCCGGACCCGGCCGACGCCGGCCAGCCGGGCGGCCTCGACGTGGGGCCGGGCCGCGAGCGCCCGCACCTCGCCGCGGATGATCCGGGCGTAGTACGGCCACCAGACCAGCGAGATCCCGATCAGGGTGTGCAGCAGGCTCGGCCCCAGCGCGGAGACGATCGCGATCGCGACGAGCGCGCCGGGCATCGCGAGGAACAGGTCGGTGGTCCGCATCAGCACCGCGTCGACCCAGCCGCCAGCCGCGCCCGCGATCAGGCCGACCGTCCCGCCGACGACCAGGCCGACGGCGACGACGAGCAGCGCCGACAGCCAGCTGGCCCGCATCCCGAGCAGCACCCGGGACAGCAGGTCGCGCCCGATCGAGTCGGTGCCGAGCAGGTGGTGCGGCGAGAGCGGCGCGAGGTCGAGGTCCCCGACCGGCGACACCGGGTTGTAGGGCGCGAGGACCGGCGCGAGCAGCGCGACGAGGGTGACCAGGCCGAGCAGCCCGACGAGCGCCCGGTCGACCCAGTACGAGCGGCCCCGGCGCAGCCGGCCGGCGACGTCGACGCCGAACCGGGTGGGCAGGGTGGCGACCGTGCTCATGCGGACTCCACGGCATCAAGCGGGCGATGATCCAGACGGGGTACGGCGGCGAGCAGCGCCCGAGTGCGCTCGTGCGCCGGCGCGGTCAGGACGGTGTCGGTGGCGCCGGTCTCGACGACCTCGCCGTCGGCGATGACGGCGATCCGGTCGCCCATCAGCCGGGCCACGGCCAGGTCGTGGGTGACGAACACGACGGCCATCCCGAACCGGGCCCGCAGGTCGCGGATGAGATCGAGCACGGTCGCGGCCAGCGAGGCGTCCAGCGCGCTGGTCGGCTCGTCGCACAGCAGCACCGCCGGTGGGACGAGCACGGCGCGGGCCAGGCCGATCCGCTGGCGCTGCCCGCCGGACAGCTCCGCCGGCCGGGCGGCGAGCACCGCGTCGGGCAGGCCGAGCAGCCCGAGGGTCTCGGTGATCCGCGCCGCCGTCTGGGCCTTGCCCAGACGCAGCGGGCGCAGCCGTTCGCGCAGCTGGCTGCCGACCGACAGCCACGGGGTCAGCGACGAGCCGGCGTCCTGGAAGACCATCTGCGCGCCGCCGCGCACGACCGCGGTCCCGTCGGTCGGCTTCGTCAGGCCGGCGATGACGCGCAGCAGCGTCGACTTGCCCGACCCGCTCTCGCCGACGACGGCAACCGCCTCGCCGGCGCGGACATCGAGGTCGACGCCGCGCAGCGCGTGCACGACGTGCTTGGGGCCCCGGCCGCTCTTCGCGGTGAACCGGCAGTGCAGGCCACGGATCTCGACGACGGGCGCACCGGTCGGCTCGGCCGCGAGCGCCGCCTTCGCGGCGGCGGCCGGATGGACCGGGGTGGGCGGCGCGGCCACGATCGGCGCGACGTCGGCCGCCGGGCGCCAGCAGGCCCGCAGGTGGTGCGGCCGGAAACGCTCGATCGGCGGCTGGTCGGTCGCGCACCGCTCGACGACCAGCGGGCAGCGGGTGTGGTACGCGCAGCCGGTGAGCCGGGCGGCGACGTCGCCGGCCTCCGCGGGCAGCGTCCGCAGCGCGCCGGTCCGCGGGGTGTCCAGGTCGAGGCGGGCGCCGAGCAGGCCGGCGGTGTAGGGGTGCGCGGCGTGGTGCAGCACGTCGCCGGTCGGGCCGACCTCGGCGAGCCGGCCCTGGTAGAGCACCGCGATCCGGTCGGTGAGCTGCGCGGCGACGGCCAGGTCGTGGGTGATGAACAGGACCGCGCAGCCGAGCTCGTCGCGCAGCTCACCGAGCAGCGCGAGCAGCTGCGCCTGGACGGTGACGTCGAGCGCGGTCGTCGGCTCGTCGGCGATCACCAGCGCCGGGGTGCCGGTCAGCGCGATCGCGGCCATCACCCGCTGGCGCAGCCCGCCGGACAGCTCGTGCGGGAACGCCCGCAGCCGCCGGACCGGCTCGGGGACACCGACGGCGGTGAGCAGCCGGACCGCCTCGGCCTCGTCGCGGCTGACCTCGGTGATCTGCCGGCCGACTCGCATTGTCGGGTTCAGCGACGTCATCGGGTCCTGGAAGATGACGCCCAGGTTCTGGCGGCGCAGCCGGCGCAGCTCGGCCGGTGAGCCGTGCACGACGTCGGTGCCGGCGACCCGGATCTCACCGTCGACCACCGGGCGGGACGCCGCCGGGAGCAGGCCCATCAGGGCCAGGGCCAGCACGCTCTTGCCCGAGCCGGACTCGCCGACCAGGCCGACGATCTCGCCGGGCGCGATCTCCAGGTCGACGCCGCGCAGCACCGGCGACGTCACCCCGTTGCGGGTCAGCGACACGGTCAGCCCGCGTACGCTCGCCACCGGCCCGGCCGCCAACGTCTCGGCCGCCAGGGTCCCGGTCACGGCGGTCCCGGTCACCGTGGGCTCAGCCATCGCGGCCTCCGGTACCGGCGGGCGGCGGGCACAACGCGGCGAACGCGGCGTGGATCTCACCCGGGCGGGCGAGCCAGGCCCGGTCGCGTCGGGCCGCGATGTGCGCGAGCGCCCGGGTCACCTGGCGCAGCCGGAACGGCACCCCGGAGATGAACGAGTGCAGCACGATGCTCATCACCAGCGGCCCGTCATCGGCGCTCAACAGCTCGTCGAACTCGTCGACGATCATGTCGGCGAACGTCGAGGCGTCGACGTGACGGCCGATCACCGAGCTGGAGTCGTTCAGTTCCAGGGCGTAGGGGATAGACAGCAGCGGGCCGGTCGTGGTGCGCAGCCAGAACGGCCGGTCGTCGGCGCGCAGGTCGAGCAGGTAGCGGTAGCCGGTGGCCGCGAGAAGGTCGATCGTGGCCGGGGTGTGGGTGAGCCAGGGGCTCGACCAGCCGCCGGGGCGGGCGCCCTCCTCCTTCTCGATCCGGCTGGCGACCGCGTCGAGGTAGTCGCGTTCCTGGCCGGCTGGCAGGTCGGCGAGCGAGTCGGAGTTCGAGATCCCGTGCCCGACCAGCTCCGCGCCGGCCGTACGGGCCGCGTCGGTGACCGCGGCGGCCGCGTCGTAGACCTGGGTGTTGAGCAGCAGCGTCGGCGGGATGCCGAGCGAGCCCAGCCGGTCGAGCAGGCGGAACACCCCCACCCGGTTGCCGTAGTCACGCCAGGCGCCGTTGACCAGGTCGGGCGCCGGCACGTCCGGCAGCAGGTCCTCGACGTGGCCCTCGCCCGCCCGGTAGTCCTCCACCCCGATCGCCACGTAGACGGCCAGGCGGCGCCCGCCGGGCCAGCTCCCTGGCGACGGCGAGGTGATCGGGTCGTAGTCGTAGCGGCGTGTCATCGGCTGCCCACCCATCTCGTCATGCCGACGTCGACGGCGGCCGCCTGGCGGACCATCCGCTGGTACGTCGGATACAGCCGTCGCGCTCCTTCGGCCCGGCGGGCGAGCAGGCCGGGACGGGCGGCGGCGAACAGCTCCCTGGCCTCGGCGAGCAGCGCCGCCTCGTCGACGCTGGTGACCGTGCCGTGCTCGGCGACGACGACGCCGTCGACCATGGTCAGCACGACGCTGCCGCCGGACTCGCAGTAGACAAGCTGGCCGGCCAGGTCGTTCAGCGGCGTGAACGCGGGGGAGCGCAGGTCGAGCAGGGCCAGGTCGGCGAGCGCCCCGGGCACGATCCGGCCGAGCTCGCCCCGGCGCAGCATCGCGGCGGCGCCGCCGGTCCACAGCGCGTCGAGCACCTCGGCCGGCGCCGGCCACCGCTCGCTGTCCAGGCCGGTGACGTTGTGGATCAGGCCGGCGAGCTTGACGACGTTCCACAGGTCGGCGGCGTCGTTGCAGATCGCCTCGTCGACGCCGAGGGCCACCGGGATGCCGCGGTCGAGCATCGCCCGCAGCGGCATCACCCCGCTGCCCAGGCGCAGGTTGCTGACCGGGTTGTGCACGACGACCGCACCGGCCGCGGCGATCAGGTCGAGGTCCGCGTCGTCGGTCCACACCGCGTGGATCACGTTCGTGCGGGCGTTGAGCAGGCCCAGGTCGGCGGTATACCGGACCAGCGAGCGGCCGGCGAACCGCGGCTGGGCGTCCGCGAGGACCCGCTGGGTCTTCGTCTCCAGCATGTGCGCGTAGAGCGGGACGTGGTGGCGGGCGGACAGCTCGTTGAGCGCGGCGAAGTACTCGGGGCTGACCCGCTGCGGCGCGGAGATCGACACTGCGGCCGTCAGCCGGCCGCCGGCGGCGCCGTGCCAGGTGTCGAACAGGTACCCGTAGAGCTCCAGCAGCTCGTCGCGCGACCGGGGTCCTGGCGCGTCGAGCGCGGCCCGCAGCTCGGCCGGGGCGAGGCCGTCGAGGAACGGCAGCTTCTCGGTCTCGGCGAGTTCCGGCTGGTCGAGCGCGACGGCGGCGCGAATCCCACAGTCGCGGTAGGCGGCGAGGACCGCGTCGATGATCTCCGGTTCGGGCCAGGGCATGATGAACGCGTCGTCCTGGACGGACGTGGTGCCGGTCCGCAGCATCTCCAGCGCGGCCAGCATCGTGCGCAGGTAGGCCTCGCGCGGGCTCGGCGGTTCCGCGTCGGCCGGCGTCTCGAAGAGCATGAACAGCTCGAGGGGCATGCTCGGCAGGTCGCCTTTGAGATGGTTCGCCGGCGAGTGGAAATGGGCGTTGATCATCCCGGGGATCAGCAGGTGGTGACCGTGACCAGCCACGACGCGGTCCGGGTTCGGGCGGCCCGGGCGGGTCGCGTCGGTGCCGACGGCGGCGATCCGGTTGCCGACGACGAGCACGTCGGTCGGGCCGGTCGCGTGCCCGGGGGCGTCGCGGTCGTAGACGAGCACGTCGCGGAACAGGATCGTGGTCGTCGCGGTGCGCCGGTCTGGCGCGGCGCCAGCCGGCACGGGTGCCGAGGCCGCGCTCACGCGAGCACCGGCCCGAGCCGGTCGGGCGGCGCGTAGGTCGCCACCCGGGACGTCGACAGCCGCTGGGCGAGCAGCCCCTCGACCATGGTGACCGCCGCTGCGACGCCCTCCACCACCGGCACGCCGAGCCGGTCGGTCAGCGGGCCGACGAGGTCGGCGAGGCCCGCGCAGCCGAGCACGATCGCCTCGGCGCCGTCGGCGGCCAGCGCGTCGGCCGCCTCGGCGGCGACGGCGTCCAACAGGTGCAGCGAGCCGCCGTGCACCTCGGCGACGGGCTCCTCGATCGCGCGCACGGTCGCCCGGTGCGCGAGGCCGGTCTCGCGCAGCACCCGGTGCGACTGCTCCCGGGTCCGCGGCGGCAGCGTGACGACGCTGAACCGGGCGGCCAGCAGTGCCGCGGTGAACAGCGCCGCCTCCGTCATGCCGACGACCGGGCCGCGGGCGGTCTCCCTCGCCGCCGGCAGGCCCGTGTCGCCGAAGCAGGCGATCACATAGCCGTCGACGCCGGTGGCCTCGCCGGCCCTGACCTGCTCCAGGACTGCGAGCGCGCCCCACACCTCGTCGGTGTTGCTCTCCACCGACTCGACCCCGCGGGCCGCGGTCGACTCGACCAGCCGGGTTGACGGGCCGGCCACCGCCTCGGCGCCGGCGAGCACCGCCCGGGTCATCGACGCGGTGGTGTTCGGGTTGACGATCATGATCGTCCGCGGCGCGCTCACCGGCTCGCCACCGCCCGGGTGGCGGCCGGTCCGGCGGCTCGGCCGGGCATCGTCCGCATCAGGTCCACGAGGCGAAACGGTATACAACTCGGTGTTTCGGTCGAGAAAAGTTTGGGCTACGTTCCCGGTAGCGCGGGGATCTAGCATTAACGATCATGAAAACGGTATTCCGTCTCACGCCCGGACCGGGCTCTGGCGGGTTAGCGTTGCTAGGCCGGGCTGACCGGTGGCGGCGGTCGGCTGATCGTCCGCCGGCGCGGCCGGGATGCGACCATGGAGCCACCAGGCAGCCTGGGACAGCGGGAGGAGACCCCACACCGATGGTCACGCCGATCACGGCCGACGTGCCCGCGCAGGATCCGGCTGCCCAGGATCGAGTAGCCCAGGATCCAGTGGCCCAGGACCCGAAGGGCCCGGGGGAGTCGCTGTCCCGGCGGATCTACGACCAGCTGCGCGAGGGCATCATCCGCGGCCGGTACCCACAGGGCACCCGCCTGGCCGAGCAGCGCCTGGCCGAGGAGCTCAGCGTCTCCCGGGTGCCACTGCGCGAGGCCGTCCCGCTGCTGGCCGTCGACGGCTTCGTGCGCACGCTGCCCCGCCGGGGCGCCGTCGTGAACACGTGGACCCTGGGCATGGCCCACGAGCTGTTCGACCTGCGGCTGTGCATGGAGGTCGGCGCGGCCCGGTTCGCCGCGCGCCAGGTCGGCCTCGGCCGGTCGGCGCGGCCGCTGCGCGACGTGCTCGAACGCTCCCGCGAGGGCGTCCGGACCAGGGACGCCTACCGGATCGCCGCGGACAGCACCGAGTTCCACGAGGTGGTCGTCGACCTGACCGCGAACACCCTCATGCGCTCGGTCATGCGCTCGGTGACCGGCCGGATGATGTGGCTGTTCTACCTGACCTCAGACCTCGACGCCGACGACGCCCTCGACGGCCACGAGGAGCTGCTCAGCGCGATCGAGTCCGGCAAGGAACGCGTCGCCGAGGCCATCGCGTACGCCCACATCGAGCGCGACCGCGACGAGTCGATGCGCGTCCTCGTCGAACGCCGCGGTATCGCCAACCTGGCGTAACCCCGCTCCCGCCACGCCGGCCCGCCCCGGCCGGACCGGTCCGCCCCGGCGCGGGCCGGTGCGGCCCCCGCCGGGCCGCGGCGGTCCAGCGTGGCCCCGGCCCGGCACAGCCGGCCGGCGGCTGGCGGTGATCGTCTGGCTGGTGGGATCGCCTGGCTTGCCGTGGTCGCCGGCCCGCGGCCATCGTCTGGCTGGTGGTGATCGTCTGGCGGTGGTGATCGGCGGTTTGGCCCTGGCGTGGTCGTGACCAGCGCGTTTTTACAACCACCCGAGGGCCGAAACGGCGATCATGGGTGCGCAGGTGGTGCGCGGTGCGGTGCCGGGCGGCCGAAGGTTGCGGGAGGCCGGCGGGAGGGCTGCGCCCAGGGTCAGCGGGAGGCGCCTTCGATGACGACGAGGGGGATCTCGCGCTCGACCTGGCTCTGCATGTCGCGCATCCGCTGGTTGAAGGTCGCGAGGGCGGTCAGCGGCCGCTCCCGCTCGACGCCCTCGGCGGTCGAGGCCACGGCGGTGTAGCGGTCGACGGTGCCGCTCGCGCCTGGCAGCTCCACGGTCACGACGGGGTTGGCGGCCAGGTTGAGGTACCAGTCGGGGTGCGTCGGCGCGGCGTTGTTGGCCGCCCAGAGCACGATCCGGCCCGGCCCGTCCTCGAAGAACGCCAGCGGCGTGGTCCGCTCCGCGCCGGACCTGGCGCCGACGGTGGTCAGGAGCACCAGCCGCGAGCCTTTGATCATCCCCTCGGTGAGCTGTCCGCCGTTCGCCCTGAACTGCTCGATGACCTCGAGGTTGAACGCTCGCATGTCACTCGGCATCGTCATCGCGCGCTCCTGGCTCTCGTCGCTCGGACGGTAGCCAGGCTACCCGCGGCGGATCAAGGAGCGGCCCGATACGCCCTGGCGCGCACGCGACACCTGCGGCCACCCGCACCCTCGCGACCGGCGGCCATCCCTGCACGGCAGCCGTCCCCTGCACGGCTGCGATCCGCACGCTGGCGGCCATCCCCTGTCCGGCGGTCACCCGCAGTCCGGCAGCTATCCTCTGCGCGGCTGCGATCCACAGTCTGGCGGCCATACGCTTGTCCGGCGGTCACCCGCAGTCAACCAGCCGCGCATGCAGCGGAGGAACCCTCGCCGCCTGCCCCCGTCACGCCTCCATGATCGCCGTTTCAGCCCTGAACTGGTCGTAGGGCAGGCCGGATCGCAACCACTTCAGGGCCAAATCGGCGATCAACTGCCGCCTGAGCCGCCTGAGCTGTGCGGGCCGCGAGAACGGCGCGGGCGGCGTGCTCAGCCGATCCAGTCGCGGAGCCGTTCGACCAGCGCGACGCGGGAGCGATGGTCCGGCGCGAGCGGGGTGACGTTGAGCGTCGTGGCACCCGCCTCGGCATACTCGGCGAGCTTCTCGCGGACCCCTCCCTCAGAGCCCACCAGCGCCGTGGCCCGCAGCAGATCCGCCGGAACGGCGGCCTCGGCTTCCTTCTTCTTCCCATCGAGGTAAAGGTCCTGGATGAGAGCTGCTTCCTTCTCGTACCCATAGCGCTGGGCGAGGCTGTTGTAGAAGTTCTTGCCCTTGGCGCCCATGCCACCGATGTAGAGCGCGAACATCGGGCGCATCAGGTCCAGCCAGCTCTCGGCGTCGTCGCCGATCGCCAGCGGCGCCTGCACGACGACGTCGAGCTCGCCGAGCTCCGGATCGCGCTTCGCCTTCCCGGCCGCGAGCGACGCGCCCCACACGTCGCCGGCCCGCCCCGGGTGGAAGAAGAACGGCTGCCAGCCCTCCGCCTTCTCCGCGGCGAGCTCGACGTTCTTCGGCCCGATCGCGGCGATGAAGATCGGGATGTGGGTCCGCACGGGGTGGTTGATCAGCTTCAGCGGCTTGCCCAGCCCGGTGCCCTGCTCGGGCGGCAGCGGCAGCGTGTAGTGCTTGCCCTGGTACTCGAGCCGGTCCCGGCGCCAGACCGCACGGCAGATGTCGATGATTTCTCGGGTCCGGCCCAGTGGCGCGTCGTAGGGGACGCCGTGGAACCCTTCGATCACCTGCGGGCCGGAGGCGCCGAGCCCGAGGGTGAACCGGCCGCCGGAGACGTAGTCCAGGCCCGCGGCCGTCATCGCGGTCAGCGTCGGGGTCCGGGTGTAGATCGGCAGGATGCCCGCGGCCAGCTCGATCCGCGCGGTCCGGGCGGCGAGGAAGCCGAGCTGGCTGACGGCGTCGAACGAGTACGCCTCGGCCACGAAGACGATGTCCAGGCCGGCCTTCTCGTAGTCCGCGAGCTCCTCGACCGCCTCGGCGAACCCACCGCCGTACGACAGCTGCATCCCGATCCGCACCTGGCCGCGCCTCCCTGCCCAGCTCGGCGCCGTGCACTGCCGCGAACCGCGGCGGCACAGCGATACGAAGCGTCAGCCTAGGCTGATCACCCCCCACCACGCGAGATGATCGGCCCGCATGCGTCATCTGACTGACCTGCGCGGAACCGACCCGCGTGGGCTCGGAGTCGGGCCCAGTCATGCGTTGGGGGTGGGGAACCATCCGGACCCGGGGGCCACCAGGTATGAGTCCAACCTGGCGGCGACGGTGCCCGATGGCCTGTATGTGAGATCCGTCGGAAATGGGGTACTGTTGACATCGACACTGTCGCAGTCGACAGTGGGTCGTGTCGGTATCGGGTTCGTGGTGGTGAAGGCCTAGCGGAGGAGGTGGCCTTTCCTATGCTGTCTCGGCAGGACAGATTCCCGCCGGGGGAGGCCTTCGTGCGATGGCAGGTCCAGGAGGCGAAGCAGCGGTTCGGCGAGATGCTGCGTGCCGTGTCTCGTGACGGTCCCCAGACGATCTCGCAGCACGGTCACGATGCCTTCGTCGTCATCGATATCGATGAGTATCGCCGGCTTACCGGTCGGCGCCGTGACCTGAGGTCGGTCCTGCTGGGGCCGCCCTACTTCAGCGATGAGATGTCCGCGATCATGGATGAGATCGAGCGGGACCGGGGCGCCGACAAGCCGCGTCCTGTCGATCTTCCTGAGGTCGGCGGGGGTGACGAGCGGTGACCTTTTGCTCGACACGAACATCATCTCCGAGACCCGCAAGAGCCGCCCAGACACCGGGGTCGTCGCCTGGATCGGCTCTGTCGAAGCCGACCGCCTGCATCTTTCCGCGCTCACCATCGGAGAGATCGAACTGGGAATTGCCAAGCTGCGCCGACGCCGTGATGATCGGCAGGCCGCGTATTACGCCGACTGGCTGGCTGCCATAGCCGAGGGGTTCGCGGGTCGGATCGTGCCTGTCTCGGTCGAGATCGCACGCCGGTGGGGCCAGACTGGCGAGGTCGACCCCGTGTCCACAGTCGATGCCCTCCTCGGCGCCACCGCGCAGACGTACGGATGGACTCTGGTCACCCGCAATGTCAAGGATTTCGTCTCCTTCGATATCCCAGTATTCAATCCGTTTGCCGGTACCTGATGGTGAGCGCCGCGAGTTGGACGGAGATCGGCATCTCCGCCTGATGGGACGTCCTTCGAGAATGGTTGAGGCGCGCTGGGCCGCCGTGATCGGATGCGCGATGCTCTGGGTCGTGCTGGTAGCGGGTCTGGCCGGGTGCGCGAAGGTTCGGGGGAGTGGGTGCGAGGCGGACCATCCCGTCGTCGCACCGAGGTCGGTCAAGGTCGGCAGCGTGCTCACTGTCACGAGCCTTGACCATCCGTGCGCCCGGGCGACGGCCCCGGGTGGCACGCACCGACTCGTCCTGCGCCAGGTGGGCAAGCCTGACCTCGATCTCGGCTCGGTCCCCATCCGGCCGGACGGCACCTACGTCACGCAGGTCCGGATTCCGGCCGGTGCGCGGCCTGGCCTTGCCTTCATCTCCGTGACCGGGACGCTCCCGGTGCCGTGCGACGACAACGGCGCCGCTTCCTGCGCCGGCTACGTCACCAAGGTCAACCTTGAGGCGCCCTAGGCCGTTCTCACCGGGGCACTTTACGAGGGAGTGCTGACGTCGAGGCGGTAGTAGCGCAGGGCGTCCGCTTCACGGACGAACTCGAAACCGTTCTTGGTCAGCACTCGTTGTGAGGCGACGTTCTCCGTGTCCGTGTCGGCGAGCATGGCGCGCACGCCCGGATGGGACCGGCAAAGTTCCACGAGACGGCCGACGGCCTCGGTCGCGTACCCATGCCCCCGCGCGGCGGGCACGAGGCCATATCCGAGCATGACCTGGCCGTCGTCGTCGGGCGGCCCGAAGAATCCGATGGTCCCGACGGCGACCGAATCCAGGTCGACGCGGTAATTGCCGAACGGCGCCGGGTCCACGCCCGATGAGGCGACGTGCAGAAAGCCGCGCACGCCGTCGCGGTCGTCCTCTCGTGGGAAACCGTCGGCCCACCGGTCCTGGGCGTTCGGAGTCTCGTCGACGATGCGCCTGCTCTCCTCGACCGTAAGCGGATGCAGGCACAGCCGCGGCGTCAAAAGGTCGGTAGCGCGCTGAACCGTCGTCACCGGGCGAGCATATTGGCGCCCGCCAGGCCACAGCCGATGGTCACCGAGTCCGCCCCTCAGTCCTGGCGGGCGCCGCCGACGTGCGCCGGCCGGCCGGCACCTGGCGCCGAGCGGCGTGGCTAAGCCACGCACCGTCGCCAGGCCGGTGAGCGGCATCGCCCAGGTGTCGTGACCTCCCGCCGAACCTCTAGGCTCCCGACGTTCGAGGTCACGTCCCACTTGGCAGTGGCTGACCGTTTCCACTGCGGGTGAGGACAGGACGGCATGACGGCTGGCGCGACACCGACCGACGAGACACCTTCGTCCGCGGGGACGGAGGAACCCGCCAGCGAACGGCCCGACCAGTCGCCGGCCGCCGTGCCCTGGGCCGTCCCGGAGAGCGTGCCCGCCGCCGCGCCGCCCGCCCCAGGGCAACCGGTGCCGGTGCTTGGACAGGGCCAGGCGGCGGTGCCGGGCGGGCCGGTGGGGGCCGAGGCGCCTGATCGAGGCCGCGGGCTGGCTGGCCGTCCGTGGCTGGTCGGGCTGGCCGTAGGTGTGGTCATCGTGCTCATGGCCGCCGCGGTGGTCATCGGCGTCAGGCTGCGCGCCGACGGGGGCAGCTCGGGTGACGTGTCCGCCGCGCTGGCGGCCCCGGCGCGGACGACGACCCCGGCCCCGCCCTCGCCCAGTCCCACCCGGGCCTACGCTCCGGTGCCGGCCGGGGGCCCAGGCCCCGCCTACTCCGGCGCGATGCTCTCGCTGGACGGGATCCAGCCCGAGTACGTGTCGGTGAGCCGGGACGGCGTCCTCTACGTCTCCGGGTACTCCTTCAACCGGTCGACCGTCTACCGGATCGACCCGGACGGCACCGTCACGCCGATCGTCGGCGACGAGAAGGTCTCCTCGGTGGGCGGGGAATCGCAGGCCGGGATATCCGGCGCCGGGCAGGTCGACTGGGACGACGCGGGCAACCTGTACGTCCCGGACATCAACGGCTACCGCATCCGCAAGATCGACACTGCCGGTGTCGTCACCACCGTGGCGGGGGTCGGGCTGGAAGGGGCCTCCGGCGACGGCGGCCCCGCCGTCGAGGCGCAGGTCGGCAGGGTGGAGGACGTCGCGGTGCTCGGCGACGGCACCATCTACTTCGGGGATCTGCAGAGCAACCGGGTCCGCAGGATCACGCCCGACGGAATCATCACCACGGTCGCCGGAACCGGCCAGCCGGGCTTCACCCGCGGCCCGGCGAGCGCGACGTCCGCCAAGCTCGGCGGCCCGAACACGATCGAGGACGGCCCCGACGGCAGTATCTACTTCACCAACATCGCCAGCGGCACCGTCCAGCGGATCAGCCCCGACGGTCGACTGACCACCGTCGCCGGCAGCGGCTACTGGGACATCAGCACCAACGGCCGAACCGGCGAGGGCCGCCGGGCCACCTCGTCGGCGGTACGGCTGACCGTCCCCAGCCTCGGCCTCGGCCCCGACGGATCCCTCTACCTGGTCAGTCCGGGCCGCGCGAACGTGCGGAAGGTCGGCCCGGACGGAGTCATCAGGACGATCGCGGGGACCGGCGGCGAGGGCGCGGACGGCGACGGTGGCCCCGCGACGGCGGCCACCTTCCTGCAGCCCCGGGCCGTCGCCGCCGATGTGACCGGCGCGGTCTACGTCGTGGACGGCGGGAACCAGCAGGTACGCAGGATCGCCCCCGACGGCACCATCACCACCGTCGTCAGGTCCACCGGGTAAGCACCGCGACCCGGGTCCGCGCCACCGCGCGAGACCGCTTGCGTCGGTCCGCGCCGAGCAGGGCGACGAAGCGCGTCAGGGCGCGGCAGTGGTCGGCTGGAGGATCGAGAAGTGGGCGCCCAAAGGGTCGTTGGCGACGGCGAACCGGCCCGGCGGGATGTTGGTGGGCGGGACCGGCACGGAGCCGCCGAGGCGGGCGATCTCGGCGGCGCAGGCGTCGGCGTCCTCGACCTGGAGGTAGACCATCCAGTGGGCCGGGATCTCGGGCGGCCAGACCTCGTTCATCTGCATCAGGCCGCCGAACCGGCGACCGTCGAGCGACCAGTAGACGTAGGTGACGCCGTCGCCCAGGCTCTCGCGCTCCCCGGTCCAGCCGAACACGTCCTCGTAGAAGCCGACCGCGGCGTCGGCGTCGCGGACCGCCAGCTCGGTCCAGCACAGCGCGCCCGGCTCGTCGACGAGCTCGACCCCGGAGTTGGCCCGCGGCTGCCACAGCCCGATCGGCGCGCCCTCGACGTCGGCGAGGACTGCGAGCCGGCCGGCGTCGAGGACGTCCATCGGCTCGACGAGCACCTTGCCGCCGGCCGCCAGCGCCCGCCGCGCCGTCTCGTCGGCGTCGGCCACACCGAGGTAGGTCATCCAGACGTTCGGAAAGCCGGGGAAGGCGGGACCCGCGCCGGCGACCCGCCGGCCGCGCAGCGCCAGTTCGGTGTACCCGCCGGCGGCCGGATCTGGCGACCGGCGGGCCTCCCACCCGAAGAGCGTGGTGTAGAACGCGACGGCGGCGTCGACGTCCGACGTGGTGACGTCGATCCAGGCGGGCGTGTTCGCGACGGCGGTGCTGACCTCGGCCATGGCGTGCTCCCTCGGGCGGTGGGCCGTGACCCGGTCACCGTAGCGGCGGCCTGCGACAGAACGAGGGCGGCAGCTCCGAGCGGCTCAGGGCTCGACGGCGAGGCGGAGCCCGAAGCCGATCAGCACAAGTCCGGTGACGCGGTCGACCCAGCGGCGGACCGGCCCGTCGGACAGCCAGCGCGTCACCGGCCCAGACAGGGCGAGCAACGCGACGTAGTAGCCGGCGGTCAGCACGACGAAGATCCCGCCGAGCAGCAGCGAGGTCGCCGCGACCGGGGCGTGGGTCGGAATGAACCCGGGCAGGAACGTCATGAAGAAGACGCCGACCTTCGGGTTCAGGAGATCCGTCAGCAGCCCGGACGTGAACCCGGTCCCCACCAGGCCGCCGCGCCGTCCGCGCGCGGGTTCACCGGCCGGGCCTTTGTGGGGGCGGGCGCGCAGGGTCACGAAACCCATCCAGCCCAGGTAGAGCGCGCCCGCGACCCGCAGTCCGAGGTAGGCGTCGTGGCTCGCGGTCAGCAGCGCCGACAGGCCGAGTGCCGCCGCGACGACCCATACGACCAGCCCGGTCATCACACCGAGCGACGCTCGCACGGCGGCCCGGCGTCCGCCCGCCATCAGGTTTCGCACCACGATGAGGGTGTCCGGCCCCGGCAGCAGCACGATGAGCACGGAGGCGACGGTGAACGTGGCGACGTCGACGAGCACCGGGAAAGCGTACGAGGCGTCGAAGCATGCAACTACCGGATTTCAGGGCCTCGCGGGCCTGTGCCAGGCCACGGTCACGCCTGGGGCGCGAACGACGGATCGCGGCCGATGAAGGCGAGGAGGCGGGTCTGCGCGCCGGAACCGGCCGGGACCTCGACCCGTGGGCCGTACTGGCCGGAGTCCCGAAGCAGGCCCTCGATCGGTTCCATCCCGGCCAACAGGACCGCGCACAGGTCGGGGTCGAGGCTGTCGTCCTGACCGGTGGCACGGGCGAGATCCCAGGTGTGCATGAAGATGTCGACCGTGTAGAACTGGTCGACCGCGGGGGCGAGCGGGTGCTCGCCGACCATCGGATGACGAAGCTTCCGGTCCGTGGTCGCCGGATCGTCCAGCAACGCCTGGACAGCGTCGGCGTGTACCTGCCAGGCGGCGACCGGGTCCTCGTCGACCGAGGGACCCTGGGCCAGCTCGATGCCGGTTCCAGCCGCCAGGAACCCGGGAAACCACTCGCACAGGTGGCGTACGACGTCGCGCGCGGTCCACTCCGGCACCGGCGTGGGAGCGTCCCAGTCCTTGGTGCCTAGAACACGGTCGGTGAAGCCCGCCGCGACCGCGCGGTGGCGTTCGGCTGGCCGGTCCGCCAGCGCCGCGAGGGAGCCGCCGGTGCCGGCGTCCTGTGGCTGACCGGTCCGGTTCGTGTCCTCGCGCCGGTCTGCTGCGGTGGATCGTCCTTCCGCCATGTCAGGCGTCCAGGGCGCGCAGGAGGGCGTCCAGCTTGAGGTAGCCCTGTTCGACCCCGGTCTCCATGCCGCTGTTCAGGAACGCGTCACGGCTCTCGAAACTGTCGACCAGCGACTGGGCGTGCAGGCGGGTGCGGCCGTCTCCGAGGTCCTCGAACCACATCGTCTCGAGCGCCACCTGGTCCGGCGCACCCTCGTAGGTGAAGGTCTGGATCAGGCGCGCGGGACCGACCTCGTGGAACGACCCGTGGAAGGCGTGCTCGACGCCGCCCCGGGCGCCGACGTAACGCCAGCTTCCGCCGGTGCGCGCGTCCCAGTAGTCGATCGTGGTCTCGAAGCCGTCCGGGCCGACCCACTGGGTGAACAGCGCGGGGTCCGTGTGGGCGCGCACGAGCTGCGCGGGTGTGGCGTGGAAGTCGCGGGTCATCCGGACGAGCGGCACGTTCGGGTCCGCTTCGATCGTGACCGTCTTGGTGGTGGCCATCAGGCTGTCTCCCTGCTCAGTTGGTCGTCGTTCTGCATGGGCGTCTCTTCGGCGGAGTCGCCGGTCATGGCGGCGAGGACGGCGTCGAGGCGTTGGTAGCGCCGCTCGGCCTCGCGGCGGTAACGCTCCAGCCAGGCCGTCGCCAGGTCGAAGACCTGGGCCTCCAGGTGCACCGGGCTGCGGTGCGCGGCCCCCGCCCGGCTGACGAGCCCGGCCTGCTCCAGCACCTTCAGATGCTTGGAGACCGCCTGCACCGACACCTCGTAGGGCGCCGCCAGCTCGCCGACCGTCGCGTCACCGTCGGTGAGCCGGGCGACCAGGTCCCGCCGGGTCGGGTCGGCCAGCGCCGCGAACACCCGGGAAAGCTGGTCCACAACCCCACCTCCTCAACCACTCGGTTGACGAAACCCTCTCGCGCTTCGACGCGCATGTCAACCATCTGGTTGAGATCGCCGGAACGCCGCTGTCTCGGCCCCGCTGGGATGGCCTGATCGGGCCAAGATCGCTGTTTCGGCCCTCGGAGGGTCGTGTTCGACGCCGGATCGCAGCCACTCCAGGGCCGAACCGGCGATCATCCTGGCGGCTGGCGGCTGGCGGCTGGCGGCTGGCGCGAGGGTGCGGGGTCGTCGGCGGGGGAGTGTCGGCTTCGTCGGGCTGAAGGTCGACGCGAGAGCGGCCCTCTCGGCTAGCGAGAGGAAGCGTGGCAGTCCAAGGGGCCGGCCGTTTCGGACACGCTGGACGTACTGGTTAGTCGCCACTAACCTGACGCGGGTTGGTGGGACGAGGTGGGAGGCGGGTGAGCGGTGGACAAGGTGGTGGCGGCCGCGGCCGACGCGGTGGCGGACATCGGCGACGGGGCCTCGCTGGCAGTGGGCGGGTTCGGCCTGTGCGGCATCCCCAGCGTGCTGATCGACGCGTTGCACGAGGCCGGGGTCTCCGGGCTGAAGACCGTGAGCAACAACTGCGGCGTCGACGGCTGGGGCCTGGGCGTCCTGCTGCGGGCTGGCAAGATCGCGCGGACGACAGGCTCCTACGTCGGGGAGAACAAGGAGTTCGAGCGGCAGTTCCTCGCCGGTGAGCTGGAGGTCGAGCTCGTCCCGCAGGGCACCCTGGCCGAGCGGCTGCGCGCCGGTGGCGCCGGTATCCCCGCGTTCTACACGCCCGCCGGCGTCGGCACCCAGATCGCCGACGGTGGCCTGCCGCTGCGTTACGACGGCAAGGGCGGTGTCGCGCTCGCCTCCGAACCGAAGGAGACGCGGGCCTTCGACGGCGTCGACTACGTGCTGGAGCGCGCGATCGTCACCGACTTCGCGCTGGTGCACGCCTGGAAGGGCGATCGCCACGGCAACCTCGTCTACCGGGAGAGCGCCGCGAACTTCAACCCGCTGTGCGCCGCCGCAGGGAAGATCACCATCGCCGAGGTCGAGGAGATCGTAGAGCCCGGCGAGCTCGATCCCGCCGAGATCCACACCCCGGGCATCTTCGTCCAGCGGGTCGTGCACGCGCCGGACATCGTGAAGCGCATCGAGAAGAGGACGGTGTCGGCATGAGCCTGTCCCGTACGGAGCTGGCCGCCCGCGTCGCCCAGGAGCTCAAGGACGGCCAGTACGTCAACCTCGGGATCGGCCTGCCGACCCTCGTGCCGAACTACCTGCCCGCGGGCGTGCATGTCGTCCTGCACTCGGAGAACGGCGTGCTCGGCGTCGGCCCCTACCCGACCGAGGACGACGTCGACCCGGACCTGATCAATGCCGGCAAGGAGACCGTCACGGTCCTGCCCGGCGCGTCGTTCTTCGACTCCGCGACGTCGTTCTCGATGATCCGCGGCGGACACGTCGACGTCGCCGTCCTCGGCGCGATGCAGGTCTCCGCGACCGGCGACCTGGCCAACTGGATGATCCCCGGCAAGATGGTCAAGGGCATGGGCGGCGCGATGGACCTCGTCCACGGCGCCCGCAAGGTCATCGTGATGATGGAGCACACCGCCAAGGACGGCAGCCACAAGCTGGTCGACACCTGCTCCCTGCCGCTGACCGGCAAGTCCTGCGTCCACCGCGTCATCACAGACCTGGCCGTCCTCGACGTCGTCCCCGGCACCGGTTTTGTCCTGCGCGAGCTGGCCCCCGGCATCACCGTCGACGAGGTCCGCAAGGCCACCGGCCCCGAACTGACGGTCGCCCTCGACTGAGGTTCGCGAGGGCGGCTCTCGATGGCTACCGCGATCCGAACGGCTCGTGTCGCACTGAAGGCGACATCGCCGCGCGGAGCACCGCAACTGTCATTCCGTGACCGAATTGCGCCTTTTATCAACCGGCGCCGGGGTGGGGTTCAGCCGGCGGCGGGTGTGGGGGAGGCGTTGGCGGTGTCGATCGGGACGCGGACCTTGGGGCCCGCGCCGATCGAGTTGCGGGCCTCGATGTAGACGGTCACCCCGGCCGCGCAGTCGGCACCGTCGGCGGCAGTGGCGCAGTTCAGGAGGAAGGTCGGCGAGGTGCTGGTGGTGACAGTGGTGGCCGTGCCGTTCCCGGTCACGGCGATGCGGTAGTCGACCTGGCTGTCGCCGCCGAGGTCCGCGGGCGGGTCCCAGGTCAGGCGGCGGCTTCCGGGGCCGGGGGTGGTCTGGACGACGTTCCTGACCTGTCCTGGCGCCACGCAGCCGACGGCGTCGACGGGCGCCGACGGGGTCGAGCCGCCGGGGCCCACGGCGGTCACCGTGAACGAGCGGCTGGCGCAGTCGGGCACCTTCACGGCGACGGTGGTCCGCCCGGCGGCGACGGTCCTGGTCGCCAGGCCGGTGGCGGCGATCTGGTAGCTGGTGACGGAGCCGCCGTCGGGCTGGGTGATCGTCAGCGACACCGCGCCAGACTGGGCCGTCGCCCGCAGGACCGGCTGCGCCGGCGCGCCAGCCGACGGCGAGGCGGTCGCGGTCGCCGACTGGGTGGGCGACGACGTGGGCCTCGCCGAGGCGGACGGCCTGGGCCCGGGGTTGCTCGACCGGTCGCCGGGCGCGCTCGCCGATGGTTCGGGAGTGAGCCCGAACGTGGGTCCGGACTCGGCCCCGGTGTCGTTCGCGGGATTACCGTGTCCGGCGGCCCGCAGCGCGACCGCGATACCCGTGCCGGCGAGCACCAGCACGACGATGGCGGCGACCAGCAGCATGAGCCCGCGGCGCGACCGGTCGGGACGCCGCCGACGGCCGGTGGCACCCGGCGGCAGGACCCGATCCGGCGGCGGCGCCGAGCCGGGGCCGGAACCTGGGTGTTGGCCAGCGGCCGCCGGCTCCCGGACCCGGGCGTCCGGCCGGCGGCTGGCCGGCAGGTCGGTCCGGGTCTCGGCGACCGCGTCGTCGGCGAGGAAACGGTTGAGCAGGGTGGGCTGCGCGCCGTCGTCGTCGAGCCCACCGGGCACGTGCGTCGTGAGGTTGCGGTCCCAGTCCGGCGTCAGGCTCCACGTCGGCACGGACTCGTGGGTCCGCGGGCCCGACGTCGACGAGTCCGGGCGGCCCAGCCGGGGCAGCGCGGGCAGGCCGGAGAACGTCGGTTCCAACGCGGTCAACGTCGCGATCGCCTGGGACGCGGTCGGGCGGTCCCCGGGCTGCTTGGCGAGCATCGCGGCGAGGAGGTCCCAGAGCTGGTCGGACAGGTCCGCGGGCCGCACGGGGGTCTCGTTGACGTGGCGGAGCAGCACGGCGATCGCGGGGCCGCCGACGAACGGCGGCTGGCCCGCGAGCAGCTCGTAGAACAGGCAGCCGGTCGAGTAGATGTCGACGGCCGGGGTCGTCGGCTGGGCGCTGGCCAGCTCGGGGGCCAGGTACGACGGCGTTCCCAGAATTCCGGTGCCGGTCGTCAGCGACGGGCCTTCCAGCTGGCGGGCGATGCCGAAGTCGGTGAGGACCGCGTCGTCGCCGTCGAGCAGCACGTTCTCCGGCTTGACATCGCGGTGCACGACGCCGGCCTCGTGCGCCCGGCGCAGGGCGACCAGCACCTGGCCGGTCAGCCGGCCGGCGTCGGTCGGGGTGAGGGTGCCACGGCGGCGCAGCAGGCCGCGCAGGTCGCCGTCTGGTAGGTAGTCCATGACGATGCCGACGCGGTCGTCCTGGGCGATGAGGTGCCGAATCCGGATGATGTGCCGGTCGGCGAGCCGGGCGACGACCGAGCATTCCCGCAGCAGCCGGGCGACCACCTGGTCGTCGTCGGCCAGTTCCTGGCGCAGCAGCTTGACGGCGACCAGCTCGCCGTTCGGGGTGACCGCTCGGCGGACCTCTCCGGTCGCGCCGCGACCGAGCACCGCGCCGATCCGCAGGTCGCCGAGGGCGAACTCGTCCTCGGCGGTCATCCCGCCCAGGCCCGCGCCCGTCCAACCGCCGTCCATCGGTCCCGCTTCCCTTGTGTCAACCCGCCGATCCTCCCATAGGCCCGATCCGGGCCTGGAGAACCGGTCGGCCGGGACCGCTGCCAGGGCGTCCGCCGGCCACGCCCGGCGCCGGCGCGCGGCGGGACCGTACTCTGCGATCAGGTGGGAGTCGTCGTGAGCGGAGGGTCCATGCAGACACGGCCGTTGGGCACGAGCGGGCCGGCGGTGTCCGTCGTCGGGCTGGGCTGCAACAACTTCGGGATGAAGATCGACGCCGCGGCGACGGCGGCGGTCGTGGGTGCCGCGCTCGACGCCGGGATCACCCATTTCGACACGGCCGAGATGTACGGCGGCGGGAGGTCGGAGGAGTACCTCGGAGCGGCCCTCGGGTCCCGGCGCGACGAGGTCATCATCGCGACCAAGGTGCTGCCCCGCCCGGCGGACGAGCCCTACGCCCCGGGCATCCTGCGCCGGCGCATCCTGGCTGGCTGCGAGGGCAGCCTGCGTCGGCTGGGCACCGACCGGATCGACGTCTACTACCAGCACTATGTCGACGCCGACGCCCCGAACGCCGAGGCGATGGACACGTTCGACGAGCTCGTCAGGGCGGGCAAGGTGCGCCACCTCGCCTGCTCCAACGTCACGGGGCCGCAGATCGAGGAGCGGACTTCCTACGCCGACGGGCACGGGGTCGCGCCGTTCACGGCGGCCCAGATCGAATGGAGCCTGCTGTCCCGGAGCGTCGAGGCGCAGATCGTGCCGGCGGCGGTGAAGGCTGGGATGGGGATCGTTCCCTACTTCCCGCTGGCCTCCGGCTTGCTTTCCGGCAAGTACCAGGCGGGGGTGCCGTTCCCGGCGGGATCGCGGCTCGGGGACCTGCCGTTCTTCGCCCGGACCGCGACTGCGGAGAACTTCGCCTACATCGACGCGCTGACGGCGTTCGCCCGGGAGCGGGGCCACACGATCCTGGAGCTGGCGATCGCCTGGCTCGCGGCCCAGAACGGCGTCTCCAGCGTCATCGCCGGGGCGACCAGGCCCGAGCAGGTCGCCGCCAACGCGGCGGCGGCCGCCTGGGAACTCACCGCCGCCGACCTGACCGCCCTCGACAGGATCCCGCCCCCGGCTTCGCCCGCCTGACGCCGGGCTGGCTCGGCGAGCGCTGCCTGGGCGGCACGTTGGTGGCTGTGATCGCCGTTTCGGCCCTGACATGGTCGTAGAAAGCCGCTGGTAACAACCACGCGAGGGCCCAAGCGGCGATCATGGCCCGGGTGCCGGGTGCCGGGTGCCGGGTGCCGGGTGCCGGGTACCGTCAGCCGGCGGCGGCGGGGCTCGGCTGGGGGGCTACTTCTCGACCCGGGCGGCGAACACCGCGGCCTGGGTCCGGCTGGTCAGTTCCAGCTTGACCAGGATCGAGGAGACGTAGTTCTTGACCGTCTTCTCGGACAGGTGGATCCGGCTGGCGATCTGCCGGTTCGTGAGGCCCTCGGCGACCAGGTGCAGGATCTCCCGCTCGCGGGTGCCGAGGGCTGCGAGCTTCGGGTCCTGCGTCGGTCCCTCGCGCAGGCGGGTGAGGACGCGCTGGGTGACGGCCGGGTCGAGCAGCGACCGGCCCGCGGCGATCGTGCGGATCGCGCCGATCAGGTCGGTGCCCTTGATCTGCTTGAGCAGGTAGCCGGCCGCGCCAGCCATGATCGCGGAGAACAGCGCGTCGTCGTCGTCATACGACGTGAGGATGAGGCAGCCGATCTCCGGGTGGGCGGAGCGGATGTCCCGGCAGACGTCGATGCCGCTGCCGTCCTCCAACCGGGCGTCGAGAACGGCGACGTTCGGCGCGGCGGCCGGGAGGCGGCGCAGCGCCTCGGCGGCGGTCGAGGCCTCGCCGACGACCTGGATGTCGCCGGTGTCCTCGAGCATCTCGCGGATGCCACGACGCACGATCTCGTGGTCATCCAGCAGGAACACCCGCACTTCGCTCATGATCCATACGATACCCGGTTCATCCAGCTCAGAACGGCCTCACCGGTTCGTCCCTGCCGTTCGGACCAGCCGCGACAGGCCGCGCGGCGGGCCGATCGGCCCGGTCGACGGCCCGCTCCCACAGGCCGAACCGACCCCCGGCCGTCCTGTCCTTTAGGCGCGAAGGCGCCTCGTCCGCGCGACCAGGGCAGGTCGAAAGGTCATGGCAGCGACCACACCATTGGCCGACCCCGTGCCCGGGAACTGCGCCGCGGCTGACGCGAGCGTCCATCGGGCCGGCGGAGACGGACGCGCCCGCCGGCACTATCCACCGGGCCGAAGGGGGCCGGGTTGGTGGACGAGTGTCGACGGGCGCGTTCGCCTCTGGCCCGCGCGGCGGGGTGAGGAGCGCTCGGTGGCGTCGCTCAGGCGCTGACGCGGACCTTGACGGCGTCGGTGGCGGCGGCCCGCGAGGCGTGGAACAGCGGCTGGAACTCCGCCAGCGCCGGGTTGACGCCCGAGAGGGTCATGTGGACGTTGACGAACTCGACGTCCTCGGCGCCAAGTGCCTCAACGACGTGGGTCAGGTACGGCGTCACGTGGTCCCAGCCGTCCTTCGGGGTGCCCGGCGCGTAGGAGCCGCCCTGGGAGGTCACGATGGTGATCTTCTTGCCGCCGAGCAGGCCCGGGTTCGTGCCGTCGGCGAGGGTCAGGCCATGGACCATGATCTGGTCGATCCAGGCCTTCAGGGTCGAGGGGATCGAGAAGTTGTACATCGGGGCGGTGAAGACCACCTCGTCCGCGGCGGACACCTCGCCGATGTAGGTCCCGCGTGCTTTGACGGCCTCGGTCTGCTCGGGGCCACGCTGCTCCTCGGGGGTCATCCCGGCGGAGACGGCGGTCCAGTCCAGGTGAGTCGGCGGCTGGGCCGCGAGGTCGCGGTAGGTGACGACGCCGTCGGGGTTCCGTGCCTGCCACTCGGCGACGTACTCCTTGGCGACCGCGCGGGAGACGGAGTTGTCGCCGGCGAGGCTGGACTCGATGTGCAGCAGGTGGGCCATGGTGACACTCCTCGTAAGGACGTTCGGGGCTCGGGCCGCCGTGCGGCTGCCCCCAGGTCGGCTATCCGGCAGATCGTCTATCGAACAGATTAGTTGCTGCGCCGCTCATCGTAAACACTGACGAACGGAAGTCATTCCGGGGTACCCTCGTGCGATGGCGCAGCTAACAGGAGCCGGGGCCGACCAGGCCCTCACCGGCCCGTGCGCCCCGGAACCCGACTGCCCGCCCGCCAACGTCGACGCGCTGGTCACGGACGACATGGCCAAGGACCTCGGCTGGCTGGTCGGCCAGATCCAGCACGGCTACCTGGCCGCGGCGTCCGCGGCGGTCGACTCGGTGCCGGGCGGCCTGCGCGGGCTGTATGTGCTGGGAGCCTCGCTCTGCGGCCGGGCGCCCAACCAGATCGAGGTCGCCCGCCGGTTCGGGATCGACCGGACGGTCATGGTTCACCTCATCGACCAGATGGAGGACGCCGGCCTCGTCGAGCGCCGGCCGGACCCGGCCGACCGCCGAGCCCGCATGATCGTTGGAACCGACCACGGCCGGACCGCCTACGACGCGGCCCAGGACCGGCTGCGTCTCGTGGAGGACCACATCCTCGCCCCGCTGGCCGAGGATGAGCGGGGCTCGTTCGCCGCGATGGCTCGCCGTGTCGTCGAGCACCTGGTCTCCATCGATCCCACCCAGGCCGAGTCGGCCTGCCAACGTGCCTCCGGCGAGCTGGACAAGCACACTCCGCTCACCTGACCCTGGATCTTACGGCTGCCCGCCCGCGCTCGCAGGCTGTTTCGCGCGACGGAGACGCCCCTTTCTGGAGCGCAGATACTGGCTCGCGTGAGTGATCGCGCCCCGGCGCCCCTTGCCGCCGACAAGGACGGGAACCTCCTGGTCGCGTTCCACGAGATCGGTGAGGACGCCGACCTCCGTGACGCCCCACTGCCCGCATCCCTGGTCGCGCTCTGGACCGACGAAGGCCGCCTACTGCTGGTGTTCGACCGCCGTCGGCAGCAGTGGGAGCTGCCCGGCGGGATGATCGACACGGGCGAGACACCGCGGCAGGCGGCGGTACGCGAGCTGCGGGAGGAAGCCGGCCACCAGGTGGAAGGCGACCTGTTGTTCGCCGGCTTCGCGCGGTTCGCTCTGGGTCCCGAACGTCGTGCCGAATACGCGGCGGTCTACGCCGGACGTGCCGCGGCGGGTGACACCTTCGTCCCCAACGACGAGGTGGCCGCGATCACCTGGTGGGACGGCACCGCGCCCCTCGCGGGCCGCGTGCAGCCGCTCGATGTGCGCCTGGGACAGCTCGCACGGTCATGCCTCGATCGACGCGACCTCGGCCGGGTGTTCGACGAGGTGCCGGAGCTCTACGACCGGGTGCGCCCGGGATACCCCGACGAGCTGTTCGCGGACCTCGCCACCATCACTGGTCTGGCCGAAGGGTCGACGGTGCTGGAGGTGGGCTGCGGCACGGGCCAGGCGACACGAGGCCTGGCGGCGCTGGGTTGCCCGGTGACCGCCGTCGAGCCCGGCGCGGGAATGGCGGCGCTCGCCCGCCGGCGGCTGGCCGCGTTCGGCGACGTCGAGGTCGAGTCGTCGACGTTCGAGGACTGGGATGACCGCGGTCGGCGCTTCGACGTCCTCGTGGCCGCGGCGTCGTGGCACTGGGTCGACCCGTCGGTCGGCTGGCGGCGCGCGCACGAGGTGCTCCAGCCCGGCGGTTGGATGGCCCTGATCGGCAACATCGTCGTCCGCCGGCCCGGGGAGCCGGAGGTGTACGCCGAGACCGCCGACCTCCACGAACGGCTGTCCCCCGGGAACCCTGACTGGGGGCATCCGCCGCTGGAGGAGGACGTGCGCACCACCACCGAGGGCTGGGGACTGGTCCGCGACCCGGGCGCCTTGTTCGGCCCGACGACGGTGCGCTGGTACCCGATCGTCCAGTGGTTCGACGGGGCCGGCTTCGCCGATCTCCTGCGCACGCAGTCGATCTACCGGAAGCTCGCCCATGAGGTCCGCGAGCCGCTGCTCGACGCCATCGCCACGCGCATCCGCACCCGGATGGGCGACCGGGCGCCACGCCGCTACCTGGGCGTCCTGCGCGTCGGACAGCGCACCGACTAGACCTAGGACTAGAAGCGTGGGGCCCCGAGGCGGCCCCGCGGCCTCGGCCCCACCGCGCCGAGGCTGAGCGGCTCGGCCTGCGCCGCCCCGATCGTCGTCCGGGCTTGTCGTCGTCTGGCCTGAGTCCACGGGGGCGCCGCGAGTTGTCCACCCCCGTGGACTCAGGCCTGCTCTGGGGTCGCCTCGGGCTCGGCGCTCTCGGCGGCCTGCTCCGGCCCGTCGGACGCGGGGCTGACCGCGAGGCGGACGAGGTCCTCAAGGCTCAGCCCGTCGTCGAGGTGGTCGAAGCAGGCGACGAGCAGGGCCAGGGCCGCTGTGCCGAGCAGTGAGGTGCGCCGTTCGTGGTCGAAGACCCGGCCGTCGTCCTCGACCATCAGGCGCACCTGCATGCCCTCGGTGACGGCCGTCATGATGAAGTTGAGGTCCTCGATGGTCAGGCCGGCGCGGGGCTTGAGGCCGCGGGCGGCGGCCGCCTTCTCGTAGGAGTCCTGCCAGGCCTGGGTGCTGATCCGGTACATCTCCTGCACCGTCGAGCGGGCGATCTCGTCCCGGGCCGCCATCGCCGCGCCGATCAGCCACGTCCGCATCGCCGGGCTGTTCTGGCTGACGATCAGGTCCTGGTAGGCGGCGTCATGGACGGCGCGGACGACGTCCTCGGCGTCGGCGAGGCGGTCGCGGGCCTCCGCGGTGCGGTCGGCGATCTCCTGCCAGTGCGCCCCGCGCAGGCTGTAGGACAGCACGTCGCGGATGAAGTCCGGCTGGTAGGGCCAGCGGTCGCGGAACGTGCCCTCGGAGCCATGCAGCCGCTCCCCGCTGCGGGTGACCTCGTCGATCACCGCGCGCTGCGACAGCCAGCGGAACAGGGGCCGGTCCTCGGGGTCGGCCCCCTCGGCCGGGCCGAGCTGGGCGTCGATCAGCCGCCGTCCCGCCTCCAGGTACTCACGCGTCAGCTCGTCGTTGGCGAGCACCTTGCGTCCGGCGTCGGTCTTGCGCCGGGCGGCACGCATGAGTCCGGACAGGACGGGGGACAGGTCCTCGTCGGGCGCTTCCGTCACGACCGCTCTCCTTGGGCGAGGGCGCGGCACTATCACAGCGAGCACAGCCTAACAACGTCTCGGCGGCCGATGACGGCACATCCTCGGATATCCGAGGACGGGCGTGGGAGCACGTCGCTGAAAGGACGCGGCCGCGAGCTGGCTCGGCCTTGCGGACTACGAAAGGCTTAACCCCGACAACAGGGCGTGGGTAGCCCGCCTCGTTGTTGTGGGCGCTGGGGGGTGTCCACGCAGGGAGGGCCTGCCGGGGACAGCGGCTCAGACCTTCTACGGGGGGGATGGTCTGAGCCGCTGTCCCCGGTGGCTCGAAACGCGCACAACCTTGATCCCCGCCGGCTCCTGGCGCCCGGCGGGGATCAGTCGTCTCTGGGGGCTGGTCTCCGGGGGCTCCGGCCCGCCGTGCGGGCGCCCCGAGGACCTACAGGGCCGACTCGGTGACCTGGCCGGCCTCGACGTGCAGCCGGCGGGTGACGCGGACGGCGTCGAGCATCCGGCGGTCGTGGCTGACCAGCAGCAGCGTGCCCGGGTAGGTCTCGAGCGCGGACTCCAGCTGCTCGATCGCCGGCAGGTCGAGGTGGTTCGTCGGCTCGTCGAGCACGAGGCAGTTGACCCCGACGGCCTGCAGCAGCGCGAGCCCGGCCCTGGTCCGTTCGCCGGGGGAGAGGGCGCCCGCTGGCCGGGTCATCTGGTCGGCGGCCAGGCCGAACTTGGCGAACAGGGTGCGCACCTCGGCCATCACCCAGCCGGTGGCCTCCTCCGCGATCGCGAGCGTCGTCTCCTCGCCGCGGAACCGGTCCCGGGCCTGGTCGACCTGGCCGACGCGCACGCCGGAGCCGAGCGTCGCCGTCCCGGCGGCCAGCGGCACCCGGCCCAGCAGCGCGGCGAGCAGCGTCGACTTCCCGCCGCCGTTCGGCCCGGTGATGACGACGCGGTCCGCCCAGGACAGGGTCAGGTCGACCGGCCCGAGCCGGAAGCCGCCCGCCGTGGCGGCCGGCTCGGCCGGGTACGCGACGACCGCGCCGGCCAGGGTGGCGACCACGTCGCCAGAACGGGGCGCCGCGGCGATCGTCATCCGCAGCTGCCACTCTTTGCGCGGCTCGTCGACCTCCTCCAGCCGGTTCAGCTTCGTCTCCAGGTTGCGGACCCGGGACGCGCTCTTCGTCGCCGCCTCGATCTTGTAGCTGCGCACCGAGCGGTCGTTGTCCGGGACCTTGCGCTTGGCCCGGATCGCGCCGCGCACCGACTGCTCCCGCTGGCGCTGCACCTGGGAGACCAGGCCGGCCCGGGTGTCCGCGAAGTCCTCGTAGCGTTCGCGGGCATGGCGGCGGTCGATGTCCCGCGCCTCCAGGTAGGCCTCCCAGCCGCCCGCGTAGTGGGTGACGTCGCGGCGGTGCTGGTCGATCTCGGCGACGCTGTCGATCACCCGGTCGAGGAAGGCCCGGTCGTGGCTGACCACGACCAGCGCGCCGGAGATCCCGGTGACGAACCGTTCCAGCCGTTCGAGGCCGTCGAAGTCCAGGTCGTTCGTCGGCTCGTCGAGCAGGGTGATGTCGAAGCGGGACAGCAGCACCGCGGCGAGTGACCCGCGGGCGGCCTGGCCGCCGGACAGCGCGGTCGTCGGCGCGTCGAGCGCGTCCGCCGGCAGGCCCAGCTCGGCGCAGACCTGCTCGGCGCGCACGTCGAGGTCGGCGCCGCCGATCGCCAGCCACCGTTCGAGGGCCACCGCGTAGGCGTCGTCGGCGCCGGCGCGGCCCTCGGTGAGCGCCTCGGTGGCCTCGTCGAGGGCGGCCTGCGCCGCGGCGACACCGGTACGCCGCTCCAGGAAGGCGCGCAGCGTCTCGCCGGGGCGGCGGTCCGGCTCCTGCGGCAGCAGGCCGACGTTGGCCGACGGCGGCGAGAGCTCGACCCGGCCGGCGTCCAGTACCGCCTGGCTGGCCAGCGCCCGCAGCAGCGTCGACTTGCCGACCCCGTTGGGGCCGACGACGCCGACGCGGTCGCCCGGCGCGACGGTGAGGTCCACTCCGTCGAGGACCACCTGCCCTCCGCGGACGACGGACAGGCCAGAGGCGACAAGGGTGGCGGACACGCTCCTATTCTGCTCGCCGCCGGGACGAAGCCCGACGGCCCGGACCAGGGCAGTGGGCTTCCTCCCGGGGCAGCGATCGGGCGAGGGGCTGTTGCGGGGCTCGGCTGGAGGCTCGACGCCGCACAAGGCGCAGGCTGGCCGGCAGACCGCGGATCACCGGAAAGCCCACAAGATAGTCAACGCTGTTGACGTGCGCCCAACTCCGATGTTGATCTTTAGGTCCAGAGAACCGCATAAGGCCCCTACGGGGCTCACCAACAAACAAAGGCACCTGGACTTCGTCGGCCGCGTGGACCGCCCCCGATCGCTGCGCCGGGAGGATGCCCACTGCTCTGGTCCGGGGCCGGCGGACCTCCGCCGCGTCGATGAAGGCCGTGGTTGCCGCTGCGCGCCAGCAAGCCGCCACCCGCCGCTGTCGCGTTGTGGGCGGGTGGCGATTCGCTGGCGCGGTGGGGTGGTCAGCCGATCCTGATGGGCGGCGGGGTGACGTCGTCCTCCTGCTCCCCGTGGAGGGAGTCACGCCGGCCCTCGACGCCTGGTCCGGTCTCGTCCTCCCGCTCTTCGTCGTCCTCGTCGTCGAGGTCGACGAATGGGTCCAGCGGGTAGTGCAGGACTGGCTGGGCGTCCTGGGGCAGGACCCAGCCGGGCTCCCAGGGCAGGTTGCCGGCGGGGTCGCACCAGACGACCTGGAGCGCGTCGACGGGTGGGCCGTCGGTGGGCTGGTAGCGGCGGTTGGCGGCGACGAGGAGGTCGGCGCTGTTGTCGGGGTCGACGTCGAGGAGCGCGAGGCGGGGCCAGCCGGGGAAGTCTGCGCACTGCTGGCGGGTGCCGAGGCGTTGGCCGTCGCGCACGTGGTCGCACAGGACATTCAGGATCCGGGCGGCCACGTTGGACCGTAGCCCCGTGATGATCAGTTCGGGATGCCCGTCGTGGGCGGTGAGGCCGACGGTGTACGCGAGGCGTGGCCTGCCGTGGTGGGCGGGGGCGGTCTGCAACGCCCAGCCGTGGATGGCGATGGCCTCGTCGATCAGGGCGTCGTACCGGGTCTCGAACTGCTCGCACAGCTCGTCGAGGAGCCGCTCGGGGTCGACGAGTTGGACGGGCCGACCGGCGCCGCCGGCCGGGCGGCGTTCCGGGCTGGGGAAGGTGGTCGTCGGTCGGGGGTGCGGGCGGGGGCCGGGGTCGCGGGTGGTGGTCATGGCGTCTCCTGCTGTTGGCGGGAACGCCCCCAAGTGGCGCCGGCGGGCCGGCTGCGGTTCGTCTGCGATGTCTGCCGGCCGTCTGGCCGCGGGGTGGTGCCGTGGTCCTCCGATGGGTCACCGTAGTCGCTGGTGGCGGGGCCGGGACGCTGGCTGTGGATACCGGAGCGCCAGCCACAACGATGGCCGCCGTCGGGCCGGGACTGGGGTCCCGGTGGGCCCGCCGGCCGGCGTGGGTGACCGGACTGGGCCCAGGTATCTGGGAGCGGGCGCGGCGACCTGCGAAGCGTTGCCCCCTATGGCTTTCGGCCGGGACACCGCTCGGACGAGCTGGGGGGATGGTGCCTGGTGCCGCCTCCGGCGAGGTTCGCCCGCTCCGGCGACCCCATGATCGCCGTTTCGGCCCTCGGGTGGTCGTATCCTGCGCTGTCGCGTAGCCACCAGAGGGCGTAGTCAGCGATCATGGCGACGGGCAAACGTCACCGGCTCTGGCACGGCGTCCACCGCGTTGGGCGGGTGGCCGTGATCCTGGGCTCGGCTCCGTTGAGTCCTACCTGATGCCGTTCGCGCGGATGTTCTGACGGCCAGGAGGTATGACCGGCCTGCTCCGCTTGGCCAACCTGGCCGGGAGCGGCGCCAGATCACCAGCAATGCCAAGGGCTGTGACAGTCCTCGGCGGTGTCTGGCTCTGGCCCTGATCGAGCCAGAGCCAGAGCGGGCGCCGGTGGTTCAGCTTTCGGTGGTGGGGTTCAGGTCGAGCGCGAGGCTGTTCATGCAGTAGCGCTGTCCGGTGGGCTGGGGGCCGTCGGGGAAGACGTGGCCGAGGTGGGAGCCGCAGCGGCCGCAGCGGACCTCGGTGCGGACCATGCCGTGGGTGCTGTCATCGACGAACTCGACGGCGTCCGGGGTGAGGGGCTCGTAGAAGCTGGGCCAGCCGGAGCCGGAGTCGTACTTGGTGTCCGAGGAGAACAGCGGGTTGCCGCAGGCGCCGCACTGGTAGGTGCCGGTTTCCTTGCTGTAGGTGTAGGCGCCGGTGAAGGGCCGCTCGGTGGCGGCCTGGCGCAGGATCTGGTAGCGGGCCGGGTCGAGGACGGAGCGCCATTCGGCGTCGGTGCGGGTCACCTTGTCGGCCGTGGCCGGCTCCGCCGTCTGGGCGGTCGCCGGGGCGGCGGGGTCGAGCTGGTCGCTCATGGTGTTCCTCCGTTCGGCGGGGTGGGTGGCGGCGGAGAGCCGCCGGAAGGGCCGGGTCCGGCAGCCCTGGGCGGTGTGAGCCTGGGTTGTGGCTGGATTCCGGTCGCTGAGCGCATGGGATGTAGCGGCGGCGGCGCGGGTGGCATTCCCGCGGGTCGGCTGGGTGACAGTCGGGTCGGCTGGGTGTGGGCGTCAGGGGGTGACGTCGCCAGGGTCGGGGTCTGCGAGGACGGGGAGCGCGGCGGCGGCCGCGCCGGCGCCGAGGAGGGCGGCGAGGGTACCGGCGGCGGGGGAGAGGTCGCGGCGGGCCGTGGCGGTGGCGAGGACGGTGGCGTCGACGGCGTCGGCGATCAGGCCGGCCCAGACCCAGCTGTCGGTGGGCTGGCGGCGGCTGAGGGCGTGCAGGAGGCCGGCGCCGAGGGCGAGGTCGCGGCCGCCGAGGAGGCGGGCGGTCCAGGCGGTGCGTTCGGCGGTGACGCGGTCGACGCCGGTGGCGCGCAGGGCGGTCACGGGGCGTGTGAGGGCGGCGATGCCGAGGCCGCAGCGGGCGAGGGCGAACAGGCCCAGGTAGGGGCGGACACCGATACGCTGCGTGATGGCTGACATCGGATGGACACGCGGTATGGCCACGGTCTCGTTACCGACCCTTCCGTTGTGGGAACGTCTCGGCTGGCCGGGTCGTTCAAACTGCTGAGACACGGGTAATCGACAACGCTCGGAGGGGTTTCTATGGGCGAACGCGTTCTGCGGGGCAGCCGTCTCGGCGCGGTGTCCTACGAGACCGACCGCAGCACGGAGCTTGCGCCGCGGCAGACCGCGTCGTACGACTGTCCGAACGGTCACCAGTTCACCATGCCATTCGCGGCTGAGGCCGAGGTTCCCTCGGTCTGGGAGTGCCGTGTCTGTGGTGAGGCCTCGGTGATCGTGGACGGGGAGCGGCCGGAGCCGAAGAAGGCCAAGCCGCCGCGTACGCACTGGGACATGCTGATGGAGCGCCGGACGACCGCGGACCTTGAGGAGGTCCTTGCGGAGCGGCTGGCCGTGCTGCGTGGCGAGGACCGTCAGGCTAGCTGAGCCTGGGCGAACCCGCCTGGGGACTAGGACACGCGACACGAAAGAGGGGCACGGCTGCGGCCGTGCCCCTCTTTCGTGTCGGTTCGGTGCCATGACAGCGAAGGTCAGGCCGGCGGAGTGATCGCCGTTTTGGCCCTCAAGTGGTCGTGAATCGGGTCTTTTCGCAACCATCGGAGGGCCAAAACGGCGATCATGTTCGGGGTTAGGAGCGGGCGGACGTTGTCGGAGGCGGCGCTAGCTGTCGCCGGTGGCGCTCTGCTGGACGGGTGTGTCGACGGTGGTGGCGCCGTTGGGGCTGACGCCGTTGGCCGTTGCGGGTAGTGCGACGCTCCCGGCCGATGTGGCCTTGGTCACCTGCGGGGCGGGCGCTGTCGGGGTGACGAGGGCCGGTTCGGGGGTCGGCGAGGGTACTTTCACCGGCGGTGACGGCGTGGGCCGCAGCGTTCCCGGGCCGCGGCGGCCGGAGGCGACGGCCCATAGGGCGGTGCGCCAGAACGCCTCGACGATGATGGAGCGGCTCATCTTGGACGCGCCGCGTTCGCGTTCGACGAAGGTGATGGGCACCTCGGCGACCTGGAAGCCCTGGCGCCAGGCGGTCCAGGCGAGGTCGACCTGGAAGCAGTAGCCCTGGGACTGGATCTGGTTGAGGTCGCGGGCGCGCAGCACGTCGGCGCGGTAGGCGCGGTAGCCGGCGGTGGCGTCGCGCATCGGGATGCCGAGGGCCGCGCGGACGTAGAGGTTGGCGCCGCGGGACAGGATCAGGCGGCTGCGCGGCCAGTTGCGGACCTGGCCGCCGGGGACCCAGCGGGAGCCGATGACGACGTCGGCGGTGGCGAGCCGGGCGAGCAGCCGGGGCAGCTCCTCGGGCTGGTGGGAGCCGTCGGCGTCCATCTCGACGACGACGTCGTAGCCGTGGCGCAGCGCCCAGGAGAAGCCGGCGACGTAGGCGGAGCCCAGGCCGGACTTGCCGGCACGGTTCAGGACGTGGATCTGGGGGTCCTCGCGGGCGAGCTCGTCGGCGATCTGGCCGGTGCCGTCGGGGCTGTTGTCGTCGATGACGAGCAGGTCGACGGTGGGGTTGGCCTCGCGGAGCCTGTGTGCCGTACGGGTGAGGTTCTCCCGTTCGTTGTACGTGGGCACGCAGACAACTACCCGGTGGGCGTCCACGCCGTTCCTTTCCTGTCCGCGGCCGTCGGGCCGGTGGCCTGTCCGCGGGTCGGCCTGGGGTCCGCGCGCGTCGTGCGGCGCGGGGGAGGCGTCTCGCGGGGTGCCGTCGTGGTCAGGGCCGGTGTGCCGCGGACCGGTGGTGGTCGCTGGCCGTGGGCGCCGGCGCCCGGTGGCGATTCCAGCAATAATGGCCGCCGCTCCCAGGGCGGTCGCGACCGCCTCCGGGATGGCGCCGACCCGGTCGGCGAGGGTGCGGGCGGTGCGTAGTGGCAGTGCGGCGGAGAGTATGCCGGGTTCGTAGAGGCCGGTCTGCGCGAGGACTGTGCCGTCGGGGCTGATGATCGCGCTCTGGCCGCTGGTGGAGACCTGGATGGTGGCGCGGCCGTGCTCGACGGCGCGGATCCGGGTCATGGCGAGTTGTTGCTGGCTTTCGCCCTTGCGGCCGAACGACGCGTTGTTCGTCTGGACGACGAGGAGCCGGGCGCCCTGGTCGACGGAGGCGCGGACATTGCCGTCGTAGGCGACCTCGAAGCAGATGACGTCGCCGATGACGGTGTGGGCGGCGGGCAGGACGGCGGGGCCGGTGCCGTGGACGAAGTCGTTGGGCATCTCGTCGGCGAACCGTTTGATCAGTTTCTGGAGGACTGACCGGCCGGGGAGGTATTCGGCGAACGGGACGGGCCGGTGTTTGACGTACATCTCGCCGCTGAAGCCGGTGGGGGTCCACAGGAGGCCGGCGTTGCGGACGTGGCCGCGGCCTGGTCCGTCGAGGACGGCGCCGACGAGGATGTCGGTGCCGACGGCCTGGGCGGCCTCGTTGAGGAGGTTCGCGGCGTCGGGGTTGAGGAACGGGTCGACGTCGGAGGAGTTCTCGGGCCAGACGACGAGGCCGGGGGCTGGGATGTTCCCGGCGCCGACCTGGGCGGCGAGTTTCAGGGTCTGGTCGACGTGGTTGCTGGTGACCTGGAGGCGCTGGCCGAGGGCGTCGTAACCGCCGGGTTCGTGGACGCCGCCCTGGATCGCGGCGACCCGCAGGGTGCCGTCCTGGGCGCCGGTGGGCAGCGTGACGGCGAGGCCGGCGACGGCGAGGGCGAGGATGCCGACGGTGGGCAGGAGGGCGCCGAGCGCGAGCAGGCGGCCGGTGGGCCGGGCGGCGGGCGGCGGCTCGTCGGCTGGGAGGGCGCCGGGGACGCCGAGGTGGCGGTTGAGGGTGGTACGGCCGGTGGCGGCCAGGGTGGTGAGGGTGAGGGCCAGCAGGGCACCGGTGGCGGCTACGGCGAAGGTGAGGGTGGGGGCGCCGGCGACGGCGGCGAGTGGCGTGTAGGGGGTGTGGGGCTGGCTGAACGCGAGCCGGCCCCAGGGGAAGCCGCCGAACGGTTCGCGGCCGCGCAGAGCTTCCTGGCCGATCCAGACGCAGCCGACGGCGGCCCACGCGTACCAGGGCTTCAGGCGCAGCGCGAGGGTCGTCGCGGGTCCGACGATCGCGAGGATGGCGGCTTCGCCGGCGGCCAGGACGATCAGGGCGTCCAGGCCGACGTAGTCGACGAACCGCAGCAGCGGCAGGAAGAACCCGAGGCCGAACAGGAGGGCCAGGCCGTATGCGCCGCGTAGGCGGCGGCCGCGGACGAGCAGGGTGAGCCCGGCGACGGCGACGGGGGCGAGTGGCCAGGCGCCGACCGGGGGGAACGCGAGGTAGAGCAGGAACCCTGCGGCGAGGGCGGCCGTGGCGCGCAGTGCGGTGGCGGGCCGGGGTGGCCGCGGCCGGTGGCGGCGGGCGCGGGCTGGGCCGCCGGGGTCCGGGCCGTCCGCGGGCGCGCCGGGGGTCGGCGGGGCGCCGGGCGCCGCCATGGCGGGGGTCGGGCCGGTGGGCGCTGGGGCTGCGGACGGCGGTGTCACGGGTCCCAGTTTGCTAGAGCCGGGGGCGGCGGTGTGCCGGAGTGTCCGTCCTGTCCGCGTGGGCCGGTCGGGAGAGGCGGCGGATGTGCCTGGGGGTGCGGCTGTGGGGGCGAGTTGGCCGGGTCGGGGTGGCCTTCGTTACGGCCCTGGCCGCCGCCCGCCGCCCACCCTGGCAGTCACCTCATGATCGGGTGGATTCGGGGTCGTCGGCGCTACCCCGAATCCACCCGATCATGAAAGCGGGCGGCGCCGGTTGGGGTGGTGGTGTCAGGCGTCGGGGTCGTCGTGCAGGACGGTGCCGGCCAGGACGGTGCGGACGCAGCGGGGGTCCGGGCCGGTGAGGTCGGGCAGGGCGGGGTCCCCCGGCCCGGCGGGGCCGGTGGGCCGGCGCCAGACGGCGAAGGTGGCGGGCTGGCTGGGGGCGAGGGTGCCGTCGGTGGTGGCGCGGGCGGCGTGCCAGCCGCCGCGGGTGGCGGCGTCGAACGCGGCCGCGGGGTCGAGGCGGGCGGTGTGGGTGTGGTGGCCGGTGGCGGCGCGGATCGCGCCCCAGGGGTCGAGTGGGGTGACGGGGGCGTCGGAGGACAGTGCGACGCCGACGCCGGCGGCGACGAGGGCTGCGAGGGGGTTCATGGCGGCGGCCCGCGTGGCGCCGAGCCGTTCGGCGTACATGCCGTGTGGGCCGCCCCAGAAGGCGTCGAAGGCGGGTTGGACGGCGGCGACGGCGCCGAACCGGGCGAGGGCGGCGATCTGGTCGGGGTGGACGAGTTCGCAGTGCTCGATCCGGGGCCGGGCGGCGATGACCCGTTCAGGCCCGGCCGTGGTGGCGGCGGCGACCAGGCCGGCGAGGACGGTGTCGACGGCGGCGTCGCCGATCGCGTGGAAGCCGGGCTGGCGGCCCGAGGCGACCGCGGTCAGTACGGCGTCGCGGACGGCCGTGGCGTCGAGCATCGGCGGTGGACGGTGGCCGGGCCGGTCGGCGTAGGGGGCGCGTAGGGCGGCGGTGTGGGAGCCGAGGGAGCCGTCGACGAACAGGTCCCCGCCGATGCCGACGGCGAGCCGGCCGTCCGGGTCGAGGCCGGCGAGGTCGGCCGGGTCGCCGGCCCAGTAGCCGGCGATCGCGGGCCCGGGTTCGGCGGCGGCGTGGGCGAGCAGCGCGGCGAGGTCGTCGGCGGAGGACACCTCGGGGCCGGCCATCTCGTGCATCGCGACGATCCCGAGGCCTGCGGCGGTGGACCGCAGCCGCCGCCACGCGTCCTGTCGCTGGCCCGGGGTGATCGTGTCGTAGGCGTGGACGCGGGCGGCGTGGTGGGCGTCGTCGCGGACGAGGCCGTCGCCGAGCCAGCCGGGCCGGCCCGCGGCGCCGGCCGCGGCGGCGAGCGGGTTGGAGATGACGGCGGTGTGGCCGTCGACGCGGGCGAGGTAGACGAGCCGCCCGGGGGCGGCGCGGTCGAGCTCGGCGGCTGTCGGCGGGCGCCGCTGGGGCCAGCGGGTCTCGTCCCAGCCCGTGCCCAGCAGGGTGGTGCCGGCGCCCGCCCGGGCAGCGGCGCTGACCGCGTCGAGCGCGGCGCCGAGGGTCGGCGTGGCGGCGAGGTCGAGGCCGCCGAGCGCGAGCCCGGTGGCGGTGGCGTGCAGGTGGGCGTCGACGAACGCCGGGGCGACCCAGGCGCCGGCCAGCTCGACGACCTCGTCCGCGTCGCCCGGGACGGGGTCGGCGTCGGTGCCGAGCCAGGTGACGCGCCGGCCGACGGTGAGCAGCGCGGTGGCGCCCGGGACCGCGGGGCTGTGGACGTGGCCGCCGCGGTAGAGCACGGCGCGTTCCCGGCACGGTCCGCCCGCCGTCGGTCTGGCTGGCGCCGGGCGGACCGGCCGGGGTGGGCGGTGTGGTGGGCGGCTCACGGCTGCGAGTCTGCCGAACGGCCGGCCGGGATCCCCGCCCACCCGCCCGCGGTGGCGCTGGTCGGTCGGTCCGCCCGGATTCGGATCGGCTGGCGTCTCATCGTGCGCCGGATCCTGGGCGTCTGGACTGAGCACGGGTGCGGTGGTTCGGGCGAGGGTGCGGAGGCGAGGGTGCAGGGGGGATGACGAACGGGCGGAGGAGTTCATGGCCCGGACGGCGCGGCGGCAGCTGCTGCGCGCGGTCCTGCTGACCGGCGGCGACTGGGCGTCCGCCGAGGACCTCGTCCAGGGCGCGTTCGAACGCGTCTACCTGCGCCGGACGCTGGTCAACAGGGCGACGAGCCGCTGGCGGCGGCTGCGGGTGCGGGTCGACGAGGTGCCGCTGCTCGTCGACGGCGAGTGAACCGCCGACCTCCCCGAGGCGGCGGTCGACGCCGCCGACCGGCTGGCCCAGCGCGACGGCCTGCTGCGCGCGTTACGGGCGCTGCCGCCGCGCCGGCGCGACCCGCAGTCCGGGCTCGATCCCGCCCTGGCCCACCAGCTGCGTTTCACCCTGGTCGCGGGCGGCTGGAAGGTCACCCGGGAGAGCTACTGCGCGGGCATGCACCAGGTGTTCCCTGGCTGCCCGGTCAGTCTCTGACGGGCGTCACAGGGCCGGGGGGCGGCCCTCGTAGGGGGTGGACAGGACGACGAGGGTGCGGGTGGAGACGTTCGCGGCGGCGCGGACCTGCTGCAGCAGCGTCTCCAGGTCGGCGGGTTCGGCGACGCGTGCTTTCAGCAGGTAGGACTCCTCGCCGGCGACCGAGTGGCAGGCCTCGATCGCGTCGAGGTGCGCGAGCCGGTCGGGCGCGTCGTCCGGCTGCGACGGGTCGATCGGCTTGATCGAGATGAAGGCGGTCAGGGGCAGGCCGACCTTCGACGGGTCGACCTGGGCGCTGTAGGAGGTGATCACGCCCCGTTGCTCGAGCCGACGGACCCTCTGGTGGACCGCGGAGACGGACAGGCCGGTGGCGCGGGCCAGGTCGGTGAAACTCATCCGCCCGTCCGCGCACAGCAGCCGGACAATCTGCCGGTCGAGATCTTCGAGCACAGTGCGGAGATTATGGCCTGATCACCGACCGGTTCCGGGGTGATCGGCGCAGTTGTGCACGGGACTGGTCACTGAGCGCGTCGGTATGCCCGACCGGCGCGGGAAGTGCCACCGCCGAATGGCACGAAGGGGCCCTGTTGCCTGGCTGTGGGCCTGGGAGTGGGTAACGCTGGCCTTTTCCTGCCGCCCCGGGGGCGTGTCGGCCGGCTGTTGCCAGTCCGGGCCATGGTCCGGCGGCCTGGGTTGGCGGCCGGGACTGTCGGCGGGCCGTGCCAGGGTGGGCGGGTGAGCGCAGGAACGAGTGAGACCGCGTCCGAAGGGCCGGCGCAGCCGGTCCGCCAGCAGCCCGCGGAACCGGCCGCGCCGGCGGAACCGGGCGGCGGGCTGCTGCTGGTGGACACGCCGTCGCTGTACTTCCGGGCGTTCTACGGTGTGCCGCGGTCGGTGACGGCGCCGGACGGGATGCCGGTGAACGCGGTGCGCGGGCTGCTGGACGTGCTCGCGCGCCAGATCACCGACCTGCGCCCGGCGCACCTGGTGTGCTGCTTCGACGGGGACTGGCGCCCGGCGTTCCGCGTCGAGCTGGTGGAGTCGTACAAGGCCCACCGGGTCGCCGACGTGCTCGACCCGGCGGCCGTGCCCCCGTCGGTCCCGGTCTCGGCGGCGGCGGCGCCCGGGCCGGCCGGCACCGGGGAGGACAGCGCGGCGGGCGCGGTGGCTGTCGAGGAGGTCCCGGACGAGCTGACCCCGCAGCTGCCCGTGATCGACGCGGTGCTGGACGCGTTCGGGATCTGTCGCGTCGAGGCGGCCGGGTTCGAGGCCGACGACGTGATCGGCACGCTCGCGACCCGGTTCCCGCACGGCGACGCCGCCGGCTGGGCGGCCCAGGACCACGGCGAGGCACCTGTCGGCGGCGGCCCGTTCACCGGGCCGGTGGAGATCCTCACCGGCGACCGTGACCTCTTCCAGCTGGTCCGCGACGACGTGCCGGTCCGGGTGCGGTACTCGGTGGAGAAGTTCGCGGCGATCGACGAGGCGGCGGTCAGCGCCCGCTACGGCGTGCCCGGCCGGGCCTACGGGGACTTCGCGACGCTGCGCGGGGACCCGTCCGACGGGCTGCCCGGCGTGGCGGGCATCGGGGCGAAGACCGCGGCCGCGCTGCTGACCCGGTTCGGGTCGCTGCCCGGCGCGCTCGCGGCGCTCGACGCGGGGCAGACCGACGGTTTCCCCGCCGGGGCGCGCCGCCGGCTGGAGGCGGCCCGCGACTACCTGGACCGGGCGGAGATCGTCGTGCGGGTCGTCCCCGACGTGCCGCTGCCGGCGCTGGCGACCCGGCTGCCCGCCACGCCGGCGCACCCGGACGAGGTCCTCGCGCTCGCGGAACGGTTCGGCCTCACCGGCGCGGCGACCCGGCTGACCCGCGCTCTGACGGCGGCGGCTGCCCGCCCGGTGTGACCGCCACGGTCGCCGCGCCCCGGCCGGGCCCGTGGCCGAGCGGCGTCGCCGCGGTCGGGAGATCTGGCCCACATCGGGGCAAACCCGGCCGGCCGGGCGCCGACGCCGTCGCCGGGCGAGGCGGGCCTCCCGGACGGCCGGGCGGCGACGGTACAGACTGCGGGTGCTGGGCTCGCCGGCGGCCGGTACCGGGTCGGCGGCCAGCGGCCGGCCGGTTCGCCCCGGCCGGGTGCTGGCCGCGCCAGATGGCCGAGCCGGTAGTTTGACCAGTCATACTCCGGCCTGGGCGGCGCGTGCGCGTGAACGTTTCGGCGAGGACACCGCTGTAGGTGTCCGGTCATCGCCTACCGTTGCCCAGCGGATGTCAGTGGTGTAGTGGTCGCGGAGGTGGACGGGTGGGGCTGCGGGAGCGGCTCGCGGGCAGGCGTGTGTTCCTGACCGGGGTGACGGGGTTCGTCGGGGAGGCGCTGCTGGAGCGTCTGCTGTCGGACTTCCCGGACACCCGGGTCGTCGCGCTGGTGCGTCCCCGCGGCGGGCAGGACGGAGCGGCGCGGTTGCGCCGCCAGCTGCGCAAGCCCGCGTTCGCGGCGCTGCGGGAGACGCTCGGCGACGGCGCGGTGGACCAGCTCGCGGCGCGGGTGGAGGTGCTGGCCGGGGACCTGGCGTCGATGCCGGACCTGCCGTCCGACATCGACCTGGTGATCCACTGCGCGGGTGAGGTGTCGTTCGACCCGCCGATCGACGAGGGGTTCGCGACGAACCTCGGCGGTCTGCAGGAGCTGCTGCGCGCGGTCCGCGCCGGTGGCGCGTCGCCGCACATCGTGCACGTCTCCACGGCCTACGTGGCGGGCCTGCGGTCGGGCCACATCGCCGAGGGGCGTCTGGCGCACGACGTCGACTGGTCGGTCGAGCAGGCGTCCGCGGCGCGGGCCCGCCAGGCCGCCGAGGACGGGTCGCGGGCCCCGGAGCAGTCGGCGGCCTTCCTCGCCGAGGCGCAGGCCAAGCACCTGCGGGCCGGGGCGCAGACGGTGTCGCGGGACGCCGAGGACCGCCGCCGCGAATGGGTCCGCGCCCGGCTGGTGCGGGCCGGGGCCGAGCGGGCGCAGGTGCTGGGCTGGACCGACAGCTACACGTTCACCAAGGCACTCGGTGAGCGGTACCTGGAGGACGACCACGGCGACCTGCCGCTGACGATCGTCCGCCCGTCGATCATCGAGTCGGCGCTGCACCGGCCGTACCCGGGCTGGATCGAGGGCTTCAAGATGGCGGAGCCGCTGATCCTGGCCTACGGCCGCGGCGAGTTCCCCGACTTCCCCGCGTCGCCCGACGCGGTCGTCGACATCATCCCGGTCGACCTGGTCGTGAACGCGATCCTCGCGGCCGCGGCGGCGACCCCGCCCGTCGAGACGCCCGCCTACTACACGGTCTGCTCCGGGTTCCGTAACCCGCTGCTGTTCCGGGAGCTGTTCGAGCACGTCCGCGCCTACTTCCGGGCGTTCCCGCTGCCGAAGCGGGGCCGCGGCGAGATCGCGGTGCCGGACTGGGCGTTCGCCGGCGCGCGGGCCGCCGAGGCGAAGCTGCGCAACGGCGAGCGGGCGGCGGCGGTCGCCGGCCGGCTGCTGGAGCACGCGCCCCGCTCGGAGAAGGTCCGGCGGTTGGCGACCGAGTTCGACCGGTTCGAGTCCCGGGTCGGGTTCCTGCGCCGCTACTCGGACATCTACCGGGCGTACACGAAGGCCGAGCTGGTCTACGTCGACGACGCGACGAAGGCGCTGCACGACGCCCTGTCGGACACGGACAAGGAGCTGTTCGGCTTCGACCCGGCCTGCTACGACTGGACGCACTACCTCGAAGAGGTCCACTTCCCGGCGGTCACGTCGATCCTGCGCAAGCCGCGGGACCCGGCGCCGCCCCGGCGCGCCGGGGTGAACCTGGCCGCGAACCCGGCGGCGCTGGCCGTGTTCGACCTGGACGGCACGCTGGTCACCTCGACGGTCATCGAGTCGTACCTGTGGCTGCGCCTCGCCGACGAGGCGCCGGGCGGGCGGGCGCGGGAGCTCGCGGGCCTGGCCGCGAAGCTGCCGAGCTACCTGCGGGCCGAGCGGACCGACCGGGGGCATCTGATCCGCTCGGTGTACGGCCGCTACGAGGGCGCCGACCCCGAGGAGCTGGCGCGGATCATCGACGAGGTGGCGGGCGACATCCTGCTGCGGCGGGTCAAGCCGGCGGCGATCCGCCGGGTCCGCGCGCACCGCGACGCCGGGCATCGCACGGTGCTGCTGACCGGATCGGTGGACTTCCTGGTCCAGCCGCTGGCGCCGCTGTTCGACGAGATCGTGGCCTCCCGGCTGACCGTCGGCCCGGACGGCCGGTTCACCGGGAAGCTCGCCGCGTCGCCGCTGGTCGGCGACGCGAGGGCCGCGTTCCTGGACCACTTCGCCGGCCGCGTCGGCGCCGACCTGGGCGCGTCGTGGGCGTACGGCGACTCGCAGTCGGACATCCCGATGCTGCGCGCGGTCGGCAACCCGGTGGCGGTCAACCCGGACCTGTCGTTGTTCCGCACCGCGAAGGCGAACGGCTGGGCGGTCGAGGAGTGGCCGTCGACGACCGGGGAGCCACGGGCGGTCGCGCCGTCGCTGCGGGAACGGGGCCTGTTCCACGCGGCCCGTACCGCGGCCGCCCAGACCCGGGCGGCCGTCACAGGTGTGGGAGGTGCGCGGTGACCCGCGGGCTGGAGCTGTATCGGTCGGTGCCGCGATACGCGGCGGCGCGGGTGCTGTCGAGCAGGCTGCCGTCGCTGGCGGGTGCCGCGGCGACGGCGGCCGCGCCGCTGCGCCTGGTCGACCACGGCGACCCGGCGCCGCCCGGGCCGGACTGGGTGACGGTCCGCCCGCAGCTGTCCGGGATCTGCGGGTCGGACCTCTCGACGGTCACCGGCCAGTCGTCGTTCTACTTCTCCCCACTGGTGACGATGCCGTTCACGCCGGGCCACGAGGTCCTCGGCGTCCTGCAGTCCGACGCGGCCGCCGCCGACGGGACCCCGCTGCGCGCCGGTAGCCGGGTCGTCGTCGATCCGGTGCTCGGCTGCGCCACCCGCGGGCTTGAGCTGTGCGGGAACTGCGCGGCCGGGCACCCGTCGCGCTGTGACCGGGTGACGGTCGGGCACGTGGCGCCGGGCCTGCAGACCGGTCACTGCAAGGACGTCGGTGGTGGCTGGGCGCGGGCGATGGTCGCCCATCACAGCCAGCTGCACCCGGTGCCCGACGACCTGTCCGACGAGCGGGCGGTGCTGATCGAGCCGCTGGCGACCGCGGTGCACACCGCGGGCCGGGCCAGGGTCGCCCCCGGTGACCGTGTGCTGGTCATCGGCTCAGGCGCCATCGGCCTGTTCACGCTGCTGGCGCTGCGGGCCTACACCCCGGCCGCGCACATCACCGTCGTCGCCAAGTACCGCCGGCAGGTGGAGCTCGCGAAGGCGTTCGGCGCCGACGAGGTGCTGTCCCCGTCGGACACGCTCGGCGGGGTGCGTCGCGCGACGCGGGCGCTGCGGGCCGAGCCGGAGTTCGGCGGGCCGTTCCTGCTCGGCGGGGTGGACATCACGCTGGACTGCGTCGGGTCGTCGTCGTCGCTGTCGACGGCGCTGCGGGTGACCCGCGCCGGTGGGCGGGTCGTGCTGTCCGGGGTGCCGTCGGGGGCGGTTGACCTGTCGCCGCTGTGGTACCGGGAGCTGGAGCTCGTCGGCACCTACGCCTCGTCGGGGCGCGCCGTCCGGTCAGCCGACGAGGCGGCGCGGCCCGGTCTGGAGCCCGCCGGTTCGGCGGCGGCGGCGGGCCTCGACGGGCCGTCCGGCGCGCGGTCGGACTTCGGCCGGGCGTTCGAGCTGGCCGCGTCCGCGCCGCTGGACGGCGTCGTCTCCGCGGTCTACCCGCTGGACCGGTGGCGGGAGGCGCTGGACCATGCGCTGTCCGCCGGCCGCCTCGGCGCCGTGAAGATCGCGTTCGACCCGACCCAGACGACATGATCGTGACAATCGGCGGGGGTGCCGCGATGGACATCGCGGACGCCACCGCGTACACCACCACCAGGTCTGCCTGTCCGCGGGTGCGCGGCGCGGCCGGGGTGGGCAGGGCAACGACAACGGCAACAGCCCGCGACGGCGAAGCTCCGTCCGGGCCCGCGACGAGGGGAACGTGGCTGTGAGACCGGGGTTCGTGCTCGAGGTCGACGAGCGGACTCCCCCGCTGCTGGTGCACCAGGGTGAGGGCCTTCTGCTGGAGCAGTTCCCGCTGGGGACGCGGGTCGTCTACCCGCCGGAGTCGCTGCCCGGGCTGCCGGACGTCGACGCGGCGATCGCCGACGCGCTGGAGCATCCGCGCAACAGCGAGCCGCTGCGGGAGCTGCTGTTCCCCGGGATGAAGCTGACGATCGCGTTCGACGACCTGTCGATCCCGCTGCCCCGGATGCGCCGTCCGGACATCCGCCAGCGGGTCATCGAGCAGGTGCTGACCCTCGCCGCCGAGCAGGGCGTCGACGACGTCGAGCTGATCGTCGCGACGGCGCTGCACCGGCGGATGACCGCCGCGGAGATCGAGTACGTCGTCGGGGAGCGGGTGTTCCGGTCGTTCTGGCCCGAGCACCTGTACAACCACGACGCGGAGGACAAGGACAACCTGACGCACGTCGGGCTGACCGACCACGGTGAGGACGTCGAGGTCAACCGGCGGGCCGCCGAGTCGGACCTGCTCGTCTACGTGAACGTCAACCTCGTCGCGATGGACGGCGGCCACAAGTCGGCCGCGATCGGCCTGGCGTCGTACAACTCGCTGCGCCACCACCACAACAGCCACACGATGCTGCACTCGACGTCGTTCATGGACCACACCAGGTCGGCGATGCACTCGTCGGCGTGGCGGATGGGCCGGCTGCTCAACGAGCACGTCAAGGTGTTCAACATCGAGTCGACGCTGAACAACCAGGCGTTCCCCGAGAAGTACGGGTTCCTGACCAAGCGCGAGTGGGAGTGGACGCGCAAGGACCAGGCGATGGCGTACGGCACGACCACGGCGCTGCCGAAACTCCCGAGCCGCCAGCGGCACAAGTTCTTCCAGGGCATCGTCGCGGACTACCAGGTCACCGGGGTCCACGCCGGCGAGACCGAGGCCGTGCACGAGAAGACCCTGGAGACCGTGCACCGCCAGCAGCTCGTCGAGGTCGAGGGCCAGTCCGACGTGCTGGTCTTCGGGCTGCCGTACCTCGGGCCGTACAACTCCGACGCGGTGATGAACCCGATCCTCGCGACGTGCATGGGCCTGGGCTACTTCTTCAACATGTACCGGGGCAGGCCGCTGGTCCGGCACAAGGGCGCGCTGATCCTCTACCACCCGGTGGCGCCCGAGTTCACCCAGCTGCACCACCCGTCGTACGTCGACTTCTACGAGGAGGTCCTCGCCGAGTCGACCGACCCGGCGACGATCGAGGCGAAGTTCGAGAAGCAGTACGCGACCGACCCCTGGTACATCCACCTGTACCGGACCTCGCACGCCTACCACGGGGTGCACCCGTTCTACATGTGGTACTGGGCAACGCACGGCATGGACCACGTCGGTGACGTCGTCTGGGTCGGCGGGGACCGGAAGGCCTGCGCCCGGATGGGGTTCCGGGCCGCGTCGACGCTCGCGGACGCGCTGGAGATGGTGTCCGGGTCCGTCGGGCGCCACCCGTCGATCACCTACCTGCACTCGCCGCCGCACGCCATCGCGGACGTGCGGTGAGCGGCGTCGCAGGGAAGTCCGGCCGGGCGCTGCGGGTCGGCTCGCCCGCGCCCGCGCGCCGCCACCCGGGCCTCGGCCTGGGACAGGTCGCCCGTGGGTTCCGCTGGAGCGGGCGGCCGCTGGTCCCCGCGTCGGCGCAGCCGTTCCGCCCGCCGATACCCGGCCGGGAGTTCCCGACGGCGTGGGCGCGGGGCCCGGTCGCGCGGGCGACCCGGGCGGCGTTCCTCGGTGGGATCATGGACCCGCTGCTGCACTCCCAGCTGACCTGGCGGATCGAGGGCGCCGAGGTGTTCGCCGATCTCGGCGAGCCGGCGCTGATCGTCGCGAACCACGCCTCGCACCTGGACGCGACGGTGCTGCTGTGCGCGCTGCCGGCCGCGGTGCGTGAGCGCACCGTGGTGACCGCGGCGGCGGACTACTTCTTCGAGTCGACGTGGCGGGGCCTCTCGACGGCGCTGGCGTTCGGCACGGTGCCGATCGACCGCAGCGGTGGCGCGCCGTCGACGACCCCGGTCGACCTGCTGCGCGAGGGCTGGAACCTGGTGATCTTCCCGGAGGGCACCCGCTCCCCGGACGGCGCGCGCGGCAGGTTCAAGCTCGGCGCCGCGTTCCTCGCGCTCAACGCCGGGGTTCCGGTCGTGCCGGTCGGCCTGCGGGGCACGTTCGCGGCGATGCCCCGCGGCCGGTCCTGGCCGGTGGCGGGCCGCCCCGAGGTGTCGGTGCGGTTCGGCCGGCCGCTGCGTCCCGGTGCCGGCGACGACGTGCGCGGGTTCACCGCGAAGCTGGTCGCCGAGGTGGACCGGCTGGTCGCCGAGGGGGAGACGTCCTGGTGGGCGTCGCTGCCGCGGCCGGACGGCCCGACGGTGTCGGCGCGGGCGGCCCGCCCGGCGCCCGGCGGCGGTGAGCCGGCCCGGTGGCGCAAGGTGTGGGCGGCGACCGAGCCGCCCGCGCCCACCCGCCCCCGCTCGCCCTGGTCGTAGCCTCACTCCGGCCGTGGCGTTCCGGGCCCGGCTTGCGGGTCCCGGATTTTCGGCAGTCCGCTCCAGGCCTGGGGCTGGTCATGCGTGGTGGTTCTCATGATCTGGTGGATTCGGGGTAGCCCAGGCGACCGTGAATTCACCCGATCATGAAAGCAGTCCCGGGATCCGGACACGGTCTGTCAGCGTTCGGCGGATGGCCGGGCGCGGCTTGGGGACCCGTTCTCGCGGTGTCTGGCGTCCCTGATTCACCCCGCCCACCAGTGTGAGATGGGTCACATCAAGATCAAGATGTGGATAAGCCTGTCCACGACACGGTGGGTAACCGGACGGCGGCTGGGGACCGCGGTGGGTACGGCTGGGGATTGCCTGTGGGGCGGGCACAACCCAGCCGACAGGCCGAATGTCAAGGCATTGAAGGACGCCCGTCGGTAGGTATCACTGGGTGCATGGCCCTCCTGCACAGGCTCCGCCGCCCCGACGAGACGTTCGCCGACGACCTTGCCGCCGGCCTGGCCGTCACGGCCCGTGACCTCGCTCCGGCCGGCCTCGTGTCCGCCGGGCCTGCCCCGGCCGGCCGTGTGCCGGGCGGACGTCTGTCTGGCGGGCCTGTGCCGGCCGGCCGTGTGCCCGCCCGCGTCACCGCCGCCCGCCCGGTCACGGCGCCGGCCGCCGGCGGGCCGCCGGCTGGCGACCGCGGGCTTGCCGCCGCGCGGCGCGACGTGCCCGCGCTGCCGCCCAGCGTGGCCCGGGTGGCCGCCCGCACCCGGCTGTCGGCCGAGCTGCTCGCCGCGATCCTGGAGGTCGACGCCCGGCAGCGGGCGACCCTCGACGACATCGAACGCGCCGACGCGCTCGCGCGACGACTGCTCGCCCGCCGCGCGGACCGCCAGCGCGCCGCTGCCTCGGGCCGCCCCGGCTCCCAGCCGCGGGCCCGCCGCGGCGCCGCGGCCCGGCTCGCCGGCTGACGAATGGCCCGCGGCATCACCCACGCCCGCGCTGCCAGCCGGTCGGACCGGCGCGACAGACCGGGGTGGGCGGCGGTCCGGGACCCCCTGCGGTTCGGGACCGCTTGCCGTTCGGGATCCCCTGCCGCTCGGGATCCCTGTGGACGCGACGGCGCTGTCCACAGCGGCGGGCGGCCGCCGGACAGGCCGGTCGGATCGGGTGACGCTCTGTTCCGCCTGCTGGGCGCGGCCAACGCCGTCCGCGGCCAGGAGGCTCCGCCGGTCAGGCGGCGGTGACGGACCAGGGCGAGGGGACATGGCATGACGGACTGGAAGCGGCGCGGCGCGCGCCACACCCTGGGCGGGGGTGCGCGGTGAGCGCCGCCGGACTGCCACCCAAGACGGTGGGTGGTGCGGCGCGGCGCCCGGTGGTGACGGAGGAGGGCCCGGCCGATGTGCTGCACCTGAAGGTCGAGCAGGACGCGGTACCGGCCGGGGTGTCGCTCGGCCAGGGCAGGGCGCTGCTAGCCGGGATGGCCAGGCTGCTGCAGGCGGCGGCGATGGCGGTGATCGGCCCGGCGCCCCGGTTCGCCGGCCGACGGCCCGACGTCGTGAAGGCGTTCGTCGAGCAGGACGTCCGTTTCGCGCACACCGACGCGGCCGGCTCCCTGCTGGCCGTGTTCATCCGCCTCGACGACGACCCGCCGGCCACGCCGGGCGAACCAGGCCGGCGGGCCGCCGCGAACTGGCCGGCGGGCCCCGCGGCGGTGCGGCTCGCCCCGTTCCAGCGCCGCGCCGGCGTCCTGACGGCGGGTGCCCTCGTCGCGGTCACCGAGGCCGTCGGCGAACATCGCGCCGGGCGGCGACCCACTCCGCCCCCGCCTCCCCCCCCCGCCAACGCCCCACACGCCCCACCCTATCACCCCCCCCCCCCGGCCCCCCCGCCCCCCCCCGGGCCACTTCCGGCAGCTGTGGATCACCCGCATCAACGCGGCCGCCCGCGCCAACGGCATGACCTACAACCGCTTCATCCAG
>NZ_JADWYX010000065.1 GCF_016786355.1 Frankia sp. AgB1.9
TCGATCACGCGGCCACGCCGACCCGCACCCACACAGCCAACACCCAGTCCACACCATCAAGATCTAAAACAGGCTCTCAGACAGCGAGTTGTACAGCTCCGCTGTGATCTGCTGGTGCATCCAGGCGGGAGCGACGATCTCCGCGGTCACGGCGCACCTCCCTTAATCGGCGGAGTCGCTGTCTTCATCGACTACCAGAACCTCCACCCCTCGGCGCGCAGCAGGTTCCTGCCCTCCGGCACGCCCGGCCCAGCATGGGCATGTAGATCCCGTACGCGTGGCGCGGCGGATCGTTGGCGGGCGACGACTCGGCGGTGAGCTTGCGACAGTCCGTGCCTACCGCCGTCGGCCGGCGCCCCGGTTGGCTCGTCGAGCCGGGCCGGTTGCCGCCCGAAGTCGCCGCGGTGGTGGTCAGCTACGGTGATGACGCGCGGGCGCCTGAGTCGGGGCAGGGCCGCCGGCCGCGCGCACTGTCAATGGGCGAGTCGCGTCAGGCCTTTCTCGCTCTCGTGACCACGGTCATACCTTCAGTGGCCACGGCCCGTGTGGTCGGCGTGGGTCATCTGAGCAGCCAGCGCGGGCTATCTGGTCGGTAACGGGCCCCTTCCATCGTATGGGCGTCGCAGTATGGCGCGGGGGTGGTGACCATGAGTGGGCGTGCGTGGACCTTCCGGCGGGAGGGGCTGGTCTTCTTCTACCGGGCAGTCGGTCCGACGGAGCTCGGGAACTTTTTCCCGACGCCGTTGGGAATCACGGAGACGGGGAACATCCCCAGGCTTGAACTGGTCGCTACCGGAGCCGCGCCGAATGTCGCCCTCGCGCTCGACCATTCCGTGTACGACCCGAACTGGCATGACTCCAAAGGCATAGCTGCCGGGGTCTACGACCTGGAATCGATGACGGTGACGGGGCCGGGCCAGTGGAAGGGAGGCGCGGTCAACAGATACCTGTCCCGGCTCGGCGCGAAGTGGCTGACCGCCCAGCCCGGGAACGGTGTCTGGCCGGTCCGCCTCCAGGTGTCCGCCGAACTCGCGGCGGCTGTGAAGACGGCTGAGGACGAACACGTCGGGGACTTTCGCTATGCCTGGGACATCTCCGTCGCCGCCGCGGTGGAGGCCGCCCGGAGAGTACCTGCGTCGCCTGACCGCGAGGCGGCGCTGGGCGCGCTCGTGGACGCTCTGGTCACCGGGGGCCAGGCGTTCCTTGTGCCCGCCCGCCCCGACGATCTCGCGGCCTGGGGACCGCGGCTGCGCCAGGTCTATCTGGCTCTGTGCGAGCAGTCCGGCAAGCGGGACACGGCCAACGAGCACAGCCCGGTCGAGTACCAGTTCAGCTTCACCGGGGGCGTCGTGACCGTGGTCTGCGTTGCCGGGCCGGCGCATCCCGACAGCAGCCGCTACATCAAGGCCGCGGAGGTTCCGCCTGTTTTCGCGCACCCCAGTTTCGCCGCCTACCGTCGGAGCGCAGCCGTGGGCGGCGCCGGAGCCGGCGGCGCTGGCGGGGCTCAAGTGCCGTTCGTCGTCGGGAACACGGTGAAATGGCGGCCGGCCGCCCCGGATATGTCAAATGTGGACATTCGTGTGTACCCGTATCCCGAGTCGGCCAAGTACGTGGAAGACGCGATCAACGTGCCGTACCTCATGAAGCACGTCGGCGGTGTGGTGGAACGCATCGAGGCGTCCGGCGACGACTACCGGGTGACGGTGAAGATCACGTTGTTGGAGGAGCCGGCGGATCCCGAGGAGCCGGAGCCACCGGAGGACCGCCGCATGAAGGCGGGGCAAGAATTTGAGCAGGACGAGGGATACGTCCGCCTCTGGGCGGCCAACCTGGTCGTCGTGCCGTCGTAGTGGCAGGGGCGCCCGGCCGTCGGAACGTGTGGCCGTGAGCGGTCCTGTCTGGCTGTCAAAGTACCTCGGGCTCTGGCCCCTCCGAAGCGATACTCGACGAGTGCGGTCGGCGTTGCCGATAGCGGCGCGATCAGTTGAACGATCTCTGGGAGAGAGCCGTAGATGGTGATCCGCTGGTAACTTCTGATCGCGCGACGTCAGGGCACCTCGACGTCGCCTGTCGACGGCCGCGGAGACCGCGCGGGAGTTCGCCCAGGCGAAGACTTCGAGAAACGCCAGGCCAGGTGGCTCACCCCGCGCCGACAATCGTGCGCGGAGGTCGGCTACGGTGATGGCGTGGGACTGCATCTGAGCCAGATCGCCGAGGCGGACGAGCTGCTGACGAACGACCCGCTGGCGCTTTTGATCGGGATGGTGCTGGACCAGCAGATCCCGCTGGAGCGGGCGTTCGCGGCTCCGTTGGAGCTCACCAGGCGGCTTGGCCGGTCGTTGGACGTCGCGGAGCTGGCGTCGTTCGACCCGGACGAACTGGGCGCGATCTTCTCGCAGGTGCCGGCGTTGCACCGGTTCCCCGGTTCGATGGCCAAGCGGGTGCAGGCGCTCTGCCAGCTTCTTGTCGACCAGTACGGCGGCGACGCGGCGGCGGTGTGGAGGACGGCTGCCGACGGCAAGGATCTGCTCCGTCGGATCAGCAAGCTTCCCGGCTTCGGTGAGCAGAAGGCAAAGATCTTCCTGGCGCTGCTCGGCAAGCAGCTTGGCGTCACCGTTTCGGGCTGGCGCGAGGCAAGCGCTCCCTTCGGCGAGGAAGGCAGCCTCCGGTCCGTCGCCGACATCGTCAGCCCAGAGACCCGGATCCAGGTCCGCGACTTCAAGAAGGCCATGAAGGCCGCAGTCAAGCCATCGGCGGGCTGAGCGCAATGAACCTTCAGGCCACCGGTAGGTTCCTGGGCGCCTTCTCTGACTCTTAGCGCCGCATCTGACAAGGTTGTCTCTGCCCGAGACCGGTTGGTCGGCGGCCTCGCGAGCGGCGTTGACCGCGAATTTGGCCCGCGAATGGCCGCGGTCAGGCTCGATTCGCGACCCTGGTGCCGTGACAGCCACGGTCCGCCCGTCGCCTTGATCGTCGTTCTCGCCCTCTGGTGGCTATGAAACAGACCCGCTAGTGACCATCGGAGGGCCGAGACGGCGATCAAGGCGGCGCCCGGAACGGGCGAACCTTGCTGGAGGCGGCACCGGAGGGCAAAGGGGATTGGTCCACCGGGTCGATGGAGCCAGAATGGCGCCAAGGCCGCCGTCCGACCCGCCGATAGGACCGGGTCACACGGCGGCCGTGGGAGACAAGGAGTTGGATCGCCGCGACTACCGGCGTCTGAACTGGCTGAAGCGATACGGGAACGCGAAGTCGGCGGCGAGGAAGGCGAGACCGAGCCAGACCAGGTTGACGTCGGAGGAGTCGACCCCGAAAGCGGCGAGTAGGAAACAGAGGGCGGCAGCGAGAGCAAGCATGATCCCGCCCTACCCGCTGATCGTCCGACAAATCCGGCGACCCCGGCGACCCCGGCGACCCCGGCGGATCGGGTCGAGGCAGGGCGCAGGTCACGCGTGGCGCGTGGCGGTGCAACCGGTGGCCTCGCCATAGGCTCGGAGCCGTGCGGTGCTTGTCGACGGGCAGACTGGTCAGCGTCCGGACGGTTGCGTCGGTGGCGCTGGTCGTCGCGGTCGCCACGGCCTGTGGGCCGGCCACCTCGACCAGGTCGACGGCTGCCGACCGCTCGCCCACCCCGTCGCCCACCCCCTCGGTGGCACCCCTTGCCAGCCCGAGTTCCGCCGCGCGTGCCGATGGCGCGCCTTACTGTGGCGCGAGCCAGTACGTCGCGGAGATCACCGTTGAGAAGTGGTCGAACGGGGACTTCCGGGTCTCGTTGCGGCCGACCTCCGACGGTCGGCACGCGAGCGACAGGGATGCGGCCGAGAACGTGATGTGGCAGGCGATCCGGCGCTGCCTGACTCCGTCAGCCGGCTTTACCGGTTTGGATGGCGCGGTCGGGGCCAGCCTGCAGGACCAGTTGCGCTGCCACGAGTCGTTCGCGCTCGTTCCAGCGTTGGGCGGCGGCAAGGGCTACGCCACCGGCGACACCTTCGACATCGAGAGCTGGCGGCCGACCGCCGGCCCGACGCACTGGTTCTCGACGAAATGTGGGAACACCCTCGGTACCGACCCGTCCGGGGCGCCAGTCAGGACTTACCGCCCGGACGGCGTGAAACCCCAGTACACGACCGGCGGCGAGCACGAGTAGCGGACCGGATGGGGCCCAGGAGCCGCGAGCTGGGGGGTTCGCGCCTTCGAGTGGGTGGCCGGGTCGACGCTTGTGGGCGGCGCCCTGGCTGACCGTGACCCGCGCCGAACTTGTCGGTACCGGCGGGCACGATGGGTCTCATGGTTGGGGCCGGGTTCGCGGGAGTCGGGTTCGCACTGTTCGGCACGGCGGTCGGCTGCTGCGGCGTCGCCTGGCGTGACGAGGTAATCGTCGGCGTAGCGTTGCCGGCCCGACCCGACGCGTCCGACGAGACCGCGGGCCTTGCGGCCACCCGGGCCTCCCTGGCCGCCGAATATCCGGACTTCGTGGAACGCGAACCCCCGCCCGAGGTGGCGGCGGCGATCGACGGCATGATCGCGCTCCTCGCCGGTGAGCCGATCGATCTGGCCGACATTCGCGTCGATCTTGACGGTATGCCCGACTTCCACCGGCGGGTGTACGAGGTGACGAGGGCGATTCCGCCCGGATCGACCCTGACCTACGGCGAGGTCGCGGCCCGGCTCGGCATGCCGGGCGCCGCGCAGGCGGTCGGCCAGGCGCTGGGCCGCAACCCGGTGCCGATCATCGTTCCATGCCATCGGGTGCTGGCGGCTGGCGGCGCGCTCGGCGGTTTCTCCGCCCCCGGCGGTGCCGCGACGAAACAGCGGATCCTCCGCATCGAAGGCGCCCTGCCCGCCCCGGCCCCAACTCTCTTCGACGACCTGTTCGCCGACAGCTGAAGCGCCCTAGCGCCGTCGCCGCGAAGGTACGTCCGGCGGAGTGATCGTCGTTTCGCCCCTTTACAGACCCTGCTGACCCATTCGGCGAGGCCTGGCTACGAGTGGCCTTGATCGCTGTTTCGGCCCTGGGATGGTCGTGCCCCGCGCGTTTCTACGACCACCCCAGGGCCCAACCCGCGATCATGACCGGCGTCGATGATCGCCGGTTTGGCATCGGCGTCGGCCGTCGGCTCCGCGGTCCGTGGGGTTGGTCCGCGGCGGTCGTCACATCGAGGCGAGGGAATCGCCGGGGCTCGAATTAGTTGTAGTCTGATAACTATTAACGATCTACAACGATCTCGGGGGCCCTGTGACCACAAGTTCCTCAATCACCGGTCCCGAGGCGGGCACCGGTTCCTCAGCGAGCGCGGCTCCGTCCACGGACGCCGTGGATGCAGGCCCCTCGGCGGGTGGGCTGCCGGGGCAGGCGGGATCGCGGCCAGGAGGGGCACCGGCGGGTAAGCCGCTGAGCAAGAGCCGGCGTTACCTGGTGCTGGCGATCTGCTGCTCGAGCCTGTTCATCGTCGGGCTGGACACGACGATCCTCAACGTCGGCCTGCCGTCGCTGAAGCAGGACCTGCACGCGCCCGACTCCGGCCTGCAGTGGACGATCGACGCCTACGGGCTGGTGATCGCGAGCCTGCTGCTCTTCTCCGGCTCGATGGGGGACCGCTTCGGCCGTAAGCGGGTGTTCCGGACCGGGCTGATTCTCTTCTCCGCGGGCTCATTGCTGTGCAGCCTCGCGCCGGGCCTCGGCTGGCTGATCGCGTTCCGGATGATCCAGGCGGTCGGCGGCTCGATGCTCAACCCCGTCGCCATGGCCATCATCACGAACACCTTCACCGAGCGACGTGAGCGAGCCCGCGCCATCGGCGTCTGGGGTGCCGTGATCGGTCTGAGCATGGCGCTTGGCCCGGTACTCGGCGGCGTGCTCGTGGACGGCATCGGCTGGCGGTCCATCTTCTGGATCAACGTTCCGATCGGGCTGGCCGCGATGGTGCTGACCGGGCTGTTCGTGCCGGAGTCGAAGGCGCCGCGGGCGCGCCGCTTCGATCCGGCGGGCCAGCTGCTGGTCGCCGCGACACTCGGCACGCTCACCTATGGGATCATCGAGGCGCCGTCGGCCGGCTGGGCGTCCATTCAGACGATCGTGATGTTCGTGATCGCCGCCGTCGCGCTCGTTGGCCTGGTCATCGTCGAGACACGTCGCGAGGAAGCCTTGCTGGACATGCGGTTCTTCCGCAGTGTGCCGTTCTCGGGCGCGACCGGGATCGCCGTCTGCGCGTTCGCGGCCCTGGGTGGCTTCCTGTTCCTGAACACGCTGTACCTGCAGAACGTGCGGGGCTACTCGGCGCTGCACGCCGGCCTCATGACGCTCCCGATGGCAGCGTTCGCCGCCATCATGCCGCCGATCTCCGGCCGGCTCGTCGGTAGCCGTGGGCCGCGGCCGTCGCTGATGGTCGCCGGGATCGCGTTGCCGGCCAGTGGGCTGCTGCTGACGTTCCTCGGGCCGCACACCAGCCTGGTGCTGCTGATCTCTGCCTACGTGCTGTTCGGCATCGGGTTCGGGATGGTCAACGCACCGATCACCAACACGGCGGTCTCCGGGATGCCGGTTACCCAGGCCGGGGTGGCGGCGGCCGTGGCCTCGACCAGCCGGCAGATCGGGTCTGCGCTCGGCGTGGCTATCCTTGGCTCGGTGGCGGCGCACAGTGCGGCCGGCCAGGTCGGCCGGGCCGCCATCGACCCCACCAGCGCGCCCGCCTGGTGGATCATGGTTGGCTGCGGCGCGGCCATCGGGGTGCTGGGCGTGCTGACGACCGGCTCGTGGGCTCGCGGGACCGCCGAGAGGACCGCGGCACTGTTCGGCGCCCAGGCGGCGCGGCCGGCGCGGCCGGCGGGGAACGCGGGGAACGCGGCGCTCGCTGGCACGGACCGGCGAGCGTCATGACCGCCGGAACGCCGGCGCCCCAGGCCGCGACGGTCATGGGGACACCAGCGCCGCAGGCCGCGGATGTGCTCGGTACTCCGGGCCCCGAGGTGCCAGGCGCCGAACCGCGTCCTGGCGCCGACGATGCCGCGGCGCGGGTCTGGCGGCGGATGCGGGAGCTGGTGCTCGGTCGCAACGAGCGCCGGCGCGAGGTCTGTGAGGCGCTGGACCTCAGCTTCATCCGGGTGAAGGCGCTGCTCAAGCTGCGCCCGGGGCCGCGCACCATGCGTGACCTCGCCACCGAGCTCGCGATCGACCGTCCGTACGCCACCGTCGTCATCGACGAGCTGGAACGGCGCGGGCTGGTCGCTCGCACCGTCCACCCGAACGACCGCCGCTGCCGGCAGGTCTCGCTCACGGCCGCCGGCGAGGACGCGGCCCGCGAGGCGGACCGGATTCTCAGTGACCCGCCGCCAGCCCTGGCCGCGCTGCCTCCCGCCGACCTCGCGACCCTCGATCGCCTGACGGCGGCGCTGGAACCCTGGTAGCGAAGCTCAGGCTCGTGTGACGGCGCGGGCGCGGGCCCAGAAGGCGTCGAACAGGGTGTACGACGCAGCCCGCGACGTGTCGGAGTGCCGGGCGATCTCCTCGCGCAGCGTGGACAGCCGCACGCCGGTGCGGGCCAGCTCGCGGTCGAACCCGGTCGCCTGCCAGACGCCGGCCCAGGTCTCGAACACGGCCGGGGTGATCTCGGGGTGGAACTGGACCCCGAGGTGCGGGCCGAAACGGAACGCCTGCTCGGCGTCCTGCGTCCAGGCAAGCCGCTGGGCGCCAGGCGGCACCGTGAACGTGTCCCAGTGGGACTCCATCCAGGGGCCGGTCGGCAGCTCCGCCTGGTCGACGGTCGTGGCCGAGTACCAGCCCAGCTCGGGTCGCTCGGCCCGGCGCACCGAGCCGCCCAGCGCCCGGGCCAGCACCTGGCCGCCGAAGCAGATCCCCAGCACGGGCGTGCCGACGCGGACCGCCTCCCGCAGGAAGGCCAGCTCGTCGGCCAGCCACGGGATCGTGTCGTCGAACGCGGACCGGTCCGAACCCATGATCACGATGAGGTCGAGCGGGGCCGGATCCGGGAACGGCCGCTCGCCCGCGGTCATCAGGTCGAAGCGGATCCCGTGCTGGGTCATGCGGTCCGCGATCGTGCCGAGCTCGCCCGCCGCCGCGACGCCGCTCACGTCGTGGACGACGATGACCGCCGCGGGACTGTCCCGGCGGCGGTGGTGCCCGCGGCCCTCGCCGTCCTGGCCGTCCCCCTGCCACCCGGCGCGAAGGGCGTCGTAGTCGCTGTGCTCGGCCGAGTCCGGGCCGATCGCCGTCGTCATCGTCCTCCGTCCACGGCCGTGAGCCTGCCGTTGCCATCGTCGCCGCGGGCCGGGCGTTCGGCACGGACCCGTGGGCGGCGAGGGGCTCATCGGTTCAGACGTACACGCGACGCGCTCGGGCGGTCCGTCTGCCCGGATCGTCCTCCCAGTTCGGTGTCCCGACCAGGAAACGTGACGCCTCGAACGTCTGAAGACCCAGCTACGGCCCGGTGACGCCGGCGCGGACGTGCCCTTGCCGAAGACCCTGGTCTCGCCGAGGACCGTGGCTACACGGCGAGCAGCAGGAAAGGCGCGGCGAGGATGACGGCCGCGGCGGTGTAGGCGGCCGCCGGCTGCCACCACGGGACGGCGGGCGGGTCGAGCAGCCGGACGATACGGGCGATCACTGGGGAGCGGGACGGTGGCTCGGTGCCTCCCGCTTCAGCGCAGACGCCCGTCTCCGGCGCGCCCGCACCCGGGGTGTCGGGGGTTCCGTTGACGCCGAGTGTGCCCGCCGGGATGAGGGAACGGGTGACACCCAACTGGGCGAGGGCCCGGGCGAGCGTGCTACCGCTGGTCCGGCGGGCTGCCGCGTCGTCGGCGAGCATCTCCACCAGCAGCGACACCGCCGCGGTCGCCTCCCAGGCCGGCCGCAGGAACGGGAAGGTCTGCTGCCAGGCGATGAAGGGCTGGATCACCAGGTCGTGGCGACCGGTGACGTGCGCGTCCTCGTGCGCGAGGACGGCGCGTAGCTCGCGTGGCCCGAGGGTGGTCAGCAGGCCGCGGGACACGACCACCCGGGCGTGCCGAACCCCGGGGACGCAGTAGGCGACAGCCACCGGATGGTCGAGAATCCGCAGCCCGACGTGCCCGCACAGCTCGCAGCCGTCCGTGCCGCGGGCGTGGTAGCCGTGCCGGATCGAGGCGAGCGGTGTCCAGTCCTGGATGCGGTGATGGCGGGGCCGGGGTGCGCTGGCAGGAAGCTCGGCGGCCGCGCGGCAGTCCTCTGTGTGGTCGTCGCCGGTCAGGTCGACGAGAGTGCGGTGGTGGCTGCGGCGGCGCAGCGTGGCGACGGTCGACGAGGCGAGCACGCCGAACAGCCGGCTGGCCAGGGCCGCGACCAGACCGAGGCCGACGACGCTCAGCCAGTCCAGCCCCGAGAGCGGCTGGCCCTTGGCCAGGTTATGAACGTGGTGGGTGATTCCCCGCGGCGTCGAGCCGGACAGCGGAGCGACCGTGAACGCGACCGCCGCCAGCAGCGCGCAGACCCCACCGGCGAGCCCGATCGCCTGCCACAGCACGATCGCCGCGCGGGGACAGCCATGCGTCCAGCGAGCACCGGCCAGTAGCCGCGGCACCGGCCACGCCAGCACCGCGGCGAACAGCGTGAGAGCGGCCGCCGTCGTCATGTCGACGCAACGCTACCGCCATCAGCCTTATCGGGCGACGATGCGGAATCGCGTCGGTGGAGTCGCACAGCGTCAGCCCAGGTCGTCACTGTCAGTGGTGGCCGCCGACGGGGCCGTGTCGTCGGCGTCGTCGGCCAGGCCAGCGGTCGCGATGGCCTCGGCCGCGTCGGGCTCCGTGGGCTCCACCACGGTGGGCAACGCGAGTGCCCGGCGCAGGATCTCGGCCTCCTCCGCCGAGACGGCGCCGACGAAGCGGACCAGCGCGGAACCACGGTCGTCGGCGGTGCCCAGCGCCTCCAGCATCGCGTCGGCGACGACCACCTCACGGGCGTCGGCCGCCTTGTACCGGTGCGCCCGGGCCGCCCGCTGGCGCTGCACGAAGCCCTTGCGCTCCAGCCGTTCGAGCACGGTTAGCACGGTCGTGTAGGCGAGGTCACGCTCATGATGAAGCCGGGCGGCGACCTCGCGCGCGGTCAGCCAGCCGACGGAGTCCCACAACACGTCCATAACCGAGCGTTCAAGGTCTCCCAGCCGCGCCATGATCATAATTTTACGCCGCGTAGAAGATCGTGCGCTGGCGAACCAATTACTTGACCGGCCTGGGCTGGCCACCGTCCTGCGCGCTGGCCTGGCGAGGCGATGCCGACAAGCGTTCGGCTCTGGCGAGTCATGCAGCCACACCCGCATGCGTGAACAGCTCGCGCGAGGGCGTTGAGCGGGGAGGATCGTTAACTCCCGGCTCAGGAGTCTGGGCTACCGTCCGGGCATGCGGCAGGCACGCGTCCTCGGACGATCGACGGCGCCGGAACAGTCGACAGCCCCGGAGCGAGGGACGTCGCCGCGATGACGGACAGCGCGACGACCGACAGCGCGGAGACGTCCGACGGCGCGGGAGCGGCTGGCGGCGGCGTCGCTGGACGAGTCTTCTCGCAGCCGTCGGGCGTCGGCATGGCTGACGGACCGGTGGAGGCCCTGGCCACCGCGGGTCGCGGCCGCGAGCCCGCGGTGGGCGAGGCGCTCGGGCGGCGGGATCTGACCACCGAGGTCTGGCTGCTGCTCGCGGTATCGCTGGGCATGTCCGGGCTGTTCGCGCTTATCCGATATATCGGTGCCGTCACCCGTGGCCCGCTGCGGGGCCAGGTGGCCCTGCTCAATGGCTCGGCCGCGCCGGGGCGCCCGTGGCTGGATCTTTCGTTGCAGCTCGCCGGGCTGTTGGCAGATGTGGCCCCGGCCTTCCTCGCGATTCACCTGCTGGCCCGGCATTGCGCGCCCTTCCTGGCTTCGCGGCCGGCGCGCCTCCGGTCGCCGGCGTCGAGGCCGTCCACGGCCGGGAGCCCGCGGTCCGCGCTGCGATGGGCGAAATGGCCCGGTCCCGGGGCCTTCGGGCGTCGTTACGAGGAGGCGCCCGAGACCTCCTACGGGCTACGGCGTGGCCGCGCGATGATCGGGTTCGATGGCCGTGCCCTCGGGGCTGACCTCGGTCTGGGCGCCGCGATCGCGGCCGGCGTCGGCGGTATCGGCCTTTGCCTGTACCTGGTGGCCTGGCACAGCGGCGCGAGCCTGACTGTGGCGCCATCCGGGCTGCCGGCCGTGTGGTGGCGAATCCCGGTGCTCCTGCTCTCAGCTCTGCAGAACGCGGTGACCGAGGAGGTCATCGTCGGCGGCTACCTGCTGGCCCGGCTGCGCGAGCTCGGATGGGGAGACCGGCGGGCGCTCGCCGCGAGCGCCGTGCTTCGTGGCTCGTACCACCTCTACCAGGGCCTGGGCGGCTTTTTCGGAAACCTGGCGATGGGTGTGCTGTTCGGCTGGCTCTTCCAGCGGCGCGGCCGGGTGGTGCCGATGATCGTGGCGCACACCCTGATCGACTCGGTTGCGTTCGTCGGTTATGTGGCGTTGGCCGGATCGGTTTCCTGGCTGCCAACTTCCGGATAACAATAGGGGAACAGAAGGCGAACCGGGGGTGCCGTCCCGGAGGGCTGACCCGGTGTGGGCTGGTCCCCGTCGGCCCCCGGTGGGCCGAGCGTCGCGCGTCGGTCAGCCCTCGGGCCTTGGCGCGCGGCATGCGGTCGGGGTCGGAGACGGCGACCTGGAGCGGAAGCTCCGAAAGGGGACGTAGTGGGCGGCCGGGTGGAGATCGAGCGCAAGTTCGCGGTTGAGCCAGGATTTGCGCTGCCTAGCCTGGTTAACGCCGGCCGAGACGCTGGTGTCGCCGCGGTCGGCACACTGGAGACGTTCACCCAGGAGGCCGTGTACTACGACTCCGAAGACCTGCGGCTGGCTCGCGCCAAGATTACGCTGCGCCGCCGGACCGGTGGAACCGACGACGGCTGGCACCTGAAGCTACCGGCCGGTACGGGCGCCCGCGAGGAGATCCACCGTCCGTTGGACGCCGGCGAGCCCGACGAGCGAGGCGTCGCCAACTGCGCGCCGCCGGCCGACCTGCTTGACATCGTCTTCCTGGTGCTGCGCGGCGCCCGGGTCAGCCCGGTCGCCCGGCTGGTCACCACCCGGACGGCCACCCGGCTGCTGGACGCGGCCGGCGCGGGCCTCGTGGAGATCGTCGACGACCACGTGCACGCGCAGACGCTGGGCGAGCAGACCGTCCTGACCCAGTGGCGTGAGGTGGAGGTCGAGCTGCTCGACGCGGCCGTCACCGGTCCGGCCGCGACCGCCGTCAAGGTCGGTAGTGACGCGGTGACCGGCAAGGCCGCGTCCAACGGCAAGGCGGCGGCGAGCGCCAAGGCGGCGTCCAACGGCAAGGCGGCCGCCAATGGCAAGGCGGCAACGAGCGGCAAGGCGGCGGCCAATGGAAAGGCGGCCGCGGGCGGCAAGGCGACCGACGCCAAGGGTGCCGGCAAGCGAGGGGGCAAGGCGGCCAACGCGGGTCCCGTCGATGCCCAGGCGGGTCCGGTTGGCACCCGGCTGCTGGACGCCGTCGAGGCGGTCCTGCGGGCGGCCGGGGCGTCGGACGCCCCGCACGGCTCCAAGCTCGCGCACCTGCTCAGCCTCGCCCACACCGCGCCGCCGGAGCCGGCGGCCGAGCCGGCCGAGCGGCCGCGGCGCCCCGGGCGTGGGGACACCGCCGGCGCGGTGCTGCGCGCCTACCTGGCCGAGCAGGTCGCGGCACTGCTCGCCGTCGACCCGCGGGTGCGGATGGACGAGCCGGACGCCGTGCACAAGATGCGGGTCGCCACCCGGCGGATGCGCAGCACACTGCGCACGTTCGCGGCGCTGTTCCCGGCCGATCTCGTCGCGCACCTGGACGTGGAGCTGGGTGACCTCGCGGGCGCGCTGTCCGGCGCCAGGGACAGCGAGGTGCAGCTGGCGTACTTCGAGGGCCGGCTGGCGGCGCTGCCGTCGGAGCTGGTCCGCGGACCGGTCGAGGAGAGCCTGAGCGGCCATCTGAGCGCTGGCATGGCGGCGGGCCGGGACACGGCCCTCGCGGCGCTGCGGGGCGAGCGTTACCTCGTCCTGGTGGTGGACCTCACCGAGCTGGCCCGCGCCCCGCTGTCCGCGCGGGCCCGCCGTCCCGCGGCGACCGAGCTGCCCCGGCTGGTGCGGGATGCCGACCGCCGGCTCGCCCGCAAGGTCGCGACCGCGGCGGCGACGCCGGCCGGCCATGACCGCGACGAGCTGCTGCATTCGGCCCGCAAGCAGGCGAAGCGGCTGCGGTACGCCGGCGAGGCGCTCACGCCGATCTTCGGGGCGGACGCCCGCACGCTCGCGAAACTGTCGGGCGAGGCGCAGGAACTGCTCGGCACTCACCAGGACGCGACGGTGGCGGCGGGGCTGCTGAGGTCGTGGGGGGTGGCGGCGCAGCAGGCCGGGGACTCGACGGCGTTCACCTACGGCCTGTTGCTGGGTCTGGAGGAGCTGCGGGCCCGCACCGCCGAGCGGGACTTCTTCGACGCCTGGCCGGCGCTGTCCGCCCCCGATCACCGCCGCTGGCTCAAGGTCTAGCGCTGGTCCCGGCCGGCCTGGCACCGTCGGGCCGGCTGTCCGATGCCTGTCTCGCCATCCAGCCGCGGCGCCGGGGCCGGCCGATCGGGCTGGCCATGACAGTCGAGGGCTCGCGACGGGCCGCGAGTTCTCGCGCGCATTGGGTGATGGATGGCTATCCTCCGTGACTTGTCTCACCTTTCGGAGTGTGGCTGGTTTGCGGCAAGGGGTGTCGTTTCGGCATGTCCGCGGGACGGTCTCGACCGATTGGGTCGGATGAGATATAGGCACCGATGCGCAGCCGCGTCTCCCGCTGTTAACGCCGGATGAAGTGGACTTCGTTACCGCGAGGACTCCCGTCCGCGCCCCTCGCCGTGTACCGTCGTGCCTGGCTGCAGTTCGATCCGTGTCTCAACCGGGACGCTGTGGAACTGAGCCGGTGATGGAAATGCGGCACCGGCATTAGGCCCGGGGTCCGCGCGGTGCGGGCCCTGACTGCACCAGCAGGGAGAACGGCACGTGGCTCAGGGCACGGTCAAGTGGTTCAACTCGGAGAAGGGCTTCGGCTTCATCTCCGTGGACGGCGGCGGCTCGGACGTCTTCGTCCACTACAGCGCTATCGATATGGACGGCTACAAGTCCCTCGAGGAGGGCCAGCGGGTCGAGTTCCAGGTGACCCAGGGTCAGAAGGGGCCGCAGGCCGACGGCGTCCGCGCCATCTGAGCCACCAGCAGACCTCACGGGCCACTCGGGCCAGCCGCTCTTCGAGCAGCTCTCCCGAGTGGCCCGTCCTGCGTTCTCGCAGCTCTCGACGCGGCTGACTCTCCGACGACCGGGCTCCCGCGCCGACGACGCGGCGTCGACCGTTGTTCTGTCGGCGCTGCCGCCATGGCGAGGGGCCCGGACCGGACTATCGCCAAGCACGCGGAATGTCGAGCGCTCGGCTGCCGCTAACGCAGTCAGCCGTGGGCCCGACGTCCGCCGTCTGTTTCACTGATCGCTGATTGGGCCACCCGGGTTCGGCCCATGGCTTGTTCGAGGCTCCCCGCGATCGGCCGGTATTTGTATTGCGCCTGCCGTTCGATGAACCTCTATTGGATCGACTAGCGCAGACCGCGCGCGACGAGTGTCTCGGCGATCTGCAACGTGTTCAGCGCGGCGCCCTTGCGCAGGTTGTCGCCGCAGACGAAAAGCGCCACCTCGTGCGGGTCGTCCGGGGACTGGCGGATCCGCCCGACCCAGGTCGGGTCGGTGCCGACGACGTCCGCCGGCGTCGGGAACTCGCCGTTCGCCGGGTCGTCCAGGACGGCCACGCCCGGCGCGTTGGTCAGCACCGCGCGGGCCTCGGCCCCGGTCACGGGCTGGCCGAACCGCGCGTGCACCGCGACGGCGTGCGTCGTGATGACCGGGACCCGCACGCAGGTCGCCGAGATCCGCAGCGACGGCAGCCCGAGGATCTTGCGGGACTCATTGCGGATCTTGAGTTCCTCGCTCGACCAGCCGCCGTCCTTCAGCGAGCCGGCCCACGGCACCACGTTGAGCGCCAGCGGCGCCGGGAACGGGCCGAAGCCGTCGTCGCCGATCGTCTTGCGCACGTCACCCGCGGTCTGGCCGAGGTCGCGGCGCCCGCCGACGGCGGCCAACTGGTCGTACAGGGTGTCGATGCCGACCTGCCCGGCGCCACTCGCCGCCTGGTAGGACGTGGCGAACAGCGACTCGAGGCCGAACTCGCGGTGCAGTGCGCCGACCGCGACGATCATCGACAGCGTCGTGCAGTTGGGGTTCGCGATGATGCCGCGCGGGATGTCGGCCAGCGCGTCCGGGTTCACCTCGGGGACGACCAGCGGGACGTCCGGGTCCAGTCGGAACGCGCCCGAGTTGTCCACGGCGATCGCGCCGTGCTCGGCGGCTACCGGTGCCCAGACCGCGGAGACCTCGTCCGGCACGTCGAACATGGCGATGTCGACGCCGTCGAACACCTCCGGCGCGAGCGCCTGGACGACGACGTCCTCGCCACGAACTCGCAGCGTCCGGCCGGCCGAGCGGGCCGACGCGATCAGCCGGATCTCGCCCCAGACGTCCGGGCGCTCGTCGAGCAGCGACAGCATGACCGTGCCGACGGCGCCGGTCGCGCCGACGATGGCGAGGGTGGGGCGAGCGGAGAAGCGGCGGCCGCTGGAAGGCACGTGGCCGTCAGGGGAGTTCTGGTCGGCCACGGCCGGATTCCTCTCGATTCGACTCAGGTTGCCTTACGCGGGGAGAACGAGAATCGGTCCCACTCCGACTACTTTTCAGCTCGCCCTGTACCCCCACGGCGCGGAGGCGCGCCTGCGCGGAGGCCCGGCCTCCGAGCGAAGCGAGGGGGTTGGGCCGCAGCGCAGGTCGCCGGAGCGCCCGTTCGCGGAGGAGGACGCGGCGCGGAGTGGTCATCCGAGCCGCCAGGCGAGGATGGCCGCGGAGCGCCGCGCCCGGACGGAGCGAACCAAGATACTCAGCGGCCGGTGCCGGCGTAGACGATGGCCTGGTTGCCCTCGTCGCCCAGCTCGAAGGCGTCGTGGACGGCCTTGACGGCGCCGGACAGGTCCGTGTCGCGGACGACCACCGAGATCCGGATCTCCGACGTTGAGATGATCTCCACGTTGACCCCGGCGTCCGCGAGCGCGCCGAAGAACCGGGCCGAGACGCCCGGGTGCGACTTCATCCCGGCGCCGACGAGGGACACCTTGCCGATGTGGTCGTCGTAGAGGGTCTTCTCGAAGCCGATCTCGCCGCGCACCTTCTCCAGCGCGGCCAACGCCGTGCGGCCGTCGGTCTTGGGCAGCGTGAACGAGATGTCGGTCCGGCCGGTGCCGGCCACCGAGCCCACCTGGACGATCATGTCGAGGTTGACGTCCGCGTCCGCGACCGCGCGGAACACCGCCGCGGCGACGCCGGGCTTGTCCGGGCAGCCGACGACCGTCACCTTCGCCTCGCTGCTGTCGTGCGCGACGCCGCGGATGATGGCCTGTTCCACGAGTTCAGCCTCCGGAATGTCGGTGACCCAGGTGCCCGGCTTCGTCGAGAAGGACGAGCGGACGTGCACGGGCACGCTGTAGTTACGGGCGTACTCGACACAGCGCAGCATGAGCACCTTGGCGCCGCTGGCGGCGAGCTCCATCATCTCCTCGTAGGAGATCGTGTCGATCTTCCGCGCGCTCGGGACGATCCGCGGGTCGGCGCTGAACACGCCGTCCACGTCGGTGTAGATCTCGCAGACGTCGGCGTGCAGCGCCGCCGCCAGCGCGACCGCCGTCGTGTCGGAGCCGCCCCGGCCGAGCGTCGTGATGTCCTTCGTGTCCTGGCTGACGCCCTGGAAGCCGGCGACGATCGCGATCGCGCCCTCGTCGAGCGCCGTACGGATGCGGCCCGGCGTCACGTCGATGATCCGCGCTTTGCCGTGGGTGGAGTCCGTGATGACGCCGGCCTGCGAACCGGTGAACGAACGTGCCTCCGCGCCGAGGTTCGAGATCGCCATCGCCAGCAGCGCCATCGAGATGCGCTCGCCCGAGGTGAGCAGCATGTCCAGCTCGCGGGCCGGCGGCAGCGGGGACACCTGCTCGGCGAGCTCGAGCAGCTCGTCGGTCGTGTCACCCATCGCGCTGACGACCACGCACACCTCGTTGCCGGCGCGCCGCGTCTCGACGATCCGCTCGGCCACCCTTTTGATCTTGTCCGCGTCCGCTACGGAGGAGCCGCCGAACTTCGCCACGACCAACGCCATGCCCCCAGGCTACCGAGCCAGGGCCGAGGAGCCGATTCGTTATTAGGCCCGCACGCGGGCGGCGTCCACGTCACAGCGCAACCTAGCCAAGATTCCGACCACTGATGGCACAGCCCTCGACATCCACGCCTCGAGACATCAGGGGCCTGGAGGGCGCTCAGCGCCCGACAGGCGGAGCCGGGGTTCCTGCCGGATCGACGAAGTCGATCTGGGAGGTCCGCGAAGGGCGCTCCGCGCCCGGTTCCGGCCGATCGCCTTAGAGCCAGCCGGACTGCTCGGCGGTTCGTAGGGCTTCCAGGCGGTTGCGGGCTCCGGTCTTGGCGATGGCGGCGGAGAGGTAGTTGCGCACGGTGCCCTCGGACAGGAAGAGCCGCCCGGCGATGTCGGCGACGGTGGCGCCGTCCCGGGCGGCGACCAGGACGTCGCGCTCCCGGCCGGTGAGCGGGCTCGGCCCGCTGGCCAGCGTGCTCGCGGCCAGTGTGGGGTCGACGACGCGCTCGCCGCGGGCTACCCGACGGACGGCGTCCGCCAGCGCGTCGGCCGGGGCGTCCTTGACGACGAAGCCGAGCGCGCCCGCCTCCATCGCCCGGCGCAGGTAACCGGCGCGGCCGAACGTGGTCAGGATGAGCACTTTCGTGGCCGGCCGGGTGGCCTGGACCGCGGCCGCCGCGGCCAACCCGTCGATCCCGGGCATCTCGACGTCCATCAGCACGACGTCGGGCGTGGCCGTGAGGACCGCGGCGACCACCTCGTCACCCCGGCTGACCTGGCCGACGACCTCGATGTCGTCCTCCAGGGACAGCAGCGCGGCAAGCGCGCCACGCACGAGATGCTGATCGTCGGCGAGCAGCACACGGATCGACGGCACGCAGCCATGATCGCACCGGCCCGGTGCCTGGCTAGGCCGGGACCGCCGCCCGCAACCGGAAGCCGAGACCAGGGGTAGGCGCCGGGCCCGGCCTGGGCGGTGGCGCGAGGGCTTCGCCACCGGTTCGAGGCGCATGGGCCGGCCCGGCCTCCAGCCGTCCGCCGGCGGCGGCGACGCGTTCGGCGAGCCCGACAAGCCCGTTGCCACCGCCAGCGCCGGGACGCGTCGTCGTTCCCGGCTGCCAGCGCGAGCGTCCCGGCTCGCCCGGCTCGCCACCGTCGGGCGTGCCGCCGGTCCCGTCGTCGACGATCTCGATCGACCGTTTCGTGACGAGTACCCGGACGGACGACGCCCCGCTGTGCCGGACCACGTTCGTCACCGCCTCGCGCAGCACCCAGCCGAACAGTTCGCGCAGCTCGACCGGGACGTCCTCGACGGCGGCCGGCAGCTCGGCCCGGATGCCGGCGGCGGACAGCACCTCGCGGGCGGTCGCGAGCTCCGTGACCAGGCTGACGCTCCGGTAGCCGGCGACCGCCGCGCGCACGTCCGCCAGCCCCTCCCGGCCGAGCGCCGCGACCTCGGCCATCTCGGCCGCGGCCCGCTGCGGGTCGCGGGTGGCGAGCCGGGACGCGAGCTCGGCCTTGACTGTGATCGTCGTCAGTGCGTGACCGAGCAGGTCGTGCAGGTCGCGGCTGATCCGCAGCCGCTCCTGCTCCTGGGCCAGCCGCTCGATCTCCTGGCGCGCCTGGTGCAGCTCGATCTGGTTGCGAGCGCCGGCGCGCATGGCGTACAGCGCGAAGACCACGAGGGCGATGGGGGCGGCGGTCGACCACTGCGCCCCGTGCACGTGCCAGGACGGGACGAGTTGCGGCAGCCAGATCACCGTGGCGGCCATGGCCGCGATGATCGGCAGGCTCACCGCGGGAACCAGGAGCAGCGCGAAGGCGACCGACAGGAAGGTCGGGAAGACCAGCCCGCCGCGCCCGACGAGCGCCAGGTACAGCACGGCGATGAGCGGCCCACCGACCAGGACCGTCACCCGGTCCTTGAGTGGCCCGGAGAACATGGCACGGGGCAGCGGAACGATGTACAGCCAGCAGAACCCGGCGAGCAGCAGGGTTCCGAGCACGATGCGCCAAGGACTCTCGCCGACCAGGTCGACGAGCGCGTACCAGAGGTACACCAGCCAGATACCGGCGGTGCGTCGCCAGCGGGTGACGCCGGCCTGGCGGCCGAGCGCGTTCTCGCCCCGGATCGGCTCGAACATGTACTTCCGGAACCTGGCCAGCCCGTCGGAGCTGCCCTGCGTGCTCTCGTCGTTCGTGCTCTCGTCGGTCGTCATCGTCGTCGCCACCATCGGGTTCCAGACTAGGCGCGCAACTGGTCGCGGGAGTAGAAGCGGATCGCCAGCCGGCTCAGCAGCGCCGTCCAGACGGCCAGCACCAGCAGCCCGTGCCAGCCGATCCAGGAGCCGGCGATGACGGCCCGGCCCGCGTCAGCCGACCAGTAGATGGGCAGCATCTTGACGACGTCGGCGAGCCAGCGCGGGAACTGCTCGACCGGCACCCAGATGCCGCCGGCCAACGCCATCAGCGAGGTCATACCGCCGATGAGCTGGCCCGCGTTGTCGGCCCGGACCAGGTAGCCGAGCAGGATGCCGAGTGCCGCGAGCGGCAGCATGCCGATCATCACCCAGATCCCGGCCTCGACGTACGTGCCGACCGAGAGGTGCGCCCGGCCGAGCACGACCGCCTCGACGAACACCGCGATCAGCGCGGGCAGCGCGAGGGTGAAGCCGCCCAGGACCTTGCAGACCAGGTACTGCGGGCCGGTCAGCGCGGTGAGCCGCAGCTGGCGGCTCCAGCCGCCGGCCCGCTCCAGCGCGATCCGGGTGCCGATGGCGACGACGGCCATCATGGCGCCGAAGCTGGCCATGCTGATCATGATGTACGGGCCGACGGTGATCGGGCCGAGCGTGTCGGTCGGGTCCGTCGCCGTGAACGCGGCGAACATGATCACCGGTAGAGCCATGCTGAAGATGAGAAACCTGGGGTTGCGCAGGATTCGGCCCATCTCGAACCGGGTGTAGCGAGCGATCAACAGCGTGCCGTTCATCGGGCGGTCTCCTTCGCGGCGGCGTCGGTGTCCGCGCCGGTCGGTGCAGTGGGGGTGGGCAGCGTCAACGGCTGGTCGGACGTCAGGGCGAGGAAGGCGTCCTCCAGGCCGGCGCCGGAGATCTCCAGGTCGCGGACCGTCGGGGCCGCGTCGAGCAGCGCCCGCAGGGCGACGTCACTGTCGGAACAGCGCAGCTCGATCGTGTCGCCGCGCCGGGCGGCCCGGCTCACGCCAGGCAGGCCGTCGAGCATGGTGATCGTGCTGTCGTCGACGCCCGGCAGGGTGGCCCGGATCGTCCGGCCGCCGACGAGCGCCTTGACCTCGGTCGTCGGGCCGTCGGCGACGACCCGGCCGGAGCGCAGCAGCACGATCCGGTCGGCGAAGTCATCCGCCTCGGCCAGGTAGTGCGTCGCGAACAGCACCGTGCGCCCCTCGGCGGCCCAGGCCCGCGTCGAGGCCCAGAACGCCTGGCGGGCCGAGACGTCCATCGCGGCGGTCGGCTCGTCGAGCACCAGGAGGGCCGGGTCGGGCAGCAGCGCGACGGCGAACCGCACCCGCTGGCGCTGGCCGCCGGACAGCTTCTCGGTGCGCGCGTCGGCGAGCTCGGTCGCGCCGGCCCGGCGCAGCGCCTCGGCGACGGTCAGCGGGCGGGGGTACAGCCCGCGCAGCGCGTCGAGCATCGTGCGGACGGTGACGAACGGCAGCAGGCCGCCGTTCTGCAGCATCGCCGCGACAAGGCCGTCGGCGCAGGCCTGCCGGGGCGAGCGCCCGAAGAGGCTGACCGTGCCGGCGTCCGGGCGGGTCAGGCCGAGCAGCATGTCGATCGTGGTGGACTTGCCGGCGCCGTTCGGCCCGAGCAGGGCGATGACCTGGCCGGCCGGGACGGTGAGGCTGACGCCGTCCACCGCCTTCGTGGCGCCGTAGCTGCGCCGCACGCCGCTCAGCGCGATCGGTGCCGGCGCGGCGGTCGAGGTCATGACGGCTGAGGTCGCGGCGAACGGGGCCCGCCGGCGGCGGTCGGGCTGCGGTGACAGGTGGTCGCTGGGCATGTCAGCAGAGTGCCGCTTCGACCCGGACCAAGGTCAGTCATGCCCGTCACGACCTCGGGATGACATCCGTCATTGCCGCCGGCGGATCCGGCCAGACTCGGTGGTCCGCCGTCCTGGGCGCGGAGTCCCTGGGCGCGGAGTCCCTGGGCGGAGTCGGAACGGGACGCGCCGTGACGGTGGGTCCTGGGAGATGTTTCGTTGCTCTTTCGGTACGGTTGCGTTTGGCTGCTTTCGTGATATCTCGCGAGTCTGGGTTGAGGCGGCCCGGGCGGCCCGGCGACGCGTGTCTGGCGGGCGACGAGGACACGGGTCGCCCGACTGGCTGTGCCAGAGTGTTCGCCACTGCCTAGTACTCATCTACTGCCCAGTAGCTGCTTCTCGTCATGGCCGGCGACGTTTGTGGGGATCGGCCAGGAAGGACGTCAAAATGGCCATCAGTCTCGCCAAGGGCGGCAACGTCAGCCTGACGAAGACCGCGGCGGAGGCCGGCACCGGGGCACTCACCTCGCTGACCGTCGGTCTGGGCTGGGATGCCCGCACGACCACCGGAACCGAGTTCGACCTCGACGCCTCGGCGATCGGCGTCAACGAGAGCAACAAGGTGTTCTCCGACGGGCACTTCGTCTTCTTCAACAACCTGAAGTCGCCGGAGGACGCGATCGTGCTGTCCGGCGACAACCGGACCGGGGAGGGCGAGGGCGACGACGAGTCCATCGTCATCACCCTGGCCAGCGTCCCGGCCGACATCACCAAGATCGTGATTCCGGTGTCCATCTACGACGCCGTGAACCGGGCGCAGAACTTCGGCCAGGTCCGCAACGCCTACATCCGGGTCGCCGACCAGACCGGCACCGAGCTGGTCCGCTACGACCTGTCCGAGGACTACTCGACCGAGACGGTCGTCATCTTCGGCGAGGTCTACCGCAACGGCGCCGAGTGGAAGTTCCGGGCCGTCGGCCAGGGCCACAACGACCTGGCCGGCCTCGCCCGCGACTACGGCGTGAACGTCTAGCACCAGGTCTTTCTGAGTGAGGGGTGCCTGCCTGATGGCGGGCACCCTTTCGCTTGTGGTGGGAGCCTGAGGGCATGACGGCGGGGCCCGTGATGACCGGGTGGCAGGTGGCGACCCCGGGGCCGGCGGCGGCTGGGCCGTTGCGGCGGGTTGAGGTGCCGGTGCCCGAGCCGGGGCCGGGCCAGGTGCGGGTGCGGGTGTTGGCCTGTGGGGTCTGCCGGACCGACCTGCATCTGGCCGAGGGGGATCTGGCACCGCACCGGCCGTTCACCATCCCGGGCCACGAGGTCGTCGGCCGGCTCGATGCCGTAGGGCCGGGGGTCGACGCGCAAGCGCTGTGGCCCGGCCTCGGTCCGGACGGCCGGCTCGGCGTCGCCTGGCTGGCCGGGACCGACGGGAGCTGCCGGTACTGCCGTCGAGGCGACGAGAACCTCTGCCCGGCGTCCACCTACACCGGGTGGGACGTCGATGGTGGTTACGCCGAGTACGCCGTCGTGAGCGCCGCCTATGCGTACCGGCTGCCCATCGGCTACGGCGACGGCGAGCTGGCCCCGCTGCTGTGCGCCGGGATCGTCGGCTACCGCGCGCTTCGCCGGGCCCAGTTGCCGCCGGGCGGCAGGTTGGGGATCTATGGGTTCGGCGCGTCCGCCCACCTCGCCGCGCAGGTGGCGCTCGCCGAGGGGGCGACGGTGCACGTGATGACCCGGTCCGCGGACGCTCAGCGGCTCGCGACCGAGCTGGGCGCCGCGTCGGTGACCGGCGCCTACGACGCCCCGCCGGAGCCACTGGACGCCGCGGTGCTGTTCGCCCCGGTGGGGGAGCTGGTGCCCGTCGCGCTGGAGGCGCTCGACCGGGGTGGAACGCTCTCGATCGCCGGGATCCACCTCTCCGACGTCCCGACGCTCAACTATCAGCGCCAGCTGTTCCAGGAGCGCTCGGTGCGCAGCACGACGGCCAACACGCGGGCCGACGGCCGTGAGTTCCTGGAGATCGCGGCCCGGCACCGACTGGCGGTCACGGTCGCGCCCTACCCGCTGGCCGCCGCCGACCAGGCGCTGACCGACCTCGCGGCCGACCGGGTCACCGGCGCCGCCGTGCTTTTCCCCGACCCGGAAAGCTGACCCGCGGTCGCGGTCAGGCCGCGGCCAGCGCCTCGGTGGGCTCCAGGTCGCTGGGGGCCAGTCGCGCGGCGCGCGCCTTCCAGACTCGGAGCGCCGCCGTGCCCAGGGCGGTCAGCGCCGCGGCGGTGACGACCTCGCGGGGCAGGCGGTGGCGGGCCTCGTTCTGGATCAGCTCGTGGAACCGGTCGAACTTGGCCGGCCAGGGGCTCTGGCCGAAGAAGAACCGGCCGACCTTGTCCGTGTCCGGCAGGCAGGCGCCGGTCATCCCGGCCAACACGGCCAGCCGGACGTCGGCCGGCGCCGACGCCGTGAGCAGCGCCATCGCGGACAGCCCCGCGATGCCGTCCACCTTCGCGATCGGCATCCACTCGTCCTCGGTGTTCGGCCCGAGGCCCCAGTGCGGCAGCGCGTCCATCACGAGGTGCGACAGGAAGCCGGCGGCGAGCGCCGCGCCCGGCCGGCGGACGGCCATGCCGACGAAGGCGCCCGCCCCGACGTGCGAACTGATGATCATCTGGTCCCGCTCCTGACGTGACGGCTCCGCGTGGCCGCGCACTCCACGCTGCCACTCGTCCCTTCGCGGACGACCACCGGGGTGGGGCTTGTGCCCGCGGGTCGAGATCGTCATTCCGAGTTCGCGGATCGAGGAGCTCGGATGGCCGTCTTAGGCCAGAACCTGCCGCCGACATAGCAGGTATTGCATTCTGTAAGGGGCGGATGGCAGACTGTCGACCCGGTCCGACGGAGCGTGCGTCGGCTAGGACCGTGCGGCCGGACCACTGGGGGGAGGCCCCCGTGTCCGCGCCGGTGACGGCCGAAGGAGGCGCCAGGCACATGGTCAGTCTGACCGGCGGGGAACCCCGCCCCCTGACGCTGGGCCAGCTCTCCGCCGGGTTACGGCGCCTCGCCGGTGCGCCGGGCCCGCGTGGGGCGTGCCTCGCTCCCGCGCTGTCCGGCGACGAGGCGACCCCGGCCCGGCGGGTGCGGATGTTGCCCCTGCGCTGCGCCGACGGTCTGGCCCGCGGCGAGCACGGGCCGGCGGGTCTGCCTGCCGGCGCGGTCGTCTCGGTCGCCTGGCAGCTCGACGGGGTGGGCTCCGTTGTCGGTGCGCTCCTGCCGCCTGGCCACCCGGCGGCCGGCCGGCTCGGTGCCCGCGTGCTGGCCGGCGAGGGGGTGTGGCCGGCGACGGTGTGGCCGGCCGACTCCGAGGTCTCGCGGGAGAGCCCACTGATCGAGCTGGCGGGCTCCCCGGCCCGGCTGGTGGTACGCGCCCCGGACCGGGACATCGTCGGAAGTCTCGACCAGCCGGCACGTCCGCCGGCCGAAGCAGGCCGCCTGACCAGGGCGACGACCGGCCTGCGCCGGGGTAACCGGCAGGTCCGCATCCGCGCCGGCGACCGGGTCTGGTGGCTACGGGCGACCGGCGTCTTCGGCGTCCGGGTCAGCCGCGGCGACCGCCCGGTCTACCTGACCCGCGGCATGCTGGGCCACTTCGAACCCGGCGCCGACGAGCTCGACGTCAGCGTCGTCCTCGCGACCCTCGCGTCCCTGCCCAGCTCGACCTACGCGCCCATCCTCGGCTTCTGACCCGGGTCCTCGCCGACCGCGCCGGACTGTCCAGGACGGCGATCGCCAAGGTCGGCCCGTCGCCAGATCGCTGTTTTCGCCCTCTGATGGCTACAAAACGGGCCCGGTCACGACCGCCGGAGGGCCGAAACAGCGATCATGACTGCCAGCGGCGCCGGGCCGACTAGCCGGCGACGACGCGGCGGCCCTCGAAGGCGCGCCCCAGGGTGACCTCGTCGGCCCACTCCAGGTCGCCGCCCATCGGCAGACCGCTGGCCAGCCGGCTCACAGTCAGGCCCATCGGGCCGATCTGGCGGGCCAGGTAGCTCGCGGTGACCTCGCCCTCGGTGTTCGGGTCGGTCGCGAGGATCAGCTCCGTGACGGTGCCATCCGCCAGCCGCGCGATCAGCTCACGGATGTGCAGGTCGTCCGGGCCGACCCCGCCGATCGGGTTGATCGCCCCGCCGAGCACGTGATACCGGCCGCGGAACTCCCGGGTGCGCTCGACCGCGACGACGTCCTTCGACTCCTCGACGACGCAGATCACCGTGGTGTCGCGGCGCGGGTCAGAGCAGATCCGGCACAGCTCGGCCTGGGCCACGTTGAAGCAGATCCGGCAGAACTGGACCTTCTCCTTCACCTCGAGCAGCGCCTTGGCCAGCCGCCGGACGTCGGCCGGATCCGCCGCGAGGATGTGGAACGCGATGCGCTGCGCGCTCTTCGGGCCGATCCCGGGCAGCGCTCCGAGCTCATCGATCAGGTCCTGGACGACGCCTTCGTACACGTGTGCCTTACCGTTCCCGCGCCGTCGGCGCCGTCGTCCAACGCCTGGTCGTCACTCAGCCGCCGAGCCCGGGGATCCCGCCGGGCAGGCCAGGCAGCCCCCCGCCGAGCATGCCGCCGAGGCCGCCGGTCACGCCGGCCATCTTCTCCTCGGCCAGCTTGTGGGCGTTCGTCGTCGCGTCCCGGACGGCGGCCAGCACCAGGTCGGCCAGCGTCTCGGTGTCCTCGGGGTCGACCGCCTTCGGGCTGATCGTCAACGCGACCAGCTCACCGCCGCCGTTGACCGTCGCCGTCACGAGGCCGCCGCCGGCGCTGCCGTCGACCCGGGCCTCGGCGAGCTCGCGCTGCGCGGCGACCATCGCGGCCTGCATCTTCTGTGCCTGCTCGAAGATCGCGCCGAAGCCGCCGATCCCGTCGCCCAGCCCGCCGGCCGGCCCTGGATTCCCAGCAGGGCCCGAATTTCCGGCAGGCCCCGAATTTCCAGCAGGCCAGGTGTTTCCGAACGGCTCGCCTGGGCTCGACATGACCATGAGCCTACGTCCCGGGTACGACACGTTCAGCTGGCGCCGCGCTGCTCCATGACGGTGGCGCCTAGACCGACCCGCAGGAGCTCCATGGCGGCGGCCTCACCCGAGAGCGTCGAGCCCGCGTGGGCGGGGGCGTCCTCGTCGTCCAGCGAGGGCTCGTCGGGCGCGCTCGGCGCGGCGACCACCGCGGTCGTGCCGGCGACCGCGGGTGCGGGGCCGCCCAGGTTGCCGCCGAGCGGGACGGCGGAGGGCGTGGCCACCAGGCCGGCGCCGGCCTGGTCGGCGTAGGCGGACGTTCCGATCCCCGGGTGGCCCGCACCAGGCGTGACCTGGGGCTGCGGGCTGCCGGCGGTCGCGTCCAGGCTCGGACCGAGTGGCCCGCGGACAGCGGTCGCGACGGCGGGGCCGGAAGTCGACGGGATCGCCGCACCGCCGCCCGGGCCGATGGCGCTGCCGTAGGCGCCCGGTGCCGCCGACGCACCGCCGCCCAGCGAGGCGGCGGCGGCGAAGCCGTCTGAGGCCTGGGAGGCAAGACCTCCACCGGGCGTGGCTGGAGTGAATCCGGCCGGCGGACGGGGGGTGGCGTTCGGCGGCGGGGTCGGGTTGGGCCGGCCCCCAGACGCCGACGGGAAGCCACCGCCGGATGGTGCGGCCGGCGGCCGGGTCGGCCCGCCGCGGGGGCCGCCGGCGGGCCGGCCGCCCCCGGGCTCCCCGATCGTCACCCGCCAGCCGCCGCCGAGCTGTTCGGCGAGCGCCTCGCAGAGCACGTCGATGTGGGAGCCCTGACCGAACATCTGCGCGATCCGCGGCGCCGAGAAGGCGAGGAACAACTCGCCGCCGCGGGCGTCCAGGACGCTGGCGTACTCGGTGAGCAGGGCAAACGTCGTCTGCTTACGTCGCCGGGTCGCCGCGAGCACCTGGTCCCACACGGCCCGCACCGTGGCCGCCTCGCCGCCTTCGCCGCCCGCCGCGGCAGGGGCCGGCTGGGCGGGCGCAGACGGGGCAACGGCCTGGTGGGTCGGTGTCTGGGGGGCTGGTGTCTGGGGCGCTGCGGGAGGCGGGCCGGGCGGAGTGCTCGGGCCGCCGCTCCAGCCGTTGGACTGCTGGGCGGCGGGCGCGGGTGTCGAGCCGGCCGGCGGTCCAGGCGCGGCTGCCGGGGGCTGCGCCCGCGACGTCTCCTGCCGGGGCGCCCCGGCAGGCTCGGCGGCGGGGGCAGTCGGCCTCGCGGGGGCGAGCGGCGCGTCCGGGGCACCTGGCCCGGCGGGGGCGAGCGGGGCGACGGCCCCGGCCCGCCCCGCGGCGGCTGCCGGCGGCGGGCCGGCGGCGAGGCCGCGCTCCAACCGTTCCAGCCTGGTCAGCAGGGCGGCCGGATCCGCCGCGGCTGCGGCGGGCAGGAGCGCCCGTGCGACGACCAGCTCCAGCAACAGCCGCGGGCTGGCCGTCCCACGCATCTCCGCGAGACCGGCGTGCAGCACGTCCGCGGTCCGGGACAGCTCGGCCGGACCGACCCGGCCGGCCTGCGCCTTCATCCGCTCGATCTGGTCGGCGGAGAAGGCGTCCAGCAGTCCCCGCTCGACCGCGTCCGGCACCGCCTTGATCATGATGAGGTCGCGCATCCGGTCGAGCAGGTCGGCGGTGAACCGACGTGGGTCGTGCCCCGAGCCGACGACCTTGTCGACGACGGTGAACAGGGTCGCGCCGTCCCGAGCCGCCAGCGCGTCGACGGTCTCGTCCAGCAGCACGCCGTCGGTCATACCGAGCAGGGCGACCGCGCGGTCGTAACGCAGCCCGTCCGAGCCGGCCCCGGCGAGCAGCTGGTCGAGCACCGACAGCGAGTCACGCACCGAGCCGGCGCCGGCCCGGACCACCAGCGGCAGCACCGCCGGGTCGACGTCGACGCCCTCCTGCGTGGCCACCGAGGCCAGGTGGTCGCGCAGCACTCCCGGCGGCACCAACCGGAACGCGTAGTGGTGCGTGCGGGACCGGATGGTGGCGATCACCTTGTCCGGCTCGGTGGTGGCGAAGACGAACTTCAGGTAGGACGGCGGCTCCTCGACGACCTTGAGCAGCGCGTTGAACGCGGCCGCCGTGACCATGTGCGCCTCGTCAACGACGAAGATCTTGAAGCGGGCGGATGCGGGCGCGAAGAAGGCCCTCTCCCGCAGGTCACGGGCGTCGTCGACGAGACCGTGCGAGGCGGCGTCGATCTCGGTGACGTCCATCGACGAGCCGGTGCGGATCGACACGCACTGGTCGCAGACCCCACATGGATCCGGGGTCGGCCCCTGCTCGCAGTTCAGCGACGCGGCGAGGATCCGGGCCGACGACGTCTTGCCGCAGCCACGCGGGCCGCTGAACAGGTAGGCGTGGTGCAGCCGCCCGGTCCGCAGCGCCTGCATGAGCGCGGAGGTCACGTGCTCCTGGCCCACGACCTGGCTGAATGTCGCGGGCCGGTACCGGTTGTACAGCGCTGTGCTCACTGGCCCGTCTCCCCGCCCGTCTGCCCGGCTGGCCCAACCAGCTCGCCTACGTCGCGAGCGGTGCCCATTGTCCCCTCCTGCCGCGGGCGTCCGTCCGGGCCACTACGAGCCCTGTCTCCCGGGTCTCCCGCGGCAACCGGCTCGGGTCGCCCCGCGGTCTCGGTCAGCGGATCAGCTGGGTGTGTCCGGCCAGGAGACCGACCAGCAGCACGGCTACTGGCACGACCACCGCCGCGAGGGTGCGAATCCGCCGCGCTTGGGAACGGATCCACGAGGCAGCGGCTGTCGCGAGCTCGTCGGGGCTGAGCGGGAACATCAGCTGGATGCCACCGGCAGCCGTGGTGGACGAAGCGGGCGAATCGAACACCGCGCCGAGTCTAGGCAGGCCTGCACCGGCCGTACCTTCCGGGCTGCGGGGGCCAACGAGAGGACCCCCCGCACACCCGCCAGAGCCCGCTTATCCTTGCTGCCTTCCGGCCCTGGGGAGGTTCACGAGGATGACGCCGTACGAGGGGTCTGCCACGCAGCATAGCCCGCCAGCGCCGATCTTGACGCCGGGGCCGTCTGGTCGCTCCGGGCCCTCCGGCCGTCCGCAATCCGGCAAACGCCTCGCCCTCCGGCTGTCCGTAGCCCGGCAGAGGCCCGCGCAGGCGGGTCCGTCGTCCCTAGATCGTCCTTTTCGCCCTCCAGCGGTCGCTGTTGGCTAGTTCGGGCCTTTAGGCTGCTCTGCCATACGTGGTGGTCGCGGATCTCGTCCGCGGTCGACCGCGAGGTAGAACTGGAGCCTGATCCAGGCGTCCCGGTGATCGGCGCGCGGCGTCCAGTCCCGTCTTACGGGCACCGCGCCGGTCATGATCGCCGTCTTGGCCCTGGGGTGGTCATGGAAACGCTCTCACCATGACCACCCCATTAGGGCCAAAACCGCGATCAAGGTCACGCGCGGCCAGGCTCTACCGACTAGGCCAGCAGGGTCCCAGTGGTCGTCACCGAGGCAGAACGACAGCCACCGGAGGGCGAAAACGACGATCAACGAGCGGCGAGACGCGCACGGACCGCCGCTGACCTCGCTACCCGAGGACAGCGGCGCTCGGACCTCGCTTCGCTCGCGAGAGATCTGCCGGGAGAGGTCCGCTGGACTGTGGTCGCCCGCTGGCCCAGTTACTCCCGCGATCCGGTAGTCTCGTCGGCGGAGGACTCGCCTAGTGGCCTAGGGCGCACGCTTGGAAAGCGTGTTGGGTTCACACCCTCGGGGGTTCGAATCCCCCGTCCTCCGCTCTGATCATCCGTGATGGAAGATCTCTAACGGGCCGCTGACCTGGTTCTCACCGCCGGGCGCGGCCCGTCGCATGTCGCGGGACTGTCCCCACGCGTGTGGGTCAGACCGTGGGCACACCGGATCAGGACGTTGGCTGCGCGCTGGGGGCCGCGGTCTGGCCGGCCGCTGGTGGTGTCGGGGCGAGTGAGGCGCACGCGGTGCGGGCCTTGGCCCAGGTCTGCGCGTCGACTCCGGCCGGTGCCGCGGTCGACAGGGCCCCGCCCGGCCCGCCTCCGCCCGGCGCGCCCCCGCCCTGGCCACCGTTCGGCATCCCCGAGGGCGGCGACCCCGACGGGCGAGCGCCCTGCGGTTGCGTGCCGCCCTGCGCCGATGGTGGCGTGCCGCCCTGTCCGGTGCCGCCGCCCGGCCCGGCGGACGGGGTCGGCAGGGTCACGCCGTTCTGGGCCAGGCAGGAGGTGTAGGCGCTCATGGCGCTGGTGCCCCCGGTCGAAGAGCCTGCGGTGGTCGCGTTTCCTGCCTGCGCGGTGCTGGTCCCGCCGGAGCCGCACGCGCCGAGCGCGAGCACCAGGGCCGGGACGGCCAGCCAGCGGCCGCCTTTCGCGCGTGAGGCGCGCCATCGTCGCGTCAGGCTGGCAATCCTGCGGCCGTCCATGATCCTCCTAGGTGGGCGTCGTCGGATGGTGCAGATCCATCCGTGGCGGCCACCATGACGAGGCTGGCTGTGCTGAGGCTGTGGCGCGGCTGGGATCCAGATATGACCGTGGGACGGCAGGCGCACTCGGACCGTAGCCCTCGGGTCCGTGAGGCATGCCGATCAAGCGTCGGACGCAGCGGCAGATGGACCTGACTGATCTGATTGAGCACCGCGTCCGACCGGCGGATGGGCCTGCTACTGCGCCGGAGCTGCGTCAGAAGGCCGTTGCCAGCCACACCGCCAGGGCCGCCAGGACGATCAGCACGGCGTTGAGGCCCGTCTGCTTCCGCTCGTCGCGGGAGAAGTGCAGGCCCGCGGCCAGAAGCTGCAGGACGACGAATCCGATCGCCGCGCACAGCGCGAGCATGGGCACGATGCCCGTCGCCGCCGGCAGTACGAGACCGGCGACGCCGAGGATCTCCACAGCGCCGATGCCCCGGACCAGCGACATCGGGATCGTGTCAACCCAGCCCATCATGGGCGCCAGCTTTTGCTTGCTCTGCGTCACCTTCTTCCCGCCCCCATACAGGTAGAAGGCTCCAAGCAGCGCGATGACCACCCAGTACCCGACCTTCATGATCGCCCCCCTCATGGTTACGACTTGTAAGTGACCCCATGATGGGTGACTATGACCATTGGTACAAAAGGAACACGCGTGTGCGTAGCTAACGGGAGGCGACCGTCGTGTCGCGGTACGAGAAGGTCTGCCTCATCCGAGCCGACGGTGGGCGCGCCATCCGGCGGATCCTGGATCGGATCGGCGATAAGTGGGCGCTACTGATCGTCGCGACACTGCATGACCAACGTCTGCGTTTCACCCAGCTGCAGCAGCACATCCCGGGGATCTCCCAGCGGATGCTCTCGCTGACGTTGCGGCACCTGGAGCGGGACGGCCTGATTTCCCGCACCGTCTTCGCGGAGGTTCCGCCGCGGGTGGAGTACGAGCTCACGCCGATGGGCCGGACGCTGATCGAACCCGCCCTGTCCTTGGCCGAGTGGGCCGTCGAACACGACCCCGACATCGAACGCAGCCGTCGCGAGTATGACGATCGCGAGGCGTGAATGTGCAGGTCAGTACGGAGTAGTCGGTGCCGCTGTGAGACGGGCTGCCTCGCCGCGCGCGATCTTCGACCGCGGGAGCCTGGAACAGGTCGCTGGCCAGCCCCGCTGTTCGGGCGAATCTGACCGAGAAACGCGTCTGAGGGGACGGTTGGACTCGCTTCGGGGCGGGGGGCCGGGTGGTCTGCGCCCGTCGGCTCCCAAACCGGCGAAGGACGTCGAACAACCAGGCAACGGGCGGCCCAACTGGGTCCCGCAGCGGTGTGATGGTGGTGACATCGGGTCGTACCGCCGCTCGGGCGGCGTGAATCGGCGCTGGTCGTGGGCGTGGCGGCTCGCCGGATGTTTGGGGCAAGCCGGGCACGTGCCGGTGCCGCCGCACCGTCGTCGGGCGGCGCGTGGCATGCTCTGGCCCAGCCGGTTGGAAACCTCGCCGTGACAATCAGTCGGAGCCCTGCCGAGGACGCCGGCCACGTGCCCCGAGGCGCGCGGTCGAACGCCCTCCCACCGACAACTGTCACGACGTCGCCCGGTTCGGCCGACGGCGGCTCACTGTCGCCGTTCTGAGTCTTCGACAGGTACTTCTTCGGAGGTTGTCATGAAGCGTGTCGGCATCGTCGTGCTGCTGGTCGCCCTCGCTACCGGCGGGTTCTTCCTTCGTCAGCGCAAGGGCAAGCAGGAGGCCTGAGCGAGAACCGTCCGGGATCGGTTTCCCGGACGGTTTCGCTGGAGCAGAACTCAAATGGGTGAGTGGATGACCGATAGGGGCCGTTTGGCCACCTGACGGCCGGCCAGCCCTCGGGAGAACGCGCGAGACGACGGGCCTTTCGGCGTCCGGCGGAATTCCGTGCGCCTGCCCGACGTCGGTTGGATGAAAAGGCGCGCCGTGCACCGGTACGACGACCAGACGGCCGAGCTGGCCAGTGCGGTCATCGCCTACGCGCAGGAACGCCTGCGGCTCGATCCGGCACCGCTGGACGCGCCGCTGTCGCCGGCGGAGCTCGCCGCCCGCGCGGGCGAGACGGTCACCCCGGATGGTCTCGGTGGCGCCGAGGCGCTGCGGGTGTTCGACGAGGTGCTGGCTCGAGCCTGCATCTCCACCGATCATCCGCGCTACCTGTCGTTCATCCCGGCGGCGCCGACCAGGGCCGCGGTGCTGTTCGACCTGGTTGTCGGCGCCTCGTCCATCTACGGCGGCAGCTGGCTGGAAGGCGCCGGAGCGGTCTACGCGGAGAACCAGGCACTGCGCTGGCTCGCGGACCTCGCCGGTCTGCCGTCGTCGGCCGGAGGCGTCTTCGTTCCGGGCGGCACCGTCGGGAACCTCTCCGCGCTGGTCGCGGCCCGGCACACGGCTCGCGCCCGTTGTTCGGCGCGGGCAGAGGCGGCGGACGGCCCGTCGGTGCCGCCTGCCCGGTGGAGCTTCGTCTGTGGCGAGGAGGCGCACTCCTCGCTGGCCGAGGCGGCCCGGGTGATGGACGTCGACGTCGTCGTCGCCCCCTCCGGCGACGGTGGACGGTTCACCGGCGCGGCACTCGCCGCGACCGTCGACGGTCTGGCGGCCGACCGGCGGGCCGGCGTCTTCGCCGTCGTCGCGACGGCCGGAAGTACCCAGTTCGGCCTGGTAGACGATCTGCGCGGGCTGGCCGAGGCCGCCGGCGAGCGCGGGCTCTGGCTGCACGTCGACGGCGCGTACGGGCTCGCGGCGATAGCCGCACCGTCGGCACGGGCCCGGTTCGACGGCCTCGAGCTGGCCGACTCGTTGATCGTCGACCCGCACAAGTGGCTGTTCGCTCCGTTCGACGCCTGCGCGCTGATCTACCGGGAGCCCGCGCTGGCCCGGGCCGCGCACACCCAGCAGGCCGGCTACCTGGACGTTCTGGGTTCGGGCGACTGGAACCCGTCGGATTTCGCGGTCGGGCTGTCCCGGCGGGCCCGCGGGTTGCCCTTCTGGTTCTCGCTCGCGGTACACGGCACGCGTGCCTATACGGAGGCGGTCGAGAGCGCGCTCCGTACTACGTCCGTGTGCGTCGACCAGATCAGGGCCAGGCCCTGGCTGGAGCTCGTCGGTGCGCCGGAGCTCTCCGTCGTGGTCTTCCGGCGGCCCGGCTGGACGCCGGCTCAGTACCACGCCTGGTCCGACCGGCTGCTGCGCGACGGGCTGGCTTTCGTCACGCCCACCGTGCACGACGGGGAGACGCTCGCACGGTTCGCCATAGTGTCGCCGCGCACTACGCCGAATGACACCGCGCTGATCCTCGACACAATGCTTGCCGATCCCGGACCGGCGACGTGAGGAAGCCCCCGGAAGCCGCTCGGCATTGAGCGGACTTCCGGGGGCTGCGGCGGTGCGGCCCACGTCCGCGTCCGTGGTCGACGCTGACGTCGGCGCCGACGTGTGCGCGCACCGAGCCGCGGCGGCGTCCGGACGCCGCGTGGGACTTTCGGGTCATCGCGGGATTCACGGACGTCGCTGTCCGTGATTCAGGATGACCCGACGAGCGATGAGAAAAGGTATCCGCGCGGCGCGCGTGTCAACGACGCGCGCCGCGCGGACCTTCGGGGAGGTCGACGGCCGGCGGTAGACGGAGAAACTCCGCGAAACCCCGTCCCCGCTGGCCGCCGTTCATCCGCCGGCCTGGTGGGTCAGTAGCCGATGGTGAAGCGCTGGTTGACGTGCTTGGCCTTGTCGATCTCGTCGATGATGGCCACCGCGAGGTCGTCCGTCGACATCGCCATGTTGCCGCGGCTGTCCTGGACCGGCTGGTCGGTGCCGGTGCGGTAGGTGTCCCGGCGCTTGCCCTGCACCAGCTGGACCGGCGGCGGGCAGACCACGGTCCACCGCACGCCCTTGGAGGCGCGCAGCACGTCGAGGGCCTCCGCCTGGCCGAGCGCGTCCTTGCGCATGTTGTTCGCGAACTCGGGGTCGTCGAGGATGCGGGCACCCTGCCCGTCCTCGAGTGTGCCGCCGTGGCCGACGTGGATGAGACGCGGCGCGCTGTCGCCCTGCTTGTTCAGCGCGTCGATCATCGTCCGGGCGGCGTTCGCCCAGATCTTCTTGTCGTTGCCGGCGACGGCCACGACGACCGCGTCGGCACCGTCCGCGAGGCTGTGCACCGAGTCACGCGAAGTGGCGTCACCGACAGCGGCATTGGCCTTCCTGGACAGCTTGCTGAGCTTCGCCTCGTCGCGGGCGACCGCGGTGACCTTGTGGCCGCGCCGGATCGCCTCGTTGACGACGGACTGGCCAACCCTGCCGCTCGCGCCGAACACCACAACCCTTGCCATTCTTCATTACCTCCTGGCGGGGATAGGTTGCGCGTCACGCTCCACCGAAGAATCTAAAGACAAGCGCTGCCCATCACATTTGGAAAATCATTCTCCGGGCCGCGCCGCGACCTTCCAGTGGAGTCATGATCCGCATTCTTTTTCCTTCGCCATGACTATTGCATGCCGGCCGGCCGCCGCAACCCGACCAGTGGATATACCCGCCCTTGCGCTCGCACGCACGCAGATTCTGCCCGCCACCGTCAACGTCTCCAGAACATCGGGCCAGCTGGCCGGTCTTTCTCCGGAAAAGCCGGCGAATTCCATCCTCGTGTGACGCCCGGTTGGAGTGGCCTGGAAAGGATGTAGGCACAGGTGTCCGCGGCCGGAAAACATCGCGGAAACTGGCGCGTCGGGCGTGCCGGACGAGCCGGAGATGACGCGGTGCCGGTCTGTGTCTTGGCGCGGGCGAGCGGCCCGGCCTCGGTACCGGTCGCCGGGAGCGCTCACCGCCGGCCCCGGCCGCGGGTCGCCACCGCGGGCGCGATCAGGGGCGCGGGCCGGCGCGATGTCGGACGAAGGGGCCCAGGGCGTGCCTCCGCGAGACACTCCGCGGTCGGCCGGATCCGGCGCCAGCGCCTTTCGCCCCCGTGGCCGCAGAGTGTCCGGTCTGGCTCGGATCGGACGACTCTGCTACGGTTCGTGCCGAGGTACTACCGGGGGGGAAAGCCCGGAGGATACCTTGGCACAACTAGCTTTGACGCATACGACTGTTCCGCGCGATGCGACGATGGCGCACACCGCGTCCGGAACGATCATACGAACCGCTGCGGGACCAGCGGTTCGCCCCGGCGTCACCACCGACGCTACGCTGGGTCATATCGCCGGGATACTCGGCTACACCGCGTTCTTTTTGATGGCGGCCACCGTCATCTGGGGCCTGCTGCTCATTACCAGGCTGCCGGAGCGGCATATCCGTCGACAGACGTTGTACGGCGCCCACATGACGTTGGCGATCCTCGCGCTGGCCGCGTCGGTCGTGCACGCACAGGTGCACTTCTTCCGGCACGACGCGTACTACACCGAGAGCCGGATCTGGCTGCCGTGGGGCGGCGCCAAGGGCGACGTCATACCCGGAATCCTCGGCCTCGAGATCGTGGTGCTGGTAGCGCTGTCGATCTGGTTCCAGCACCGCGCCGGATATCGCCGATGGCACCGTTTCCACTGGCTCTCGTACCCCGGATTCCTCCTGATCGCGGTCCACAGCGTGTGGGCGTCGCGCGAGCAGCATTTCGGCATCATCTACGCGGCGATGGCGGCCGCCCTTCTCGTCCCGGCGGCACTGCTTCTGCTACGCGTGCTCGCACCCGCTGGGCGCCAGGACGAGAGCGACACCTGGTTCGACGTAGTGGAGGCATTCGAAGATGGCATCTACCGTCGGTGACGAGGGCGAGCCGGGTATCCACGTCGATTCCGTCCACGAGGCCAGCTGGGAGTCACGCTGGATGCAAGGGCCGCCGACTGGGCCGGAGGCAGGCATGACGGGCCGGGCCGGGCCGCCGCCGGATGGTTGGCCATGGCAGCCGCCGCAGCAACCTCCGCCGGAACCACCGCGTTCGTCCTTGCGGCCGTGGCCGCCCGTACCGCCACCGTCCGCGCCCTGGCCGCCGGCACCGCAGGCTCCCCGCACCCCGCCGCCGGGGGCATCGCGCGTGCTGCCGCCCCCGCCGCCCCCGGGCGAGTGGGCGCACCCGTTCTGGCCCTCCAACGGGGCCGCCTCGGCACCCTTCACCGATCCGCCGTACGAGGCCGCCGCGGTCCCGGTACCCAGGCAGTTCGCGGGTCCACACACGCCCCCTTACGGCCACGTCCCGCGCGTCGACCTTTTGCCTCGGCCGGACCAGACCAGCGATCGGCTGCCCGCGGTACCGGACACGGGACCCCAGGTGATCGAGCCGAGCGTCCCGCTCCCGTTGCCGGCGTCGACCGGCCCGCAGCCGGGCATCGTCGAGACCGGCCCGCTGGACGTCGTGCCGCTCACCCACCTCGGCGGCTCCGCCGTGGGCCGCCGCGCCGCGCCGCCCGCGTTCCGCCCGACCGCCAGGCGCCGGTCGGGCGGCGGCGTGCGCCGGCGCTCCGAGCCGGCCGTGGTGAGCGTGGACAACAACCGCTGCCACCTCTACGCGATCTGCCAGCAGGAGGCTCCCGCGAGTTTCCTGGTCTCCCGGGACGGCCGGCTCTACTACGACGCCGCGCCGCCGGAGCACCTGATGGCAAGCGTCCGCCAGGCGGCCCGCCTGTGCCCCATGCAGGCGATCACTTTGGGGAACGACTCGAGATGATCAGGCACCGTCCCAGTCCGGACATCGCGCACGCGCTGGCGAAGGTCGGCCGGGCTCGCCTAGAGCACCGGCCGCGGCCGCGCACCGTCGTGGTCGCGGGCGCCGGCATCGCCGGGCTGCGCGCGGCCGAGCGCCTGAGGGAGCGTGGCTTCGACGGATCGATCGTGTTCGTCGGAGAGGAACCACACAAGCCGTACAACCGCACCCCGCTGTCCAAGCAGCTGCTGGCCAGGACGGGCCGCCTCGGCGACCTGAAGCTGCCCCTCTACCGCGAGCTCGACGCGACCTGGCGACTCGGTACCCGAGCCCTCGGCCTGGACGTCGAACGCAGCCGGCTGCTGCTCGCACGCGGCGAGGAGGTCGAGTACGACGGCCTGGTGATCGCGACGGGAGTCGAGTCCCGGCACCTGCCCGGCGCCCCGCTGTGGTCCGACTACGTCTGGTCGCTGCGCGACATGGCCGACGGCCGTGGCCTGGGCCGCCGGCTCGCCGACGGGACGCGGCACATCGCCGTGATCGGCACCGGCTTCATCGGCTGCGAGATCGCCTCCAGCCTGCGTAGCCGTGGCCTGGACGTGACCCTGATCGGCCGCGGCAACGCGCTGATGTCGGCGGCCGTGGGGGCCAGGGTCGGCGGCCTGATGACCCGGCTGCACCGGCGCAACCGCGTCGGCCTGCTGCTCGGCGCCAACCCCGTCCGCTGGGCGACCGCCGACTCGAAGACCGACCGGTCGCGGCCCGGCGTGGGCGTCAGCATCTGGCTCGACGACGGTTGCCGCGTCGACGCGGACGTCGCGGTGGTCGCCGTCGGCGCGCTGCCCGCGGTGCGATGGCTGCAGGGTTCCGGCCTGGACATCAGCGACGGAGTGCTGACCGGGCCAACCACCCACGCCGTGCACATGGACGGCGGCAGCCCCGCGGTCGTGCCCTCGATCGTGGCCGCCGGCGACGTGGCCCGCTGGCCCAACCTGCTCTTCGACCGGATCCCCCGCCGGGTCGAGCACTGGATCACCGCCTCCGAACACGGCCAGGCTGCTGCCGACGCGCTCCTGCTCGGCCCCGAGGTGGCGCCGCCGTTCACCCCGGTGCCCCGGTTCTGGACCGAGCAGTTCGGCGTCCGACTGCAGGGCGTCGGGCGCCCCGGCCTCGCCGACACCTGCCGGCTCGCCGAAGGCTCGCCCAAGGCCCTCGAGTTCGTCGCCGTCTACACCCGCAAGGGCATCGTGGTCGGCGCGGTCAGCGCCAACGCGGGCGCCCGCCTACTGGAGTACACCGACCTCATCGGCTGGCCCCTCGACGCGCCCTTCCCGGCCGCCACCCCCGCGATCGGAGACCGGCTGACCACCGTCTGATCCACTGTCGGATCGCCGTCGGTGGTCAGGGCCTCCTGGCTCGGCACGGGCCAGGCAAGGTCGGCACTGGCCCCACTCCATCCGACCATCTCCGTCTAGTAAGCTCACCTGCGGTGGAGTCGCCTAGTGGCCGAGGGCGCACGCCTCGAAAGCGTGTGAGGGGGCAACCCCTCCGTGGGTTCAAATCCCACCTCCACCGCCCCGTACCAGGCTGATCGCACGGGCAGGCCCGCAACCTGTGGCTGCCCGTGGATCATCTGGTCTCAGTTCCGGTCTCATTGGGCCCCTCGGCGGACGCCGGGCCGAGCCACAGCAGCCGGTTCAGGCGCCCCGCCACGTCCTTGAGGACCGGGTCCGTCATGTGCTGGTAGCGGCTGCGCTGATCGGTCGACCAGCCCATGATCCCCATGACTGTGCGGTCGGGCACGCCCAGCAGCAGGAGCACGGTCGCCGCGGTGTGCCGTGCGTCGTGCAGCCGGGCGGTCCGCAGGCCGGCGGCGACGAGGAGGTCTTTCCACTCGTGGTAGTCGGTACCTGGATTGAGCGGGCTGCCGGTCTCCGACGCGAACAACCAACCGCCGTCCCGCCAGAGGTTCCCGGCCTCCGCGCGCTCCTTGTCCTGCCGCTCCTTGTGCCGCCGCAGGATCTCGATCAGCTCGTCAGGTAGGCCGATCGTCCGGGTTCCCGCACGGGACTTCGTCTCCTTGGTGTCCGCCCGGATCTGCACCTTGTCCCGGCAGAAGCCGGGCTTGCGGCCACACGGGGTCGCACACCCGTGCCGGTACTTCGGCCGGAGCCGGCCCCGGCGGATCCGGATCACCCCGGCATCCAGGTCGAGATCGGGCCAGCGCAGGCCGAGCGCTTCGCCTTGGCGTAGGCCGAGAGCGAGCGCGAGCACCCATCGAGCGCTGTTGCGCTGCTTCGCGGCCTCGGCGAGCAGCTGCTGGACTTCGGCGACCGAGTACGGTTCGACCTCCTTCTCGACCACCCGCGGTGGCTTCGCCAGCGACGCGACGTTGCGCCCGAGGTGGCCCCGGCGGACCGCTTCTCCGAGCGCCGTCCGCAGTGTCCGCAGCGCCTGATGCGCGGTGGCCGCCGCGCTGCCGTTCGTCTGCATTCGTTGCATGAGTGCTTCGACGTGTTCGGGCTCCAGCTTCTCGAGCCGGTGTGCGCCCAGGCCGGGCACCAGGTGGACGCGGACCGCGACCCGGTAGCCGTCGATCGTGTTCTCGCCGACCGAGGGCGCTGCGATGTTCTCGACCCAGTGCTCCAACCAACGCGCGACCGTCCAGGGTCGGCCGGTCTTGCGCACGGTGCCGTTGTTGCGCTCCCGCTCCAGTTTGCGGACCTTCGCGATTGCCTCGGTCTCGGTCTTGCCGCGGACGTGGCGGCGGTCGGGTTTGCCGTTGTCCTTGACGCCGACGGTGACCCGGCCGTGCCAGGACCCGTCGGCGCCGAGGTAGATCGTGGACGCGCCGTTGGGCGCGCGGGTGCCTTCGGGGCGCTTACGCGGCACGGTTGCCGCCGTCCGCGCCGGCGCGCCTGGCGGCGAACGTTTCGACGTCGGCCAGGCGCAGTCGGCGCAGCCGGCCGATCCGGACGGCGGGGATTTCGCCGTCGCCGAGCAGGTCGTAGAGCACGGTCCGGCTGATCCGCAGCAGGTTCGCGGCCTCTTCCACGGTCAGCAGCACCGGTGCGCCGGCCGGGTTCGGCGGTGGGACCGGCCGCGCGTTCGCGGCGAGCTCGTCCAGCCGGGCCAGCGCGGCATGCAGCGCCGCGCGTACCGCGTCGAACTCGGACTCGGGTACGGATACCGGCGGCCGGTCCGGACCGAACGCCACCCCGGTCATGGGGTCTCCTTCGAGGGGGTAGCGGGTGGGGGGTGTCGCCCTGGCGGCTAGGCAGCGTGGGCGGTAGTGCGGGCGTCGCGGGCTGCCTCGCGTCGCGACCGGGCGAGGTCGGCGGCCATCGCGGCCAACTGGGCGTCGCCGGGCAGGCGGTAGCCGGCGCCCTCGAAGCGCCAGGCGCCGAGGGAGACGACTTCGTCGCCCGGGTGTAGCCGAGGACTGGCAGGCCGACGTGGGCGGCGAGGCGGCGGTACCAGAGGTCGACGGTGCGTTTGAACAGCCGGGCCGCGGTCGCGTTCCACAGGACCGCGCCCGGGAAGTCGTAGCAGAACAGGCAGAGCGCCTGACCCAGCGCCGGGTCGCCGGTGTCCTCGTGCTTGCTGAAACAGCCGATCGGGTTGCCGTGGGGACACACGCCCTTGCGTGGGTGGCAGGTTCGGGCGGGCTGGTTCTTCTTGGCGTTGCGGGTGTGGACCTGCCCGAAGCTCGACGCGGTCACGGTGACGAACAGGCCGGGATGCTCGGCGACCGTGTCGGGCACGCCGTGGCCGCCGGTCAGGCCGGCGTGCACAATCTGCCAGGCGTCGCCCGCGTAGGTGTAGGAGCAGGACGGGCACACCGAGGCGCGCCGGTTGCCACACGGGATCAGGATCGTGCCGTCGGGCTTGGTCGCGGTGTCGAAGTAGCGGCGGACCTCGCCAAGGGCGGCTACCTGTGGCGCGGCGAACTGCGGATCTGGGACAACCACATCCTCATGGGCTGGTACGCGGCTGATGACGGCTCGGGCACCTCGAAGGGCACGATGTACTTCGCCCTCCATGCCCATGGCATCAACCTGCAGGGAAGGCGGGTCGGCCTGAGCTACGACGGACCGATCGTCACCGGCTGGACGGCAACGGCGAGGACCGAGGTCGAGGCGCGCGCCCTGATCGAATCACTCAAGCAGCGCGGGATACCGGCATGAATGACGCCGCCGACGTCTGCGAGGTCGTCATCACCGCGCCGGATGCCGAGTGGATGAGCGAATTCGCCCGCCACCTAATCGCTGAGCGACTTGTCGCCGCAGTGCACCTATTCGCGCCAATCATGGCGATTTACCGGTGGGACGACACCGTCCATCAGAAATCTGAGATCAGCGCAGCATTCCACACTCGTCGGTCTCTCGTCCCAGCCATCCTCAACCAGGTCCGATACCGGCATCCATTCGAGGTACCGGGCGTCATCATCCTTCCCATCCTGGAAGGTCCAGCGAATTATCTCGAATGGATCTACAGCGAGACTGGCGACCCAAATCCCATTTAGCTGAGCCTGTACTTCCAGTGCGGGACTAGGTATCAACCAAAAGTGACGCACGTGGGCCAGGCATCGCTCGTTCGGTTTTCGAACTGTGCGCCCAGAACCTCCACCAGTCGCGTCCACACCGACAGGCGATCGACTGTGCGCATCCCAGTTCCGCCTGGGACACCCAGCTCTCCGAGCGGCCCAAGCACTCGGCAAGCTCCACATGACACCGTTGACATTTGGTTACTTTATGTCACTAGACGGGCGCTTGAAGTGACCATCCACCGTCTGTTGGACATAAGCCACGAACCGTGGCTCCTGGATGTCTATCGTGCTCGGTGACATCGATCCCTTGTGGGACGACGGGGGCCAAGGAAGCCGTCGGCTGGGCGGACCGGTCGACGACCCAACGTAGATCACGTGGTAACGTCCGCCGGCGACAAACGCGCTGTTTGATCTCCCGTCTGTCCATTAGGAGTGGGCATGAGGAGGTCATCACGAATGCTGGTGGAGGATATATTGTCCAACATTGCGGTGGCGGGCGCAGGCCTCATCTTCGGGCGCGCCCAAGCTGTAGCCCTAACTCGCTGGCGGTTCCGACAGCTGCGGGAATTCTGGAAACCAATGGCCGCCGGGGAACGTGTTGTTCTGATCGTAGACGCGCATGAAAAATTTAAGGATTACGAGCCATCCGGCATGGGTGGTATTGCGGACATGCAGACGCTCCTTGAGCTAGACCGGCATCTTCGGAGCGCCGGCCTGAGAAGCTTCGAATTTCGGACCGGCACCACGCTAACGAGTCAGGAGCGGCGCCGAAACTTGATTCTCATCGGCGCGGCCGATGCCAATAGAATCACCCGAGAAGTGACCGATTCCCTGAGGTCGAGGCTGCCGCTTCAATTTCGTGTACCAGACGATGAGGCCATCATAGATCCAGAGTCTGGCGGGACATGGGAATCCGAAAGAAATCAGAACGTAGTCACTCGCGACTACGCTCTCGTCATCTTCGCGAAAAGTCCATTCGCTGAAGGCTCATTCGTATTGATCTTGGCCGGAATTTATGGATATGGAACACGCGCGGCTCAGGAGGCGGTGACCGAGGAGTCCCTCGTAAAAGAATTGTCGGGCTTGCCGGGGGAGGAGTTTGTCGCCTTGATCTCGTGCAACGTAGTCAACGACTCACCACAGAAAGTGCGAGTAGTTCAGAGGCGTAAATTGTACACCGAGTAATTGATCGCACCTTCGCGTCGGGCGAGCGACGGACCCCTTCGGCGCCCCTATGTCTCGTCCGATATCCCCGCTCCACAGTGTCATTACTTAGATTCTGCGCGTCTCACTCACTGACTGGCTGTCGCTGACTGCCCCCCGATTGTCTCCCCCCGACTTGTCTAGGTCCAGGTCTGTCGAGTCCCAGGTGATGCTTGACGCTTCAGTCTCACCTGATGCTTGACGGTAGGGCTAGGAAACTGTGTCGGCCTTGGGGGGCTGGTGGGCCTTGATGCTCGTGACGGGCTGGGTCGTGGTCCGCACGACGGTGCGGGGTGGTTCGCCGTCCCCGACCTCCAGGGTGATCGTGGTGTCGGCGACGTGAGCCGTGATCGTGCGGCCTGCGGCGCGGCGCCCGACCAGGACATACTGTCCGGCGATAGCGACCACGTCGACGGCAGGTCGCTGCTGGTTGGTCACCAGGCGGGGGCGGTGGTGACGTCGTCATGGCGGGGACCTCCGGCCAGTGCCGGGCCAGCACCTGCTGGCAGTAGGGATCGCGTTCGACCTGGCCGACGATGGCCATCCCGGCGCGCTGCAACCCGAGGTCGAGCGCGCCGATACCCGAGCACAGCGACAGCACCCTCATGCCACACCGCCAGCCGGGACGGGGGCGTGGTGCGCTGCACGCGCCGTGCACGGCCAGGACCCGGCGGCCCGCCGCGCGGCCGCCTGCGCGCGGCGCTGGCGCGCCGTGCTCGGCGGGCGCGTCGGACCGCCACCCGCCCGCGCCCGTCGGAACGTCGCACCGCCTGGACCGGTCTCAGATTCGGTCTCATTCGCCGCGATCAAACCCCGTCCGGCGGGACGGCGAGACCACACGAGTGCCAGGGATCGAGTGGGTAGGACCACGCGCGGACTACTGATCGCAGACCTCGAGAGCGTGTGAGGGGGCAACCCCTCCGTGGGTTCAAATCCCACCTCCACCGCCGGCGGTCTTCCTTGTTCGCTGCCCTTCGGGGCAGCTTCGCCGGGGGCCCGCAATGTCTGCCCAGGGGGGGCGACCCCCTGGAACCCCCGGGTCGGAGGCTTCGCCTCCGCTGGAGTGTCGCCAGATGTGGCGCGTAGCCCCCGTCCGGGCGCGATCGCCCCTGTTTTGGCCGTTTCAGGGTGACCATCCAAGGCCTGCCCGTCGGCTTGATCGCTGGTTTGGCCCTGGGTGGTCGTGGCGGGGGCGTTTCTACGACCACCCCAGGGCTCAAACGGCGATCATGATCAAGGTGGTGGCCGCGCTGGGGGGTCCTGATGGCTACGGAACGGCCCCGGGTACGACCACTGGGAGGCCGAAATGGCGATCATGGAGATTCGGGAAGCCGGGTGAACCTTGCCGGAGACGGCGCTGGTGCCCGAGCCTCGCGGCTGGGGCGGCGGTCGAGTGCCTACCGGTCGCCGAAGTGGGGCCGTCGAGGGGCTCGGCGCTCGGCGAAGAAGGTGTCCAGGAGTGCCGTGCAGTCGGGCGCGGCCACGCCGGTGATGACCTCTGGGCGGTGGTTGAGGCGGCGGTCGCGGACGACGTCCCACAGCGAGCCGACGGCGCCGGCCTTCTCGTCGATGGCGCCGTAGACGAGGCGGTCGACCCGGGCCAGCACGAGCGCGCCGGCGCACATCGTGCACGGTTCTAGCGTGACGACCAGGGTTGCCCCGGTGAGGCGCCACTCGCCGACCGCGGTCGCCGCGGCGCGTAGGGCCACGATCTCGGCGTGCCCGGTCGGGTCGGCGGCGGCTTCTCTGATGTTGTGGCCACGGCCGAGGACGGTGCCATCCGTGCCGATCACGACGGCGCCGATCGGCACGTCGCCGCCAGCGACGGCCAGCGCGGCCTCGGCGAGCGCGAGCCGCATCGCCGCGAGGTCACGGTCGGGCCCCGCCGGCTCGGCGAGCCGAATCGGCGGCACCGGCTCGGCGGGCCTAACCGGCCCCGCCGGCTCGGCGGGGCGGACCGACTCCGCTGCCTCGGCGGGCTGGACCGACCCCGCCGGCTCAGTGAGCCGGACTGGCGGCACCGGCTCGGGCCGCCCGGCGGGGTGCCCGGGGGCCGTGTCAGACATGGTGGCTGGACCCGGTCAGACGTCGCGAGACGGCGAGCCCGCGGTCACGCGGGCCGGCGCCGGTCACGGCGCGAGGCCCCGACCGCCGCCCGCGGCCGATCCGCCGTCCGCTCACCGCGCACCCGGTCAGCCGCGGACCTCGTCGAGGATCTCGCCGGCGCCCGCCCGTTCGCTGATCGCGGCGACGACGTCGCCGGGCAGCATGCCCTCCTCGGCGATCAACGCGACGAGTGCCTCCGCTGTCGTGCCGAGGTCGCCGAGCAGGTCGAGGTCCCCGATCGGCTGGGCGTGCAGCATGACGGCCTGGTCCTCGTCGTCGTCATCGTCGTCCCCGCCACGCGGTGCCGGCAGCGGCAGCGCGTCGGCCAGCAGGGCCTCGGCCAGGCCGGAGGTCCCGAGGACGCGCCGGTCGGAGAGGAAGACCCGGGGATCCGAGGTGTCCTCGTCGATCCTGATGATCGCCAGGTACTCGTCGTCCTCCTCGACGAAGGCGACCACGAGGCCGTCGCCCAGATCACGCATCGCGTCGATCAACGCATCGAGGTCCTCGAGCTCGGCGTGGTCGAGGTCATATGCCCTCCACCGGTCGTCCTCTCGCGCGATCGCGACGGCCTTGGTGCTCACCGTGGTGTCCTCACATCGTCAAAGCTGGTGAATCGTCAGTCTTTTGCTGGCAGCGCCGTTCGGTTCGGAGGGGTCGATGCCTCCGTACCGTGATTCTCGCGCCGTCCCGTTCGCCCGGCGCACCGCATCGCCCCAGGCCACCCTCACAGGGGCCGTCCGCCCCGCCCACCCCGAGCCTTGCGGCCGGAGAGGCCTTCGCGGGCCGGTGCTGACGGTGGTCGCGGGCGTGGAACGACACCATCCGAATACTCCGCGGAGGGCGATGCTGGCAATCCCCCGGGGACCGAGGCGTCCGAATGCTCGCTGAGGGGCCTCCGGCTCGCATTTATCCCATTCGGTCATATTTGTGGTGGCCTGGGTGGGTGGAGAGGAGACCGGTGGACGGGAGCCGGCCGGTTAGACGACCTTGCTCCGGGGGTGGTCGGCGGCCCGTTCGCCCCCGGCGAGTGGGGGACGAGCGGCGCAAGCGGGGACAGGTCGCGGGGTCGCCGCTACAGCGTCACGGCGGCGTGGCACTGTAGAAATCGCCATGATGACTCCGTTGCCGCGCCGCCTCTCCACGAGGACGAAGACGGCGCTTGCCGTCGAGCGACTGGCGTCCGAGGCGTCTCGCCGGCTGGGCAAGGGTTCCGGCGAGATGATCGGCGGCAAGCTCGCCCTGAGGGTCTCGCCGCACGCCCTCGAAGAGGTCGGCAGCGGCAGGCCGATCGCCTGCGTCTCCGCCACCAACGGTAAGACGACCACCACCCGGCTGCTGGCCAGGGCCCTGGGCACGCTTGGCCCGGTGAAGTCGAACAGCGGCGGGGCGAACATGGCCCCCGGCGTGCTCGCGGCGCTGGCCCGCCCGCCCTATGACGCGGCGGCCGCCCTCGAGGTGGACGAGATCTGGCTGCCCAAGGTGGCGCGCCAGGTCCGGCCTCGGGTGGTGGCGCTGCTCAACATCAGCCGCGACCAGCTGGACCGCTCCAACGAGACCCGCCGGATCGCCGCGATCTGGCGTGAGCTCGGCACGGAGCTCGGGGACTGCACGGTCGTCGCCAACGTCGACGACCCGCTCGTCACCTGGGCGGCGGCGACCTGGGCGAAGCAGGTCTGGGTCTCGGTCGGGCAGAACTGGACCGCGGACGCGATGGTCTGCCCGCAGTGCGCGCGGCTGCTGCACCGCAACGAGTCCGGCTGGTGGTCGGAGTGCGGGCTGGCGCGCCCGGAGCCGATCGTCGCGGTGACCGGCCCCGACGAGATCATGTGGTTCGGCCACACGATCAGGGCGTCGATCGGTCTGCCCGGCCGGGTCAACCTCGGCAACGCGGCGATGGCGGCCGCCGCGGCCCGCGAGTTCGGCGTGCCCGTCGAGGACGCGTTGGCCGCGATGACCGACCTCGGGGATGTCCAGGGCCGATACCAGGACGTGCTGCTTGGTGCGTCCGGAACGCGGGCCCGGATGCTGCTGGCCAAGAACCCGGCGGGCTGGGTCGAGATGATGGAGCTGATCAACTCCACGCCGCCGCGCAGCCTGATCGTCGACTTCAACTCGCAGACCGCCGATGGGCGTGACCCGTCCTGGATCTGGGACGTGCCGTTCGAGCGGCTGGCCGGCCGTCCGGTTCTCGTCACCGGGGATCGGAAGGAAGACATGAGCGTGCGGCTGGCCTACGCCGGCGTTCGGCACACCGTGCACCCGAACGCGGAGCAGGCGGCCGACGCGGCCGGTGACGGCAGGTTGGACGTCGTCGCGAACTACACCGCCTTCCGCGACCTGCTCGTGCGGACCACGCCCGCGCCGCGCCCGCCCGCCGCGCCGATGGCGCCCGCCCCCGGCGGTGCCTGGTGAGCCTCTTCCAGCCGGAGCCGCGCGGATCCCGCAACCGCCGCCAGGACGACGACCACCGCGAGCCCGACCAGCCAGGCCGCGAGTGGCCGGCCCGTGAGCAGCCTGGCTTCGAGCCCGAGCCGGGCTTCGGCCCGCCCGGGGGAGATCCGGCCGGCGGTGGTCCGGCCGGCGGTGGTCCGGCCGGCGGTGGTCCGGCCGGCGGTGGTCCGTATGGCAGTCCTCCGTACGGCCGGCGCCAGGCTCCGCCGGCCGCCGACCCGTACGAGCACACTCGCCCGATCTACCAGCACCCGGACGAACTGCCGCCGGGGCCGTACCCCGCGCGGGGCCTGCCTGTGCGCCGCGTCCCGCAGCGGCCCGAGCTTCCGCCCGCGGCCGGGCAGTCGCCACCCCGGTCGGATCCGCCCGGCCAGGCGTACCCACCCCAGCCGCGCTACCCGGCCCAGGCGAACCCGGCCGCGGCCTACCCGGAGGACCACGGCGGCGCTCCTGCGCTGCCGCCACGTCGTTACGCGGCGCCCCAGGTCCCGGTCGCGCACCTGTTCGAACCTGCGCCGGCTCGGCCGCGGCCGGATGACGCCAGGCTGCCGGCACGGCGCGAGGACCCGTTCGCCGCCGGGTCGCCCGGGCAGTTCTCGGCGCCGGCCAGGGCGCGTCGCAGCCGCGAGTCGACCACCCGGATCGCGCTCATCTACCCGGAGCTGCTCGGGACGTACGGCGATGGCGGCAACGCGATCGTGTTGGCCCAGCGGCTGCGCTGGCGCGGGATGGCGGCCGAGGTCGTCAGCGTGCCGGCCGGCGAGCCGGTGCCGGAGAGCTGCGACATCTACCTGCTGGGCGGCGGCGAGGACGAGCCGCAGACGCTCGCCGCCGAGGGCCTGCTGCGCAACAACGCGATCACCCGAGCCGTCGACAGCGGCGCGGCGGTGCTCGCGGTCTGCGCCGGCTACCAGGTGATCGGCGCGACCTTCCCGGCCGGAGGGAAGATCTACGACGGTCTCGGGCTGATCGGCGTCGAGACTCGCCGTTCGTTCGAGGCGCCGGAGGCGCCGCTGCCGCCCCGAGTCGTCGGCGACATCGTTCTGGACCCGGACCCGTCGTTGCGGCTGCCGACCGTGCTCGGCTACGAGAACCACGGTGGCCGGACCAGGCCGCTGCCGGGCGCGCGTGGGGTTCCGTTCGGCAAGGTTCGGCTCGGCCTGGGCAACGGCATTCAGGACGGGACCGACGGGATGGTCCACGGCAGGGTGCTCGGGACCTATCTGCACGGCCCGCTGCTGGCGCAGAACCCCGCCGTCGCCGATCTGCTGCTCTCCTGGGTACACGGTGAGCTGCCGCCGCTGCCTGGACCGCCCGAGGTCGACGCCCTGCGCGCGGCGCGGCTGCGGGCCCTGGAGATCGCCTGAGCAAGGATCTCGGCTCGGCCAGGGACGATGTGGCTGCCGTCATGCCACGGAGGCACGGCTGAGGCCACGTTGGTGGCGCAAACCGGCGCCATGGGGGTGCCTAGTGTGATTCCTTTGGTGGCGTGGCCGCGAACCCGATCTCCGCGTGGTGGAAGAAGAACAGCAAGACAGCCGTCATCGCTGTCATCGTGATCGCTGTGCTCTGGACCGTCGCCCACGGCAACGGATCGGCGAAGACGAAGGAGAAGGCGCTTCCGGACCAGTACGCGTCCAAGGGGCGCCTGGTGCTGATCCACGCCAAGGAGAAGTCGAAGAGCAAGCTGCCGCTGGTGCTGGTCCTGTCGGACGACAACACCAAGACCAAGGTGTTCGAGACGGACAGCGGTGCCTCGACGCTGGCGGACCGCAAGCACTTCGCGCTCGTCTATCCGGAGCCGGTCGCGAGCCAGTGGCAGGTCGACCCCAACGGCGCCGACGCCCAGTACCTGAAGGACGTCGTCGCCTACATGTCCAAGGACTGGACATCGGTCGACGCGAGCCGCGTCTACATCTGGGGTCTCGGCGAGGGAGCCCGGTTGGCGCTCGCCCTGGCCTGTGCCAACCCGACCCAGTTCGCGGCGATCGGTGTCGTCGGCCAGTTCGACCCCGACCCGGGCCCGAACTGCGACACCGAAGTCCCGACCGACCGGGAACGCGTCGCCACCCTGGACAAGAACGCGGCCGCCCGGCTGTGGACCTTCTCCTCCAACAAGAAGACCTGAAGCAGCAGGTCTGGTGTCGGCTGGCGCCGCCCTCGCCGGGTGGGGGGAAGACTCGGCAAGGGCGGCGCCGCCTGGCCGGCCCGGATCCGGGGGGGACCGGTCGGGCCGCCGCCGGGCCGAGGGGGATCGGCCGGCGGTTCGTCCGGAGGCGCCAGGTCGAGGGCGGGAGGGGGAAGCCCTAGGCGGCGCCGACGGACGAGCTTGGGGGGGGGGGCCCGGGGGCCGCCCGGGGGGGGGGTGCGCGGGAGCGGGCGGCGCGGCCCCCGCCGCGGGGCGCCCGCGGCGGGGGGGGGGGGGCCGGGCCGGGGGCCGGCCCCGGTTGGAGGTAAGCAGGAGCCGGCTGCGACGGCACCGGCGAGCCGGTAGTCACGCAGCCAGCACGATGGATCGCGGCGTCGCCAGGTAGACCGGGGCGCCAGGACAGGACCCATGACCGACCTGGCCCGCGACAGCAGGAGATCGTCAGGGCGCTTCGCGCGGAGTCAGGCCGCGTCGCGCTGGTCCGAGGGTGAGTTCGCCGGGACGAGCCCGGTGGAAGACGGCCTACCGCCCGCCGGGGCGGCCGCGCGGATTTCCGCTTGGCCGGCCACCACGACGGGTGTTTCGTCAGCCGGTTCGCCAAGCCCGCGCGGCCGCCGCCGCTCGGGCCGGGCTGCCACCCC
>NZ_JADWYX010000066.1:0-11687 GCF_016786355.1 Frankia sp. AgB1.9
CGCCCCGGGGGGGGGGCGCGGGGGGGGCCCCCCCCCCCCCCCCCCCCGCCCCGCCCCCCCCGGGGCGGCGTTCCAGCCAACGACCAAGAGACTTCTTGATAAGCGCGAAGACTTAAGCTAGCTTCACATCGCGGCGGACAGCGACCAGCCCTCTGACACGGGAGACATCGGCGTGGACTTCGCGTTCAGTACCGAGCAGGAGGAGCTGCGGGCCGTGGTCCGCGGCTTCCTCGCGGACCGATCTCCGGAGCCGGACGTCCGCCGCCTCATGGAGACGTCGGATGGCTTCGACCCGGCGGTCTGGAAGGAGATGGGCGAGGACCTCGGAATACTGGGCCTCGCGATCCCCGAGGAGTACGGCGGAGCCGGTTGCGGCATCGCGGAGGTCGGGGTCGTACTGGAGGAGGCCGGCAGAGCACTCCTGTGCGCGCCGTACTTCTCCAGCGTCCTGCTCGCCTCGTACGCCCTCCTGCACAGCGGCGACGAGGCGGCCAAGGCGGATTATCTGCCGGGCCTCGCGTCGGGGCAGCTCCGAGGAACGCTGGCGCTCACCGAGGACGACGGCCGGTGGGATGAAGGCGGCATCGCGCTGCGTGCCAACCGCTCGGCGGCCGGCTGGACGCTCGACGGCCACAAGAGCTTCGTGATCGACGGCGGTAGCGCCGATGTCCTCGTGGTTGCCGCGCGGACTTCCGGCGGCGTGAGTCTGTTCGTGGTCGACGGCGCGGCGCCAGGTCTCGCCGCGACGGCGATGGCGACCATGGATCTCACCCGGAAACAGGCGCGGCTGAAGTTCTCCGGTGTCCGCGCCCGGCTGCTCGGCGCCGAGAACGGCGGTTGGGCGGTCCTGTCCCGGGTACTCGATCTTGCCGCGGTCGGACTGGCGGCCGAACAGGTCGGGGGAGCGGCACGGGTCATGGAGATGGCCGTCGAATACGTCAAGGTCCGGCACCAGTTCGGCCGGGCCATCGGCTCGTTCCAGGCCGTCAAGCACACCTGCGCGAACATGCTCGTCGACGTCGAGTGCGCCAGGTCGGCGGCGTACTACGGACTCTGGACCGCCGCCGCGGACAGCGGCGAGCAGCAGGTGGCGGCAAGTCTCGCCAAGGCCTACTGCTCCGAGGCCTACGTACGCTGCGCCGGGGTGAACATCCAGCTGCATGGCGGGATCGGATTCACCTGGGAACATCCCGCGCACCTCTATCTCCGGCGCGCCAAGAGCTCGCAGCTGCTGTTCGGAGACTCGGCGTTTCACCGCGACCTGTTGGCCCAACGGGTCGGGATCTGATCATGGCAGGTCTCAGGGAGCGCAAACGCACCGAGACCCGGCAGCGCATCTCCGCCGGCGCGACGCGGCTGTTCGAGCAAAACGGCTTCGAGAACGTGAAGCTGGTCGAGATCGCGGCCGCGGCCGACGTGTCCGTCAATACCGTCCTGAACTACTTCAGGGCCAAGGAGGACATGTTCTTCGACGCCGAGCCGGCCAGCTGTGACGAACTGGTGACGGCCCTCTCGGTGCGTGGTCCTGCTTCGTCCGCCACGGCGCTTCGACCGCTCCTCGTCGACAGTCCGATACTGGCGGGTTCGTTACCCTGGGCGTCGGTTGAGGACAGCTGGTGGAACGCGCTGCGCGAACGGGCCGTCTGTGAACGGCAGTCGCCGGCGCTGACCGCGCGGCGGGCGTCGATTCTGTTGTCCTGGATGGTGCCGCTGGCCGAGGTGACTGGCTCCGCGGCGGGCGCGGCGATGGTGACCGGCATACTGGCCCTCCGACAGACCGTCATTCAGGACGGACTGATCGGCGGGCAGGGACCGAGCACGGTGGGACCTCGGGTCCGGACCATCATGAGCAACGCACTGGACGCGCTTGAGCGGGCTTTCCCGGCGGAGCAGCTGAGTCCGGTGACGCCGGTTCCCCTCCAGGAAGCTCGGCAATGACAAGGCGACGAGAGGCCCGCGATGTTATCTGCCGCTGAATCTTTCCAGGCTGTGTCGAACGAGGAACTGGCGTTCCTCGGGACCGGACCGGTGCCGACGGCTCCGTACTACGATCGTGAGTACCACGAACTGGAGCGGGAGGCCGTCTTCAGACGCAGTTGGCTGCATGTCGGGCGGGTGAGCGAGCTCACGGGAACCGACCCGTTCCTCGTCCGCCGGATCGGCGTCGCCCGAGCATCCGTGCTGATAACCCGATCGTCGGACGGTGTACTGCGCGCGTTCCACAACGTGTGCCCGCACCGCGGCAACGAGCTGGTCGCCGAGGACGCCGGCGAGGCCCGATCGTTCAGCTGCCGGTACCACATGTGGAACTTCGGCACCGACGGCGCGCTGCGGGCCGTACCTGACGAGAAGCGTTTCTACGATCTCGACTGGTCTGCCTGTGGGCTGCGACCGATCGCCGTCGACACCTGCGCCGGCTTCCTGTTCGTCCATCTCGACGCCGCGCCGGCGCAGTCGCTCCGGGAGTCGCTTGGCCCGTTCGGCGACGACCTCGAACGGATCGGCTTCGGCCGGTTCACCGACTTCGAGCAGTACTCCTGCGACGTGGCGGCCAACTGGAAGACGGCCGCCCACAACTTCCAGGAGAACTACCACGTGCGCTGGGTGCATCGGCCGTCGTCGGGCGGCCGGGCGACCTCCCGTGAGAACCCCTTCGGCTACAACTCGAGTTTCCGTTTTCACGGCCGCCACGGCGGCGGGACGCACTGGATCCCGGCCGCGGCGGCGCTCTCCGACGTCCGGGCCACGGCGATGCGGGCGGCGCCGACGGCCGACGACGCGCCGTGCCGCGGCAACTTCGACTTCTTTCACCTGTTCCCGAACCTCTACATCGAGCCGTTGGGCGGCTTCAACACGTTCACCATGCAGTTCTGGCCCCTCGACACCGAGCGCACCCGGCTGGTGGTCCGGGTCTACCGGGCCGGCGACGACACCTCGGCCTCGGCTCGGTTCAGCCGCGAGTACACCGCGTCGTCTCTCATGGACGTGCATGTCGAGGACGTGGAGGTCATCGAGGCAAATCAGCGAGGACTGCGCTCGGGCGCGCTCGAACACATCTATTTCGGGGCGCAGGAAGCGGTGTGCCGTCAACTCCATGAGAACGTGGCCGAGATGGTCCGGACCTACCTGACGGGGCGTTCCACCGTGCCGGCCCGTACCGACATCCGATGAGCCAGGGCCAGCTCCCGCCCGGGTTCGAGGCGTTGGAGCCTTTCGCCGCCCTCTGGGCGGCTGGTACCCGCGGGCAGCGGGTGGGCCTGCGAGTGCGGAGCCGTCCACCGGAACTTGAGGCGTTCTACAGCGCGGTCAGGGAGCTGCTCGCACCGGCCTTGAGCTATCTCGACGCGCGGCCGCTCGCCGATCTCAATGAAGCCGACGCGCGGCTGCTCGACCTCGTGCTGGCCGTCCCACAGGTGGCGTTGGCCGTCGAGCAGCAACGCGACGCGGAGGCGGCGCATGCTCGGGTACAGGCACGGTTCGTCGTCGACCGCACCAGCGCCGACTTCGGCCAGTCCGCGTCGCCGAGCGCCACCTGCTGAGCGGCGGCGAGGCGCCGGACCGGGCGGCATTCGGTGGCGTCCCCATCAGGTCGCGGCCACGTTGTGACGTGGGCCGACCGTCGCGTGGGATGGAGTGACGCTGCTGTGACTGACGCCGATGCTCTCGTAGAGGATGCGATAGGCCCGTTTCCGGGGTGTCTGAGCGCCGATCTGATCCGTCGGTACGCCAAAGCCACCGGTGATCGGTCGGAGCGAACGCGGGCCGGCCTGGCGGTGCCCGCGGTCGCGATCGTGACCCAGATCTGGGCTGCGCAGGAGGCTGGCCGCTCGGCGCTGGTCAGCCAGGACCTGCTGGCGGCCGCTTCGGGCGGGGTGCACGGCGAACACGATGTCGTGCTGCACCGACCGCTGGTTCCCGGCGAGCCGCTGCGGACCTGGGTGCACCGCTTCGCGACTCGGCCGGCCGGCCGGAACGCTCTGGTGACCTTGCGCTATTCGACGTTGGACGAGCGCGACGAGGTCGTCGCCGACCAGCTGTGGACGACCGTCTACCTGAACGTCAGCTGCGCGCAGGCCGGGGCGCCCCTGCCCGACCATGCCTTTCCCGCCGACGCACGCCGGCGCCTGGTGGGGGAGTACACGACGACAGTCGATGCCGAGATGCCGCGCCGCTACGCGGAGGTGTCGGGAGACTGGTCGGACCACCATTTCGACATTGGGGCCGCCCGCCGCAGCGGATTCGACCAGCCGTTCCTGCACGGCCTGTGCACGATGGCGTTGGGCGCGCAGGTCGTCGTCGACGCGGTGGCCGGGGGCGACCCGGATCAGGTCCGGCGAGTCGCGGTGCGGTTCGCCTCGCCGGCGTTCGTCGGCGAGGAGCTGCGGATCGGTGTCTTCGAGGCTGGTGGGCGTGGCTATGCCTTCGAGGCGGTCTGCGCCGGACGCCCGGTCCTCACGCACGGCCGGGTCGAGCTGCGCGGAAGTTAGGCACGCCCATCAGCCCAGCTCCGTCGATGGGCAAGCGGTCTGGTGCCGCAGGACGAAGATCGCGGCTTGGACGCGGTCCTGCAGATCAACAAGGCATGTAAAGGTCGAGCAGCACCACGGCCGGCCTGGTGGCCGCGGCGACGCTGACCGCCTGCCGACCGTCCCCGGCCTCGCCGACGACCTCGATATCCGGTTCCTGGCCGAGCAGGTAGCGCAGCCCATCGCGGACGATGCGGTGGTCGTCGGCGATCACGACGCGGATCGTCACGACACCTGCACCGATGACCACCGTGCCGCCGAGTTCGGTGACTCGGTCCCGGGGGCAGGCCGGATCACCTGAATCAATCTGAAATGGACTCGAAAAGTCCGTCTGCGCCTCGCGCGTCGGCGGCGTTTCGCGCTTACTATTCGGTCCGCCGGGCGTCCGGCACGGACCGCGGAGTTCGTATTTTCCGTTACTAACGTACTCAACTCCGGGCACGAATGGTCCGTCCGAACCGTGCCCTGGAGGCAGGATGGAAAAGGTCGCGAGAGTCGACCAGTATGGCGCAGCCGGCGCCAGGTATGCGGTAAAGAAGCTTCCTGAGATCACTCTGGCCTTCTGGGTCATGAAGGTTGCGGCCACGACGCTAGGCGAGACCGCGGGCGACCTGTTCGCGCAGACCCTTCGTCTCGGATACTTTCTGACGACAGGGGTCCTGTTTCTCGTATTCCTGGTCACCCTCGCCGTCCAGTTGAAGTCAAGGGCTTACAACCCGTTCTTCTACTGGACCGTCATCCTGTCCACCAGCACGGCGGGTACCACCATCTCCGACTTCATGAATCGCGACGCCAGTGAAAAGTACCTGGCCAGGGGAACCAGCTCACTGGGCTGGGGGCCGCAGGGGCTCGGCCTGGGCTACCCCGTCGGCGCGGCGATCCTGACCTCCCTTCTGATCGTCATCTTCGTCACGTGGAAGCGCACTGGACTGACCTTCGTGATCCGCGACATCGACTCGCTGCGCGGCGAGAGCCTCTTCTGGTCGGCCATCCTCGTGTCGAACACCCTCGGAACCTCCATGGGTGACTTCCTGTCAGACAGCTCCGGGCTCGGCTACGCGGGAAGCGCACTGCTCATACTGGCGCTCCTCGGGCTGCTGCTGGCCCTCAAACCCGTTCCGGTACTACCGAACGTGCTGCTGTTCTGGATCGCCTTCGTACTCACCCGCCCGCTCGGCGCGACGGTCGGCGACTTCCTGACGAAACCAACCTCAAAGGGAGGCCTCGCCCTCGGCACCCTCGGGTCCTCGACAGCCCTGCTCGCGCTTCTGCTCGGCCTCGTGAGCGTCGCCCACACCCAGGAGAAGCGGCGGGTCGAGACCACCGCGGCCGGTGTGGCGCCGATCCACGCGTCCTAGGCCCGGACTCCGGGCACGGTCAAGCTCGCCGCCCGGACTGCCTCACGCGACGACCTGCTCCGCGACCTGTGACCAGCGGAACCCGGCGAAGCCCGCTGTAAGCGTCCGGAAAGGTGCCGATCCCTAGCGTCCGGCGCGATGTCAATCGCGTCGCGCGGTGCGCGGGCTGTCGGGAGGACCTTGATGGATGTGCTCGGTCGATGGGTGATCAGGCATCGATTGATCGTCGGGGTGGTGTGGCTGGCGATCACGGTGCTCGGTCTCCTGGCGGCTCCGTCGGTGTCGGGGCGGCTGAAGAGCGGTAGCCACGTGCACAGCTCGGCCTACACCGCGAACGTCGCGATCGCGAAGCGGTATGGCGGGGCGACGTCCAACCCCGGGGTGCTGGTGCTGAACCTGCCGACCGGGCAGAAGGTTGGTTCGCCGGCGGCGACGGCCGAGCTGCGGGCGGTCGACGCGCGGATCGCGACGGCGGCCCCGGCGGTCCGTCTGGTCTCCTACGCGTCGACCGGAAGCCAGACCCTGGTCGGCGATGGCGGCACGAGCACGATCGTGCTGGCCTATCCGCCGCAGCAGGGCGACGACGTCAGCCCGGAAATGATCGACACCCTGACTGCGGCCGCAAAGAGCGCGGCTCCGGCACTGACCGTGCACGGAACAAGCCTGATCGCGTTGGCCGCCGGCAACACTACGTCGGGCAACTCGAGCGTTCTCACCGAGCTGCTGATCGGGGCGTTGGGCGCCCTGGTCGTGCTGGCCTGGGTCTTCGGGTCGTTCCTGGCGCTCCTCCCGCTGCTGATGGCGCTGATCTCGGTGCTGACGATGCAGCTGCTGATCTACGGTCTGACCTACGTCGTGCCGGCGTCCTCACCGTTGAGCCCGTCCGTGCAGTACATCGTCGCTTTGCTGGGCCTGGGCCTGTCGATCGACTACGCGTTGCTCATCGTCACGCGTTGGCGTGAGGAACGCGCCGCCGGTGCGTCGAACGACGACGCGGTCCGGACGGCACTCAGCCGGGCTGGGCACTCGGTGTGGTTCAGCGGGCTGATCGCCTCGCTCGGCCTGTTCGCCCTGATCGTCGTGCCGAACTCGGTGGTCCGCGGGATCGGTATCTCGGGCCTGTTCATCCCGTCGACCGCGACGCTGGTCGCCCTGACGCTGCTGCCGGTGACGCTCTCGAAGCTCGGTGCCCGGATGGACTGGCCGCGCCGGAAGTCCTCCGGCGCCACCAGCCGTTTCTGGACCTGGTGGGCGGAACGTGTCATCCGCCACCGGATCGCGGCAGCCGTCGTCGGCCTGGGAATTCTGTGCGGGCTTGCCGGGGTCGCCGCGACCATCAACATCTCCCAGCCGACCAGCGGCGCGCTCGCCAGCGCGGGCCCCTACTCCGACGGGCTACGGGCACTGCGGACGGACGGCTTCCCCAGCGGCACCCTCACCGCGGCGCCGATCTACGTTCCACGGGCCGCGGACGCCGCCGGGATCGTCACCGCGCTCGACACGGTCTCCAGCCTGCGAGGCGCGGTCGTCCCGACGGGAGCGGCCTGGCACGTGGACGGTAGTGCGCTCGTCATCGCCCTGCCGGCGCACGAGATCGGCACCTCGACCGGGGGCACGTCGCTGGCCGACATCCGGCACACCGTTCCCGGCACCGCGCTGGTCGGAGGTGAGGCCGCGGTGGGCATCGACGAGGCCCATTCGACCTATGGCGCGTTCCCGCTGCTGTTCGTGCTCGTGGCTCTGGTGACGTTCCTGATCCTCGCGCGTGGCCTCCGGTCGATCCTGCTGCCGCTGAAGGCCGTTGTTCTGAACGTCCTCTCGGTCGCCGCGTCCTACGGGATCCTGGTGCTGGTGTTCCAGCACGGCTGGGGAATGCAGGCGCTGTGGGGAACCCGTTCCTACGGGGCGATCGACCCGTTCGCCCCAGTACTGATCTTCGGATTCCTGTTCGGCGTCTCGATGGACTACGAGGTGTTCATCCTGACCCGGGTGCGCGAGGGCTATCACCGGTCCGGATCGACCCGGCTTGGCATCATCGAGGGGATCTCACGGACCGGGCGGCTGGTCACCAGCGCGGCGCTCGTCCTCTTCTTCGCCCTGGCGTCGCTGTCCACGGCCAACGACATCACCGTGCGCCAGATCGCCGCGGGCCTCGCCGCCGGCGTCCTGCTGGATGCCGTCGTGGTCCGGATGCTGCTGCTCCCGGCCCTGGTCTCGCTGTTCGGCGCCTGGAACTGGTGGATGCCCGCCAGGATCGCGAGCCTGCTGCGCCTGCCGGCCCAGACCACCGAGGCCGACGCCCGGGAGCGGATCGCGCTCCCGGTGGGAGATGCTTGACCAATGCGGGTCCTGGTCGTCGAGGACGAGCCGGCTATGGCCGATTCCCTGGCCTGGGGACTACGCGCTGAGGGATATGTCGTGGACATCGCCTACAACGGGCCCGACGGCCTGTGGAAGGCGAAGGAAACCGACCACGACGTCATCATCCTCGATGTGATGCTGCCCGGTCTGGACGGTTACCAGGTATGCCGGAAACTGCGCGAGCAGGGACGGTGGACCCCGATCCTGATGCTCACCGCGATGGACGAGGACCTCGACCACGCCGAGGGTCTGGACAGCGGCGCCGACGACTACCTGGCCAAACCGTTCTCGTATGCCGTGTTGCTCGCGCACCTGCGGGCGCTGACCCGTCGCGGTCTCGGGGCGCGGCCGGCGGTGCTCACCGCCGCCGGCCTCACCCTCGACCCGGCCAGCCGCGTCGTCAGCCACGGCGGCCTGGTCCTGGACCTGACCAGCCGCGAGGTCTCCGTCCTCGAACACCTGATGCGCCGCCAGGGACAGGTGGTCTCCAAGACCGAACTACTCGACCACTGCTGGGACCCGGCCTACGACGGCGGCCCGGCTGCGGTCGAGGTCCACATGCACCGGCTACGGCGCAAGATCGAACCCGTCGCCGGCAACCCGGTCATCCGCACCCTGCGCGGCGAGGGCTACCTCATCCCGGCCGACGTCTCAGGGCCGGACAACCCGGCGGACGAGCGGTCCGGCAGCCCGGCGGACGAGTTCCCGGACGACGACGGATGAGCGCCGGTCCGCTTCCGCGGCGGTGGTGGGTGTGGCCTCGGCCCGGAGGGGTCACCCTGCGGGCCCGGGTCACGGCCACCGCGGCCGTCGCCATCACAGCGGCCGTGGTGGTCGGAGTCCTGTTCATGTACCTGCTGCAGATGCACTCCATCCGCCGCACGATCGACGGAGAGCTGCGTACCTACGCCGCCCAGATCGTGCAGTCGGCGCCGACCGGAGCGTGGCCCCGCCCGCTGCCGTCCTCGACCCTGGACGCCAACGCCGAGGCACAGGTCCTCGCGCCGGACGGCACCGTACTGGCCGCGAGCAAGGCCCTCGCCGGCCTGCCCGCCGTTTACGCGCTCCCGGCCGGCTCGGACGTCCCGGTACGCCAGAAGGCCGCCGATGGCGTCATCCCCGGCGAGATCCGGGTCATCGCCCTGCGGACCACCGTCGCCGGACACCCGGTGGTCATTCTCACCGGCACGTCGACCGACCTGCTCCGCCAGGTCGACAGCGAGTTCCTGCGGCACCTGGCGCTGGGCCTGCCGATCATCCTCTTTCTCGCCGCTGTCGCCGTCTGGCTGGTCGTGGGCCGGGCACTGCGGCCGGTCGAGAAGATCCGCCACGCGGTCACCGACATCACCTCCGTCGACCTCTCTCGGCGGGTTCCCGACCCGGGCACGTCGGACGAGATCGGGAACCTGGCCCGCACCATGAACGACATGCTCGACCGGCTGGATGACGCCGCCTCCAGACAGCGGCGGTTCGTCGCCGACGCCTCCCACGAACTGCGCAGCCCGCTCGCCGCGATCCGCACGACCCTGGAAGTCGGTCTCGCTCATCCCGAGCAGGCACCCTGGCCTGTCATCGCGGCGCGTGCCGCACAGCAGTCGTCGCGGCTCGAAGAACTCATCCACCAGCTGCTCGTGCTGGCGAAGGCCGACGACCGTCAGCTCTCCGGCGCCCGGAAGCGAGTCGAGCTGGAACCGCTTCTGCGCGAGCTCACCGCGGGCGCAAGCGCCCCAGGGGTCCACGTCGACCTCCAGATCGCCCCCTGCGTCGTCACCGTCGGCAACCCCGACCAGCTCGGGCGGCTGTTCCGCAATGTCATCGACAACGCGGTGCGGTACGCGCGGGCCGCGGTTCGGGTCACAGCCACCGCCGCTGACGAGGTCCAGATCGTGATCGACGACGACGGACCGGGCATTCCGTCGGCCGACCGAGAGCGGATCTTCGACCGGTTCGTCCGACTCGACCAGAGCCGCGAACGTGGCAGCGGCACCGCCGGTCTCGGACTGGCGATCGCCCGCGAGATCGCCCAGGCCCACCGAGGCAGAATCGGCGTCTCCGAGGGCCCGGACGGCGGCACCCGGGTGACCATCACGCTTCCGGCCGAAACCGACGGACCACCGGCCTCGGCAGCGGGTGGGTCCGCAGACGCCCGCTGAACGTGGCCGCGCGTCAGTTCGGCGCTCAGATCTGGTTGAGGCCGCCGTCGACGTCGAGTTCGGCGCCGGTACTGAAGCTGCTCGCCGGGGAGGCGAGGAACAGCACGGCGTCCGCGACCTCGTCCGGGCGGCCCATCCGGCCCAGCGGCACCTGACTGGCCAGGTAACCTTTCAGCTGTCCGGCCTGCTCCTCGTCGCTACCGCTCGGCACGCATCGATTGCGATCCGTGAGGCCGTGTTTGGCCGCTGTGCTCAGGATCTTTCTCGCTTCAGCAGGGCCGCTTCTTGTTCGGCTCTCAGCGCCTCCTCCCGCCGACCCAGCCCCGACAGATGGATGCCGAGGATGTCGATGGAGACGGCGAGGTTGGGTTCGAAGGCGGCCGGATTCGCCGCAGCCAGCCGCCGGTAGATCTCCACGGCCTGCTCGGTCGCGGCCAACGCCTCCTCCCACGGGCCGTCCAACCCCAACAGGTCGACGCCGAGGTTGTTCAGTGAGAAGGCGAGGTGGGGTTCGAAGGCGGCCGGATTCGCCGCAGCCAGCCGTCGACGGATCTCCACGGCCTGCTCGGTCGCGGCCAACCCCTCCTCCCGCCGACCCAGCACAGACAGATGGGCGCCGAGGTTGTCGAGGGAGCCGGCGAGGTCGGGTTCGAAGGCGGCCGGATTCGCCGCAGCCAGCCGCCGACGGATCTGCACAGCCTGCTCGGTCGCGGCCAATGCCTCCTCCTGCCGGCCCACCCCCGACAGTCGGCCGCCGAGATTGTTCAGTGAGAGGGCGAGGTCGGGTTCGAAGGCGGCCGGATTCGCCGCAGCCAGCCGTCGACGGATCTCCACGGCCTGCTCGGTCGCGGCCAACCCCTCCTCCTGCCGACCCAGCGCCGACAGCAAGACGCCGCGGTTGTTCAGTGAGAGGGCGAGGTTGGGTTCGAAGGCGGCCGGATTCGCCGCAGCCAGCCGTCGACGGATCTCCACGGCCTGCTCGGTCGCGGCCAACCCCTCCTCCTGCCGACCCAGCGCCGACAGCAAGACGCCGCGGTTGTTCAGTGAGAGGGCGAGGTTGGGTTCGAAGGCGGCCGGATTCGCCGCAGCCAGCCGTCGACGGATCTCCACGGCCTGCTCGGTCGCGGCCAACCCCTCCTCCCGCCGACCCAGCACAGACAGATGGGCGCCGAGGTTGTCGAGGGAGCCGGCGAGGTCGGGTTCGAAGGCGGCCGGATTCGCCGCAGCCAGCCGCCGACGGATCTGCACAGCCTGCTCGGTCGCGGCCAATGCCTCCTCCCGCCGGCCCA
>NZ_JADWYX010000066.1:11787-50000 GCF_016786355.1 Frankia sp. AgB1.9
AGCCTGCTCGGTCGCGGCCAATGCCTCCTCCCGCCGGCCCACCCCCGACAGCCAGATACCAAGGTTGGACAGAGCGGTAGCGAGGTCGGGTTCGAAGGCAACCGGATTCGCCGCAGCCAGCCGCCGACGGATCTCCATAGCCTGCTCGGTCGCGGCCAATGCCTCCTCCCGCCGGCCCACCCCCGACAGCCAGATACCAAGGTTGGACAGAGCGGTAGCGAGGTCGGGTTCGAAGGCAACCGGATTCGCCGCAGCCAGCCGCCGACGGATCTCCACAGCCTGCTCGGTCGCACCCAACGCCTCCTCCCACCGACCCACCCCCGACAGATCGAGGCCCAGGTTGTCGAGGGAGTCGGCGAGGTCGGGTTCGAAGGCAACCGGATTCGCCGCAGCCAGCCGCCGACGGATCTCCATAGCCTGCTCGGTCGCAGCCAACGCCTCCTCCCGCCGACCGGCATAGTGGAGGCGTCTCGCGAGCCGTTCCCAGAGTCGCGCGTGCTCAGCCGGGTCGTTGGTCTGGCTGAGGCGGTAGGTGTGCAGCCGTGCCGTGACCGCGGCCATGGCTGCATCCAGGTCCACGTGACGATGATCCGGAAACAGCCGTTCTACAGAAACCAGAACATTAAGGCCGACATCGTCCCAGGAAGCAAGTGCTGTCAACGCCGCCCCACCCGCCGCCATCACAAGATCAGGGCTGCAGTGCAGGATGCCGTGGAGACGCTCGCCGACATGAGGCCAGCGTTTCGCGGTCTCCACCAGGACTGTCCACGCCCGGTCCGCCCACACCGGCACCTCATCACTGTCCCCAGGCACGAGCAGCCGACGCATCGCCGAGTCCGTCCACGGATCTCCGTCTTGGCGACCGGGCGCGCCCGGCAGGAGTAGAGCGAGAAAGTCTTCCCCCAGCCGGTCTGGATACAGCGGCTCCAACACGAGTGACGGATCCGACGGCGGATAACACACAGCATGATCAGAAAGGATCTGCCCGGCCACCTCCGGCGCTGACGCCAACCCAACCCGCTCCAGCACCGTCGCTGCGGCCTCATACGGCAGGGGTCGGGTCACCGTAGCGGTGAACACCGCCCGCCCCAGCACCTCCGGCACCGTGACCATCGGCCGTGCGCCCGTATCGTGCAACTGCCGCCAGTGATCACGCTCCCGGCGTAGCAGATACCCCGACAGCATCGCCGGATCCTCCGGCACGCTGGCCCCGGTACGCAGCGCGTCCACCGCGACCAACGCCGCCATGTGCACTGTCAGCACCAGCCGAAACGCGTCATCGCCAAGCCCCGCGGGCGGCCGAACCCCCGTCCCTTCCACCCCCAGCAACTCACCGAAACCGCGAGCGGCCGCCGCAAACGTCTCCTCGCGACTCGGCAGCGAATCCGCGACAGGACCAAGCATCTGGTCCGACACCGCAACGTCCTGGTCGTCAAGCCGGTGCACAATCGACTCCCACCAGCCCGCTCCGCTGCGCGCTAGCAACAGCACCCGCACCGGCACACCCAAGTACACCCGACGGTCGGCCAGCAGGCCCATCAGCTCCGTCAGGGGCCACCGCTCGGCATAGTCGACCACCACCAGCAGACCATCCCCACCGGGCAACGGCTCCCGGCCTCCGGCCAGCGCGGGCATCTCCCGGGCTGTCCACACCGCCCAGCCCGCCGCCGCCGACTCCACCGCGAACTGCGCAGCTAGCCGACTCTTCCCCTGGCCTCCGGGCCCCTGGACCAAGCGCGCCGCCAGGTCCGCGCCGCCATCCCGCCAACCGGCCAGCCGAGCACGTTCCGCCTCCCGGCCCGCGAACGGCACCAGCCGATACCGCGCCGACAACAGCCGGCTCGGCGCTGCCGCCGTCGACGGCAACGGCGCCATCAGCGGAAACGGTGCCAGCTCGTAGCTCGGCTCCCGGTTGTAAAAGTGCTGTGCGTCCGCCCGGTAGAGATCGCGGGCCGCGATATTGATCTGCCCATCCGGCACGGTCACACCTCCGGTGCCACGGTGATTAGTCGTCCGGGTGGCCCCGGTAGAACACCTGCGATCCCCGCCCCACCGCGTACACGTCACGGCCTGCGATGTTGCTCTGCGCCCACGACCGTTCCGCCGCAGGCAACTCCGCCCGCGTCCTCTCCGCCCACGCCCACAGTTCCTCGGCCGCTTCCGGGAACTCCGCGAGCAGGTCCGCCAGCCGCACCTGCCACACCGGCGCCAACGCCGCCCGCAGCCGCTCCCGCTCCGCACCCGACGTCGCTTCCACTGCCGCGGCGTCCTCGTCCAGCCACTCTCCGGCCAGATCCTCACGGTGCCCGCCCAGCCGGGCGAACAGCCGTACTGCGCCCTCCCGAGCCGACGTCCACGCGTCGGTCGCCGCAGCAGCCACCAACGCGCCGCTCCCCGACGTCGCCAACGGCGCAATCCACTCTGCGACCATCAGCAACCCCCAGTCGACCGGCCGTTACATAGCGCCATAGACGCACTACCCGGCCACCCATGGCGGAACCACCACGGCAGCACCGTCGTCTCTCTCACAGCGGCCCCATGAAGCCAACCCTGCAGCTAAACCAGCGGACGAGCGCGAACGGCGGGAAACCGCAGAGGAGTTGAGGGACTGCTTCAAGATCGGTGTTTCCGGCCAGACACGCCGGGCCCAGGGTCCGGCGGGATGGGCACAGTGAGTGATGACATCGGGTGATATGACCCCTCGGAAGCAAGATCGGGATGCGGGGCGGCAGCTTTCGCCGGAGCAGGCCGCCGCGGCGGCGATGGTCGCCGACGCGAAGGCGCGTGGGCTGGCGTTGACGGGCCCGGATGGCCTGTTGAAGCTGTTCACGAAGAGTGTGCTCGAGGCGGCTTTGGCCGAGGAGATGACCGAGCATCTCGGGCATCAGAAGAATCGTGCGCCGGCGGAACGGGAATCAGCCAACGTCCGAAACGGCGGTCGGACGAAGACGGTTGTTTCTGAGGTGGCTGGTGACGTGGAGATCACGGTTCCGCGTGACCGGGAAGGAACGTTCGACCCGCAGATCGTGAAGAAACGTCAGCGACGCCTCGCGGGGGTCGATGAGATTGTGCTGTCACTGTATGCGAAGGGTCTGACGACCGGCGAGATCTCGGCGCATTTCGAGGAGATCTACGGCGCGTCGGTGTCGAGGGAGACGATCTCCCGGATCACCGACACGGTGCTCGCGGAAATGAACGAATGGGCGTCCCGTCCGCTTGATCGCGTCTACGTTGCGATCTTCGTGGACGCGATCGTCGTGAAGATCCGTGACGGCCAGGTCGGCAACCGGCCCATCTACGCCGCCATCGGGGTCACCGTCGACGGCCACAAGGACGTCCTGGGCCTGTGGGCCGGCACGGGCGGCGAGGGCGCAAAGTTTTGGATGTCCGTGCTCACCGACCTGCGGAACCGCGGTGTCGCCGACGTGTTCTTCCTCGTGTGCGACGGGCTTAAGGGACTGCCCGAGGTCGTCGAGAACGTCTGGCCAGCGACCACCGTCCAGACATGCATCATTCATTTGATTCGTAACACGTTCCGGCTGACTTCCCGGGCCGACCACGACGCCGTCAAACGCGATCTGCGGCCTATCTACACGGCCCCCACCCCGGACGCGGCCGCTGCCGCACTCGACGAGTTCGAGGAAACCTGGGGAAGCAAATACCGGGCCGTTATCCGACTCTGGCGCAGCGCCTGGGAGGAGTTCACCCCGTTCCTCGACTACGACGCGGAAATACGCCGAGTCCTGTGCTCGACGAACGCGATCGAGTCACTCAACGCCCGCTACCGGCGCGCGGTCCGCGCTCGCGGGCATTTCCCGTCCGACCAGGCCGCGCTCAAATGCCTGTACCTTGTCACCCGCAGCCTGGACCCAACCGGGACCGGCCGCGCCCGGTGGGCAGTCCGCTGGAAACCCGTCATCGACGCCATGGCGATCACCTTCCGTGATCGCTGGCCGTCCGCCGAGACCTACTGATCAACCTGCCGGAAACACCGTCTACGGAACAGTCCCGGAGTTGACGTCCAGGCTAGGGCGACGACGCGGACGAGCCCGGACCTCTGCGGACGATCGGCACGAACTTCGCAAAGCAGAGGTATGGACAGCCGCAGACGGCCGTCAAGCATCAGGTGGGACCGAGATGTAAGCATCACCTGGGATCGGACACATCGACCGACGGCTTTCGGACACGAAGGGGGTGTAGACGTGCCACCTGTTCGATCCTCGCGTGCGGCGTCGCTGGAGGCGGAAACTGAGGAAGTCGAAACCCCGATCGAGGTGGGTGACCTGGGTCTTGGCCTCGGAGAGGCATAGACCCATTGTGGCCAGCACCTTTGCCACGTCCTCGCGCAGCGTGTGGGCGTCCTGTTCGGCCCCCTGGACCAGAACAACGAAGTCGTCGGCGTAGCGGACAAGCCGCCACGTCGGGCGCCCTTTCTTGCGCCGGTATCTGCGCTTCCCTTCGGTCGCCATCGCCCCGCCTGGTTGCCACGGCCCGTGCAGTTGCTCATCGAGCACCGACAGGGCAATGTTAGCCAACAGCGGCGAGAGAATGCCGCCTTGGGGAACGCCGGTGTGCGTGTCCCGGTGAGAGTCGAACTCGGTAAGGATCCCGGCTTTCAGGAACGCCTTGACCAGTCCCAGTACGCGCTTGTCTTTGATCCTCATCCGGACCGGGCCCATCAACGCGGTGTGATCGGCGACCGTGAGGCCGTCGACGCCGGCTGTCCGGGCACCCCGGTTACCGGCGACCCGGTGATACGGCCGCGGTCGTGTCCATCGATTTGTTCCATCTGGAGCAGCACGACGCTCCAGGACACCTGGTGGACCAAATCGGCCGCGCCCTCGCCGGCCGGGCTAAACCCGCCAGTGCCCCCGCATATCCGGTTCCCGCGCGTCCCGCCCCGCCCATTGACGAGTCCGCCTCCCTCCCACCAGCCAGATCAGCACCGCGTTCGTCGCGCACAGGCGCCCTGCCGATCGGCCAGGCCCCCGCTGGCCACACCGGCGCTGTGGTGTCGGTGGCGTTCGCGGCTGACGGACGCATCCTCGCGACCGGCAGCTACGACAGGACGGCACGGCTGTGGGACGTTGCTGACCCCAGCCGTCCCGCCCGCTCGGCCAACCCATAGCCAGCCACACCAGAACCGTGCGCTCGGTAGCGCTCACGGCGGACGGACGCACCCTTGCGACCGGCAGCGACGACGGGACGGTGCGGCTATGGGACGTCAGCGACCCGACCCGGCCCAACCCGCTCGCCCAACCCTTCACCGGCCACGGCCACGACGTGCGCTCGGTAGCGCTCACGGCTGACGGACACACCCTCGCCAGCAGCACCGCCCAGCAGGGGGTACTGCTCTGGGACGTCACAGCCCCCCACCCGGCCCCGCAAACTTGCCCGACCCCTCACCGGCCACACCAGAAACGCCTGGTCGGTGACGTTCGCGGCTGACGGACGAATCCTCGCCATTGGCCACACCGACGGGACCGTGCGGCTCTGCCAGACCACCTGAGCAAACAGGGCGTGCCACTGCGCAGCGCTCGCCCACGCGATGGCGATCCCGTACATCGCGGATTTGGCAGTGGCATGGCGCAAGTCACATATGTCACCAAGCCAATGACTAGGGTCCGGTTACGACCACCGGAGGTCCGAGATGGCAATCATGGGACGCGCCTCTTCGCGGCGGCCCGGGCCGCTCCTACGCTGCGTCCCATGAGCAGCTCCGAGGTCTCGGCGCTTGAACCGCGGCCTGTGGTCAGCAGGCAGATCGCGGCCATCGCCTCCGGCTGCCGGCGGGACGTGGGATGACCACTCCCGGGATCACGGGATCCGAGCTCGCGGGCGGCCCCGACCTGCCGCTGCTGGTCGTGGGGCCGTCGCTGGGCACCTCGTCGGCGGTGCTGTGGTCGAGGGTCGCCCGCGCGCTCGGTGACACCGTCCACGTCGTCGGCTGGGAGCTGCCCGGCCACGGCGGCGCGCCCGTCGACGGGCCCTTCACGATCGCCGAGCTGGCCGCGGGTGTCCTGACCTACGTGGAAGGCGTGACGGCGGCGCGTGGCGACGGCGCGGTCCGGTTCGCCTACGCCGGGGTCTCGTTGGGCGGCGCCGTCGGGCTCGCGCTGCTGCTCGACACGCCGGACCGGGTGCGCCACGCGACGTTGCTGTGTACCGGGGCGAAGATCGGCGAGGCGTCGGCCTGGCGGGACCGGGCCGTGACAGTCCGCGCGTCCGGCTGCGCGGCGATGGTCACCGGCTCGGCTCAGCGCTGGTTCGCCCCCGGGTTCCCCGACCGCGAGCCGGAGGTCGCCGCGCAGCTGCTGCACGTCCTGGCGGAGGTCGACCGGGAGGGCTACGCGTGGGCGTGTGAGGCGCTCGCCGACTTCGACGTACGGGAGCGCCTCGGCGCCATCGCGACGCCGGTCCTCGCGATCGCGGGGGCCCAGGACGTCGTGACACCGCCGGCGTCGCTCGCGCAAATCGCCTCCGGGGTGGCGGACTCGCGGCTCGCCGTGCTCGACGACGTCGCGCACCTCGCCCCCGCGGAAGCTCCCGACCAGATCGCCGGACTTCTGCGCGGCGCGCTGCCGGATTGATGCGACCATGGGTACGCGTCTGGCCACGGCGAAGGAGTGCACCGGCGCCGCGGCCCAGCCTGGTACGGGAGGTCTGTGATGGTTCGCTGGAGGCGTCGCGACGACGAGAGGCACCCGCCGCCCACACCTACGGCCACCAGGCGGCGCGGCGGCGCGGCGCCGCCGGCCACCGAGACCGGGCCCTACGACCTCGCCGACGCACCCCGTGAGCCGGTCCGCCAGTTCGATCTCGGTTCCCTACTCGTCCCGGTACTGCCCGACGTCGCCTACCAGTTCGAGGTCGCAGGCCCGGACCAGGACCGGCGGGTCGTGGCGGTGATCGCGGTCGCGGACGGCTCGACCATGCGGATCACCGTTCACGCCACGCCACGCCACGGCCTCGGCGACGAGGTCCGCGCCGAGCTACTGCGCTCGGCCCGGCCGGCGCTGGCCTCGATGACCGACCACGCGCTCGACCCGGAACTGTCGACCCGCACCTCGCCCACCGGAGCACGAGAGGCTCCCGAGCCAGACCGGTTGCTGAGCATCGACGGCCCACGCTGGCTCCTGCTCGCGGCGATGACCACCCCAGCCGACGCGGCGCCGGCCACGGCCGGCCAGTCCGAAGCAACGCCCCGCGCCCGGGGCGCCGCGGTGCTCGAGGACGTGCTGCACGCCGTCGTCGTGGTCCGCGGCGACCGGGCGATGCCGGCCGGAGCGCCTCTTCCGCTCAAACTTCCCACCGATCCCGACCTGCCCGACCTCGCCGTTGACGACCGCGGCGACCCGGACGCGCTCGCCGACGAACTCGGCCGGCTCCCACCGATCGGCGCCCTCACCGCGGACCCACGCCGCATCAGCTACGAGGTCGTCGCGGCACCTGGCGGAGGTCTCAGCCGCAACCTGACCACCTGGGGATAACAGCGAAACCGCGCCGGGCCGGGCACCACGGTGAGCGGCACCACCGCACCACCGACCGGCGGCGTCACGCGGGTGAGGTACCTGACGTCAGCCGCAGCGGCCCATGGTGCGCGGCGTAGGCGAGGACACCGGGGTCGGCACCCTCCTCGGCCGCGGTGGCGAGCGCCGCGGCCACGTCCTTGCGCAGGTATTTCGCGCCGAGCTCGGCGTACAGCTCGATGGAGCCGAGTCCGCGCATCGTCTCGATGGCCCGGGTCGACGCGCTGCAATGCCCCAGCGCGTCGAACAGCGCGTTCATCTCGACGCCGAGCTGCTGGCCGAGCACGGCGGCCGCCGCCGCCGTCTGGACGTTGACCGTGAACAGCAGGTTGTTGACGAGCTTGACGCGGCTCGCGCTGCCCATGCCCCCGGTCCGCAGGACCAGGCCGTAGGTCTCCAGGGCGGGGCGGGCGGTCTCGACGGTGGCGTCGTCGCCGCCGGCAAGGATCGTCAACCGTCCAGCGAGGATGTCGTCGGGCGCGCCGCTGACCGGTGCGTCCAGCAGCGACACACCGCGGGTGGTAGCCGCGTCGTCTACCCGGGCGAGCAGCCGAAGCTCGACGGTGGTGTGCGAGACCAGAACGGTTCCCGGCTCGAGCAAGGCGATCAGGCCGTCCGATCCGAGCAGGACGTCCTCGACCTGGCTCTCGTTGAACAGGCACGAAACGACGACCTCCGCGTCCTTGACCGCGTCGGCAAGCGAGGCGGTGGTGCGCGCGCCGAGCTCCGTGAAGGTCTTCCGGACCTCCGCCTGCCGGGCGTGGAGGGTGACCTGCACACCAGCCGCCAACAGACGCCGCACCATCGGCGCGCCCATCTGGCCGGCTCCCACGAATGCCACCGGGCCAGCCGGCCGGAGCTGTCCGTCGGTTGCGGGCACCGGCTCGGCGATGTCGCCCATTCTGCTCACCATCTCCTTGTCGCGAACGTTCAACGTGACGCCGCCTCGCCGACGGCGTCGGGCCGTGTGCCTGCCCCGTGTCGTCAGGCGGATCCGGCGCCCGCCTCGAACGGCTGGGTGCTGGCCTGGAACAACGCGCGGGGTTCCGGGGAGCCGTCGAGGCTCCGATTGGTCCGGTGCGCGACGCGCCAGCCGTCCGCGCCCCGGTGTAGCAGCCAGCTGTTCGCCGAGACGCGGGCCACCCAGAACCGGTCGGCCTCGCGGTCCCAACGGATGTTGAGCGCGTAGTTCCAGGCGCGGGCCTCGTCGCCGTCGACCTTGACGAGCGGCGCGGTCAGCACGTGGCCGCAGCCGTTCGTGATGAGACCCTGGTGGCCCGCGCCGTTGACCATGCCGGCGATCTCGTCGTGGCCGGTCCAGATCGCGTAGGGCGGCACCTCGAAGGCGCCGTCCTCGGCCCACAGCGCGGCGGCCGCCTCGGCGGATCCGCTGTCCACCGCCGGCCCGTACCGGGCGACGAGCTGACTGATCGCCACCTGGTCCTCCACGGCCCGCAGCCGCGCGCCGAGGGCGGCCACGGTGGCCCGCAGCTCCCCGAGCGTCTCGGTGTCGCTCATCGGGTCGCCTCCAAGCCCCGGCCGCCCACGGGCCGGATCATGACGCGGGCCGGGCCGTCGGCCCGTCGGGCCAGCTGGAGGGCGTCTGGGACGCCGTCCAGATCGACCGTCATCCCGATGACCGGGCTCACGTCCAGCTCGCCGGCGCAGATCGCGTCCAGGGTGCCGTACCAGTCCTCCGGGTCCGGCCCACCGCCGAACTGGATGTTGACGCCTTTTCGCTTGGCCACCATGGAGGAGATGTGGTCGCCTTCCGGGGGGCCGCCCGCGGTCAGGATGCGGGTGCCGCGCTCGCACTGCTGGATGATCCCGTCGAGGACACCGGGCCTACCGACGAACTCGAACACCACACACCGCGGCGCCGTCGGGTCGGCGCCGCCGAACGCCGGCCGGCCCGGACGACCATCGAGCGCCACCTCCCGCCACAGGTCGTACGGGGACCGGTCGGCCGGATCGACCGTGTGGGTGGCGCCCAGCACGCGGGCCGTCTCCAACCGGTCGGCGTTGTAGTCCGACACGAGAATCGGGCTGACGCCGCGCCGGCGCAGCGCGGCAACGGCGGACAGACCGATAGCGCCCGCGCCGATCACGAGGGGGACGTCGCGGGAGTCGAGCGCCGCCCGCCGGACGTAGTACTCACCCACCGCGAACGCGTCCGCGAGCGCGATCTGGTCGGGCGGAATGTGGTCGGGAACCGCGCGGACCAGCGACTCGGTCAGCAGCATCAGCTCGCCGAACCCGCCCGGTGCCTCCGGGCTGCACCCGATGATGCGCACCGGGCCTGCCCCGACGAGAACTGGCAGGCTGGTCACCCGCGTGCCGGCCGGCAGCCGCCGCTCGGTGCCCGGTCCGAAGGAGACGATCTCGCCGACGAACTCGTGACCCATCACGATGTCGCGGTCCTCGTGGTAGTCCCACAACCCGCTGTCGTCCTCGGCCACGCCCTCCGGGTTGTCCATGAAATGCAGGTCGGACGCGCAGATCGCGCACGACAACGTTCGCACCAGGATCTGGCCGGGTCCCGGCACCGGATCCGTCGTCTCCCGGACCTCTATCCGCCTACCCCGCAGCACCGCCGCTCGCATGCAGATCCTCACTTTCGCCTCGACGAATCCGTCGATTCACATCGCGATTGACAATCAATCGAAAGCAGCAGACCGCCCCAGCTTCAGAGGACGCCGGCCTCCGGGTGCGTCGGATCTCGTCGTGGTCCGTCCGACGTCTCTCGCGGGCGGATCGGCCGCCGGTCAGGGCCGCAGCGCGCGCAGCAGGAACTCGGCGATGCGGTCCGGTGGGTCGTCCCGTCCGGTGAAGGGGTGGACGAACGATCGGTACAGCGCGGCGCCGATCAGGACGTCCAGGATCGTGTCCGGGTCCAGGCCTGGCTCGACGCTCCCCGGATCGGCGGCGGCGAGCATGGCCCGGAAGGCGGGTCGAACACCCTCACCGACCCGGTCCACCACAGCACGGTGCCGGTCCGGCTCGGACTGGTAGGCCGCGAACAGGCCCGGGATGGCGGCTCGCGCCGCGGGCGAGTCGAACAGCGCGCAGTAAGCAGCCACAAGTCGGCGAACGTCGGCGTCGACGTCCCCGGTGTGGGTCAGGTTCAGCGCATCAGGCCCAGGGAAGACAGCGGACTCGACGAGCGCGACGCGCGATGGCCACCGCCGGTAGATCGCCGAGGCGCCGACTCCGGCCCGGCGGGCGACAGCCTGCACGGTCGTCGCATTGAATCCGCTCTCGGCGAGGAGCTCCCGGGCGCTGGCGAGCGCCCGGGCGTCGATCCCGGGGTCCCGTGGCCGGCCACGAGAGAGCTCGTCCTGCACGCAACCCCCTCTCCACATTACGATTCGATATGAACTCTAACGTAACCTTCGGTCAGGTCGCAAGCGCCGGGCTCGGTGGAGGCTCCTCTAATTGCCCACTATTTTATGCATCTAAGTGTTGCATAAAAGGATGGGTGGCGGTATCGTTCGAACCATTCGGGCTCGCGCCGCGCGGTGACCCTCGTCGCTGGGCGTCCCGACGCCCCGGCCGGGCGCCCCGGCCGGGCGCCCCGGCCGGGCGCCCTGTGTGCCCGTCGTGCTGCCCGTTCTGGAAGTGAGGCTGTTCGTGGATCTGGATGGTGCGTCAGCGATCGTCACCGGCGGTGCGTCGGGGCTCGGCGCGGCGACTGCCCGGCTGCTCGCCGCGCGTGGCGCCCGCGTGCTGGTCGCGGACCGGGACGACGCGAAGGGCGAGGCGGTGGCGAAGGAGATCGATGGCGTCTTCGCCCACGTGGACGTGACGTCGACGGCGGACATCATCGCCGCCACCGAGACCGCGAAGACACTCGGCCCGATCCGCGCGCTGGTCAACTGCGCGGGCATCGGCTGGGCGGCGCGCACCATCGGCCGCGACGCCACCTACGACTCCGCCCACAGCCTGGATGCTTTCCGCAAGGTGATCGAGGTCAACACGATCGGCACGTTCGACGCCATCCGCATCGTCGCCACCGCCATGGCCGCCAACGAGCCACTCGCCGACGGGGAACGCGGAAGCATCCTGAACACCGCGTCACTCGCCGCCTTCGACGGCCAGATCGGCCAGGCCGCCTACTCCGCCTCCAAGGGCGGCGTGGTCGGCATGACGCTCCCGGTAGCCCGCGACCTCTCCGTCATCGGCGTACGCGTCAACACCATCGCCCCCGGCCTGATCGACACCCCGATCTACGGCGACGGACCGGGCTCCGAACCCTTCAAGGACAAGCTCAAGCGCGACGTCCTGTTCCCGCGCCGCCTCGGCACCGCGGCCGAGTTCGCCGCCCTCGCCGTCGAGATCCTCACCAACAGCTACATGAACGCCGAGGTCATCCGCATCGACGGCGGAGCCCGCCTCCAGCCCAAATAGCCCGCCCTGTGCCGCGAGTGGCCGACGCCCGCAGCCCCGGCCGTCGGCGCCGGGCCGCCCCGCCCAGCGGACACATGCCACGTTCACAGGAGATCACCGTGACCGACGCAGTCATCGTCTCGACCGCCCGCACCGCGATCGGCCGCGCCCGCAAGGGCACGCTGGTCGGGCTCACCGCGTTCGACCTCGCCGAGGTCGCCGTCCCCGCCGCCCTCGAACGCAGCGCCATCCCCGCCTCCGACGTCGACGACCTCGTCCTCGCCGAGGCCTACCAGGGCGGCGGCGTCATCGCCCGCCACACCGCCGTCCGCCTCGGCCTGACCAACGTCCCCGGCGTCGCCACCAACCGCCACTGCGCCGGCGGCCTCACCGCCGTCACGATCGCCGCCGGCAGCATCCGCGCCGGCATGGACCACGTCGTCCTCGCCGGCGGCACCGAAAGCCTCAGCAACCAGATCCTCGGCTCCAAACGCGACGCGGACGGCAACCAGCAGATCTGGATGTCACCACCCAACCCCAACACCCCCGAGGCCCCCGCCTTCGACATGCCCCTCACCGTCGGGGAGAACACCGCCCGACACCTGGGCCTGACCCGCCACGACGTCGACGAATGGACCGTCTACACCCAGCAGCAGGCACTCGCCTCCATCGACTCCGGCGCCTTCGCCGACGAGATCATCCCCATCGACGTCACCCGCCCCGACGGCACGACCATCCGCTTCGACACCGACGAGCACCCGCGGCGCGGCACCACCCTCGAACGCCTAGCCACCCTGCCCGTGCTCCACCCCGAACTGCCCGACGCCACCGTCACCGCCGGGAACTCCGCCGGCCTCAACGACGCCGCCGCCGCCGTCACACTCACCAGCGACACCTACGCCACCGCACACGGCCTCACCCCGCTCGCCCGCGTCCGGTCCTGGGCATCAGCCGGCATCGACCCGGCACTCACCGGCCTCGCACCCACCCTCGCCATCCCCAAAGCCCTCGACCGCGCCGGCCTCACCCTCGCCGACATCGATCTCTTCGAGATCAACGAGGCCTTCTGCTCCGTCCCCGTCGCCGCCATCCGCACCCTCGGCATCAAACCCGAGATCGTCAACGTCAACGGCAGCGGCGCGAGCCTCGGCCACCCCATCGCCGCCACCGGTGCCCGCATGGTCGTCACGATGGTCGGCGAGCTGCGCCGCCGCGGCGCCAACTTGGGCTGCGTCTCGATGTGCGCCGGCGGCGGCATGGGCGCGGCCATGATCATCGAAGTGCTCTGACCAGGATGCAGCCCGCCCGGGGTCAAACGCTCCGGGCGTCCCTCTGATTGTCGTTTCGGCCCTCCGCTGGTCGCAACCGGGTCTGTTTCATAGCAACCAGAGGGTCAAAGTAGCGATCAAGGCGACGGGAACGACTCGCGAGACTGGGACGGTCGTCGATGGTTTGGCGTGGTCGCTCCCCGCCGCCTCCTGTCAGCCGATCTGCCCGTCCGCGTGTGACGGTCGGTGTCGGCGGCGACATTCCTTTGGAGGAGGCGTGACCCATGAGACGCGGCGGGGCTGGTACGCCCGAGAGTTCGAGCGTTGAAGGGGTTCGGCCGGTTACCGAACGCACATTTAGACGGCTTGGGGCTGGTACCGTCCTACTGGCCCTGATAGCCGTTATTATCCCGGTGGTATTCGGCGGCCAGGCGATGTTGATCGCCCAGGGAGCAGTATTGTCGTGTGCGGCGGCAGCCGCAGCACTGGTCGGCGCGGTAGGGGTGACGCGCACCCGGGGGCGTGAGCGTCTTTGGCGGGCGTTGCTTGAGCTGTTCCTCATTTTTGTTGTTTTAGGTGCCGCGGACTGGACATATCGGTATCCGCGCCAGCACCAGACGATGCCGCTTGGTCCTGCTGAGGCGTTGTTCCTGGTGCCGGCCGCACTCGCGCTGGTCGGGCTGCTGTGGCTCCCGGTCGAGTCCGACCGCCGCGACGATCCTGTCCTGTCGCTGGGTCGCGAGGGGCGGCCGCGGTACTCGGATCCCCTTGTGGTGCTCGACGCCCTGGTGGTCGTCGCGTCGATGCTATTGATCGTCTGGATAGCCGCGTTGGGTAGGATCGTCGGCAGCGGCGTTCACGGGTGGCCTTTCGTGACCGCGATGGTGTTCCCGTTGTGGGGCATGCTCGCGGTGACCGAGGTGGTGCTGCTTGGGGCCTTCCGGCCACCGCGCAACGGCAGGGCGCTGCTGCTGATCGGCCTTGGCCTGGCCATACAGATACTTCCTGATTCAGCAGTCGTCATCCTCACGCTCCATCGTGCGCAGGCGGTCGAGACCACGGCGCCGTACTGGGCGGGGCTGGCCATCGCCCCACCGCTGATCGCCTTGGGGCTCGTCGCGCCTGAGCGTCGACGCTCGACACCGGGCACACGAGACCCGGCCCTGATCACGCCCTCGTGGGTGGGACGTCCATCGTGGCCGTGGATCCACGTGTACGTGCCGTATCTGCCGCTTACGGTGACCGTCGTCATCATCCTGGGCCTCGCCGCCAGCGGCGCCGCGCTCGGCGGCGTCCTGCTCTACCTGGCGTTGATCCTGGCCATGCTGGTCGCCTTCCGCCAGTTGGTCACCGTGGCGCAGAACGTCCGCCTTCTCGTCGAGGTCCAGGCAGCGCAGGTCCGGCTTCGCTACCAGGCCTTCCATGACCTGCTGACCGGGCTGCCGAATCGTGCGTACTTCACCGGCGAGCTCGAACGGGCCGTGGGCGAGCATCGGTCGGTGGGCCGGCCGGTGGCGGTGATGTTCGTCGATCTTGACGACTTCAAGGCCGTCAACGACACCCTTGGCCACGCTGCGGGCGACGACCTGCTGGCGGGTGTGGCTGCTCGGCTGCGGGGAGCAGTGCGCGGCAACGATCTCGTGGCCCGCCTCGGGGGTGACGAGTTCGCGGTCCTGCTCGCCAAGGCGGACCAGACCGGTGATCCGGCGATCACCGCCGACCGCGCCGGACGGGAAGTCCTCGCCGCGATGGGTCCGCCGTTCTCCCTACATGGGCACCTCAGGAACGTGCACGCGAGCGTCGGCCTGGCGATGGCCGACAACGAGGCGCCCGTCGAGGTCGCCGAACAGTTGATGCATCGTGCCGACAGCGCGATGTACGCCGCCAAACGCGATGCCAAAGGCGGTCTCGTCCGCGACGACCTCCACCGGTCCACCTCGGCGAGAAACGGAGATGTCGGCGATTCCGTCATCGCGACGCTCACAGGCGACGCCACCGCGGGCAGACTCGCTGTCTGCTATCAGCCAATCCGGTGTCTGAACGACGGCCGGATCGTCGCCGTCGAGGCATCGCCCTGCTGGACTGGTTCCTCCAACCTCCCGCAACCCGCCCGCGACCTACTCGCCGCCGCGGAACGCGAGGGCTCCACCGACGAGCTCCAAAGCCGCCTGCTCAACCGTGCCTGCCACGACCTGCGCGTCGTCCGGCAGCGACTGCACGCCCCCGTCCGCCTGCACGTCAACGTGTCGCCGAACAGCCTCGGTAACGAGGCGCTCCTCGACCTCATCCGAGAATCCCTGCACCGCCATCACCTCGATGCCGACGCGCTCGTCCTGGAGATCGCCAACGTGGCTCGTATCCCGGACCTCGCCACAGCCGGGCCCTACCTTGAACAGCTCGCGAGGACGGGTGTGCGTATCGCGCTCGACGAGGTCGGGGCCGACGACAGCTCGCTCGGCGCACTGCACAAGTGGCCCATCACCCTCATCAAACTCACCCCGGAGCTGTCCGCTGACCTGCTCGCGGTCGATCAACCACCTGATCGCGGCCTGCGAGCCGTGCGCTCGGCGCTTATCGGGATCGCCGCGGCCACCGGTATGACGGTCGCCGTGGACGGCATCGCGACCGAGCCCCAGCTCGCGGCACTTCGCACTGCCGGATGCGAGCTCGGCCAGGGCGACCTGCTCGGGCCACCACAAACACTCGTGGACCTCTTCGCCGCGGGAGCGACGATGAACGGCGCCTTGACCTAGAGCTCCATGACGACCGGCCGTCCTGACTTCAGGCGGGTCGTCGGCCCCAGGCGATGGCTGTCGCGAAGGCGAGGTCGAAGAACGCCGGATCCGCGAGGAGCTCCAACGCCTCGTCGAGGGTGGCGTCCGAGGCGAGGTCGAGCTCACGGATGCGCGCACGCAGCCGGGTCAGGGTCAGCGTCCAGCACAGCGCCGAGGCGTTGGCGCCGCCGGTGGTCGGGAGATGAACGGTCGTCCCGACGTCGACGAGGTCCCGGTCGACCAGCGGGCCGGGGAAGCGGCGTGCCCACGTGGAGTCGGTGCCGATCGTCTCCGCGAGCACCCGGTCGATGGCGCGCATGGCCTTGCCGAACTGGGGGTGCGGTGACGAGTCGAGCGGGAAACCGGCGATCGACTCGATCACGATCAGGCCGCCTGGCCTGAGCCAGCTCGTCAGGCGGTCCAGGACCTCTTCCCGCTCGGGGAGGTGCTCCAGGACGAAACGTGCGTGAATGAGGTCGAACGGCGCCGCGTCCGGCACCGGATCGCGGGTGATGTCGTGCCGCAGGACCGTCAGATGCCCGGCCGCCAGGTCAGCCAGCTGGTCGGTGTCGACATCGGTCGCGACGACCTGCCCGGTGGCGGCCACCCTCTCGGCGAGCCAGACCGCGATCGACCCGCTCCCGGCGCCAACCTCCAGGCAGCGCCAGCCTGCGGCGACATCCAGCTCGTCGAGGACGCGAACGGTCGTCGGGTCGCAGACCGCGGCCATGGCGCCAAGCCGGGCCCGCTCCGCCGCTTCCGGACCACCGAGCACATCGTCCGCGTACCGGAGCCTCCGCTGGTTGGGCACCGTTCAGACCCTAACCTGCCAAGATCACCCTTATCGCCGCGGCCTGTGCCGCCGCGGCGGACCCTCGCCTCCGCACCCTTCGGATGGAGTCGCGCTGATGACAGCACCCAGGTCCCGCCCCGCGGACAACAGCTGGGTACAGGGCGCTGTCGACCACGCCCTCGCATCCGGCTACCAGGCGCACACCGCGACGCTGCGGGGCGTCGTCCGCCAGCGCCTCGTCACGCGCGCGCTGCTCGCGCACCTCCCGACCCCGCCGGGACGCATCCTCGATGTCGGCGGCGGGGAGGGCACCCAGGGCCGCACGCTCGCCCGGCTCGGCTATGAGGTCACGATCTGCGACCCGGACCCGGCGATGCTGCGCCGAGCCGAGGAGCAGCTGTCCGACGCCGACGCGGCCGTCCGCGACCGGATCACCCTGGTCCGCGGCGACGGCCACGACGCCGGCTCTCTCGTGGGCGGCGGCTGGGATGGCGTCCTGTGCCACGGCGTGCTTATGTACCTACCCGACCCGGCCGCGCTACTGCACGTCCTGGCCGAGGTGACCGCGGCCGGCGGGGTGATCTCGGTCGTCGGGAAGAACGCGTCCGCGCTGGCGCTGCGCGCTGGGCTCCAGGGCCGCTGGCACGACACCCTCAGCCTCCTCGACGAGGAACCACACACCGCCGCTCCCACGGTCGCCGAGATCGGGAACCTCGGCGTACCCAGCCGAGCGGACGACCCCCGTCAGATTCAGGACCTCCTAGTCGCCGCAGGAGCCGAGCCTCGCGCCTGGTACGGCATCCGAGTGCTCACCGACCATCTCGGCGACACCCCACCCGGACCCGACCTCGACACCGTGTTGGAAGCGGAATGGCGCGCCGGGGAACGTGACCCCTACCGGCAGGTCGCCCGCCTCTACCACCTCATCCACCAGCGCCGCCCTTTGGATCCGTGGTGAGCCGGGCGTCCTGGTATCGACCGACATCACGGCGGCGCTCGGAGACCTCCTCAGCGCCCATGGCCGGGCCCCTGGCAAGGCTCGCCCGTTTCGGCGTCCCCTTGATCGCCGTTTCGGCCCTCCGGTGGTCGTTACCGGCGCTGTTTCGTAGCCACCAGAGGGCGAAACAGCGATCAAGGTGACGGGCAGACGTCGGCGGTCGCGGCACTGGGCATCCCGGTGATCGTGAGGTCGACCCGCGGCGTCCAGTCCCTGGATTGGGGCCACCGCACCGATCATGATTGCCGCTTGGGCACTGGGGTGGTTGCGAAAACGCGCCCGTCGCGACCATTCCAGGGCCAAAGCCGCGACCAAGGTCACGCGCAGCCAGGCGCTGCTGCGGCCGCACGGGTCACGCACCGCCTTCCGCGAAGCGGTTGGCCAGCCCCGGCCATCAAGCGGGAGCGCGGAATGGCGCCTCCATCACCGGGAAGGCGGACTTGAAGCCGAGCACACCGTGCTTGACCTCGATCGGTCCCTCCCAGATGTGGGGGTCGTAGCCACCAGCCCCGCCAGGGGGAAACACCGGCGGCGGGCGCTCGCCCCGGTAGCAGTGCCAGAGAATCCGGCCGTCCGGGGTGAAGCCATAGAACACTCCGTCGGGTCCGGCCACGACCTCCTGGAAGCCGCTCCAGCCGGTGCCGATCGGGATCTGCGGTCCCCAGTCAGATGTGCCTGTGGAGTACCCCCTGTGCTCGTGGCGGGTGAGGACTCCGTCGGTGCCAATGGTGAAGATGATGCCGTGCCCCGCGGCGAGGACCTTCGCGAACGACTGCCAGCCCGTGCCAACCGGGACGGGACCCGACCAGGTCGTGGCATCACCGCCGTTCGCGGCCCCATTGTGCTTGTGCCAGACCAGGGTGCCGTCGGGCTGGATGCCGTAGACGACATACTCGCCCCCCGAGAAGATTTCCCTGAAGCCGTTCCAGCCGCTGCCGACCGTCCGTGGCCCCCGCCAGGTCGGCGAGCCATCGCGGTACCCGTCGTGGCCATACCAGAGCAACGTGCCGTCGGGCTGGACGCCGTACACGGCTCCCTCGCCGCTGCAAAAGGCCTTGGTGAAGCGGTGCCAGCCGTCGCTCACTCGTGTCGGGCCCGCCCAGTCGGTCGAACCGCCGGGTTGGCTCGACGAGAAGTTGCGGTACCAATACAGGTCGCCGTTCTGGCCGATGATGTAGAAGATGGCCGGCGGATAGACCTTGGTGTCGGGAAACGGGGCGATGATCGGCTCGCGCACCGAGCCCGTCTTGGCCACCCGGTCGAGCGTCGTCGCCATCTCGTTGAGGATGTCCACCCCCGCATCCGTCTCCATCTGGATCTCGGTCTTCGGGGGGCCAAGCGATGCGGCGTCGACGGTGCAGAGCACGTGGTCGCTGTCGGTGATTATCTCGAAATGATCCGCCAGCGTCCTACGGCCCGTCATCCAGTCACGCACCTCGAAGGCCCACCGACAGCTCCGGTTCTCCGGTTGCCGGTTGAGCCCGATCACCCAGGCTCTGATCCGCCACTTGATGTGCTCGGTGATCGAGATGGGGGCCGAGGCGTCTCCGACGGCGTACTTGTCGAACTCGGGCCGCACCGAGACGGCCTGGAGGTGGCGGAGGATCCTGGGCGCGTCGTCGTCCAGCCGGTGCCGCTGGTTCGCGTCAACGGCCACCTGCCGGGCGGCGAGCCAGCTCAGCAGCCCAAGCAGGTAGACCGCCAGGGTCGGAGCGTTCTTGAACCGGTGTGGCTCGAGCGCCTTGAGCCCATCCTTCTGCACCACGTCCGTCCAGCGCCAGAGGTCGAGATCAGCCCGGAGGAACGAGTCGATGACGACGCCGAGCTCGTTGGCCACGTCCACGGCCTTGTTCACGTCGCCCGGCGAGTCGCCGAGAAGGAGCCTGAGCCGTTTGATGTCGTCGAGGTGGTCATCGACGCGCGCCTGGACGTTCCGGTTGCTCTCGATCGCCACGGTCTCGATCAGCTCGTCGAGCCGCTCGTTCAGCTTGACCATCTCTGCCTTCAGCGAGTCGACCTCCTGTTTGAGGAGCGCGACGGCGTCGACCGTGGAGCCACTGTTCAAGAAGGCGACCACGGTGGACACGTAGCCGATCACACCGGCGATGGTCGGGACGCCGGCGAAGGCCAGACCCCCCAGCGAGACCAGCATCTTGATGCCGCCCTCGGCGAATTTCACCTCGTCGTCGTCCATGCCGACGACCCCTTCCACTCAGGCGTTCAGGAGTTTCCCGAAATCTGTGACCTCCGTGCCGTAGCGCGCGTTCCAGCCCTGTAGGACTGCCGCCTTCAGAATGTCAGGGTTCACCTCCGCGGCTTTACGCGGAGAGGTAGCGCCGGGGGTGTGCTCGTAGTTCCACACGATGACGTCGAGGTATACCGGGGCCTTGAGTGACCAACCCTGGAGCAGCAGCGCCTGGGCGACAGCCGGGTAGGGCGTGAAAAGCGGATTGGCGAGCCAGTCGCGTAGCTCGGCCTCGGCGACGCTGAAGTCCACCCCCATTGTGGCCAGCGCGGCGACGACGTCGGCGGGAGGTGTCTCGCCAGGAGCAGGCGCCATCGGATTTCCTTCCGGCGGTGTGTGCGGGGTGTAGCCGTTCGTGCGGAAGATGCAGAAGATCCGCGGCTCGCTGGCGCGGTAGGGGCCCAACCGCTGGACGTGAACCTCGCCTGCCGTGTCGGTGATGTCGAACTGGAGGCTCAGATCGTCGTGGCGCGGGTAGTTGTTGTCGTACACCCACAACTGAACGACCTGGCCGCTCTGTTGATACGCATAGGCAAGCACCTGGTGGTTCTTCCCGACGTCGAGCGAGTCGGTCTGGATCAGGCCGATCGGGGACAGCCTTCCCGCGTCGATGTCGTCACGGATACGCGGCCACTCGTCCCGATAAGTGATCCAGGATCGGCCACGGGTCAGTCCGGCGACCTGCTGCAGGAACCCTTCATCGCCGTTTGGGTAGTGGGGCGAGGAGTACCCCAGCCACCGGTGCCCAGAGCCGGTGACATCGAAGCTGTCGAACAGGCGGCCCCTGATGAATTGGAAAAGCGGGTCCGCCTCGGAGGCGGGCGCCGTCGTCGCGGAGGGCGGGAGCTTGCCGGCGGCGAAGTAGTCCATCGCGCCGAACGTCATGCCGCCGCACATTCCCGCGTCGGCCTTCGTGATGGGAAGCCAGTTGTCATCCACTCGCGCGATGCCGAGGGCGGCGGCGGCATCGCCGCCGAGGGCGTCGAGGAGCCGGTTCCAGAGGAAACCGAGAGTCATCGCGGGAAGGTTAGGGTCCCAATGGTTCGCGAACTGGAAGCCGTTGACCGACGGCGTGAATCCTGGCACCTGGCGACGCGCGCTGTCACGGAGACGAATGACGAGGCGTGCCTCGTGTCCCTGGCCGCCGCTGTACGACGCCTCGTAACCAGGTGGTGCCCATACGTGGAAGGTGTTTCCATACGGGGACTCGGCCAGGGGGCTGTCCCAATGCACGTACAGCTGCTTCCCTGGGTCGCCGTCGATGTTGTACCAGACCCTGCCCTCGGTCCCTGTCGTCGGAACGACGAACAAATCGCCCTCGGCCCGCCACTCCGCGGTTGTTCCGGGAGCGATGGTCGCGGCCCGCGAGGGGTACCACGGATCGGTCCACTCTCCCCAGTCCAGCTTGTCGCTGGCCCAGGCGAGTGGTACGTGCGACTCATTGTGAATTTCGACGGCCATGCGTATCCGTGACACCGCAATCGCTCCCTCGTTATCGTCAGTACTCCAACGTCTGATTGTTCTGCCTGTGAACGCAGGCTCTCGTGGACGCAGGCCTGGCTGGCCCCACGCCAGCTGTGACCGCCTCAGGGTGCGGGAGGTTTGGGCGTGGAAGCCGGAGCCGGCGTGGCCGGCGGTGGCTGAACCGAAGATGGCGACCCGGCCGGGCCTGCGGTGTCGGAGCCAGGCCCACGTGCCGTGAGCAACGGGTCCTTCTTCGCCGAGTCAGAGTTGTCGAATGCCTTTTTGAACTCATTGACGGTACTGAGGATCGAGGTGGCAATGAGCCCGAGGAAGATCTGGGTCGCGATGTCCATGTTGCCCAGACTCGAATCGCCGAAGCTGACATTGGACGCGAAATCGGTGCGCGCGGCGAGCATGATGGCGCCGACGCCCGCGACCCACGCGATCGCCTGCGTCAGGACGCCGTTCCACTGGCGCGCGCGTATGTAGGTCAGGAAGTTCACGAAAGTGAAGACAAGCGTTCCGACGGCAGCCAGCGGTGCGAAGGACATTGCTGCCCCCTTCTACTCCTCTGCTGTGCGCGACGTGGCTAAGAGCCGAGACGACCCTCCGGCCCGGATCCTCCTCGACGCCGGGCGGGCGCCCACGGAAAGACGGCCCGGAGGGCTACCTCTGTCACAGGACGAGCTGCCTGGGATGGGTGATCTCCCGGGTGGCCTCCGTGGTTTCCAACCGGTCGAGGGGATCGGACGCGGTGAGGGCACCGAACGAGAGCCCGGTGAGTGACGCGATCCGCGCGAGTGGCACCTGATAGGTGCTGTACGCGCCGTACGAGAAGGCCGCGGGTGTGATCTCCAGGCCGCGTATCAAATCGGCCTGGCTGAGGAGGTAACCCGTGGCCGACAGCCCGCCGGCCGCGGTGACCATGACGGCGATCTTCCAGAACTGGCGGGGCAGGAGTACACCTCGGTATGGCTGGTCGTCGTCTGAGAGGACGGGGCCAGCGAAAACGGTGACCTTGAAGTCCTGGTTGTCCGCATTTTCCAGGATGTAATCTTCCAGCCCCGCCCAGGTAGTCTGGTTCTCGTTGAAATCAGCGTGCTGAGGGGTGCAATTAGTGAAGTGAAAGGTATCGTCGTTGGCGAGTTTGGCCTGGGCGCGGGTGGCCCCCCAGGCGGGGTCGAGACGGCGGACAAGGTGGCCGCGGTCGAGCGGGTTGTCGCGGTAGACCTGCTCGCCGGTCTGCTCGTCCTCCGGCACGCGGGGGTCGAAGGACCAGCGGTCGGGCTCGCGTTGCAATCGGGCAGCGGTCGCCCCGTCGATGTTGACGGCGGTGAAGAACGCCAGCCGCCGCTGCCGGTTCAGCACGACGCTGAAGTGGTGGTAAGGCAGCACATACGGCGGCTGCTGCCCAGTGGCGAGCTGGTTGACGGCCGCCAGCGGCACCTGGTCCGGATGCAGGGTGGGCAGCGCTACCCGGTGGCCGCTGCCCAGGAAGTCCTCGTCGTAGCCGACGCGGTTGGTGTAGTCCGGGTCGATCCGGACCGCCTCCTCCTCGGCGGCGGGAGGCAGACCCGGGCCGGCGAGGCCGCCGTGCAGGCGGATGTCGAACGACGGCACGGTAAGCGTCACGGACTGTTGGATCCTGGCGGCCTCGTGCGCGGGCGCCTGCACGGTGACCGGGCCGGCCGGCGCGGCGGCCGGGACTATGACGTGCGCGGCGGCAGCGGGGCGGACCCGGTCGTAGAGGAGGCGGTCCACGAGCGCCTGCCGCGCTGTGGGGAAGGTCTGGTCGCGCAGGAAGGCGAGCAGCCTGCTGACCCGGATTCCCTCGTTCAGGATGCCGCCGAGTTCGCCGTGCTCCGGAGCCGGCACCGCGGCGTGGTGCAGCGCGACGATCTCCCACTGGTCGTTGAAGACCGGGGATCCCGAGGACCCGGGCTCCGTGTCGGTCTCGTAGTGCATGAACAGATCCAGCACGTCCACGATGCGGTTCTCCCGCAGCGCGACCTGCTTCTTCCCGCCGCCGGGGTGCTGGATGATCGTCACGAAGTCCCCGACGATCGCCTTGCCCTCCGCGGCGACCAACAGGTTGAATCCGAACTGGCTTAGCTGCGCCGGTTCCGCCTTCACCGCCACGAGCGCGAAGTCCATCGCCTCGTCGGCGAGGAAGAACCGGTCCGGGTCCAGGGCGAACTCCGCCAGCGGCAGCGGCTGGCCGTCGGGACCGTCCTGGTAGTCGAACTCGACGCTGCTGGACGCGGCCACCCGGGTGTCGGAGAGAACATGATGGTTCGTCAGGAGCAGCTCTGGGGAGACCAGGCTGCCGGTGCCGTAGCCGGCCGTCCGGCCCCGGTCGTCACGGATCACGATCCGGCCGACCGCTCGCGCGGCCGCGACACCGTCCTCCAGATAGCCGACATCGAGCAGGTCGTTCGTCTGAATGATCCGTTCCAGAACGGCGCCCGCCTCCGCGGTGGCGGCTGGTTCCTCGGCGCCGACCGCGGCCGGGCTGACGGACCGCGCGTCCGGGTTGTGCCGGGCCAGTCGCGCGATGCGGGCCGCGATCCGGGCGGGATCGTCGGCGCGCGCGATTCCGCCAGGCTCCCGCAGCACGGAGATATTCCCCCTGCGTGGGTCCAGCCTGGACACGGCCCGTGCCGCCAGCGCTTCCTGCTGCTCGTTCGCGAGCGCCGCGCCCCGTTCAGTTCGGGCACTGTCTACCGAAACCATCCGGACCTCCACGATTCCCCGTGTTCTACGGCCTGAACTCCGGCGCCGACGCTCTGAACACATTCCCGCCACCGGGCCGGCCGACTCCCCGCGCCGGCGACAGCTGCGGCCAGGAAAAGCGATCAACATCGGCGAGCGCCTGGCGCCGGCAGGCCCGCGGGGGGCCGCCGCCCCCCAACACGCTTGCGCGTCGAGAGCGGGCGTCTCTGACCGGTGGGTCGCGTCACGCGACCGCGGGCCAGATGAGTTCGTCCGGGTTGAGATGCTTCGTGACGACGGCCGCCGCGTTCTTGAACAGCCGCTGGTCGCGGTCGTTGCGCAGGCTTACTCCGCCAATATCCGGGTTGAACCGGCACCGGGTCGCCGCCGTCGCCCAGTCACCGGCGGCGACGGAGCCCTGGAACTTCGGGAAGTTGAAGGCGGGGCCCATGGCCCAGGACATACTGAGAAGGCCGAGCTGTGCGTCGGCCGGGAAGCTGTCAAAAGACACGAAAGGCGTGCGCTGCTTGAGAGCGCCCTCCATCTCGGTGAGCTTCTCGAACGCCAGCCGGTCTATCTCCTCGTCGGGCAGGCGAAGGGTGGCGAAGTTGCGAAAGCTGGCGCCACCGTGACTGGCCTGGCCGAGCCGGGCCTTGATCTGGTCCCACTCGGCGGCGATCTGAGCGGGAGTGGCCGCTGCGTCGCCGACCTTCGTGCGCCAGGCCAGCCGCTGGGCGAGCTGGTGGGATTTCGTCCGTTCCGCGGCCGTCGGGGTATGCGGATGCGCCAGGCTGGTGGCGTCGATCAGGTTCCCGAGGCCGGTCGTGACCAAACCCTTGATATCGAGATACATGAAGTCCAGCCGAGCCTCGATCGGCTCGTTGAACTCGGTCCAGACAGATCGCACGCTGTTTCGCATGGCCGCTCCCTTGCCGGACCTGAGCAACTTAAGCGTCCTTCGCGGATTCTTGAACGGATGGACGGAGTGCCGTACCGGTTGGGCGCCGGTGTGGCGGGAACGGAAGTAGCGGACGGGGAGCCGGCAGGACGTCGCGCGGCTCGCTCGTCCCCGTCAGCTCATAAGGAAAAATGTCCGCCACACAGACCCGGTCTGTGTTGACTGGTGGGCCTGGGACGACTGGACGCCGCGAACTCCGGCAACGCCTGGATTCTCGCGACGTCACCGGTCGTTTGTTCCTGGTCCGCCGTGAGATGGGGAGCCATGGCGAGCGCCGACGACGTCATCCGGGTGGCCGCAGAGGAGATCGGCTACCACGAGGGACCCAACAACGACAACAAGTATGGCCGCTGGTACGGCATGAACCATGCCTTCTGGTGCTACATCTTCTGCCAGTGGGTGTTCGCTCAGGCCGGCACGCCGCTTCCGTTCAGGACGGCCTATGTCCCCTCCGGAGCGACCTGGGCACGCCAGAACGGAATGTGGCGCCCATCGACGCAGAGCGAGCGGGGCGACCTGATCATATTCGACTGGACCGGTACCGGGCAGGCGGCCACGAGCAACACACACATCGGCATCGTGGAGAGCCACGTCAACGGCACCGTACAGACCATCGAAGGTAACCGTGGGGACAGCGTGTGCCGTCGCTCCTACGTCGCGGGGGAGAACGACATCGCCGGGACGATCAACTGCCAACCGCTGTTCGCGTTCCACCCGCATCCGACGGACAACCGCTTCCAGGTCTTCCCGACCGTCCAGCAGGGGATACACGACCTCGGCGCGACCGGGATGTTCCCGGATATCGGCCACCCGGTCGGAACACTGCAGAACGCCCTGAACATCGTGAACCACAAGGAGGCACCGCAGCCAGGCGCCCTGTCCCCGGACGGCGTCTTCGGCGGAATGACAGCGAACGCGGTCCGCGCCTTCCAGACCGCCGAGTCGCTGGCCGCCGACAGCGTCGTCGGCCAGAAGACCTGGGCAACTCTCGACCACGCCCTCGACAGAGCCGGACGTTGACAGGCGGGCACGGTGAGGATCGCAGGCAGGTCGAGCCGAACGGCCGCGCGGGAAACCTTTTCTGTCGTGAAGAGCGGCCAACTCGGGGCGATCTACGTCAGTTGAGGAGGAATCTCATGTGCAAGAGGTGGGTAGCCATAGTCGTGTTCACGCTGGTGTCCAGCCTGCCGATGGCAGTGGCGAACGCCTCACCCGGAGGCCAGACCGGCTCCCAGAACTGCAGTACGACCAGCGATTCCTGCCATGAGACGTGCGGCTGGAGCGCCACTCCCGGAGTATGCGATATGCCTAGTGGTGGTTCTTCTGCGTCTGGTCGGCCCATCGTGCAGGGGCTGACCTAAAGAAGCGGGGGCACCCGATGGCTTATTAAATCGCCTATGTCGAGGCCGGTGCGGACGTGGGTGCTCGGCGCAGCTTTTATCTTTCGAGGAGGAATCTCATGTTCAAGAGGTGGGTAGCCATAGTCGTGTTCGCGCTGGTGTCCAGCCTACCGATGGCAGCGGCGAACGCCTCACCCGGAGGCCAGACCGGCTCCCAGAACTGCAGTACGACCAGCGGTTACTGTCATGAGACGTGCGGCTGGAGCGCCACTCCAGGAACGTGCGGTGGTTGGGGTGGTGGTTATTACGCCTCTGGGCCGTCCGGAGGGCAGGGACTAACCTAGTGCCGCCTCCGACAATGTCTGCCCGCTCCGAACCCCAAACATGATCGCCGTTTTGGCCCTGAAACGGTTGTGACCAGGCCCGGTTCACGACCACCTGAGGGCGAAGACGGTGATCATTCCGCCGGGACGACCTTCGCGGTCAAGGCACTGGACGGCGCGGAGACCTGACTACTGGTTGCAGAAGGATCGATGTCATGAGATCACCTTCTCGTCGTCGGGACCGCGCAGCCGTGCCTCCTGTACGAGGCCAGATACTCGACGGACGATCCAGACGGCGAGCGTCTGGCCCGCGTATCCGCCGGACCTCGGGATCCATCTGGCGGAACCGGCCACGTGCGCGTGTCGCACGTTTCACCCGGACCCCGAGGTCCCTCGAACCGCATCCGACTGCCCCTTTCCTGATCGTCCCGGTCCTGCTTGTGACATCTTTCTACCTCGCCTGGTTCGGCGTGGAGAACGTCGCCGACTCCCTTGCCTATCTGGGTTGTTTCACCGGCGTTCTCATGGTCGTCACGGCCGCGGTGATCATCTTGGGTGCTCTCGGGACGCTGGACCACTGGTACTCCCACCGCTTCGAGATCGCCGGCCTCCTTGCTCTCGGCGGCTCTGTCACGGCCGTCGTGGCCAACACGATGCTGCTGGTGGCCACGGTGAGAGAGAGCATAGAATCATGGCCGTACTTTGCGACGTGGTGTCTGCTTGTCTTCGCCTCAAGCTGGTCATGTTATGTCGTGTACCACACGTCCGTCGTCATACCGTCACCGAAGAAGGTCGCCGTCGCCGCGAGCGCCACGGCCGTCATCGCCATGGCGAACTTCGGCTACACGCAGCTTTATCAGCCGTACCACGAGGAACCTAAACCGATTCTTGAGGCCAAGTTCGGATCCCCCACCCTGAGTGCGGACCGCAAAATGTTCTCGGTGCCGATAACGCTCACTTTTGAGGCTCGCGGCAACGTTGGGGTGTATCTGGTCGGCGACCAGTTCGTCGTCTACGGCCGACGTGTCACGATCAGATCGTCCGGCGGCTCGGCGCCCGACTGGAGACATGACTCGGCAGACGGTCAGAACGAACTCTCCCGATGGACAGAAATACGCACCGAGCCAATAGAGATTGGACGCTGGGACAACTTCGGATCGTGGGAGGACCCGGGAGTGTCAAGGTCGACGACCAGACTTGTCCAGTTGCCCGTCGACATCCCCTATGACCAGCTGGGAATCCGGGCCGAGGCTGTTAGCGTGCGCAGGGACCGCCTCAGCCTGGACCCGATGTTCGCAACCGGCGCGCAGTACTCGTGGCGGGATTTCAGGCACCAGGGATGTGGCAGTGGGGGTGCTGACTGCGTCCGATACCGTGGGCGCATATCGGAGAACAACTCGGTCGATCGGCACACGAGAGCTCCTCGCTACCTGACGCTCTGGTGGAATTTTGGCCCCACGTTGGAAACGGTGGGCCTGGAGTCGAACATCGTGCGCAGGGGCGAGCTTGACCGCAGTATGTCGTCGGAGGAGTCCAGCCGATTGTGGAACCGGTACGGTCTGGAAAAGGTCACGGCTTCCGCGACCTTCAGATCGCTGTTGGATATCAAGCACTGAAACGGCGGCCCCCGCGACGTTCCGACGGCACCGGGCATGTTCGAGGCCCCGGCGAGGTCGGCCCACCGGCTTGATCGCCGTTTTGGCCCTCAAGTGGTCACACAACCGTGGCGGTCACAGCCACGCGAGGGCGAGAACAGCGATCTTGCTGGTCCTGGAGCGAGGCGGTGAGCTCGCGTGAGGCCGTTCGGCGCCGACGATGGGCCCAGACCTCTGACCGCCACGATCCACCGATGAGTTCCGCGGGGCGGTCCGGTCTACCAGGCCGTATCCGTCGCTCTACCGATCTGGAGACCCGCCGTGACCGTCCCCGCGCACCCCGGCCGCATGCTGTTCGTGAACATCCCCGTGGCGGACCTGCCGCGCAGCAAGGCGTTCTTCGCGAAGCTCGGGTTCAGCTTCCACCCGGGCTTCACGGACGAGACCGCCGCCTGCATGCTGGTCGGCGAGCAGGCCAGCGTCATGCTGCTCACCCACGAGAAGTTCGCCCAGTTCGCGAAGCTGCCGATGGCCGATCCCGCCACGCACACGCTGGCGCTCTACTGCTTCAGCGTGGCCACCCGCGACGAGGTCGACTCGGTCTCCGCCGCCGCGCTGGCCGCGGGCGGCGTCGAGGCCGACGGCCTGGAGGACTACGGGTTCATGCGCTCGCGCAGCTTCTACGACCTCGACGGCCACGGCTGGCAGGTCATGTGGATGGACCCGGCCGCGGCGCAGCAGGGCCCCGAGGAGTTCGCGCACGCCACGCAGGACGCCGACGTCCCGGCCTGACCGACGCCAGCGCGGGCCGGCGCCGCCCGCCCCTCTCGGAGGCGGCGCGGCCGCCGGCCCTGAAAGACGCCGACCGGCCGCGACGCGAAGGGGCGGCTGCGCTCCCATACGGCCGGAGGAGGCCTTCCCGCGACGTCGCCTGCCTCAGCGGTGCAGCTCGGCGGTGATGAAGCGGCTTGCCTCGATCGTCGTCGAGAGCGCCGGGTTGAGCGGATGGCCATATCGTTCGGCGACGCGGCCGATCGGTTCGGCGTCTGTCCTCCAGCCGAGCGTCTCCAGCGTGGCCACGGCGTCCCGCTGGTCGTCCTCGTGCACCAGCGTGCGCAGGTCGACGCCCCATTGCCGGGTCGCCGCCTCGTAGTCGTCGGCGGGGAGGGTCTGGCCGATCTTCTTCGCGTCCTCGATGGCTATCCGGCTGCCGGGCACGGACAGCTGGTCGATCGCGTCGAGCAGGTGGTGTTCGGCCTCCGGCGGGAGGTAGGGCAGGAGGCCTTCGACGAGCCAGGCGGTCCGCGCCTTCCGGTCGAACCCGGCCTCGCAGAGCGCCGTCGTCCAGTCCTCGCGCAGGTCGATGCCGACGAGGTGGTGCTCGCAGCGGGCCGACGCCGCGCTCTGGTCGAGGACGGCCTTCTTGAACGCGAGCACCTCGGGCTGATCGACCTCGAACACGACGGTGCCCGCCGGCCAGTGCAGCCGGAAGGGTCGGGCGTCCAGCCCCGACGCGAGCAGGACGACCTGTCGCAGTCCGCTGGCTCCGGCCCATTCGAAGAAATGGTCGAAAAACAGGGTGCGAACTCCCATGTACCGCCAGGTGGGAATCCAGCTGTCCGGCGGGGAGAGCGCGGCGAGCTCCGCGGGGGTCGTCGGCATCGGATTCGGCAACGCGGCCGCGCGCACGAAGGCCGCGGCGAACGGGTCGTTGATCATCGCGTCGTCGCGGTGGGTCTCGATCGCGCGCGCGGACGCCACTCCCAGTTCTGTGATGCCGACGCTCGACACTATGTCCCAGCGCTTGGGATGCTCTACGCCGGAGCGCCTGGACACGGCATCCGGAGCCGGCCGAACGGTGCCGGCGGCATCCTGCGCCCATTTCTCCGGCGCGGGAAGGCCGAGGAACTCGCCGATCCCGGTCAGCACCTTGACCGGCTGCTCCAGAATGTCTTCGTAACTTACGGTCAGGACCTGTGCGACTGGCAGCCGGGCCAGGGCGGCTTCGATGGCGGCCGTCTGGAAGGAGACCATCAACCGGAAGCTCTCGGCCCCACGCGTCCAGGCGGCGAACGATTCCTTCGAGAACCGTCCCGGCACCAGGTCGAGGAGGTCCGGCGGGACCGCGCCGGCCGGCGGCGCGCCGTTCAGGACGTCGGCGCCGCACCGGCTGACGAACTCTCCGCGCAGGAGCAGCAGCCGAAAGACCGTGTGGCGGCTCATGGATCGAGCCGTGTCCTCCGGGTCGCGGGTGAGGTGGAGGAACCGAGCCGCCGGGAAGTTCTTCACCAGCTGGTCCGTGAAGAACCCCGAGGCGCCCGACCGCTCGACCCACCGCGGTCGGCCCAGCCAGCCCCCGAGCACCGAGAACAACTGGCGGTAGTGCTGGTCGGCCGCCTGGGTGGGAAAGTCGGGTACGGCCTGGGCGAGGCGGTCGAAGAGACGATCCGGCTCGCTGGACAGGAAGGGCAGTGTGGTCGCCGAGATACGCGGCACCCCGGTCGACCGGTCAAACCGGAGCCCACCGTCGACCGGGTAGAGAAATTCCGGCGGTTCCATGCCCTGCGCGAGCAGCGGTTTCATCGGCGAGTCCCGGTCGGTCAACCGGTTCCAGAGCTCCTCACCCGACACAGGTCCGGCGGGGAACGGCGCGGGTGCGAGGCTCGCGAAGAACTCCGAAAGGGACAGGACCTCGGGGTGAAGGGCGAGTGCCTTCGACAGGAGTGTCGAGCCGCAGCGGCCGGTGCCGACGACGAAGGCGCCGTCCGCCCGCTCGGCGGCCATCGAATCTGACGGGACCATGGCTGGTTGCCTCCACATTCTGTGTGGCGTTCCGGGCCCGGCCAGCCGCGCCACGGCGGAACCGCCGCAGGACCCGGACGCGTCATCGGGTCCGGTCGAGACTGGTCAGCCAGCGATGGAGATCCTGCGCGGTCGACGCCGCGTGCTCGTTCATCATCGTCTGGTGGTTGCCGGCGACCTCCAGCGTGAGGTGCTCGATCTCCCAGTCGGTCGTCCAGCCGTGTTCGGCGATCGTCGCCTGGTCGTCCGGCGACAGCTGGGGCATCCGCTCCTGAGCGCGAACGAGGACCACCGGTGCCTCGACGGGGCTCGGCTTCCATTTCTCGAACAGGGTCAGGTAGGCGCCCTGGGCGGTGACCTGCGCCTCGGTCATGAGCGCGAATGCCTGGTCGTTCACGGCGATGCCGCGTAGCTCCTCCTGGATGTCCTCGGTCGGGATGCGGTCCCCGGGCAGCCAGGTGTCGAGCAGGACGACGGCGTCCGGCCGCTGACCGCGCGCCTCCAGACCGGCGGCGACCGCGTGCGCCAGCCAACCGCCGGACGAGTAACCGGCCAGCGCTACCGGCACGTCGGCGAACTCACCGGCGATCAGGTCGGCCAGCAGGTCGACGACGAGGTCCGACGTCGCGGGCAGGTGCTCGCCCTCGTCGAAGCCCGGCAGCGAGAGTCCGTAGACGTTCCGCCGGCCGTGCAGGTGCAGCGCCAGCCGGGCGAAACTGTGCGGCCCGGAGGGGGCGACCATCGACGGGACGCAGACGAGGGCACACGGCGCCGGGCCGGAGGCGAGCCGGACGGGTGGCCGAGCCGTCCCGAAGCCGGCCAGGTCGTGGAAGACGGGCCTGAGCTTGGCGACGGCCTGGAGCACCTCGACGCCCTCGACGAACCGCCCGATCGAGCAGGCCTGCCGGTAGAGGTCGCGCACCCCGGCCGGCGTGAGCTGGCCACTCGGCGCTGCACGGTCCTGGGTGGCGACCAGCGAGCCGAGATACTCGGCCAGCTCCGTCACGGTCGGGTGCTCGAAGACGACGGGTGGGGCGAGCCGCTGGCCGATCACGGTGGACAGACGGCGGCTGAGCTGGACCGACGCGAGCGAGTCGAAGCCGAGGTCCAGGAATCGGCGATCGAGCGCCACCTCGTCTGGCGACGCGTGGCCGAGGATAGCCGCGGCCTCCTCGCGCACCAGGCTGGTCAGCGCGCGATCGCGTTCCGATCCGGTGAGACGGACGAGGCTGGCACGCTGGTCGTCCGCCGCCGGGCCGGTCGAGAGGCCGGTCGTCGGCGGAGGCGTGGCGGCTCGGACCGGGCGCTCGCTCAGCTCGTCGAAGAAGTGGCTGGGCCGCCGCGCGGTGAACGGCGGCAGAAAACGTCCCCAGTCGACGTCGGCCACCGTCGTCGCCGCCGAGCCGGCGGCGACCGCCTCCGTCAGGGCGGTGACGGCCGCCTCGGCCGGCAGGGGAGCGACCCCGCGCCGCAGCAGGTAGTCGCGCAACGTCGGCTCGGCACCGAGGCCCCCCTCGGCCCAGGGACCGAAGGCGACGGAGGTGGCCGGCAGCCCGCGGCCGTGCCGGTGCGAGGCCAGGGCGTCCAGGTAGGCGTTGCCCGCGCAGTACCCGGTCTGGCCGCCGCTGCCCCAGGTCGCCGAGACGGAGGAGATCAGCAGGAACGCGTCCAGTGGGACTCCGTCGCCGCTGGCGGGGCTGGTCAGCTCGTCGAGCAGTGCCGCTCCGACGGCCTTGCCGGTCACGACCTCTTCAAGTTCGCCGAGGCTGAGCTCCCGTAACGGCGCGACCCGGCCGATGACGCCGGCCGCGTGCACGACGGCGGTCAGCGGCTCGTCGAAGCCCGTCGCCCGGTCGAGCAGCGCCGTGACCTGGTCGCGGTCGGCGAGGTCGCACGCCTCGACGGTCACCTTGGTACCCAGCGCCTGGAGGTCCGCGACCAGCTCCGGGACCCCGGGGGCGGCCGGCCCGCGCCGGCTGACCAGGATGAGGCGCGCCGCTCCGTCCCGGGCGAACCGGCGGGCGGCGTGGGCGCCGATCGCGCCGGTTCCACCGGTGATCAGAACGGTTCCGCTCGGTCGCCAGGACGCCGCCGCGGTGTGGGCCGGCTCGGCCGGGACCAGGCGTGGGACCAGCAGCGCGCCGCCGCGTACCGCCAGCTGGTCCTCACCGCCGGGCGCGGTGAGCGCGACGCCGGCCAGGGCCAGCGCCTCGTCGTCGAGGGTGGCCGGGAGGTCGAGAAGGCCGCCCCAGGCGTCGGGGCGCTCCAGCGCCAGCGCGCGGCCCAGCCCCCACACCATCGCCTGGGCCGGCGCGGAGACCGGATCGAGCGGCCCGGTGCTGACCGCGCCGCGGGTGACGCACCAGTACGGCGCGGTCTGGCCGAGGTCGTCGAGCGCCTGCGCGACCAGGCAGGTGAAGGCGAACCCGTTGGTCAGCCGCGGGTGCAGGGCGTTGGGCTGATCGTCGAACGGGAGCAGTGAGACGATGCCGCCGAGCTGGTCGTCCCGACTCGAGCTGTGCTTCGACAGCACCGCGGCGAGCCGCCCGCGCTCCGCGTCGGCCACGGCGAGGGGGATGTGGACCGGCCTGCCGCCCAGACGTTCGAGGAGCCAGGACAGCCGGGAGAGCATCCGGTCGTCGACCCCCGCCGGCCCTGTCAACACCAGCCAGGTGCCCTTGATCGAAGCTCCGGTGGCGAGGTGGCCGGCGGCCGCCGCCGCGGCGCGTTCAGCGGACAACGGCTCCCACCGGACCTGGTAGCGCCAGCTGTCCGGTCTCGTCGCCGGTGCGCCGGTCGCCGGCGGAACTGCCGCGCCGTCGATCCAGTAGCGCCTGCGTTGGAAGGCGTAGGTCGGGAGGTCGACCCGGCGGCCGCCGCGGTCGTCGCACAGCGTCGCCCAGTCGATGGCGACACCCGCGACGTCCAGCTCGGCGAGGGCGACGAGCAGCGTCTCGGGTTCGGAACGGCCGGCCCGGCTGGTCGCGACCGCTGCCAGGTCCTCGGCTGTGGCGTCCTCGGGCAGGCAGCCCGGCACGAGCGCGGTCAGGACGGCGTCGGGCCCGATCTCGACGAAGGCCCGCACGCCGTCCCGGTGCAGCCCGCGAACCCCGTCGAGGAACCGGACCGGCTCACGTACCTGGCGTACCCAGTACTCGGGCGACATCAGGTCAGCCTCGGTGGCGGGTTCACCGGTCAGGCTGGACATGACGGGCAGGGACGGCGGGTGGTAGGTGACTGCCTGCACGGCCGTGCGGAAGGCCACGAGCATGTCGTCCATGTGGGGGGAGTGGAACGCGTGGCTGACGGTCAGCCTCTTCGTGCGCGTGCCGCGCCGCGTCCAGTCGGCGGCCACCTGGGCGACCGCGTCCGCGTCGCCCGCGATCACCGTGGACCGGGCGCCGTTCACGGCGGCGATCTCGACCTGTCCGGCCAGCCCGGCGATCGAGGCGAGGACGTCCGCCTCGCCGGCTCGGATCGCGGTCATGGCGCCCCCGGGCCGGCACTCCTGCATCAGCCGGCCTCGGGCCGCGACCAGCGCGCAGGCGTCGTCGAGTGTCCAGACCCCGGCGACGTGGGCCGCGGTCAGCTCGCCGATGGAGTGCCCGACGACGGTGTCGGGCCGCAGGCCCCAGGACTGGAGGAGCCGGAACAGCGCCGTCTCGAAAGTGAAGAGCGCGGCCTGCGTGTACGCGGTCTGGTCGAGCAGCGCGGCGTCGGTCGAGCCGGCTGGCGCGAACATGACCTTCCGCAGCGGGCGGCGCAGGAGCGGAGCGAACCGGTCGCAGATCTCGTCCAGCGCCCGGGCGAACTCCGGGTAGGCCCGGTACAGCAGCCGGCCCATTCCCGCGCGTTGGCTGCCCTGCCCGGTGAACAGGAATGCCGTCCGCCCGCCCGAGACCGCCGGCCGCGCCACCCCCGAGATCAGACCGGCCGAGGAGCGGTTCTCGGCGAGCCTCGTCAGGGTGTTGACCAGATGCGCGTGACCTCCTCGCTCGTCGGAGACGATGACGACGGCGCGTGACTCGAAGCGGACCCTGCCGCTCAGCGTGAGTCCGACGTCGAGCGGGGTGATCTCGAGGTGGCGGTCCAGATGACCGGCCAGCCGCGCGGCGTTGGCGCCCACGGCCTCGGCTGTCCGGCCGGACAGGACGATCGGCACCGGGGCCGGCGCGTTCGCCGAGCGCGGGTGGGAGGCCGTGGAGTCCGGCCGGTTGGTGCCCGGCGCCTCGCTCGTCTCGGGCAGGTCCGCGGCCTCCTCGAGGATCAGGTGGGCGTTGGTGCCGCTCACACCGAACGAGGAGACCGCCGCGCGCCTTGGTGCGCCGTCGGAGGTCTCCCACGGCCGTTGCTCGGTGAGCAGGGAGACGTGGCCGGCGGACCAGTCGACATGCGGAGACGCCTCTCGCACATGGAGGGTCCGCGGCAGCTGGCCATGCCGCATGGCCTGCACCATCTTGATCACGCCGGCGACCCCGCTCGCCGCCTGGGTGTGACCGATGTTCGACTTCAGCGACCCGAGGTGCAGCGGCCGGCCGGCCGGGCGGCCGCGACCGTAGGTGGCGACGACGGCCTCGGCCTCGATCGGGTCGCCGAGCGCGGTGCCGGTGCCGTGCGCCTCCAGGACGTCCACGTCACCCGGGTCGAGTCCGGCGCTGGCCAGCGCCGTGAGGATGAGGCGTCGCTGGGCGCTGCCGCTCGGCGCCGCCAGTCCGTTGCTGGCGCCGTCCTGGTTGATCGCGGTGCCGCGGATCAGCGCGAGTACCTCGTGGCCGTGCCGGCGCGCGTCGGAGAGCCGTTCCAACAGGAGCACGCCGGCGCCGTCGGCCCAGCCGGTCCCGTCGGCGTCCGCGGAGAAGGGCTTGCACCGGCCGTCGGGCGCCAGGCCCTGCTTGCGGCTGAACTCCAGCAGCATGCTCGGTGTCGCCATCACGGTCACTCCACCGGCCAGCGCCAGCTCGCACTCGCCCGACAGAAGCGACCGCGCGGCCAGGTGGATGGCCACCAGCGAGCTGGAGCACTGCGTGTCCACGCTCAACGCCGGGCCTTCGAACCCGAACGTGTAGGACACGCGGCCGGCGACGACGCCGAGCGCGTTCCCGGTGAGTAACTGGCCCTGAACTTCGGCCGGGGCGCGGTGCCAGGGCGGCCCGTAGTCCTGGAGGGACACCCCGGTGAAGACGCCGGTCCTGCTGCCGCGCAGGGAGCCGGGGTCGACGCCCGCGCGTTCGAACGCCTCCCAGGTGATCTCCAGCATCAGCCGCTGCTGGGGATCCATCGCGGCGGCCTCACGGGGGCCGATGCCGAAGAAGCCGGGATCGAACAGGCTGATGTCCGGCAGGAACCCGCCGTGGCGGGTGTAGATCGTTCCTGGCTGCTCGCGATCCGGGGCGTAGAGCGCGTCCAGGTCCCAGCCGCGGTTCGTCGGCAGCCCGACGATGCCATCCCGGCCGTCCCGCACCAGTTCCCACAGCGCGGCCGGCGAGTTGGCGTCGCCGGGCAGCCGGCAGGCCATGCCGACGACGGCCACGGGATCCCCGGCGACGACTCCGCCCGGGGGACCGTTGAGCGTCACGTCGGCCTCGTCGTCGCTCCCCAGGATGCGCGCCCGCAGATAGGCGGCCAGGGCGGCCGGCGACGGCCGGTCGAACAGGAGGGTGGCCGGGAGTACCAGGCCGGTCTCCGCTGCCAGCCTCGACCGCAATAGGCCGGCTACCTCGCGATAGATTCCAAGGCGGCGCCACGAAACGAGGGTATCGACCGGGATTCGTGCCGAATCGCGGTCAGTTAGCACACCGACGATCTCGGCTATCAGATTGAGAAGGACTCGGATCTGCCCGGACTTCGGGAGATCGGTCAGGCGTTCACGGAGTGTGTTCGCCGAACCGTCGGAATCCCGGGCGGAAGGCACCCCGGATTTGGGAGAAGCGTGCATCCGGCTCTCCTAGCAGAAGAAACGACAGCGGCCCCCGCTCCGCTACGGACGATGGCGTGGTCACCTCGGCTGGCGTTCAGCGCAGACCGACGCTCAGCCCGATGACCGTCGCGCCGAAAAAGGCGTCAACCGGCAACCGGAGCCATGTTCCGCAACCTAGGGTGCGTATAACCGTCCGAACTAGCCGCAAACGGGGGGTCTTCTGACGACCTGAGGTGGCCGCCGGGCGGCGCTCGCGAGAGCGCCCGCCCGGCCGCTTCTGATCAGGCTCGGGCGGCGGGTGGCCGCTCCGGCGGAAACCGGGTTCGAGTCCCGGGCCGGGTAGCCCGGCCGCCGCCTACGGCAGCAGGCCGGCCCGGCGCGCCACGTTGACGGCGGCGGTGCGATTGTGGACGCCCAGCTTCTGCATGATGCTTCGCAGATACGATTTCACGGTCTCCGGCTTTACCGTGAGATGTTTCGCGGCCTCCGCGTTGGAGTGGCCCTCGGCGATGAACCGGACCACCTCGAGTTCGCGCGGTGTCAGGCCGAAGGCCGGCTCGCGGTCGGTCGCCCCGTCCATGTAGCCGTAGCACGCCTGTAACAGCTGGCGGATGGACGCGACCCGTTCTCGTACCGCCACCTGGTCGCCGGCGTGGTCGGTCAGCCCCTCCAGCTCCGCCTCGATCTGGAGGAGGGTTTCCAGCGCCGGTGCGGGTGGGCGTACGTAGGGGCCGCCGCCGGTATCACCCCTGGCCCCGCCGCTGTGGTAGGCGAGAAATCGCTCGAACGCGCGCGCCATCTCGACGAAGGTGTCACTGACGGCGGAGCCGATCTGATCCCTCGATCGCGTGGCCGCGTACATCACCGCCCAGATCGCGCCGGCCCTGCGGACGGGGACGGCGGCGACCGCCCGGATTCCCTCTTCGGTGCCGGCCCAGTCGCTTCGGCCGGGCTGTCGCCGGCTGTTGCGGACGTCCGCTATGACCGGCCGGCCGCGCACCAGGACCTGGCCCCCGACACCCACACCAGGGGGCAATACCGCTAAGTTAAGACCCGCACCAACAAGATCAAATAGCCATCGATGATCTTCGTTGCGTTCTGGGGATCCTT